>NZ_QLVG01000041.1 GCF_003382685.1 Halorussus litoreus | reverse complement strand
CGGCCGTCGGCGTCAGACCGACACCGCCGGCGCTTCACTTTCACCACGCAACGCGAACCCTTTAATCGGAGGACGACTAACGGGTTCACGAATGGCGACCACCGGCGAGCAGCAGTACGTGGACCACAAACTCCTCGAACCGGGGTTCATCGAGCGCCGGATGTACCAGCTCCAGCTGGCGGGCTCGGCGAAGGACCGCCACACGCTGGTCTGTCTGCCGACCGGCCTCGGCAAGACCACGGTGAGCCTGCTGGTGACCGCCGAACGGCTCGCGGACGCGGGGGGCAAGTCGCTGTTCCTCGCGCCGACCAAACCCCTCGTCCAGCAGCACGCCGACTTCTACCGCGACGCCCTCCGGATTCCCGACGACGAGATCGTGATGTTCACGGGCGAGGTGTCGCCCGACGACCGCGCGGCGTTGTGGGACGAGGCCCGCATCGTCATCGCGACGCCACAGGTCGTCGAGAACGACCTCGTCGGGAGTCGGGTCGACCTGCGCGACGTGACCCATCTCACCTTCGACGAGTGCCACCGCGCGACCGGCGACTACGCGTACAACTACATCGCCGAGCGCTACCACCAGGACGCCGAGAACCCTCTCGTCACCGGGATGAGCGCGTCGCCGGGCGGCGACGAGGAGGAGATCCTGACGGTCTGTGAGAACCTCGGCATCCGAAACGTGGAGGTGATGACCGAGGAGGACAGCGACGTCGACGACTACACCCACGACACCGACGTCGAGTGGGAGCGCGTCGAACTCCCCGACGAGATTCTGGAGATCCGGGACGCGCTCAACGAGGTCATCGAGGACCGGCTGGAGAAGCTCAAGGAACTCGGCATCACGCGCAAGACCAGCGCGGACCTCTCGGAGACCGACCTCAAGAAGATGCGGGCCGAACTCCAGCAGCTCATCGACAACGACCAGTCGGAGGGGTTCCAGGGGATGTCGGCGCTGGCCGAGATCCGGAAGCTCCGGACCGCGGTGACGTACGTCGAGACCCAGAGCGTCGAGGCGCTCGAACGCTACTTCGAGCGCCAGCGCAACGCCGCCCGGTCGTCGGGCGCGTCGAAGGCCAGCCAGCGGTTCGTCTCCGAGCCCAGAGTCAAGGAAGCGATGCGGAGAGCCGAGACGTACGACGATCTCCACCCGAAGTACTCCCGTGCGCGGATGCGCATCGCGGAGACGCTCGGCATCGAGGACGGCGAGCGCGTCATCGTGTTCACCGAGTCCCGCGACACCGCCGAGGCCCTCACCGACTTCCTCGGCCAGCACTTCGACGCCCAGCGGTTCGTCGGGCAGGGCGACAAGGAGGGCAGCGACGGGATGACCCAGAACCAGCAGCAGGACACCCTCGACCGCTTCAAGGCCAACGAGTTCGAGGTGCTGGTGTCGACCTCGGTCGCCGAGGAGGGGCTGGACGTGCCCGAGGTCGACCTCGTGCTGTTCTACGAGCCGGTGCCGACAGCCATCCGCTCGATCCAGCGCAAAGGCCGGACCGGCCGACAGGCCGAGGGCCGGGTCGCGGTCCTGCTCGCCGAGGACACCCGCGACGAGGCGTACTTCTGGATCTCGAAGCGCCGCGAAGACGAGATGGAGTCCGAACTCCGCCAGCTCAAGGGCGTCGCAGGCGAGGTCGAGGAGGAGCTCGACGACTCCCAGAAGCAGCTCGCCGACTTCGACACGCCGGGGAGTTCCGGCGGGGACGCCAGCGAGCGCGAAACCGGGGAGTCCAACGGCGACGGCACCGGCGGCCCCGACCCCGGCGAGTCGGCTCGCGCCGAACGACTGCAGCCCGGGCTGCAGTCGTTCGGCGCGAGCGACGGCGAGGAAGCCGACGACGCCGAGGCCAACGACGACGAAGCCGACGACGCCGAGACGGACGACGTGGAGGCCACCACCGACGCCGAAGAAGTCGAAGACGTGGAGGAAACCGAGAGCGTGGTTGCCACCGCGCGGCCCGACGACGGGACGGTCGAGATCGTGGCCGACCAGCGCG
Source organism: Halorussus litoreus (assembly GCF_003382685.1). Lineage (GTDB taxonomy): Archaea > Halobacteriota > Halobacteria > Halobacteriales > Haladaptataceae > Halorussus > Halorussus litoreus. The sequence goes on along the minus strand of NZ_QLVG01000041.1, from coordinate 69,288 downwards.
AACTCGACTCCTCCATCGCGCGGGACCTCTCGACCCGCGAGGGCATCGAGACGCGACTCGAAACCCTGTCGGTCGGCGACTACGTGCTGAGCGACCGGGTAGTCGTCGAGCGCAAGTCGGTCACCGACTTCCTCGACACGCTGACCGGCGGCGACCGCTCGATGTTCGAGCAACTGGGCGACGCCAGTCGTCACTACTCTCGGCCGGTACTGATTCTGGAGGGCGAGGGGCTCTACGAGGAGCGCAACGTCCACCCCAACGCGGTCCGCGGCGCGCTCGCCTCGCTGGCGGTCGACTTCGGCGCGAGCGTCCTCCGGACCGACGGCGAAGACGATACCGCCGACCTGCTAGAGGTGGTTGCGACCCGCGAGCAGGACAAGGACGACCGCGAACTATCGGTCCACGGCGAGAAGTCGAGCAAGACGCTGACCGAGCAGCAGGAGTACGTGGTGTCGTCTATCGCCGACATCGGCCCCGTGACCGCTCGCGCGCTCCTGGCGGAGTTCAAGACCGTCGAAGCCGTGATGACCGCGCGCGAGGACGACCTGCTGGAAGTCGACGGCGTGGGGCAGGTGACTGCCGACCGCATCCGCGAGGTCGTCGGCAGCGAGTACGAGGAGTGACGGAGCCCCTCGTTCCGAGGAGTAGCGGAATTATTCGGCTGGAACGGTCGGAACCGTCGGTGAAACCAATCGTTACCTCTGGACGGGCCCCGAATTCTGGCACCGGGAAACCTCGTCCTACCTCAGTGGAAACTCCCTGTTGTTCCGGTTAGGGAGCGTTTAATCCCGCGTTTTCGGTCGAAACCCAGCGAAACGGCCGTGGTGAGTTAAGCCCGAACGGGTCGTCGAGTAGGTACCGAGTAAACATGTTCGAATCGCCTTCCACCGATGACGGGACGGAACGTCTCGACTCGGACCTCGGCGAGTCCGAAACCAGTCCGGCTCGGACCTTCGACGAGCGCCGACTGTACGGGGACCCGTGCCACGAGGTCGATGCGGAGCGCGACGAACAGACGCTGTACGGCGACCCGCAGCACGAGACCGCGAGAGCACCCGATGTCGAGCGACTGTCCGCCTGGGAGAGGGTCGAGTCGCTCGCGGAGCCGCGCCAGTCCGCCACGAGCGAGACCCGTACAGCCGGAGCGACCGAACGGTAGTCGACGACTCCGGACGCGCTGACCGGATCCGATTCTTCTTCGAGAACCGAGCGAGAAGACGAGCAGCGGTAGCGACCGAATCGTCTTACCGATTCGCCCGGTCGAGCGCGGCGAGCGCCTCGGCCGCCTCGCGGGTCGCCGCGAGTAGTTCGCGGGCGTGGGTCGCATCGTCGGTGTCCTCGGCCCGGCGTGAGAGGTCGGTGAGCGTACGGACCAGCGACTCCCGGGCGGTACCGAGGTCGTCGGCCCCCTGTGGGCGGTTGTCGGCCACGGGTGCCCGGTCGTTCGCTCGATGCGCGCGGTCCTCCGCCCCATGCGCGCGGCCGTCGCGAGCGTGCTCGCGACGGCCGCGCGCAGGCCGTGAGGAGTCGCGTTCATGGCCCGACGAGTGTCCACGACCCGAGGAGTTGGCCGCGTGAGCGTCCCCGCCCTGCTGTGACGGCGGATCGCGGAGGTTCGAGCGGTCGACGTGGTCGTCGGCAACCCGGACGCCCTCGATCTCCACGCGGGGCTCGTCGTCGGTGTCCTCGCGTCGCACGTCGGCCACGCGATCACCGGTCCCCGCGGCGGTCCCGTCGCCGGTCGCCGGTTCCCCCGAGCCACCGCTCGCTGCCGAGGGCGACTCCGCGGAGCCGCCCTCGGCCGTCCCGGCTTCGGCTGATTCGCCTTCCGGCGAACCGTTCGTGGGCGACCCGCCGTTCGCCCCGCCAGCCCGGCCGCCCTCGGCCTCCCTCTGGCAGTTCGGGCAGAACTCCTGGCCGTCGTACCGGAAGATTGGGTCGCTACACTGGTTGCAGTGCTTGCCCGTCATGGTCGCCCCTTGCAGCAGGAGTTCGCTCATCCGACGGGTGTTCTCCCGGTCGTCGTCCTGCCCGTACTTCTCCCGGAGCTTCTCGCGCTCGGCCTCCTTGTCGAATCCCGAGTCGTCGCTCACATCGTCGCTGCTCATGTGGAGTAGATGGGAGTCCGAACCGAAAAAGTTCCCGTCGTCGCGTTTCCCGTCAGAGAACGTCAGTCGTCGAAACCTCGGTCGTCGCGTGCCGACATCTGTGGCCGTTTTTCGGCCGTTCCGAAGCGCTTAACGGTTTTGCGGGCGGTATTTTACGTGGTATGACGAAAATCAGCGTTGTCGGCGCGGCCGGAACCGTCGGGGCCGCGGCGGCGTACAACATCGCGCTCCGGGACGTGGCTGACGAACTGGTACTGGTGGACATCCCCGACAAGGAGGACGACACCGTGGGGCAGGCCGCCGACGTGAACCACGGCATCGCGTACGACTCGAACACCGTCGTCCGGCAGGGCGACTACTCGGCCACCGAGGGGTCGGACGTGGTGGTCATCACCGCGGGCATCCCGCGCCAGCCCGGCCAGACCCGCATCGACCTCGCGGGCGACAACGCGCCCATCATGGAGGACATCGGCTCGTCGGTCGCCGAGTACAACGACGACTTCGTGACCGTCACCACCTCGAACCCGGTCGACCTGCTGAACCGCCACCTCTACGAGACCGGCGAGCGGTCGCGCGAGCAGGTCGTCGGCTTCGGCGGTCGGCTCGACTCCGCGCGGTTCCGCTACGTGCTGAGCCAGCGCTTCGACGAACCCGTCAGCAACGTCGAGGCGACGATTCTGGGCGAGCACGGCGACGCGCAGGTTCCGGTGTTCTCGAAGGTCCGCGCGAACGGCAAGGACCCCGAGTTCAGCGACGACGAGAAGGAGGAGATTCTGAACGAACTCCAGACCAGCGCGATGAACGTCATCGAGAAGAAGGGCGCGACCGAGTGGGGTCCGGCCACGGGCGTCGCGCACATGGTCGAGGCCATCGTCCGCGACACGGGCGCGGTCCTCCCCGGGTCGATCAAGCTCGACGGCGAGTACGGCCACGACGACGTCGCGCTCGGCGTCCCCGTCAAGCTCGGCGAGGGCGGCGTCCAGGAGGTCGTCGAGTGGGACCTGACCGAGTACGAGCGCGAGCAGCTCGGCGAAGCCGCCGACAAGCTCTCCGAGCAGTACGACGAGATCGCGTAACTCCGCCGTTTTCTTCCGGCGATTCCGTACTTTCCAGCAGCCCAATTCTTCCGGCGACTCCGAGGACTGTGGCGGGATTCCCCCTCTACTTCCCGTGAAGCAGCCGACGACCGATCTGGCTCGGCAGTCCCGCGTCCTCCACCGCGTCCCGGACCGCGTCGGTGTCGTACAGTACGCGGTGCTCCTCGACCGAGCGGTCGTCGAGGTCGACCACCGCGTAGGCCGCCCGGGGGTCGCCGTCGCGGGGCTGGCCCACGCTTCCGGGGTTCACCACCACGCCGTCGTCGTAGATTTCGTGGTGCTGGACGTGGGTGTGGCCCATCACGAGCACGTCCTCGTCGTCGAGCAGGTCGGCCGAGAACTCGTCGGGCATCGTGTAGTGGTCGGGGTCGTCGGGGTGGCCGTGGACGATCTTCAGCCGACCGTCGAACGCCCGGCGCTCGTCCGGAAGGTCGGCCAGCCACTCGCGCTGCTCCTCGGAGAGTCGCTTTTCGGCGTGCTCGACCCCGGCCTTCGCCATCGGGTTGAACTCGAACGCGGTGCCCGTCGCTACCGCGCGGTCGTGGTTGCCCATCACGGTCGGAATCGCGCGCTCGCGGACCATCTCGACGCACTCGGCGGGCCACGGGTTGTAGCCGACCACGTCGCCCGCGCAGACGAGCGCGTCCACGTCCGGGAGGTCGTCGAGGACCGCCTCGAACGCGACCCTGTTCGAGTGGATGTCCGAGAGAATGCCGACGTTCATACCGGAGCGTTCGGCCGCCCGGAACTTAATTCCAGTCACTGTCGCCGAGCTCAATTTCCGTACAACAGGCGATTCAGCGCAACCTCAGTTCCCGTTCACGACCGCCGTCTCGACCCCGTCGTCGGTTCGCGCGACCCCCGCCGCACAGACCGAGTGCTCGAAGTCGAGGTCGTAGGCCTCGCGCGCGGCGTCGGCGGCGGTCTCGGCTGCGAACTCGAACGCCTCGGGCGCGTCCTTCTCGTAGGTCGCCACGAGCGTCGGTTCCGCGACCTCGCGGACGAGTAGCGCGTCCCTGCGGACGGTGCCGACGTAGGCGGTCGCCGCGGTATCGTCGTCTGCCCCGCCCGTGAGGATCCCCGCGATGCGGGGCGTGTCGTAGTCGTCCTTCTCGTAGTCGAGCGCCAGCAGACTCTCGGCGAGCGCGTCGCGCGCGGGGTAGCCCAGGCCGAGTTTCTCGGTGATCGGGTCGACGTGCGAGCCGTTACCGACGACCGCGGCCTCGCCCGCGTCGCGTTCGACCGTGCGGACGCAGTTGTAGGAGACGTACGGGTTGTCGGTCTCCGGGGCGTCCTCGGTCGGGGCGACCGTGAGGGCGTTCTCGCGCTCGACGATCCGGCGATTCGGGAACGACCGCGAGGAGACGCGATACGCTGCGACCTGCGGTCCGACGACGACGAAACGTCCGACGTACATACACGAACGTGCCGACTGAGCGGGCAAGTAGGTGTTGATTTGTACACGGACGAGGAGTAAATTGGATTCGTTAGGGGACCATCCACGGCAGAGTGCGAATCCGTAGCACGGGAGAGCGAACGCGCAACGCTTACATTCCCCCGACGAGTACGCAAGTTTGCAGTCCCATGGGGTAGTGGCCAATCCTGAAGCCTTCTGGGGGCTTCGACCCAGGTTCGAATCCTGGTGGGACTACTCGACCCTCTTCGCATTTCTCGTCCCGGAACGACTCCCGGCCCCCGTCTGACCAACCCCCTCGTTTCGACTGGAGAGACGGCCGAGTTACGGCGACGGACCGCGCGAGAACGGCCGGCCGATCAGTTCGAGTTCACGTCAGACTCCGCGTCGACCTCGGCGTCGTCGAGCGATTCGAGGTCGCGCTGGTCGTTGTACTCCTCCGGTCCTGCGGCCTCGCCGGTGATCTCGCCGTAGACGGCTTCGCGGGCCTCGTCGGCCGACTCGAAACGCTCGTCGACGAGCCGGTTGAACACGCTGCCCAGCGACTCCGTCTCGTTCGCGAGGTCGAGCGGCTGGTCGCCGTACTCGGTGGCGAGTTCCTCGCTGGTCGCGGGGTACTTGTGCTCGCCGAGCATCTCACCGGCCTCGCCGAGCATCCCCTCCACGCTCTCGGTGCGCTCGTGCTGTCGCTCGCGGGCGTGCTGTTGCTCCGTCTCGGGGTCCGGGTCGTAGTCGGTCATACTCGTGAGTTCGGTCCTGACGTCCGTAACCCTGCTGGCTGGGTCGGTTTTCGTGAGCATCGACTTCTCACAAGGTAAACTCTATTAGTAGCCAGATAGTATTTTTTCGTGGGTAGGACGTGGCATCACTGTGTCACCGCACACACTGATGCTTTTTTCGTGCGAATTCCGTAGGATGTTCGTCTCTTTCTCATAACCAGGCAATATTCCGAGTAGGGAGGTACGCCAACATCGAGTCGATATAGTCATATTTTCACCCAGTAGACGGAATATGTCAATCGGAACTGCTACGAGCGGTGACAGAAATGACCACGTCCTACCCAGTCGTGGTCACCGTCGAACCGACGACCGCTCTTCAGACGGCGAAAGCCGTCGTGGAGCTGGCGACAGCTCTCGTCGGGCTGTACGTCGCGTATCGACGAATGACCCGCACGGAGTCACAGTAGGACAGTCCTGCTCCCTGACTCCCCGGGAAAGTCGCGGCTGGGACGGCGAGTGGTCAGTAATCTTCCTTTCGTATTACTTCTCCACGTTGAGCAGCGCCACGCGCTCGCGCACGAGGTCCCCGAGCGTCGCGTCGGTCGCGGCCAGTTCGGCCTCGCTCACGTCGAAGAACTCCCGAACCGCCCCTCGGTCGATGCGGTCGGCCGCGGGCGCATCCGCGGACGCACTCGCGGCCGCAGCACTGCGCGAATCTTCGTCCGCACTGGCGGCCGTGTTCGCGCCTGCAGAACTGCTCGCGCCCGCCGAACCCTCGCTCGCGCCCGCGTCCGCGGCCGCATCCGCGGATGCGGCCGCGGACGCAGGCGCGAGCAGATCCCGAACCGTTTCGGCTGCTGCCAACTCGGCGGAGTCGTCACCCTCGGGACTGTGGACGACGACGACCACGCGGTTCTCGCCCTCGGAGACGCCCATCCGGAGCGCCCGGTCGATCTGCCGGCGGCCAGCGGCGTACAGCAGGATCTCGACCGCGCGCTCGCGGGCCACGTTCTCGCCCCGGTCGAACGCCCGGTCGGCCCGCTCGACCGCGGCGCGGAGGTGGTCCTCCCCGACCACGTAGTCGGCGTCGAACGCCTGCACCGCGCAGTCGAACTCGTCGGCGGTTTCGTCTATTTCCGCGAGGAACGCGTCGAGGTCCTCGATTTCGGCGCGACCGGCGACGAACTTCGGACCATCCCGAATTTCGTCGGTCACTCGAAGTCACCCAGACTCTGCTGGCCGCCGTCGTCGCTCCCTGTGGCGGTGGTGGCCTCCGCGGTCGCGTCGCCGTCCGCTTCGACGCCTTCGAGGTCGGGGTCCTTGCGGCCCACGTTCTCCAGGATGCTCTCGGCGGTCTTGCGCCGGCCGCGGAGCGCGCCGAGCACGACCGACTTGTCGGCCTCGCGGAGGTCGGCCCGGCTCTCGATGCCCACCTCGTACAGCCGGCGAGCACGCTTGCGGCCGACGTTCCTGACCCCCGCGAGGTCGAGGAGTTCGTCGCGGACGCCGTACTCGACGCGCTTGCGGGCCTCGCGGATTGCTGCGCCGAATTCGAGGTCGAGTTCGCCGGCGAGTCGCTCCGCGGCGTTGAGCAGCCACTCGGCGGTCTCGACCTTCCCGCGGATGTCGCCCGGTCCGACGCCGTAGCGCTCGGTGATGTCGTCTTCGTCGAGCTCCGAGGCCCAGTCTTCGAGCAGCCGGGCGGTTTTCAGGGCCGACAGCCAGTCCTCGAACGCGTTGTCGTCGAACTCCGAGGGCATCGACCCGAGGAACTCGGGCTCGCGCTCGTAGGCGAGTTCGGTGTACTCCTCGCGGTCGCCAGACCGGAGGTACAGTTCGTACATGTCCGGCGTGCGCGCGACGAGGTGGTAGAGCCCGAGCGCGGTCGGACGGTCGTCGGCCGCGCGCAGGCCGTGGATTATCTCCGCGGCGCTCATGGGGTCGACGTACAGCTGGGAGACGCGGTGGCCGAGACCGGTCGCACGCAGTCCGCCGTCGGCCTCGCGTTCGAGGAACTCGTTGCGTTCGAGATACTCGAGCACGTTGTCCGTGACGGTTTCGAGCCGCCCGGTCTCGTCGGTCTGGGTCGCGTACAGCGTGCGTTCGAGGAACGAGACGAGTTCGTCCTCGCTGTCGGCGAACCCCGACGCGACCGTGGCGAGGATGTGGGTCCGGAGCGCGGGCTCGGCCGCGAGCTTGGACCGAACCGGCTCGGGGTCGGCCCAGACGTAGCGGTCGAACAGCTCGTCCAGTTCGTCGTGGCTGTTGGCGATGAGCACCGCCTCGCCGTACGGGTCGAGGCCCGGGCGGCCCGCGCGGCCGAACATCTGGTGGACCTCGAGCACGTCGAGCGGGGCCATCCCGCCGACGTCGCCGTCGTAGCGCCGCCAGTCCCGGACGATGACCCGCCGACTCGGGGTGTTGACCCCCGCCGCGAGCGTCGGCGTCGCCGAGATTACCTTCACGAGTCGCTCCCGGAAGGCGTCCTCGACGAGCGAGCGGTGGTCGCTCGCGAGCCCCGCGTGGTGGAACGCCGCGCCCTTCGCCACGGCGTCGGCGAGGTCGTCGCTGGTCTGGGTGTCGCTGGCGTCGCGGATCTCGGCGGCGATCTCGCGCAGTCGGTCGCGCTCCTCGGGGTCGAGGTAGTCGCGGGTCACGTCCGCGAGGCGCTTGGCCGCGGCCTCGGCGTTCCGCCGGGAGTTGACGAAGACGAGGCTCGACCCCTCGTCGGTGAGGGTGTCCTCCACCAGCGCGGCGGTGGCCTTCTCGTTGCCTCTGGAGATCTGCTTCTTCGAGCCGTCGTCGAGGTGGAGCGCCTGCCCGTAGAGGACGCCCTTCTGGAGGTCGATGGGTCGCCACGTCGAGTCGACGAGGGTGGCGTCGAGCCAGTCGGCGATCTCGTCGGCGTTGCCCACCGTGGCCGAGAGTGCGACCGTCTGGAGCTGGTCGTTGAGCTTCCGGAGCTTCGCGAGGGTGACTTCCAACGTGGGGCCGCGGTGCGAATCGTCCACGAGGTGGACCTCGTCGGCGACCACGCAGGTCAGGTCGTCGACCCACTGCGCGCCGTTCCGGACGAGCGAGTCGACCTTCTCGCTGGTCGCGACGACGATGTCCTTGCTCGCGAGCCAGTCGCCGTCGCTGTCGTAGTTGCCGGTCGAGACGCCCACGTCGACGCCGTACTGCTCGAACTCCTCGAATTCGGCCTTCTTCTCGCTGGCCAAGGCCCGTAGCGGGACGATGTAGAGGGCCTTGCCGCCGCGGGCGACGCTCGTGAGCATCGCCAACTCCGCGATAAGTGTCTTCCCGCTGGCAGTCGGCACGCTGGCGACCACGCTCTCGCCCTCGGAGATTCCGGCCTCGACGGCCTCGCCCTGCGGTGGGTACAGCTCTTCGATGCCCTGCTCGCGGAAGTGCTCGGCGACGCCTTCGGGGAGGCCGTCGATGTCGGCGATCTCGACGCTCACGCCGACCACCGCCGGCGGAGGGAGACGAACTGGTTCATTACTCCGTCTTTGGCTCGTCTTCTGGTTTAAACTGTCGGGTCGGGCGATGGGGTGAGTTCGACCTTTGCGATGGTTGACCGAGTTGGTTCGGCGTGCGCTCGACGAATCTTCCGACCTGGCGCGTGCTGGCGGAGCGCGTTCATGCGCCCCGCCCAAGCGCGCGAGGGACGAGTAGCGCAGTGGAGCGAAGCGACTGAGGCTTGCGAGACGCGTCGCGTCTCGCTGATCTGCGAACGTGGTTCGCAGACAACGCAGGAGGCTGGGGAGGTTCGAGGCTCTCGCGGTGGCGGTTGCGGTGCGGTCGCAGTGCTGTGCAGCGCGGTACGCCGTGGCTCAAGCAGGAGCTAGCTTCGCTGACTTTCTCGGAACGCCAACTCACGCAGGGAATCATCTCGCTCGGATTTCCGAAAGCCTGAGAATGCCCGGCACACGGGAGGAAACGATTTACCGCTGCCACGTTTTCCCGGTGACATGCCGATTCCGAACTTCGGCGATAAGTACGACGCCGAGGCGCTGTTCTCCCCGGACGAAGCAGTTGCCGAGCAGGGCGACGGCCTCCCGGACGTACCCCCGGCCGTCGTCCTCGGCTTTCAGGACGTCCTCCACGAGGAAGTCCTCGACCGCGCAGAGGGCTCGATACCGCTGGTGCGCAGTCAGGAGATCCACCTGCTAGACGATGATGTCGGGTTCGTCGGGAACTTCGGATACGGCGCGCCGATGACTGCGACCGTCACCGAGAACGTCATCGCAGCCGGGTCCGAGGTCGTCTGCATCCTCGGTGGGTGTGGCTGTCTCCAGACCTCGATTCCGCCGAACGACGCCATCCTCCCCACTCAGTCGATCCGGGACGAAGGCGTCTCGTACCACTATCTCCCGCCCGAGGAAGAGGTTCGGACGACGCCGGAGTTAGTCGATGCGCTCGACGACTCGCTCTCCGAAACTGGCGTCGAAACTCACCGCGGGCCGACGTGGACGACCAGCGCGATGTACCGCGAGACGATTCCCGAGATCGAGCGCTACGCCGAGGAGGGCGTCGTCTCGCTCTGCATGGAGACCGCAGCGATGCTCGCCGTGGCCGAGTACCGCGGTGCGGACGGCGCCGTCGTCCACGAGATCGGTGACCACCTGACGCCAGACGAGTGGGAGTCCGGCGTCGAGCGCAAGCAGAATCTGACCGAGTTCCTCGACCCGACCGTCGCTGCACTCCGGGAGTACGTCTCCTGAGACTCCGCCATCGCTTTGGGGGTGCCCCGCAAACGTCGAGCCATGCGAATCGAGTTCGACCGCGACACCTGCACCGGGATGTTCCAGTGTACCGCAGAGTGGGACGCTTTCGAGGAGAACCGCGACGACGGCAAGGCCGACCTCCGCGATTCCGAGGAAAAAGACGAGCAGGTGTTCGTCCGCGAAATCCCCGAGGACGCCGAGTTCGACGCCAAGATGGCCGCGCGAGTCTGCCCGGTCGACGCCATCGAAGTGTACGACGACGACGGCGAGCGCATCGTTCCCTGACTGGCTTTTCTTCGCGGTCGCTGTCGTCCACGTCACCAGTGCTACCATTCGTGTCATCATCTCCAGATGAAGCAGCGGGGCGTCCGCAGTCGGTGGACAGTCCGCACGGCCGTCTACTCACTCGATGGGCCGCTCACTCGGGCCTCAGCGCTTCGCTCAATCGGTCGTCAGTAGTCCAATCACTCGGTCGTCGGCTCCTCGACGCCTTCGTCCTCGGCGGCGTCGGGGTAGAGCTGTTCCTCCCAGCCGGAATCCGCGGGTCTATCCCTGGTCACGTGTACTCGCCCGACTCGTGATTCACCATCGACCAGCAAAACCGTTTCGTGAGACGCGAACACACGATTCACTCGGAGATCGCGAAACTCACTCTACAGTCAGTCTCGCACCGCTGTCGGACTCACTCGGCGGCCTCACGCGAACGTCTTCTCGGCCCACTTGACGGCGTAGTCCGCGCCGTGATCGCGGTACGCCTCGGTGTCGAGCGCCGCGAACGGCGCGGGGAGTTCGAGCCCGTGCTTGACCGCGGCGCAGGCGAACTCCGCGGCCTCGGCGAACTCGGTCTCGTCGCGGGCCATCGACTTCGGAAGCTCGGCGAGTCGCGGTTCGATGCGCTCGCCCGCATCCTGCCACGCGTCGAACAGTCGCGGCTGCTCGTCCGCCCACTCGGTGAACACGTCGCGCGTGTGGAGCCCGAGGTAGGCGTCGTAGAGTGCCGCCGCGATCTGGTAGACGCCACTGGGGCCGAGCGGCAGCGCTGCGTCGAGGTCCCGGTAGCGGTCCTCGAAGAAGCCGAGGAACTGCTCGGGGAGTCCCGTGCCGATTTCGACCAGCGCCTCCGCGACGAGGAAGTCGACGAAGTCGTCCGGTGACCCCTCCACGCGCGGCTTGACTATGACTGTCGGCGGTTCGGTCTGTCGCGTCCACGCCACGCTCCCGTCGCCGGGCATCCCGACCGTAAAGTCGGCCGAGGCGTACCGCCGGAGGAGCTGCGGGGCGTCCTCCGGGAGCCACTCGGCGGGGTACGTCGCGGGGTCCAGCGACGCCGCGACCAGCCCGAGGTTCTCCGCGCGCTCGGGGTCGAGCGTCTCGAAGTCCGACGCGGCGTCGAGGACCAGCGCGTCCGGCGCGTGTGTCGCTCGAACTTCGGCCACGTCCTCGGGCAGCGACCGTTCCTCGAACATCACGCCGCGAGCCAGACGTTCGTCAGCAGGCCCACGCCAAGCAGCATCGAGAGTCCGACCGTCGCGACCACGATCTTAGTTGCGGTGCTCATGTGCGGGCGTTCGGGCGCAAGGGTTTAAAGTCCACCAGTTCGCGGTAGCGGTTCACGACGACTCCCGTCAGTCCGCACCGCTCCCGGCCCCGACGCCGGACTCGCGGGCGATGCGCTTCCACTCGCCGGTCCAGAACCGGAAGACGTTGACCGCGGCCCGGAGGTACATATCGCCGAGGATGGAGACGTACACCGCGACCAGGCCCCAGCCGAGTCCGGGCGCGAACGACCAGCCGCCGACCGAGAACAGCACGACCCCCGGCGCGACCGCGAGGAACGCGACCGGGAGCTTGAACAGGTACGTGCCCGCGACCGTGCCGTAGAACGGCCAGCGGGTGTCGCCCGCGCCGCGTAGCCCGCCACGCATCGTCCGCGAGACGCTGAAGGCGGCGACCCCGACGCCGAACACGCGGACGAACTCGACCGTCAGATCGACGTGTTCCGTGCCGAACGCGACGGCTATCGGGCGCGCCGCGGCGAACAGCACCGCGCCGATGAGTAGCTGGGTCACCAGCGCGATGCGGAGCGTCTGCCAGCCGTACTCGTCGGCCTCGGCGTCGTTTCCGGCTCCGATGGACTGGCCGACCAGCGTCGAGGAGGCCGTCGAGTAGCCCCACGCGGGCATCAGCGCGAGCAGCATGACCCGCCGGCCGATGGCGTACGCCGCGACGACCGGCGTGCCGAGGCTCGTCAGCACCATCAGGAACGGGAATCGGCCCATCGTCCGCGAGATTCGGGTCCCGGCGAGGGGCAGCCCCACGCGGACGATCTCGGTCGCGATGGACCAGTCCCACTGCTTGCCCCGGACCGGAATCCTGACCGAGAACTTCCCGGAGAGCAGGACGCCCGTGAAAAGGACTGCCGCGAGCGTGTTGGCGATGGCGGTGCCCCACGCCGCGCCCTCGACGCCCAGTTCGGGGAACGGGCCGAACCCGAAGATGAGCACCGCGTTGAGGAAGATGTTCGTCGGCAGCGTGAGCAGCCGGATGTACATCGGGGTCCGCGTGTCGCCTACGCCCGCGAGCGCCCGCGCGGCGATCATGCTCCAGAACCGGAACGTCACCGAGAGCATGATGATCCGGAGGTACACCGAGCCGAGGGCGATGGTGCGCGGGTCGTCGGTCAGGAAGGCGATCATCGGCTCGGCGTACATCCACGTCGCGGCGGTGATGGGGACGGCGACGAGGAGCGCGAGCCAGAGCGACTGCTTGATGGCGAAGTTGGCCTTGTCGTGCTCGTCCGCGCCCTCGAACCGCGAGACGACGCTGATGGTGCCGCTGGTCAGCCCCAGCGAGAGGCCGAACGGGATGAAGAAGTACTGGAAGCCGAGTTCGAGCGCGGCGACCGCCTGATCGCCCATCGCGCGCCCGACCATGAAGAAGTCGGCCACCCGGAGCAAGGTGCGCATCCCGCCCGTGACCATGACCGGGACCGCGAGGTCGAACGCCTCCTCGCCCTTCTCGCGGTCGAGCAGGCCGAGGCGGGCCAGCGCCGCCGGGAACAGGAACGCCAGCTCCCGCGCCCGACGCTTGGCGGCGTCCAGCATGGGACACGAAAATTTCCGAGGTCGGCGGTAAACAGTTTTGCGAAGGCCCCGCGGATTGCCGGTCCTCGATGTGGAAAGCGGCGCGGCGCTTCTTCCCGAAGAAGTGCCGCGCCGCCGCCGAGCGAAAGGAACGTCTGTCTACCGTTCGGTGACCATCGACTGAAATCCGCCCGCCGAGAATTCGCCTACCTATCCGCCGCGTCCCACGCGTCCGGCACTTCGATGACGTACTTGCCGTCCTCTTGCAGTGAGATGATGTACTCCTCGCGCTCGTACAGCTCCATCAGGTTGAGTTCGTACTGACCCGGACTCTCGATGCGGATGCTCTCGAACTGGCTGTTGAGTTCCTCGCGGAGGTCCTCCAGTCCCGGATTCTCGTCGTCCGGAGCGTCGACGACGTTGTCGTCGGCGGGAGCCGGCTGTCGGGACTCGTCGCGAGTCGCGGCGTCGCCCGGAGCGTCGGGCGCGCTTTCGCCCTCAGTGGGCGTCTGGCCGTCGGTCGAAGTGCGCGCCGTTGTCGGCTCCCCGGTTGACGCCTGGACCGCGTTCTCCGGCGGGTCCTCGGGGAGTTCCTCGCGACTCACCACGTCACGGCGGGCGCTGGCCTGTGCCGAGTCCTCCGGAGCGACAGTAGAGTCGTCGTCGGGCTGGCTACGCGCTTCGGTGGAAGATTTCGCCGTCTCTGTCGCCGTCCCCGATTCACCGCCTGATCCCACCCAGTCGCGGACCGTGGCGGCCGCCCGGTCGACCGCGCTCTGATCCGCGGATTTCTTGTTTGCGTCGGGGGTCGCGCGAGTCGCGCCGGTAGTTCCGCGACCGCGGTCGCCCTCCGTTTCGGGTGCGTCGGCGGGGCGCTTCTTTTGCGTCGATGCGCCAGAGCCCCCGCTCCGCCCGCCGGCACCGCTACCCTCGCGGTCCACCGCCTCCGCGGGTTTGAACTGGAACTTGTTGCCGCCGCAGTCGGGGCAGCCCGAGAGCATCTCCTTCGAGCCGTCCGCGAACGTCCGCCCGCAGGAGGTACACTGGTGGGGCATAGGTTACTGGTGGGGTATTAGTTGCGATGAGGTGTTATTTCCGGGAGACGAGCGCGCTGATGAGGTTCTCGTCCTTGTGGAGCGTCTCGATCTGGTTCGCCGGGCCGATGACGGTGAGCTTCTGGGTGGACTCGTTGCCCATCAGCCGGTCGAGGAAGCTCTGGTCGGTCGTCTCCGAGCGCGGGTACGTCTCGATCTCGATGCCGTTGAACTCGTCCGGGCTGATCTCGGTCATCGTCACCTCGATGAGCTTGCTCTCCTCGTCGGGCGACAGGCCCGTCTCGAGGATGACGATGTTGTTGTCCCGCACCCCGTCGAGGATCATCCGGATCTTCTCCATCGCGGCCATGTTCGCCATCCGGTCGGCACCGATGAGGTCGATCTGGACGCCGCCCGCGTCGTCCGGGGCGTCGCCGTTCGGGCCGTCGCCGTTGGGACCGTTCCCTTTCACTTCCGGCATGATATCACCCGAAGTACTCCGCGATCTTCTCGTACACTTCGTCCATGTTGTCGCCCTCCAGCGCCGACAGCGGGATGGTCTCGTGTTGCGGGAAGGCGTTCTGGATGCGCTGGACGCTCGACTCCTCGAGGTCGGTCTTGTTGGCGAGGATGAGAACCGGCAGGTCCTGGCTCTCGATGATGCCGATGAGCATGGTGTTGACCTGCGTGAACGGATCGGTCGTGCTGTCGAGTACGTAGATGACCCCGTCGACGTCCTCGCGGAGCCAGTGCATCGCCTCCGCGACGCCCTCGGTGGCCTCGCGGGACCGACGCACGGCGTCGTCTTTCTCCATGTCGTGGTCGAGGAACTCCTCGTAGTCGACCTTCGTCGTCACGCCCGGCGTGTCCACGATGTCGATGGTCACGGTCTTGCCGTTGCGCTCGATCTCGACGTCTTCTTTCCGGCGGGCCCGCCGGGTTTCGTGTGGAATGTGACTCTCGGGCCCGACGGCGTCGCCGGTCCAATCGCGAGCGATGCGGTTGGCGAGGGTCGTCTTGCCGGCGTTTGGCGGGCCGTAGATGCCGATACGCTTTGGCTCCTGTGCGGAGAAGAGCTTGTCCGTCACGCGGGAAACGCTGTCTTTCAGGTTCGTGAACAATCCCATCCTTTCCTCCCAGACCCCACTATCGGCGACTGGGGCCGGTATTGGGGCTGTTGCGCGAACAGTTATACCCCATCTACTTAAACCTACGTCAGACGTTGCGCAATAGAAACCTCCCGAAAGCGGTGGTGAGCGGCGTTACCCGGGAATGAGAGCGTTCGAGTTGCGAATCATCTTTCGTCAGTAGTTGCCTTTCGAGCCAGGAGTTGCCTTTCGGTTCGAGGGTTGCCCCACGGGTCGAGAATTGCCTCACTGGTCAGGGGTCGCGAGCGATTCGGGAAACGTAGATCGAACGGTGATGAAAATCAGATGATCGATTGGTTGTGACTCTTCGGATGTCTGCACTCGAACTCCGGTCGTCTGGACTCGAACCGTCCAGCGTACGGCGGATTTCCACTTGAAATGGAGGGGTGGCGGTCGTGGTGTGGTGTAGGGATGGTCGGAAGGTAGCAGCTCGAGTAGGGGTGGACGTGCGACGTTTGGGGGAGTATGAGACGGTTGGGACGGTGGTTGCGTGGCAGTTCGAAAGCCGAGTGAGTAGTTTCTTGGCTGAGTGTGACAGGCCGTCGAGACGTGACAAAATCAGATCTACAACGGTAGTCGTGGAAAGTGGGGAGTCGAGGTGGCTGTAATCGTCGAAACGATGAAACGGGAGGGGTATCGAGAACTAGTCACGGGATATCGAACAACGTAGGTCGGTTATTTGGAGAACGGAACCGCCGGTCGGCTGTTGGTCGCTGATCGGTTGTTGGTCGGTCGTTAGTCGGTGATTGGGGTAACCCCGGGACCCCCACCCCTTTGTTTCGGGTGGAGTCGGGTGACGGTGGGAGTGGGAGTAGAGGCACGTCCGTTTTAGACGTAATTTCACACTCCACCCACCAACATAAAACGGACCTTGTTGGTTTACGGATATCATTCTATGCCTGTTGTAATAAAGCTTCGTGTTCCTAGAGGGTCACCCCACCCACCCCGCCGTTCCTCCGTTCCACCCGAAACGAAGGGGTGGGAGGGGTGCCTGTTCTCGCCATCCCCGATCTCCCACCGAGAAACCCCGTCCCGTCTCGCAGATTACGGTGCTATCGCGGTTTCAGTCGGTAGATTGGCCGCTGCTTCTTCGTTTCTACCGCGGAGGCCGCCACGAAAAAGTCCGATTCTTGTCAAATCCAGCACTTTTCAGCGAATTCTGTCGATTCGCTTCAGCCCGAGATATTGCCTCGACAGTCGCGAACGAACTACTGCTGGTAACTTTCCTTGACAATCCACCTGAAACGTGGGGGTTCCGCTAGTTTGCACATCGACGTCGGCTGGTGAACCGTCTCCTATCGTAGTGTGATTCGTCTACCGTGATGGGTCGCCGTTCAGCGCGATGATGGATCACCGTTCAACGAAACGTGGTGAGTAACTGTCGGTAGAACGTGATGTAGACGAGTTCGTCGACGCGAAAGCACCCTCTTCGTTCGTCCAGTTGGTCCACACTCGGGAGTTATGCGGGGGCTGTATCGAGCCGAAACACACCGTGAAGCGCCCTCACGCTCTTCTCGACGGCTTTCCGCGGGCTCGACCCCCGTCAGAGGTAAAAGAAGAAAGAGTTTAATACCCTGCTGGACCTTTGGTTCTCCTGCATCAACTGGACGCGCTCGCCAGTTCTCTCACGGGACACCCCGACGCCCTATTCGGGTTTTGGGGCGAATTGCTGCGCGCGTCGCGCGTCTTCCACCTGAAACGCAGGGGTCGAAACGAACGCATGACAGACGAAAACACCCAACGGACGGACGACGGGTTCGACGCCAGCTCCGGCGATAGCTTCGACAACTCCGGCGAAAGCTTCGACAACGTCGATCTGGACGACGTGGTCTTCGACGACGAGGAGGACGACGATCAGGGGCTGTTCGACGACCTGTTGTCCGGCGAACCGATATTCGAGAACAAGGAGGTCCTCCGCCCGTCGTACACGCCCCACGAGCTTCCCCATCGGAAGGACCAGATCAACAACATGGCGACGATTCTGGTCGCCGCGCTCCGCGGGGAGACGCCCTCGAACATCCTCATCTACGGCAAGACCGGCACTGGCAAGACGGCCAGCGCGAAGTTCGTGAGCAAAGAACTCGAGTCGACCTCCCAGAAGTACGACGTCCCCTGCAACGTCGAGTACATCAACTGCGAGGTGACCGACACCCAGTACCGCGTGCTCGCACAACTCGCCAACAAGTTCATCGAGAGCAACCGCGAGCGCGTGGGCGACCGCATCGACGAACTCGAAGCGCTCCGCGAGAAGGCCGCAGATTCCTCGGACGCCACTGACTCTGCGGATGCCACGACGAGCCTCGCCGACACGGAGTTCGACGCGCCCGAGGAGATCGCCGCGCGCGTAGACGAACTAGAAGACGACCGCGACGAGATGGAGTCGGTGCCCATGACCGGCTGGCCGACCGACCGGGTGTACAACACGTTCTTCGAGGCGGTCGACTACGAGGAGCGCGTGGTCGTCATCATGCTCGACGAGATCGACAAGCTGGTCGAGAAGTCGGGCGACGACACCCTGTACAACCTCTCGCGGATGAACTCCGAACTCGAGAACTCCCGGGTGTCGATCATCGGCATCTCGAACGACCTGAAGTTCACCGACTTCCTCGACCCCCGCGTGAAGTCCTCGCTCGGCGAGGAGGAGATCGTCTTCCCACCGTACGACGCCAACCAGCTCCGGGACATCCTGCAACACCGCGCGGAAGTCGCGTTCAAATCCGACGCGCTCTCGGACGACGTGATTCCGCTCTGCGCCGCGTTCGCCGCCCAGGAGCACGGTGACGCCCGGCGCGCGCTCGACCTCCTGCGGACCGCGGGCGAACTCGCCGAGCGCGATCAGGCCGAGGGGGTCAGCGAGGGCCACGTTCGGAAGGCTCAGGAGAAGATCGAACTCGACCGCGTGGTCGAGGTGGTCCGGACGCTGCCCACCCAATCGAAGCTCGTCCTGTTCTCGATCATCTCGCTGGAGAAGAACGGCGTCCACAACATCAACACGGGCGAGGTGTACAACATCTACAAGCGCCTCTGCGAGGAGATCGACGCCGACGTGCTGACCCAGCGCCGGGTGACCGACCTCATCAGCGAACTCGACATGCTCGGCATCGTCAACGCGGTGGTCGTCTCGAAGGGTCGGTACGGCCGCACGAAGGAAATCTCGCTCTCGGTTCCCATCGACGAGACCGAAGCCGTGCTGATGTCGGACTCCCGACTCGGCGACATCGAGAGCGTCCAGCCGTTCGTGCAGGCGCGGTTCGACAACTGACTGTACTGGAGTCCTGCTGGTGTGGAATCGAGGTCCTGATTCTCGTAACGAGGAGGTCTGCGAGTCGTTCGACCCGAAACGGGGGGCCGAATCGCGGCAGTGAACCAGCAGTCCATCTGAAACGAGGGGGCCGCCAAAGTCGGGAAGGGCCAAGGTCGGGAAGGGCGTCGTCGGAGTCGAGAAGGGCGTCTGAGCCGGAAGGAACCTTCCGGCTCAGACGCCCAGCGACGAAGCAGAAAAACCGAGTTACACCGGAGCAGAGAGACGACCTACGCCGCGGCGGGAGACGGGTTCACGACGCCGGCAGGGCCGAGGCCGGGCGCGAGCGACGCCGCGCCGGAGAACTTCAGGCGGACCCAGCCGAGCCACGGCACGCGGACCTCGGCGGTTCCGCGGACCCAACTCGGCTTGACCGGGCTGCTGATGTCCCCGAGGCGCGACGACGCCTGATCGTAGAAGCCGTTGTTGTCCCCCTTCGTGATGAACCCAGCGTGAGGAGCCGGACAGTTGGATAGCTCTTGACAGTTGCCTGCGCCGATGTACTGCTGGTCGGCCTCGTCGTACCAGTTCTCGCCCTCCTCGACCCAGAATATCGCGCGATGGATTATCGGCGTCTCGTAGGACTTCCCGTCCGGTTTGTACACGATCACGTCACCGGGATTGTTGAACTTGTTGTACCCAGCGTCCGCTCCCGCGTGGGCGGTGACGATCCCGGTATCACCCTGGGCGGCCTCGGGCGCGAGTCGACCTTCCTCCATGATGAACACGAGATCGCCCTTCTGCATGTGGGGCTCCATGCTCCCGCTTTCGATGGCGACCATCGGGGGCCAGACGCCGCTGATGGCGAACAGCACCAGCCCGATAACGAGCACGATGGCCGCGCTGCTCAGCATCTCGCGGACGAACACGACCGCGCCGTGCTCGCTGTTGCGGAAGCGGCGCACGAGCGCGAGCGGGCCGATCCCCGCGTCGGCCTGCTCGCCGCCGTCAGGATACTGCGGGTTCGGAGCGGACTCGGGATCGTCGGTCCCGAACTCGTGCGTCGGGCGCTCGCTGTCGTCGGGGGGCCGGTCCGAAGAGGAGAGAGACCCGTCGGTCGCCTCGTCGCCGTCCGGCGCGGCGTCGTCAGAAGATGACCCGTCTCGGGGAGAACTCATCGAACTTCCCTTGCCGTTCCGAGGTTGTCAATTTTCCGGGTGCGGGTCGACCGACGAGTAGGCGACTCGCCATCCCGGAGATACGCTCCGCTACGCTTTTGACGGCCCCCGGAAATGTGTGTACCGTGCCGTTGGAGACCCCCGCACGCATCGTCGGCGAACTCACGAGCAAGGGTTACAACGCCGACCGCGAGGCGGTGACGCTCCTCGCGGGGGCTGACGACCCCGACGCCGCGCTCGAAGCGGCCGTCGAGCGCGCGCCCGAGGACGCGCTGAAGCTCTCGGCCGACCACGTCGAACGTGTCCTCGACGAAATCGCGCGGTCCGGGGAAGCGACGACCCCGGTTTCTACTGGACAGGGAAACGGAGCTACGTCGGGTGAAACGAGGGGGTCTCCATCAGAAACGAAGGGGGTCGGGAAAGCGAACGGGGTCGAACACGGGAATCGAGCGACGCAGGACGCAAACGCGGACCCGGATTCGGGCCCGGGCCCAGACTCGGACTCGGACGCAGACCCGGACGGCGGCGTCACTGACGTTACGCGGCCCGAAGAGTCGGTTCGGGACCCGAACTTCGACGCCCGCTCGCTCAACGTTGCCGGCGACGTGACCGGCCAGAGCACGGGGACCGGGGAGTACGAGGACTTCGTGAGCGTGTTCCGCGACCGGTTCAAGCGCCTCAGCGGACAGTTGCGCGGCCGGGTCAACGCTCGGCCCACTTCGGCGGTCGCGGAGATGCCCGGCGGGGGCGAAACCGCCATCGTCGGGATGATAAGCGACATCCGCTCGACAGCCAGCGGGCACTGGCTGATCGAACTGGAGGACACCAGTGGAACCTACCCCTGCCTCGTCATGAAAGACCGGGAGTTCGCCGGGCTGGTCGAGGAACTGCTCCACGACGAGGTGATCGCGGTGGAGGGCACCCTCTCGGACGACAACGGCGACGGGGACGGCATCCTGTTCGTGGACTCGATGCACTTCCCGGACGTACCCCGGACGTACAAGCCCTCGACCGCGGACCGACACGTGCAGGCCGCGCTCGTCAGCGACGTTCACGTCGGGAGTCAGGAGTTCATGGCCGACGCGTGGTCGACGTTCGCCGACTGGCTCCACACGGCGGAGGCCGACGCGGTCGAGTACCTCCTCATCGCGGGCGACATGGTCGAGGGCGTCGGTGTCTACCCCAATCAGGACGAGGAGCTCGACATCGTCGACATCTACGAGCAGTACGAGGCGTTCTCGGAGTATCTCAAGGAGGTGCCCGGCGACATGGAGATCCTCATGATTCCGGGCAACCACGACGCGGTACGGCTCGCCGAACCCCAACCCGGCTTCGACGAGGAGCTCCGGGACATCATGTCGGTCCACGACGCCCGCATCTCCGGGAACCCTTCGACGGTGACCGTCGAGGGCGTGGACATCCTGATGTACCACGGGGTCTCGCTCGACGAGGTCATCGCCGAGCTCCCGGACGACAAGGCCAGCTACGACGAGCCACACAAGGCGATGTACCAGCTCCTGAAGAAGCGCCACGTCGCGCCCCAGTTCGGCGGCAAGACCCGGCTCGCGCCCGAGGAGGAGGACTACCTCGTGATGGACGACGTGCCGGACGTGTTCCACACCGGCCACGTCCACAAGCTCGGCTGGGGCAAGTACCACAACGTGCTGGCGGTCAACTCCGGCTGCTGGCAGGAACAGACCGCGTTCCAGAAGTCCGTGAACATCGACCCGGACGCGGGGTTCGCGCCAATCCTCGACCTCGACACGCTGGACATGACGGTCCGGCAGTTCAGCTAGTCCGATCCCCGTTCGGTCGGTGAGAACTCCAGCGCGCCCGAATCTCCACCTGAAACGAGGGGGTTGGAGGGTTCGGACTCCCGTGCGGTCGGATCGAACGTTCAGGCCTCAGTCGGACCGAGTCGGTACTCGACGGTCCGACCACCGTCGAACCGCGGACCGGTACCGACCCGGTCGAACCCCGCGCTCTCGACGATGTCTGCCGTCGCGGTTTCGGACTCGGGGACCAGCACCTCGACGCTCATTCCCTCCTTCCGTGCGAACCGAACCGGTTCGTCGAGCAGGCGCTCGCGCGCGTCTCGCGAGCCACGGAGGTAGGTGACGCGGACTGTGCCCGGCATCGCGTCGAAGCCGACGAAGCCGACGACCTCCGAATCGTCGTCCGACTCGCTCTCTCGCTCGGCAACCCGGACCGTCCGGTCGTGGACCACGTTTCGCATCACCTCGGCGGGCGCGCTGGCGAGGTCGCCGAGTGCTTCGCCGTCCGCCTCCACTGCGTCACGGACTCGCATTCGTTACGTATTCGAGCGGGAGAGAAGTTAAAGGCCGCGGGGCAACCACCGATCATTCGGACGGTCGCGGTCGGGACAGTGGTGGACCATCGCGGTCGGAAAACCGAGCGGCGGAAGCCGGGCCGCGGTCGGCAAGCTTCTCAGACATGAAAGCAGTTATCACCGCCCCACAGCTACCCTCTCCCATGGACGAGTCTCGCACGTGGGGGTCCCCGAATCCGCGGAACGTACGGCAGAGCGCGGCGATGCAGGTGGTACGATGCGCGTAGTGGCCAAGTTCGGCGGCACCAGCCTCGGCAGCGGCGACCGGATCAACCGCGCGGCCGACTCCATCGCCGACGCGGTGGCGCAGGGCAACGAGATCGCGGTGGTCGCCAGCGCGATGGGCAACACCACCGACGAACTCCTCGAGGAGATCGAGTTCGACGTCGAGGGCTCCGACCGCGCCGAGATCGTCAGCATGGGCGAGCGCACCAGCGTCCGGATGCTGAAGGCCGCGCTCGCGGCCCGCGGGGTCGAAGCCGTCTTCCTCGAACCGGGCAGCGAGCGCTGGCCGGTGTTCACCGACGGGCGCGGCGAGGTCGACGTCGAGCGCACTCGCGAGGCGGCCGCCGAACTCGCGGCGGAACTCGACGACGTGGTGCCAGTCATCACCGGTTTCCTCGCGGAGGGCCCCGACGGCGGCGTCACCACGCTGGGCCGCGGCGGCTCGGACACCACCGCGGTGATGCTCGGCAACTACATGGACGCCGACGAGGTCGTCATCGTGA
The DNA here is from genome assembly GCF_003382685.1 of Halorussus litoreus. GTDB lineage: Archaea > Halobacteriota > Halobacteria > Halobacteriales > Haladaptataceae > Halorussus > Halorussus litoreus. Next base: position 46,458 of record NZ_QLVG01000041.1, on the reverse strand, counting down.
CCGACGTGGAGGGCGTGATGACCGGCGACCCACACGTGGTGGAGGGCGCGCGAAACGTGGCCGAGATCTCGGTCGACGAACTCCGGAACCTCTCGTTCCGCGGTGCGGAGGTGGTCGCGCCCAGCGCGCTCTCGTACAAGGACGGCGACCTCGACGTGCGCGTGGTCCACTACCAGCACGGCGACCTGCTGGCCGGTGGCACCGATGTCGTGGGCGAGTTCGAGAACCTCATCGACATGCGCGAGAAGCCGCTGGCGTGCCTCACGGTCGCGGGCCGAGCCATCCGGAACCGGCCGGGCATCCTGCAGGAGCTCTCGACCGCGCTCGGTGACAGCGACATCAACGTCGACGCGGTCGCCAGCGGGATGGACTCGGTCACCTTCTACGTGGACCAGGACGTGGCCGAGCGCGCCGAGAACATCCTCCACCAGGAGGTCATCTCGGTCGACTCGCTGTCGAGCGTCACGGTGAACGACGACGTGGCTGTCGTCCGCGTGATGGGCGGGAAACTGCCAAACCAGCCGGGCGTCATCCGGAACTTCGTCGACCCGCTCTCGGACGCCGGCATCAACATCCACGACCTGATCACCAGCGCGACCAGCGTCGCGGTGTTCGTCGCGTGGGACGACCGCGAGGAGACGCTGAAAATCATCCAAGAGGAGTTCTGACACGAACTTTTGTTGCGGTCCGCGCATGAACGCGCTCCCTTACAAAAGCTCGACCAAAACTACGGCGTCACCCTCTCAGACGCATCGACCGAGGCGGCGCAGCTATCTCGGTCGATGCGTCTGAGAGGGTGACTTGGGCCGCTCGCTCGTCGCTATCGCTCCTCGCTCGCGGTACAACTACTCTTGGGCGCATCTCCGGCGCGCTGCTGTGGCGGAGTAGACGAATGAGTTCGTCAATAGAATGGACTTTCGGGAGGCCGGTTCAGTTGCGCGCCCACTCCAGCGCTTCGCCGAGGTCCTCGGACTCGTAGGTCTCGATGTCGTCGGGGAGCTTGCTGCTGATGGCCATCGACTTGGTCTTCCGCGCGACGATGGCCCACCGGTCGACGCCGTGGTCGAGTCCGAGCGCGCCCGCCTCGCTGACGGTGTCGAACGTGTCGTTGTCGAAGTGGTCGTCGGCGTCGAGGTGGAGGACGTGGGTGTCGACCTCGTTGTCGGAGATGAGCGGCGTCCAGTTCTCGACGATGGCCTTTCCCTCCTCGGGAGTGATGTCGCCGTGGTACTCGATGAGCGTGAAGTTGTTCTCGACCTTCATCGTCCAGTTCTCGGATTCGGCTCCGCTGATTTGCTTCATGATATCGGTTCTAACTACACCCAGAACTCCGTATATATCTTTCGTTATGGGATTATAACCAATAAAAATAGTCGAGGCTTGGTTGAATGTTGTGGGCCCGAAACGTTTTTCATCGGTGACACACAACTGATGAGTATGCCATCCGAACCTCGGTCCGGTGGTAGCGCCCGTCAGCCACGCGACTCGACCGCGGCGGGGTTCGGCTTCTTCTTCGCGTCCTGACCGGGCGGCGGACTCCCGGGCGACGGCTTCGACCGGGACGAAATCGCTCGCGCGCGGTCGCCGATTAGCGATTCGACGGCGGATCTGCCGAGTTCGGCAGATCCGCCGGCCGCGCTTCAGAAACGATAAACGGGCGCACGGGGACGTAACGAACAACGAGCATCCGACGTACATGAGACTACCCGAATCACAGGTCGCGGTCCTGCAGGCCGCGAGCGCGAACGAGGCACAGACCATCGAACGACTGGCCGAGGAGGCCGATCTGAAACCCGAGACGGTGACCGGCGCGGCCTTCGAGTTGGAGTCGAAGGGCCTCCTCGACGTTGCCGAGTCGGCCGAGGAGACGGTCGAATTGACGGAAGAAGGCCGGGAGTACGCCGGCGAGGAGCTGCCCGAGGTCCGGCTCTATCGGGCCGCACTCGACGCCGGAGCAGACGAGACCCCGGCCCAGATGGGACAGATCATCGGCCGGTCCGGGCTGGAGGGGCCGGCGGTCGACATCGCGCTGTCGAACTACGCGAGGAAAGGGTACGGCACCATCGAGAGCGGTGAGATCACCGCCACCCCGGACGCCGACCCCGACAGCGACGCCGAGGCTGCGGCGCTCGGTTCCCTCTCGGCCGCGGACGGTGGCGAGTCGGGCGATTCCGCTGACGAGTCGGCGGACGCCGCGGCGTCCGCCGACTCGCCAGCATCCATCGCGGACGACACAGCGTCCGTCGCGGACGAGGACACCCTCGACCAGCTGGAGAGCCGGGGCCTCGTCGAGCGCAGCGAGTCCACCGTCCGCTCGGTGACGCTCACCGACGAGGGCGTGACCGCGCTGATGGAGGGCGTCGAGGCGGCCGCAACCGTGGGTCAGCTCACGCCAGAGATGCTGACTACCGGCGCGTGGGAGGAGGTGGAGTTCGCCGAGTACAACGTCGAGGCCGACGCAGAGCGCGTCGACGGCGGGAAGACCCACATCCTGCGACAGACCGCGAACCGCGTGAAGGACACCCTCGTCGGCATGGGCTTCGAGGAGATGGAGGGCCCGCACGCCGACGCCGAGTTCTGGATCAACGACTGCCTGTTCATGCCGCAGGACCACCCCGCGCGGACCCACTGGGACCAGTTCGCGCTAGAGAACCCCCGGTCGATGGCAGAGGAGGCCGCCGACTTCCCCGAGAAGTTGGTCGAGCGCGTGAAGGACGCCCACCTGAACGGCGTCGGCGAGGACGGTGACGGCTACCACTCGCCGTGGACCGAGGAGGTCGCGCGGGGCATCGACCTCCGGGGCCACACCACCTCGCTGTCGATGCGGTACCTCTCGGGTCACGAGGTCGGCGAGCTAGAGCCGCCTCAGCGGTTCTTCAGCGTCGAGAAGGTGTACCGCAACGACACGCTCGACCCGACCCACCTGCTGGAGTTCTTCCAGATCGAGGGCTGGGTGATGGCCGAGGACCTGTCGGTCCGTGACCTGATGGGCACCTTCGAGGAGTTCTACGCCCAGTTCGGCATCACCGACATCGAGTTCAAGCCCCACTACAACCCGTACACGGAGCCGAGCTTCGAGCTGTTCGGCACCCACCCGACCACGGGCGAGATGGTCGAGATCGGGAACTCGGGCATGTTCCGCGAGGAGGTGCTCGAACCCCTCGGGGTCGACTGCGACGTGATGGCGTGGGGGCTCGCACTGGAGCGCCTGCTCATGCTGATGTACGGCTTCGAAGACATCCGCGACGTCCACGGGACGCTCGCCGACCTCGAACTGCTGCGGGAGACGGAGGTGCTACACTGATGCCAGTCGTCGACGTGAACCCGGACGAACTCCGGGACCTGACCGGCCACGAGGAGAAATCGGACGACGAACTCATCGACGACCTGTTCGCGCTCGGCCTCGAGTTCGAGGGCCGGACCGAGGAGGGCGACCTCCAGTTGGAGTTCGCGCCCGACCGGCTCGACCGGCTCTCGGTCGAGGGCGTCGCGCGCTCGCTGCGCTACCAGTACGGCGACGACCGCGGCATCTACGTCCCCTCGACCAACGACCCCGAGTGGACCATCGAGGTCGACGAGTCGGTGCCCGACGAGCGCCCGTACGTCACCGGCGCGGTGATTCGGGACGTGGACCTCGACGACGACGCGCTCGACTCGCTCATCCAGCTCCAGGAGAAGCTCCACGCGACGATGGGCCGCAAGCGCGCGAAGGGTGCTATCGGCATCCACGATCTGACGATGTTGAAGGGCCGCACGGCCACATCGGAGGGACAGGCCGGTCCCAGAAATACCATCACCTACCGGGGCATCGAGCCCGCTGGCGACCGGTTCGTCCCGCTGGACTCGGACGCCGAGATGACGCCCACGGAGGTCCTGCGGGCGCACCCGACCGGCGAGACGTACGCCGACCTCGTCGCGGAGTACGAGCGCTACCCCGCCATCTACGACGACATCGGGCTGTTCTCGTTCCCGCCGGTCATCAACGGCCGCCGAACCGAGGTCTCGACCGACTCGCGGGACCTGTTCGTCGAGATGACGGGCACCGACCAGTGGACCATCGACCGGATGTGCAACGTGGTCTGTTACGCGCTCGACGCCCGCGGCGCGCAGGTCGAGCGCATCGAGGTCGAGTATCCGGACCGGACGCTTCGGCGACCCGACTTCGAGGTCACGGAGAAGACGGTGACCCACGAGCGCGTCGAGAGCATGCTCGGGGTCGACCTGAGCGCCGAGCGCGTGCTCGACCTGCTGGAGCGGTCGGGTGTCGACGCCGAGACGACGGAAGTGGGTGACGACGAACTGGCCTACGAGGTCGAGATTCCGCCCTACCGCGTGGACGTGCTCCACCCGCTCGACGTGGTCGACGACGTGGGCCGGGCGTACGGCTTCAACGAACTCGAACCGCGCTACCCCGACGTGGGGACGGTCGGCGGTCGTCACGACCGGTCGAAGTTAGAGGACGCGACGCGGAACGTGCTGGTCGGGCTGGGCTTCGAGGACCTGCTCAACTTCCACATGATCAGCGAGGAAGAGAACTTCGACAGGCTTCGAATTACGCCGGAGGGTGACGTGCTCGGTGCCGACGAGCCCGCGACCATCCTCGAACCGTACAGCGAGGACTACACGATGCTTCGGACGTGGGCGCTCCCGTCGCTGCTGATGGTGCTGGAGAACAACACCCACCGGGCGTACCCGCAGGACCTCGCGGAGATCGGCCTCGCCGCGCGGGTCGACGGGAGCGAGGACACCGGCGTCGCCGAGCGCCGGACGGTCGCGGGCGTGCTCGCGCGCCACGACGCCTCCTACGAGGACGCGAAGGGTCGGCTACAGGCGGTCGCGCGCAACTTCGACAAAGATCTCGAAACCCCGGCGACCGACCACCCGACGTTCATCGACGGGCGCGCGGCTGAGGTGGTACTGGACGGTGAGAGGGCTGGTGTTATCGGCGAGGTGCATCCCGAGGTGCTGGTCGAGCACGATCTGGAACTCCCCGTGGCGGCGTTCGAGTTCCGACTGGACGCGCTGGAGTGACGAGTTAGGACTCTGCTGATTTTGGCTGTTTTCTCTCGAATCTTCGCTGGGCAGTTGCATTGCTGTGTGAATGCGGTGTGGTACGGTGCGATTGCGGTGTGGTACGGTTCGGTTGTGGTGTTCCTCTGTCTCGGCAGTAGGTAGGCCAGATACTTTCAGAAAAGCGGACAGAACCACGAAGCTAGCTACTGCTTGCGCCTCGGCGTAACCGCAATCGCACAGCGCCGCTCCGCACGGCACCGCGACCGCGGGCCGCAGACCTCCCCAACGCCTCCTCGCTCACGTCGTTCATCATCACTCCAGGTCCGCGCCGACCGCGTCCTCTACCGAGTCGAAGCCGTCCCGGTCCAAAAGCTCCAACAGCCCCTCGTTGATGTCGCGCGCGATGGCCGGGCCGCGGTAGACGAGCCCGGTGTATAGTTGCACAACGCGTGCGCCCGCGCGTAGTTTCCGGTAGGCGTCCTCGGCGGTGAACACTCCGCCGACGCCGACCACGGGCACGTCCACGCGCTCGGCGACGAATCGGACCATCTCGGTCGCGCGCGGTTCGATTGGCTTGCCCGAGAGGCCGCCCTCCTCCGCGCGGTTGTAGCTCCGGAGCGAGTCGGGCCGATCTGTCGTCGTGTTCGTGGCGATGACGCCGTCGAGGTCGAGTTCGGTCACGATGTCGAGCGCGTCCTCGACCGCGGGATCGGGGAGGTCGGGCGAGAGCTTCACGAGGAGGGGACTCGCGCCCGCGTCGACCAGTTCGCCGAGGATGGCCTCCATCGACTCGCGGTTCTGGAGGTCGCGGAACCCCTCGGAGTTGGGGCAGGAGACGTTGACCACGAAGAAGTCACCGCCGTCGGCCACCTGCTCGTAGGTGTCGCGGTAGTCCGCGGGCGCGTCCTCGACCCCGACGTGCTCGGTCTTGGCGAGGTTGACCCCGACGGGAACGTCGACGGTCGCGTTGCCGGGTGCGTCGTTTGTGGCGGCGTTCGTCGCGGCGAGGCGCTCGCCGACCGCGTCCGCGCCGTGGTTGTTCAAGCCCATGCGGTTGACGATGCCCTCGTCCTCGCGCAGGCGGAACATCCGCGGGCGAGCGTTCCCGGACTGGGGATCGGCCGTGACGCCGCCGACTTCCACGTGGCCGAAGCCGAGGCTCCCCAGCAGCGAGGGCACCTCCGCGTTCTTGTCGAAGCCGGCGGCGACGCCAACGGGGTTGGCGAACCGCTGGCCGAACGCCTCGACTGCGAGTCGGTCGTCGTCGACCTCGTATCTCGCGCGCAGCGCGTCTTCGATGGGAGTGCCCTGTGCAGCTTTCATTCCGGCGTGGATCGTGCCGTGTGCTGTCTCTGCCGGGAGTGAGAACAACAGCGGTCTGACTAACTCGTATGCGTTCATCGGTGGGCGACCGCGTTCGGTAGGAAGCTCCTCTCTAGAACTCGTGTTCGACCTCGTCCTTGTCGGCCTTCTGGATGATGATCTTGTCCTCCCTGACGCGCACGAACACCTCGTCGCCAATGTCCATGCCAGCGACGGCGAGTTCGTCTTCGTGCAGGTTGATGTGGACGTTGTGGTACTCACCGTCCTCGCCTTTCGCGCCACTGGGGCTGAGCTTCTTTTTCCGTACCATCGCGGTATCGTGCGCGTACGTTCGCCCCAGATTGTACTTAAGTGTTTTCTACCGGTCGGTCGGCGCGATCCGCGCGCCATCCGCGAACACCGGGAAATCGGGCGAGAAACTGCGTGTTTCGGCGAGAAAACCGGCCGACGACGAGTCCTATACATAAGGTTTCCGGCCAAAACGGCTCATCTCGGCGATATATTTATAATGGGGCCTGTGCTGGGTTGGCATGGAGGAGAAAATCATGGTACGTGAGGACGGTAAGCGGAACTTCGCGCTTCGAGAATCGAGCGGTGACGAGAGTAGTGTCTTCTCAGGCAACACTCCCCGACAGGCTGCACTCAAAGCGGCCCGACGACTCGATCCGGCGTCGTCCGAGGACGCTGCCGATCCGACGGAGATCAAGCTCCGCGAGAAAGGCACCGACAAGGTCCACATCTACGAGGGCTGGGCGTGGCACGAGCAAGCGCCCGACGACAAGCCCGACTGGATGCCCGACGAGATAACGGAGGCCAACGTCTCCAAGCAGGGCATCGAACACCTCGATGAGTAGGCGGGCGGAGACCACCTCTCACACGTTTTCGTCGTCCTCGCGGTGACTCCGAACGGAAGCGATTATTGAGTTGCGTCGCGATGAACTACGTGCGCGGGCAACACGCGCCGCGACCACGCGCACGACGCGCAGGATGACCGGCTCGTTCTCCTCCCGTGCGACATTCGAGACTTCGAGCGACATCCACTGTTCGTAAGCTTCCACTCGTAGGGCTGGAATCGCCGGACGTGAATGGCACGTCATCGCACCCCGAAGACGGTTCGGTCCGACGCGTTTAAATATAACCCCGCTACTTCGAATGAGTGCAACGGAGGTCCGGCGGTTCGGGCCTCTTGGCGGTGGCGAGAATCGGCGTCCGCTTCGGACGTCTCTGCCACCGCCCGAGTGAGCATCGATCCGACGCCCTTAAGCGTATGGGGGTACTCGAATTGGATGTCGACGGCGTCCTGCGGTTTCGGACGCCAAACACGCCTCCGATTCGACGCCCTTAAGTGTGAACGGGCATTCGGTTGGTAATGCGAACGGCGCCCCAACGGTGGGGCGCTCACGACGCGACCAATCCAATGCCCTTAAGTCTGTAGGGGTGTTCGGATTGGGTGGCGGCGGCGTCCTGCGATTTCGGACGTTCGCCACACGCCCAATCCGACGCCCTTAAGTGTACAAGGGTACTCGGATTGGATGTGACGAGCCTTCGGGGGTCTTCCCACCGAAGGACGAGCGCGGTTCGACGCCCTTAAGTAATACGGGTGCGTTGAACCAAAAGCGAAGAAAGACACGACGCGATTCGCGGGACGTTCAACTCGTCCCGCGATCTCGGGCCACGAACTGGCTTCGATGGGTTTAAGTCCCATCGAAGACTACGTTCAGGTCCGAAGGAAATGAGGATTCCACCCCTGCGGTCCGCCGTAAACGATGGGATCTGATGTTAGCCCTGGCAGTTCGGTGACACCCGACCAACGACGCGGTTCGGGGTCGTCGAACTGACGGACCTAGAAGATAGACACGATACATGTGTCTCCGCCAGAAACCCACCGAGCCTTGTGCTCGGCAACCATTCCGGTTGATCCTGCCGGAGGCCATTGCTATCGGAGTCCGCTTTAGCCATGCTAGTCGCACGGGTTTAGACCCGTGGCAGATAGCTCAGTAACACGTGGCCAAACTGCCCTATGGATCGTGATAACCTCGGGAAACTGAGGCTAATCGCGAATAAGGCTCCCTCTCTTGAATGAAGGGAGCTGGAAACGCTCCGGCGCCATAGGATGTGGCTGCGGCCGATTAGGTAGACGGTGGGGTAACGGCCCACCGTGCCGATAATCGGTACGGGTTGTGAGAGCAAGAGCCCGGAGACGGATTCTGAGACAAGAATCCGGGCCCTACGGGGCGCAGCAGGCGCGAAAACTTTACACTGCACGACAGTGCGATAAGGGGACTCCGAGTGCGAGGGCATATAGTCCTCGCTTTTGTACACCGTAAGGTGGTGTACGAATAAGGGCTGGGCAAGACCGGTGCCAGCCGCCGCGGTAATACCGGCAGCCCGAGTGATGGCCGCTATTATTGGGCCTAAAGCGTCCGTAGCTGGCCAGACAGGTCCGTCGGGAAATCCATCCGCTTAACGGATGGGCGTCCGGCGGAAACCAGCTGGCTTGGGGCCGGAAGATCTGAGGGGTACGTCCGGGGTAGGAGTGAAATCCTGTAATCCTGGACGGACCGCCGGTGGCGAAAGCGCCTCAGAAGGACGGACCCGACGGTGAGGGACGAAAGCTAGGGTCACGAACCGGATTAGATACCCGGGTAGTCCTAGCTGTAAACGATGCTCGCTAGGTGTGGCGCTGGCTACGAGCCAGCGCTGTGCCGTAGGGAAGCCGAGAAGCGAGCCGCCTGGGAAGTACGTCCGCAAGGATGAAACTTAAAGGAATTGGCGGGGGAGCACTACAACCGGAGGAGCCTGCGGTTTAATTGGACTCAACGCCGGACATCTCACCAGCTCCGACAGTAGCAGTGACGGTCAGGTTGATGATCTTACCTGAGCTACTGAGAGGAGGTGCATGGCCGCCGTCAGCTCGTACCGTGAGGCGTCCTGTTAAGTCAGGCAACGAGCGAGACCCGCATCCCTAATTGCCAGCAGTACCCTTGTGGTAGCTGGGTACATTAGGGAGACTGCCGCTGCCAAAGCGGAGGAAGGAACGGGCAACGGTAGGTCAGTATGCCCCGAATGAGCTGGGCTACACGCGGGCTACAATGGCCGAGACAGTGGGAAGCCACTCCGAGAGGAGGCGCTAATCTCCTAAACTCGGTCGTAGTTCGGATTGAGGGCTGAAATTCGCCCTCATGAAGCTGGATTCGGTAGTAATCGCGCTTCAGAAGAGCGCGGTGAATACGTCCCTGCTCCTTGCACACACCGCCCGTCAAAGCACCCGAGTGAGGTCCGGATGAGGCCACCGCACGGTGGTCGAATCTGGGCTTCGCAAGGGGGCTTAAGTCGTAACAAGGTAGCCGTAGGGGAATCTGCGGCTGGATCACCTCCTAACGAACGGGATCAGGCCGACGGCCTGACCCACACCTGTCCGTCGCTTCGCGGCGGACGACGAGGGTTCCTCGACGACCTCGACCACTTCGGTGGTCGGGCACCTTCGAACTGCCAGGGCTAACGATTCACACCTCCCCGTCCGGGGAGGGGGCCCATAGCTCAGTGGTAGAGTGCCTCCTTTGCAAGGAGGATGCCCTGGGTTCAAATCCCAGTGGGTCCATATCCCGGATCGGAACGAAACCGCGCCCCTTAAGTGGGTCGCGACGAAACGTTCTGGTCCGGAAGACCGATGCACCACTCCGTGAAAGCGCGGGTGGGAAGGGTTCGATGCACGCTCCCGACGACCACCGGGACGTGGCGATGACGACCGTATGTAAGTGCAATCCAGGCGTCCACTGGATCCGATTTACCGGGTCACAGTGCGATTCCAACAGCGTGGCTACTGTGCCAGCTGGTGGATGGCTCGGCTCGAGCGCCGAAGAAGGACGTGCCAAGCTGCGATAAGCCTGAGGGAGCCGCACGGAGGCGAAGAACTCAGGATCTCCTAATGGGAATCCCCTCGCAATTGCCTTGCGCAATGGGGAACGTCGAGAATTGAAACATCTTAGTATCGACAGGAAAAGAAACCGAATGGGATGTCGTCAGTAACTGCGAGTGAAAGCGACCCAGTCCAAACCGAAGCCTTCACGGGCAATGTGGTGTTCGGACTGACTCTCATCGCCTGAACGTTTTCGTGAAGTCTCTTGGAACAGAGCGCGATACAGGGTGAAAGCCCCGTAACGGAAGCAAGTAAGGCGTGCGTCAGCTCCAGAGTATCGGGGATTGGAAATTCCTCGTGAATATGGTCAGCATCGATGACCAAGACTAAACACGTCTCGAGACCGATAGCGAAAAAGTAGCGTGAGCGAACGCTGAAAAGCACCCCAAGAAGGGGGGTGCAATAGGGCCTGAAATCAGTTGGCGATGGAGCGACGGGGCACAAAAGGTCCTGTAGAAAACGACAGAGGCGCGAGCCTCCAGTAGGAACTACAGGAAGCCGGTGTTCCGTCGTGCGTTTTGAAAAACGAGCCAGGGAGTGTGTTGGTTTGGCGAGTCTAACCGGTGTATCCGGGAAGGCATAGGGAAACCGACATGGCCGCAGTCTTACGACGAGGGCCGCCGTGTTCAAGCGCGGGGAGTCAAACCGACACGACCCGAAACCGGATGATCTACGCGTGGGCAAGGTGAAGCGTACCGAAAGGCACGTGGAAGCCTGTTAGGGATGGTGTCCTACAATACCCTCCCGTGACCTACGTGTAGGGGTGAAAGGCCCATCGAATCCGGCAACAGCTGGTTCCAACCGAAACATGTCGAAGCATGACCTCTGCTGAGGTAGTCCGTGGGGTAGAGCTACCGATTGGGGGTGCAGACTCCGAGAGGAGTCGGCCCCCCTGTCGAACTCCAAACCTACGGACGCCGTTGACGCAGGGAATCCGGTGTGCGGGGTAAGCCTGTGCACCGTGAGGGAGACAACCCAGAGCTGGGTTAAGGTCCCAAAGTGCGGACTAAGTGCGATTGAAGGTGGTCCCGAGCCCTAGACAGCCGGGAGGTGAGCTTAGAAGCAGCTACCCTCTAAGAAAAGCGTAACAGCTTACCGGCCGAGGTTCGGGGCGCCCAAAATGATCGGGGCTCAAGTCCGCCACCGAGACCTGGCCGCACCCGTGACAGGGTGATCGAGTAGGTTGGCACTCCGTTCGGGTGGAAGCTCGGGTGAGAACTCGAGTGGACCGAATGGTGACGAAAATCCTGGCCATAGTAGCAGCGTTAGTCGGGTTAGAACCCCGACGGCCTAATGAGCAAGGGTTCCTCGGCAATGCTGATCAGCCGAGGGTTAGCCGGTCCTAAGTCTCGTCGCAGTTCGAGCGAGACAAAAGGGAAACGGGTTAATATTCCCGTGCCACCGTACAATAAAAGTCGACGCCTCGGGGTAAGTCAAGCCGGGCTATCGCCCGGTCGAACCGTCCAATTCCGTGGAAGCCGTAATGGCACGAAGCGGACGAACGGCGGAACAGCGCAAGTTGACCCAACCTGGGGCCCGTGAAAAGACGAGTACGGTGTCCGTACCGAGATCCGACACAGGTGCTCAGGCGGAGAAAGCCAAGGCCTGTCGGGAGCAACCGACGTTAGGGAATTCGGCAAGTTAGTCCCGTAAGTTCGCGATAAGGGATGCCTGCCCCGGATAGGGGCAGGTCGCAGTGACTCGGACGCTCCGACTGTCTAGTAACAACATAGGTGACCGCAAATCCGCAAGGACTCGTACGGTCACTGAATCCTGCCCAGTGCGGGTATCTGAACACTCGGTACAACGAGGCGAAGGACCCGTTAACGGCGGGGGTAACTATGACCCTCTTAAGGTAGCGTAGTACCTTGCCGCTTCAGTAGCGGCTTGCATGAATGGATCAACGAGAGCGTCACTGTCCCAACGTTGGGCCCGGTGAACTGTACGTTCCAGTGCGGAGTCTGGAGACCCCCAAGGGGAAGCGAAGACCCTATAGAGCTTTACTGCAGGCTGTCGCTGGGACACGGTCGCTGATGTGCAGCATAGGTAGGAGTCGTTACACAGGTACCCGCGCTAGCGGGCCACCGAGACATCATTGAAATACTACCCGTCAGTGACTGTGACCCTCACTCCGGGAGGAGGACACCGGTAGCCGGGCAGTTTGACTGGGGCGGTACACGCTCGAAAAGATATCGAGCGTGCCCCAAGATTTCCTCATCCGGGTCGGGAACCCGGAAGAGAGCGCAAGAGCAAAAGGAAGTCTGACAGTGTCCTGCACAACAAGGGACGCTGACGCGAAAGCGTGGTCTAGCGAACCTATCAGCCTGCTTGATGCGGGCGATAGATGACAGAAAAGCTACCTTAGGGATAACAGAGTCGTCACCCGCAAGAGCACATATCGACCGGGTGGCTTGCTACCTCGATGTCGGTTCCCTCCATCCTGCCCGTGCAGAAGCGGGCAAGGGTGAGGTTGTTCGCCTATTAAAGGAGGTCGTGAGCTGGGTTTAGACCGTCGTGAGACAGGTCGGCTGCTATCTATTGGGGGTGTTACGGTATCTGACGGGAACGGTCGTATAGTACGAGAGGAACTACGACTGGTCACCACTGGTTTACCGGTTGTCCGAGAGGGCACGTGCCGGGCAGCTACGTGACACGGGGTAAGAGCTGAACGCATCTAAGCTCGAAACCCACCTGGAAAAGAGATACCACCGAGACCACTCGTACAAGACGAGGTCGATAGGCTCGGGGTGTACGCGCCGAGGCAACGAGGCGTTTAGCCCGCGAGTACTAACTGGTCGAGCCAACACTCATATCGCATGGGATCCGCGCTGAATCCGGTAATTCGGATCCAGGCGCTATCTGGATTGCACTTACATACGGTCGTTACATCGAATCACCGACAACTGGTGTGCGTTCGCGGTTCGATTCCGCGAGTCGGCGTTAAGGCGGCCATAGCGGCGGGGCCACTCCCGTACCCATCCCGAACACGGAAGATAAGCCCGCCTGCGTTCCGACGAGTACTGGAGTGCGCGAGCCTCTGGGAAAACCGGTTCGCCGCCTGCCATTCATACTTCATTCAACCCTCGAACAGCCGTTGCGCTGTTCGGGGGTTGTTTGCATTTACGGCGACTCTTTCCGGCGGTTGTCGCCGAGGACCGCTATATTTAACCTCGGCGAGCGATTAGGACTATGTGCGCCAAGGTGGCAGAGTCCGGCCGAACGCAGCGGCCTGCAGAGCCGCCTACCGCCGGTTCAAATCCGGCCCTTGGCTTCCATCGGTTTCCGTACCACGTTTTCGTCGGCTGGCCTCGTGTCCTCACGTCGTTCGGACACTCGGCCACCGCTTCTCGAAAATTGAATCGTTCTGTTCGCCGGGTTGCCGATTAGTCCTCGCCGTCGAGTTGTCGTAGGATCGGGATCTCCGCGAACTGCTCAGCGTCGAGCTCGTCCCACGCAATCCGCACCGGTTTCGACTGCTCATCTCTCTCAGCACCCGAGCTGTCCCGAGGTTCCGGGGCATTCGTCTCAACGATCCGGTCGGGCGTGACGACCAGATCCATGGGCACGTCGTGAGCTACGACCGGGACGGACTCCTCGACGACCTGTCGCTCGTGGACTGTGGTGGCGGTGACCGTCCCGTCATCGACCAATCCGAACTCTCGCAGGACTGTGAATTCGAGGTCGCTGTACCCTTCGCCTTTCCCAATCCGTGCTCCTGCGGCGGTCACCGCGACGCTTCCTGACACGATCAGATCGACCGGGTCCATCTCGTCCGGACCGACCTGCCGGGCGTACTCTTCGACGTGGGAGACGGTCGGCGCGCTGTCGTACTCGTCGGGCGGAATCTCGACCGGGTCGAGTTCGTAGAACGGTTTCTCGTCCCGCAGCCGCGGCACCGCCATGTAGACGGTCTTGCCCTCGCGGAGCGCGCGCCGTCGAACTGGCAGTTGGGGTGCGTCGGGATTGGCCTTGACCGTGTCGGCGCTCGTCCACGCCTGGGTCTCGGCGAGGCGCTCTGCGGCCGCGTCGGCTCCCGCGAAGTTCGGAATGCGGCCGTGGGGCGGGAAGGGGAACCGGGCCTCACCGCTTTCGTCCAGTTCGTCCCAGACGCGCTCGCGCAACGCTTCCTTGTTCATCGACGCTTCGTCCATCGATCACTCCTCCTCTCTCTCCTCCACTGCAACGGGTTCGCCTCGCCGTGCGCTCTCGGATAGCGCGTCGACGACGGCCATGTTCCTGACGGCCTCGTCCGCGCTGGTTCGTGGGCGGTCGGGACCGTCCGCCGCTTCCGACGCGACGCATTCCGCGAAGTGGTCGACCTCCAGCCGGTACTGGTCGGTCGGCTCGAACTCCTCGACGGCGCGGCGACCGTCTACCTCGTACTCCAGTTCGGCACCGTCGTCGCCACGCGGAACGAACGCCTCGCGAGCTTCGAGCCAGCCGTCCTCGGCCTCCACGCGGTAGTACTGCGCGTCCGCGGTCTCGAACCCGCAGGAGATCTCCGCGGTCGCCCCCGCGGGGGCGCGTCCGCTCCCCTCGTACTCCAGCACGCCTGCGAGCGTCGTGTCCACGCCGTAGTCGCCCGCGTCGTGGCTCGTCGCGTACGCGCGGTCGGGCTCGCCGAGGAACAGCCGAGCCGCGCTGACCGCGTAGCAGCCGACGTCCATCAGGCTCCCGCCGGCGAGGTCGGGGTCGAGGCGGACGTTCTCCGGGTCGGCCATCGGGAACTGGAACGACGCCTTCACCGACCGGATTCCCCCTAACTCTTCGCGGGCGATGGTGGCTGCGCGCTCGGTTCTCGGATGGTAGCGGTACATGAACGCCTCCATCAGAGTTACGTCTCGCTCCGCGCAGTAGTCGCCGACCGCGCGGGCCTGCTGGGCGTCGACCGCGAGCGGCTTCTCGCAGAGGACGTGGAGGCCAGCGTCTGCGGCCCGCTTCGTCCACTCGGCGTGGAGCGCGTTCGGCAGCGGGTTGTACACCGCGTCGAGAGCGTCGTCCGCGAGCAGTTCCTCGTAGGAGCCGTAGGCGCGAGGGATCTCGAACTCCTCGGCGAACTGCTCGGCGCGGCCGCGCTCGCGCGAGGCGACCGCGCTGACCTCGTGTTCGGTCGCTTCGATGGCCGGGACGACCGCCGCGCGTCCGATGTTCGCCGTACTCAGGATGCCGAAGTTCACGTGCTGGCCAACGCGGTCCCGCCTCAAAAATCACACCTCGCTGGCCCGATAACGCACTGCCTCGCATCGAACCTACCAGAAACCAACGACTTCCTCTTCGCAGTCGAAAAGTAATCGTTAAACGGCGCGCGTCCGACGCTTCGGATATGCAAGGACGAGCCGCGACGGTGTACGCCGTCCTCTTCCTCGTCATCGCCGCAGGAGCCTACTCGCTCATCGGCGTGGCGGAGCAACCCGGGATCGACCTGGAGGGGGAGACGTACACCGAGGGGCAGAACGTGACCGTCAACGGCTACGAGTACAACGTCTCGTCGATCGGTGACGGCGAAGGGACGCTAGCCCGGGTCAACGAGTCGTCGGTGTACACCCAGTCGCTGGAGAACAACTCTACGACGCAGCTAGCCAACACTACCTATCGGGTGCTCATCCCGAACACGTCCGACCCGAACACGTTCACGCTCCGCGAGGAGTTCAACCTGAGCGAGAACGTCACGACGACGACCCAGGACGGTGTTCAGTACGTCGTCCAGAACGGCACTGACGGCAACCGGACGCTGGTCCCCCGCGATCAGTACGAGCGCCAGCAGTTCGGCGAGCCCGAGACGCGGGAGTTCGCGGAGAGCGACACCTTCGACTATCGCGGCAACGAGACCACGGTCACCAACGTCACGGTCGACGCGGCCCAGCTCCAGTACACCGCACCGCGAGCCCTCGAAACACCGCTCGTGGAGGGCAACGACGTCGACCTCGGGCCGGACGGGAACAACCAGACGTACGTCGCACACTTCCCCGACGACAGCACGCTTCAGCTCACGACGGACGTCGACGCCTACGACAATCAGGCCGAGGAGATCGACCACTTCAACGAGCGCATCGCCGGGCTGTGGGGCATCGTCATCCTGAGCGCCATCACGCTCGCGCTGCTGTTCGGGATGGCGTTCCTACCGAACAAGTAATCGTCGCGGAACCCCGCACGATTTTCCGCCGCTCGTTTCTGCCGTTCCGTTACGATTCGATTCTCTCGTAGCGTCGGCGCCGTTCGCCGATCTACTGTCGCGTGAGCCACGCCAGCCCCGCGCCGACGGCGATGGCGGCCACCGCGCCGAGCCCCTTTCCGAGCGCGAGCAGGACGCCGCCGGACTTGAGCGCTCCCGGCGTTCCGACGATGGTCGCGAGACCGACGAGGCCGAGCAGCGCGCCGATGCCGACGCCGAGCGGTTCGAGTCTGTCCGCAGTCGCTGTAGCCATGGGTAGAGCCTCCGGGCGCGAACTGTTAAATCGAACGGAACAAAGAGCGGAGCGGTGGTGGTAAGAGCCGAGAAGTCGCAATCAGTTCCGCTTGCGGTCGCTGTCCAACTCGATGTCGGCTTCCTCCAGCAGGTCTTCGACCTCCTCGCGCTTCTCCTGATGCTCGGCGAGGAACTCCTCCATCAGCTGGGCGGCCTGCTCCTTGCAGTCGCCACAGAGGCGTTCGCCGCCGACGCACTCGTCGTACACCTGCTTGGCGAACTCGTCGTCGTCGCCCGCGAGCAGGTAGGCGTACAGCTCGTAGACGGGGCACTCGTCCGCCCTCCCGCCGAGTTCGCGCTGCTTCTCGGCGGTCTCGCGTCCGCCCGTAGTTGCGGCCTTCACCTTGTCGTAGCCGTCCTCGGGGTCGTCGAGCAGGCTGATGTGGCTGGCCGGCACCGACGAGGACATCTTCCCGCCGGTGAGCCCGGTCATGAACCGGTGGTAGATCGACGAGGGCGCGACGAAGCCGTAGCCGCCGTGGTCGAGTTCGACCTCGCGGGCGAGGTCTTCGGCCGCTTCTCGCGAGAGGTCGAACGAGTCGACGTGTTCGTCGAAGACGCGCTTGTCGCCCTCGACTGCGTCGATCAGCGCCTCGAACGCCTCGTCGGTCGCGTTCCGGTCGAGGAATCGCACGCGGGGCCGCAGCGGTTCCTTGCCGGCCTCGCGGAGCTTGCCGACGATACGCTCGCGAACGTCGTCAGGGGCTATCTCCTCGATCAACCACTCCGCGGCGTCCTCGCACCGAACTGTCTCGTCCGTCTCGTCTCCACTCTCCTCGAGTTCGTCCGAGAGCGCAGCGTGGGCGGCCGCGAGGAGTTCGCGCTCCTCGGCGTCGGCCTCGAAGCTCGCGTACGCCTTCGTCACGCCGAAGAACTGGGTCCGAGCCGCGAGGTCCCGAGCCAGCCTGACGTGGGGGTCCTGGTCGGGACCGACCGGGATGACCGTGGGCTTGGGTTCGTCCAGTTGCGGGTAGAGGATGTCGGCCATCTGGGTCACCACGCTCTGCATGTGCGAGACGTTTGTCTCCCCGGAGAAGCCGTAGATGTTCTCCAGCTCCGAGAAGTTGGCGTGCGCGCCCAGCTCGAACGCCAAGTCCTGCACCTCGCGGTCGCCCGACTGGCGGTAGATGGTGCCCTCCTCGGGGTCGAACCCGAGCGCGAGCAGGGAGAGGAGGTAATCGCGTGCGTGCTCGTCGATCTCGTCCCACGACATCCCGCGGGCGCTGTTGGCTTCGAGGTCCGCGATGAGCGCGTAGGCGTCGCCGCCCTGCTGCTGGTGCCAGATGATCTCGTCGAACACCAGCTTGTGGCCGATGTGGGGGTCGCCGGTCGGCATGAATCCCGAAAGGGCCGCGAACGGCTCGTCGTTTTGCATCGCGTCGGCCACCCGCCGGTAGTCCCGATGGCCGAAGATGACCCCGCGGCGCATCAGGTAGTGAGGGTTGGGGACCTCGCCGAGCAGTTCGTCGAACTCCTCGATGCCGAACTCCTCGAACAGCTTCCGGTAGTCCGCGATGGTGTCCGACCCCCACGGGTCGAGCGTCGCGCCTTCCTCGGGTTCGGCTGCGTCGGTGCCGCCGTCTGGGAGTGCCCTACGACTCGCCGATTCGCCGGACCCCCGCCACTGCTCGCCCGACGCGTGGCTGTGGTCGTCGGACGATACCTCGATCTCGTGCGGGAGTTCGTCACCGGTCATAGCGTGTCGACTGGCGGCGAGCCAATCTACTTCACCGTAGGTGTTCGTCTGCACAAAAAGGGGTCGCTTCGGAGTCCCCGGCCACGTCAGGGCGTCAACCGCGCGACCGACAGCCACGACAGGCTGTCGCCGTCGACCAGCGCGAACACCATCCGCTTGCGCACGCCGTGGGCCAGTCGCACGTCGAGCGCGAGGTCCCGCGGCGAGAAGACGTGGTCGGCCGGGAGCACCCGCACCAGACACTCCGAGTGGCCGAGGTCCTCGACCGACGCCACGTCGGCGTAGGTCCGGAAGTCCGCGCCGAACTTGAACCCCGTCTTGGGGACGACGCCGCGATCGCGGAGCGCTCGGTACACCCGGAGTCGGCGGTCGAACCGCTCGCCCTCGACCGCGCGGCCGCGCTCCGCGAGCGCGGCCGCGCCGCCCTCGGTCGCCGCGCGGTCGCTCGTTCGTGCGTCGCGGTCGCCCCCGTCGACCGCGAGCGCACCCTCGCCGGCGAGGTACGCGGCCTCGACCAGCGAGAGCTGGAGCGCGTTTGGGAGGTTCCGATTCGGCTCGCGGTCCCAGAGCGGCTGGCCGTAGAACCCGCGCTGGTGGAGCCGTTCGGGCGGGTCCCACACCAGCACGCGGTCGTCGAGCAGGTCGGCCGGAACGTTCCGGGGGAGGTCGATCCCCGACGAGCCCCGGAGATCTGCGCGGTCGGTTTCGAGGTAGGTGATCTCGCTCTCTTCGTCGACGACGGCCAGCACCGCGTCGCCCAACTCGCTCGCAGGGACGTCCGCGCGCTCGTCCGCGACCCGAATTCGGTACAGCACCGCGTCGTCCCACGGCCCCTTGCCGCGGGGGTACACCACGAAGTCGGTGTTCGACCGCGGGGCCTCGACCCAGTCTTCGCGGGCGGGCGAGAGATAGAACCCTCGGTCGCGCAGGTCGGCGTAGACGAGGAAGCGAGTCGCAATCTCGTCGCCCTCCGCGGCGAGGAATTCCCGGAAGTCCATGCCCGCGTCGCCGGACTGCGTCCGGCTCTCCGTCGTGGTTCCCACGACGCGGTCGAGGTCGCCCTTGAACAGCAGGTAGGCGGCCTCGACGCGCGACAGCGCTATTTCCTGGCCTCCGAGCGGGCGGCCGTAGCCGCTGGAGTCGTAGTAGCGCTGGCGGGCGTCGCCGCCGATGACTACCTCACCGTCCCGCAGCCGTCCGTCCATGGTCGCGTTTCCGGGGCCGCGAGTCAAACGGTTTCCGGTGTCCTCGCGCAGTCGGCGTCGAGACAGCAGCCGTCGCTGTGCTCGGGAGGTTCCATCTCGGACCCCGAGCTGGTCGCACCGGACGCCGAGGCTTCGGCGTCCGGTGCGACCAGCGGGAGGCCACAATCGCAGGTCCCGACCACCGCCCGGTCGGGGAGCGCGAAGCTGGCCTCGCAGTCGGGGTAGTCGTCGCAGCCGAGGAACAGGGTGCGCTCGCGGAGCACCCGGAGGTCGCTACCGCAGTCCGGGCACGACCACTCGCGGTCGAACCGCTCGCGCACCGCGGCGTCGAGCTCCTCGCAGTTGCGGTCGACGCAAAGCTCGAATCGCGCGCCGCGCTCGACTGCCATCCGAGGCAGGCCGCAGTCACAGGTCGTCTCCAGCATCGCGGCGTCCCGTGGCAGGCCGTACTCGGCCGGGCAGTCGAGGCAGGTTATCGCCCCACGAGCGCGGACCAGACAGCCCGTGCAGTCCGGACAGAAGCCGACGTGGACGCCCGCCGAAGTTCCTTCGTGGCGCGCGTGGTCGCCCTCGCCGTGGCTCTCGACCCGGAGGCGCTCGCCGTCTTTCACCGCGACGAGTGCGAATCCGCCGTCGGGGCCACGCTCGCGATGGACCGCGTTCGCGCGGGTGAGCCACGCGACCGGCTGGTAGCCCCGAGCGTCGTGGACGAGAACGGTGCCGTCGGGCTTGTGGACGACTACGACGCGGCCGCGCTGGCGCTGTGGTTCGTCGTCGGCTCGAAACGTGGTGGTACACTCCCCGGCGTAGACGTGGATGGATTCGGTCACGGGCCGGTTTGGTCCCGCCCTCGGATTTAAACTCTAGCACGAATGGGTGAATCGAAGCTCCGAAGTCGGTCGCGCTTCGGAGACAACGCCTTTCCCCTCCCGCGCCGTGCGTCCAGCCGTGCAATCGAAGGCCGTGCTGTTCGACATGGACGGCGTCGTGGTGGACTCCGAGCGCTACTGGGTCGAACTGGAGGCGGAACTCTACCCCGAAGTCGTCGCGGAGTCGGTCTCGACCGAGGAGACGACCGGGATGAACTTCCGGGAGATCTACGACTACCTCGACGACGAGTACGAGACGACCGCGAGCAAGGACGAATTCGTCGCGCGCTACGAGGAAGCGGCCCGCGACATCTACGGCGAGCGCGTCGTGCTCATGGACGGCTTCCGCGAACTCGCGGCCGACCTCCGCGAGGACGGCCGAGCGGTCGCGCTGGTCTCCTCGTCGCCCCACGACTGGATCGACCGGATGCTCGACCGGTTCGACCTCCGCGACGACTTCGACGCAGTCGTCAGCGCCGAGGAGATCGACGGCGCGAGCAAGCCCGACCCCGGCGTGTACGAGTACGCCGCCGAGCAGTTGGGCGTGAACCCCGACGAGTGCATCGCCGTCGAGGATTCGGAGAACGGGGTCGAGTCGGCGAAAGCCGCCGGGATGCGGATGGTCGGATACCGTAATCAGTCGGATGCGGAACTGGAGTTGTCGGCGGCGGATGCGGTGGTCGAGTCGCCCGGGGAGTTACAGGAAACACTGGTGGAGTAATCTCCTTCTAAACCACTTTACTATTTTTAACCAGACTACATCTCGTCCGAATATGCAAACAGTCCTTCGCGGTCATCAAGCTCTCGTGCTCGTTCTCCCTCTAGACTTTCGGCTGTAGACCTTGAACTACACGTCTGAATCTCTACAAGCTGTTTTGGGCTAAAATTCGTAGTGAAGTCAACTCCACTTGCCGCCGTTCCGATATCGTGTTGGCGAAGACGGTCCGTAATGTTGTTCGTAGAACCAACGTAGTAGATATGCTGGTCATCATTGAGTGCTTTAGCCGCCCGTTCTTTCACGTCCAAACGTGATATTCCAGATGTAATTTTCGTTTCTACAGCGCACCGAAGATTTCGTACTTTCTCACTTTCGTTTTCACCAGTATCCGGCGTACAGTCAAGGACATAAACAAAGTACGGTGAACTCCCACCGTTGGAGTTTTGATCTAACCATTGAGCGACTTCCTTTTGGTAGTCCCCCGTAAGTTCTACAATTGTATCGAAGGAGGAGCTCGTAGATCGCTTCCGTCTTGGAGGGTCACTAACAAAGTCATCTGCCTCATCTGGAAGTGATGTTGGAATGTGTTCGCCGGTACCTCGTTTCTGTCCACTTTCGTAAGCATCTATAGCAGTAATGCATTCCGCGAAATCCCGCTTCTTGAGCGTTAGGACCCGTTCGTAGAGTGGACGCCCGACTTGTTTGTGAAGCAGGAATTTAAGAGCGGTAGCGTTCTTCTTCACTGGTTTCCAGTCCTCAGCGTAGTTTTCGCTCTCTTGAGCGTAGTCTCTTGGAGAGTAGTTAGGAGCTATCCTTTCAAACATGGCCTCGGTCAACGGATTCACACTGGTTGTCTTCTCACCCAGTTTATCTGACAGTATGTCGATGAGTTCGTCTTTCCTGTTGTTTGTATGCAGTCTACCGATCTGATCCCGAAAGTCAGCCATTGAATTGGGAATTTCTGCACATTCTACTGTATTGAACCTTCCGGAGAAGAAGAATTATTTCCTCCTCTAGAATTCCTGTACTTGTGTGTTTCCTATCAACTTTCCGCTGGGGCTGCATTGAGCTATCTACCTCCGATGCCTATGAGAGACAGTACCTTGTCCTCCCTAGCCTCCTGCGGTCCTCGTCCCTCGCACGGATGATGGCGCGGCACGGAGGCCGCGCCGTCAGCGCACGCGCTGACGAGCCTCGACTCGTTTCACTCCTTGAGACGCCGTGGGAGCGACGCTCCCACGAGCCTGCGATCGGCGCCCTCGCGAAGACGCCAGCATGCGCCGAGATGGGAGGGTAGCGGTCACCAAACGAGCCGAACCGCTACCGTGGGTCACAACCTGTCCGCGACCATAGAGAAACGCCTTTCCCGTCTCGACGCCGTGAGACGAACGATGGAAGTCGCCGAGGCCGTCCCCGACCCGGAGTTCGTCGACGTGTTCCCGTTCGAGGAGTTCAACTCGATGCAGCGGGAGGTCGTCGAGGCGCTGGTCGAGACCGGCGAGAACGTGGTGGCGAGCGCGCCGACCGCCAGCGGGAAGACCGCGCTGGCGGAACTCGCCATCTGTCGGACGCTGCAGGCCGGCGGCACCGCCCTCTTCGTCGCGCCGATGCGCGCGCTGACCAACGAGAAGGAGAGCGAGTGGGAGCGCTTCGAGGATCTGGGCTACTCGGTGTACGTCGTCACGGGCGAGCGCGACCTCAACCCGCGACGGGCCGAGCGCGCAGACATCCTCGTGATGACGCCCGAGAAGGCCGATTCGGCCACTCGGAAGCACGACTCGCGCCGGTACGCGTTCATCCGCGAGGTCGACTGTTGCGTCATCGACGAGGTCCACCTGCTCGACTCGGACAAGCGCGGAAGCGTCCTCGAAGTCACCGTCTCGCGACTCCGGCGGCTCTGCGACCCGCGAGTCGTCGCGCTCTCGGCCACGATGCCGAACGTCTCGGACGTGGCCGATTGGCTCGACGCGCCACGGGAGACCACGTTCCAGTTCGGCGACGACTACCGACCGGTCGACCTCCACTCGGGCGTCGAGACGTACACCCACGGCGACAACTCGTTCGCGGACAAGTACCGCCGACTCTACCGTGCGCTCGACCTCGCCGAGCCACACATCCGCGACGACGGGCAGGCGCTCGTGTTCGTCTCCTCCCGCCAGGACACCGTGCAGGCCGCCAAGAAGGCCCGCGATGAGGTGGCCGAGCGCGACATCCCGATGGGGGCCCGCGGCGACTACGACCTCCACAACGACGCGAGCGACCTCCAGAACGACACGCTCCGCAAGTCCGTGCTCGACGGCGTGGCGTTCCACCACGCGGGCCTCTCGAAGGCCGACAAGGACCGCGTCGAGGAGTGGTTCAAGCAGGGCAAGATAGACCTCCTCTTCTCGACCTCGACGCTGGCGTGGGGCGTCAACCTGCCCGCCCGGTGCGTGGTGCTCCGGGACACGAAGATCCACGACCCGCTCGAAGGCGAGGTCGACATGAGCCCGCTCGACGTGCTCCAGATGCTCGGCCGGGCCGGACGCCCGGAGTACGACGACGTGGGCTACGGTTGGGTCGTCACCGACCGCGCGGAGGCCGACAAGTACCGCCGACTCCTCCGGGAGGGCAAAGAGATCGAGTCCAGACTGGCCGACGACCTCGACGCCCACCTCAACGCCGAGATCGCGATGGGCACCATCCGGGACCTGGGCGACGTGATGGACTGGCTCGAAACCACCTACTACTACGTCCGGGCCCGTTCGGAGCCCGAAGCGTACGGTCTCGACGACGTTCGGGCCGACCTCCGCGACCACGTCCGGTCGGCGCTCGACCGGCTCGACCGGCGGGGTTTCGTGGCAATCGGCGACGATCTGGGCGTCTCGGCCACCCCGCGCGGCCGACTCGCCTCGAAGTTCTACCTCCGGCTCGACACCGCCGAGGAGTTCTCCGACCTCGCCGACCGCGAAGTCGTCGGGACCGTCGACGTGCTCCGAACCGTCGCGGACGCCGCGGAGTTCGACAGCGTGAGCGCCCGCCAGTCCGAGCGCGAGGCGGTCGGCTCCGTACTGGCGGGCCGGGACGCCGACGACCTCGACCCCGGTCCACGGAAGGTGTTCGCCATCCTCGACGCCACGATGTCGGGCTCGACGCCCGCCGAACTCCGCTCGGACTCGTGGGTTATCAAGCAGAACGCGCTCCGACTGCTCGCTGCCCTCCGGGCGTTCCTCGACCGGTTCGACAGGCCGCGAGCCGCCAACCTCGCCCGCCGGGTCGAGGCCCGCATCGAACACGGCGTGAGCGCGGAGGCGGTCGGCCTCACGGCCATCGACGGCGTGGGGTCGGGCCGCGCGAGCAAGCTGGCGAAAGAAGGCATCGCTACGCCCGCGGACGTTCGCGCCGCCGGGGAAGACGGTCTCGTGGACGCGGGCCTGTCGGCGGGGGTCGCCGAGGCGGTGCTCGAAAGCGCTCGCGAACTGCCCCGGATCGAGATCGAGTGGGGCGCGTTCCCGGATTCGGTCCCCCGCGGCGAGAACGACATGCGCGAGGTGACGGTCCGCAACGACGGTGCGGGCGGGCAGGCCGCGGTCCGGGTGACGGTCAACGGCGTCGAGATGACCGCGACGTCGACGTACCTCGACGGCGAGACGACCGTCCCGGTCGGCGTCTTCGGTGGGAGCGACGACGAGATGGCCTACGAAGTCGAGGTCGCGTTTCCGGAACTCCCGCTGCTCCCGACCACCGACTGGCGGACGGTCCAGGTGGCGTAGGTCTTCGACTTCTCGACGGTGTCGGCAGTAGAAGACGTCAGTCCGCGCTGGCACCGCTGGCCTGCTCGGCGGCCCGCTCGAGCATGCCGTTGTTCGTCGTGTAGTAGTAGTACAGGGCTGCACCCACCGCGCCGACGACGTTCGAGATGGTGACCGCCCAGAACACCGCGTGGACGCCGTAATCGAGCAGCAGTGCGCCCGCGGCGGCGATGGGGAGTCGAACCGCCCAGTACTTCAGCAGGTCGGCGACCATGCTCACCTTCGTCCGGCGCGCGCCGTTGAACCCGGCGTTGAACATGTACATCGCGCCGATGGCCCAGTAGCCGAGCGCGAGGATCTTCAGGTAGTCGACGCTCAGCGCGAAGCCCTGGGGCGTCATGTCCTCGACGAAGACGTTGACGATGAGCCCCGGCCCGAACCACTGGAGGAGTCCCGCGAAGCCGAGCGCGCCCGCCGCGACGGCCGCCCCGATCCACGTCGTCCGGCGGGCGCGGCCGGGGTTGTCGGCCCCGAGGTTCTGTCCGACGATGCTCTGGGCTGCGCCGGACAGACCCTGCGCGGGGATGAACGCGACCGCGGCGACCCGCGCGCCGATGGTGTAGGCCGCGAGCCCGGCCGGGCCGCTCACCGCCGAGACGACCGCGATGATGAGGATCCGGACCGACTGGCTGGCGACCATCTGTCCCCCGCGCGGGAGCCCGATGTCGAGGATCTCACGGTACTCCGCGAGGTCGAAGCCGGCCGCCCGGCGGGTGAACCGGTAGCCGTCGCGACCGCGGAGATACAGCGCCAGCGCAATGGCGAATCCGACGGTGTAGCCGGCCACGGTCGCCAGCGCAGCGCCCTCGACCCCCAGCTCGGGGAACGGCCCCCAGCCGAGGATGAGGAACGGGTCGAGCCCGAGGTTGACGACGACCGCGGCGACGTTCGAGTACATCGCGGCCCGCGAGTCGCCCCACCCGACGAACCCGCCTTCGAGAGCGTCGCTCATCGCCATGACGGTGTAGCCGAGCATGTACGTCGCGAGGTACTCGGTGGCGAGCGGGACGACCTCGTCGCCGGACACGACGACCTCGACGATGGTGCCCGCGTTGAGCGCGACGAGGGCGGTGACGATGACCCCGACGCCGAGGGAGAGTGTGACTCCGTGGAAGGCCGCCCGGCGGGCGGCGTGCTGGTCGGCCGCGCCGATGCGCTGAGAGACGAGCACTTGCGTCCCGGTGAGCATGACGATCCCGGCGCTCCCGACGAGCGCGATGATCGGGAAGTTGAGCCCCACGGCGGCGACCGCGTTCTCGCCGAGGCGTCCGACCCAGAAGGTGTCGACCACGTTCTGGACGACCTGCACGAGGTTCTGGACCACGAGCGGCGCTGCGAGAACAAGCAGTGACCGAACGAGCGAACCCTCGGTAATCTCCTCGCGCGAGGCGTCGACCATTGTTTACCCGTCTATATTGGTGATAGAATTATGTAATCACTTATAATTTCTTCGATACGTATTAGGTTCGAAGCGCGACGAGTCACGAAAAGCCACGACATCCTGTCACGCATCGGGCCGGGGAGAATATATAGGTACCCCGCCATTGGCCGAACGTATCCATGCTCGGAGCGGAACGCCGCGCCGTCGCCACGCGCGCGTCGGACCTGATCTCACTCACGCCCGGCCGGACGGGCAACCTGAGCGTCCGCCGGGACGACCGGTTCGCCGTCACGCCGACCGGGGTCGCCTACGACCGCATCGAGGCCCCCGATGTGCCGGTCGTCTCGCTCGCGGGCGAGCAGGTCGCAGGGGCGGCCGCGCCGTCGAGCGAGACGCCGATGCACACCGCCATCTACCGAGAGTTCGAGCCGGGAGCCATCGTCCACACCCACTCGCCGTGGGCCTCGACGCTCGCCATCCTCCACGAGCCGATCCCGCCGGTCCACTACATGCTCGCGCTGGCCGGCACGACCGTCCCGGTCGCCGACTACGCGACCTACGGCACGGAAGCGCTCGCCGAGAACGCGGTCGAAGCGATGCGCGAGGCCGACGCCGAGGCGTGCCTGCTCGCCAATCACGGCCTGCTCGTCACGGGCGAGGACGCCGACGCCGCGCTCGAAACGGCCGTCAACGTGGAGTACACGGCCCGAATCTACTGTCAGGCCCGCGCGCTCGGGACCCCGGTCGAGTTGAGCGCCGAGGAGATGGGCGAGGTGGCCGAGAAGTTCGAGAGCTATGGGCAGGACGACGAGTAGCGCGTCCGTCGTCGATTTCTGATGGCCGCTCTTTCAGCAAGTCGCGCCCGGTGACTCTATCGGTAGCGTGCGCTCGGTGTCCTAACCGTCAGGGACGCGCTCGGTGATCCGGTCAGCAGGACCGCGCTCGGTGTATCTTTCTCCTTGGCGCCCTAGTGCGCGAGGGAGGCGGTCGCTTTTATGCGACCGCCGAGGCTGGGGAGGTCCGAGAGGCCCGCGGTTGCGGTTGCGGTGCGGTCGCGCCTAGGCTCAAGCTGAAGCTAGCTCCGTTCGATTATCCAGCCGTCCTACTCACTCGACCCCGGCCACGTAAAACTCGGCTGCGTAAAATTCGACCGCACGAACCTCAAACCCCGCTCCGTCGTCAGGACTCGGTGTTGTCGGTCCCGGCGTCGCTCTGGTCGGTCCGGGAGTCGGTTCGCGTGGCGTCGCGCCGGCGTCGCTCGCGGGTGGCTCGCCGACTCGCTCGCGCCATCTTGGAGGCGGTGTACAGCAGGTAGATGCCGGACGCGCCCACGAGCACGTAGATGAGGTACTCGACGGTCTCGGCGGGGCCGGGCTGGAAGATGGGGTCGAGAACCACGTTCACGACGTTCACGGGGTCGCCGGTCAGCCCGGTCACGCCGAGGATGCCCCACGTCACCGCGCCGACGACGACGAGGACGATGGCGAGCCAGTCGAGGAAGTTGGTGTTCATGCTCGGTGGTTGGCGTTCGACGGGCTTTGTTATTCGCTCCTTAGGAACGCGGAAGGCCATCGTACCACGTTCCGGTTCGTTGCACGGGATTTCGGGTGGCGATTTCGGTTGCGTGAGTGGTTCTACTTGTGTCACTGAGCACTGCGACTGCACAGCAACTGTGACTGCAATTATGGCGTAATCGAGTCAGCTAGCTTCTGCTTGCGCCTCGGCACGACCGCACGGCAACAACACCGCGCCTCGTCCTCCCCAGCCTCCTGCGTTACTCACTCCGCTTCGCTCCGTTGCGTTACTCGTCCCTCGCGCGCGTTGCTCGCGGTTGCACCGCTCGCTTTCGCGGCGCTTCGCGCCGCGCTACTGCTCGTGCGCGCCGAATCGACTAATAATAGTGGACAGTCGAAATAATAGAGGTCAGACGATGAGCGTCGACGCGATTGCCCGAATACCCTATCCTTTTCACCACCCGAATCCAACACCCGGTCAATGAGCCGTCGCCGGAAACCCGACTGGCTGAAGATGCGGCCGCCGTCGGGCCAGGAGTTCACGGGCATCAAGCAGACGCTCAGGGACCACGACCTCAACACGGTCTGCGAGGAGGCCAACTGCCCGAATCTGGGCGAGTGCTGGAGCGGCAAGAACTCCGACTCCGGCGGCACCGCGACGTTCATGCTGATGGGCGACCAGTGCACCCGCAACTGCGGCTTCTGTGACGTGGACACCGGCGGCGGACAGCCCCTCGACCCCGACGAGCCTGCGAACGTCGCCAGCGCGGTCGCGGAGATCGGCCTCGACTACGTCGTGCTCACGTCGGTCGACCGCGACGATCTGGAGGGGCAGGGCGCGGCCCACTTCGCCGAAACGATCCGGGAGATCAAGGAGCGCGATCCCTCGATCCTCGTCGAGGTCCTGATCCCGGACTTCCAGGGCGAAGAGGCGCTGATTCAGAAGATCATCGACGCCGAGCCGGACGTGATCGCGCACAACGTCGAGACCGTCGAGCGCCTCCAGCAGCCGGTCCGGGATCCGCGCGCCGGCTACGAGCAGAGCCTCGCGGTCCTCGAACAGGTCGAGCGCGAGTCCGACGTGTACACCAAGACCAGCCTGATGCTCGGCGTCGGCGAGTACGACCACGAGGTGTACCAGACCCTGAGCGACCTCCGCGAGGCGGACGTGGACGTGGTGACGCTCGGCCAGTACCTCCAGCCGTCGCGCGAGCACCTCGACGTGTCGACGTACGTCCACCCCGCTAAGTTCGACACGTGGCGGCGGGTCGCCGAGGACGAACTCGGCTTCCTCTACTGCGCCAGCGGACCGATGGTTCGGTCGTCGTACAAGGCCGGCGAACTGTTCGTCGACGCCGTGGTGCGGGACGGCAAGTCGGTCGAGCAGGCGCGTCGGGAGGCGCGAGGCGGCGTACCCGCCTCGGACTGACCGAGCGGGGAGGAGCAAAGCGACGACCCGCGAGGCCCGCAGGGCCTCCGTGTCGGCGAACGGCGGAGCCGTAAGCCGCGAGGCGCGAGGCGGCGCAGCAGCCTCGGACGGTCCCCCGTTTCGTCCTGCATATCGCCGATTCTGCGGTTGCCTGACCACTGTTAACACTTCACTTTCGGTTCCCGAAATAATTGCTGTTCGTTCAACCTACCCCGTCGAAAGTCCAGTACCGTTCGGTGGACGACGGTTCTATCTCGAAAAAGTTTAGGAATACAGGATTTGGGCGCGGAAAGTGGATGTTCGGGTGGGAACGCACCCCAAGAATCGTACCTATGGAAAGTTGGTTACGAAAACCCTATTACGCCTCCGGGTGACCTATTGAACATGTCAGGATGGGTTCGACCGTGAGCATCGTACACCGAGACCCCCAGGATAAGGTACAGATCCTGGACGAGGACGGGAACGTAGTAGAGGGCGCGGACGTCCCCGATATCTCCGACGAGGAGATGCTGGACATGTACCGCGAGATGAAGCTGGTCCGCCACTTCGACGAGCGAGCCGTCTCGCTCAACCGGCAGGGCCGGATGGGAACCTACCCGCCGCTGTCGGGGCAGGAGGCCGCGCAGGTCGCGAGCGCGCACGCGCTCGGTAACGACGACTGGCTGTTCCCCAGCTACCGCGAACACGGCGCGGCGATGATCCGCGGACTCTCGCTCGAGCAGACCCTCCAGTACTGGATGGGTCACGAGGACGGCAACGCCGTCCCCGGCGAGTCCAACATCTTCACCGTCGCAGTGCCGATCGCGACCCAGATTCCTCACGCGACCGGCGCGGCGTGGGCGTCGCGGCTGCAGGGCGAAGAGAAAGCGTTCCTCTGTTACTTCGGCGACGGCGCGACCAGCGAGGGCGACTTCCACGAGGGGATGAACTTCGCGGGCGTGTTCGACGCCCCCGCGGTGTTCTTCTGTAACAACAACCAGTGGGCCATCTCGGTCCCGCGCGAGCGCCAGACCGCCAGTGAGACGATCGCCCAGAAGGCCCAGGCGTACGGCTTCGAGGGCGTGCAGGTCGACGGGATGGACCCCCTCGCGGTGTACAAGGTGACGAAGGACGCCGTCGAGAAGGCCAAGAATCCCGGCGAGGACGAACTCCGGCCGACGCTCGTCGAGGCGGTCCAGTACCGCTTCGGGGCCCACACCACGGCCGACGACCCGTCGGTCTACCGGACAGACGACGAGGTCGAGAAGTGGAAGCAGAAAGACCCCATCCCGCGGCTGGAGGCGTTCCTGCGCGACCGCGGCGTCCTCGACGAGGAGACTGTCGCGGAGATCGAAGACGAGATCGAGGCGTCGGTCGCGGACGCCATCGACGCCGCGGAGGAGGTCGAGCGCCCCGATCCCGAGGAGATATTCGCGCACGTGTACGCAGACATGCCGCGCCGGCTCCGCGAGCAGTACGACCGGTTCGAGCGCATCCGAGACGAGCACGGTGACGACGCACTTCTGGAGGACTAATCTATGAGTCAACAGGCAACCCAAGACCAAGAGACCGAGAACCTCACGCTGGTTCAAGCGGTGCGTGACGGACTGGCCACCGAGATGCAGCAGGACGACGACGTGCTCGTGATGGGCGAGGACGTCGGCAAGAACGGCGGCGTGTTCCGCGCGACCGATGGCCTCTACGAGGAGTTCGGCGAGGACCGGGTCATCGACACGCCGCTTGCCGAGTCCGGTATCGTCGGCACCGCCATCGGGATGGCGGCCTACGGCCTGAAGCCGGTGCCCGAGATCCAGTTCCTCGGGTTCATCTATCCGGCGTTCGATCAGATCGTGAGCCACGCCGCACGCCTGCGAACGCGGAGTCGCGGCCGGTTCACCTGCCCGATGGTCATTCGCGCGCCGTACGGCGGCGGTATCCGCGCGCCCGAGCACCACTCCGAGTCCACGGAGGCGTTCTTCGCCCACCAGCCGGGCCTGAAGGTCGTCATCCCCAGCACGCCCTACGACACGAAGGGGCTGCTCATCTCGGCCATCCGTGACCCCGACCCGGTGATGTTCCTCGAACCCAAGCTCATCTACCGGGCGTTCCGCGGCGACGTGCCGACCGACTCCTACGAGGTGCCGCTCGGCGAGGCGGCGGTCCGGACGGAAGGGTCGGACATCTCGGTGTTCACGTGGGGCGCGATGACCCGCCCGACGCTCGAAGCCGCCGAGCAGCTGGAGGGCGAGATCGACGTGGAGGTCGTCGACCTTCGGACCGTCTCGCCGCTCGACGAGGAGACCATCGTCGAGTCGTTCGAGAAGACGGGTCGGGCCGCCGTGGTCCACGAGGCCCCGAAGTCGGGCGGTCTCGCCGGCGAGATCGCCGCCACCATCCAGGAGGAGGCGCTGCTGTATCAGGAGGCACCGGTCGAGCGCATCACCGGGTTCGACACCCCGTTCCCGCTGTACGCGCTCGAGGACTACTACCTGCCCGAACCCGCCCGCATCAAGGAGGGCATCCGGGACGCGGTGGACTTCTAACATGGTCCGAGAGTTCAAGCTGCCCGACGTCGGCGAGGGCATCAACGAGGGCGAGATTGTCACCTGGCTGGTCGAGGAGGGTGACGCAGTCACCGAGGACCAGCCGGTCGCGGAAGTCGAGACCGACAAGGCCATCGTGGAGGTGCCCGCGCCCGTCGACGGGACGGTCCGCGAGATAATCCCCGACGAGGGCGAGATGGTGAAGGTCGGCTCGGTCATCATCACCTTCGACGTGGAGGGCGAACCGGTCGAAGAACAGACGGAGGGCGAAGCCCAGCGGGCCGCCGAGTCCGGCGAAAGCGGCGCCGAATCCGGAGCAGCGGCCGAATCCGAGCAGGCGACGACGCAGGGCGAGGCGACCGAGGAGACGGTCTCCGAGGCCAGTGCCGATGAGGTCTCGACCGGCGAAGGCCGCGTCTTCGCCGCGCCGAGCGCGCGCCGCCTCGCCCGCGAGTTGGGCATCGAGATCGCGGCGGTCGAGGGTTCGGGACCGAGCGGTCGCGTGACCGAGCGGGACGTGCGCGCCGCCGCGGAGGGCGACGACTCGACCGACGGCGAGTCGGCCGACGACGCGGACCTCGGTTCGGGGTCGGGCGATTCTGGTGGCCCCGACTCGGAGTCGGCGGCTGCCGAGCCGTCCGGCGGCTCCGGCGCTGGTGGCACGAGCGGTCCGTCGCCCACGACGGCGGCGGGTGGCTCTGGCGGTCCGTCGATGGAGGCGGCCGACCGCGAGCGCACGCTGGCCGCGCCCGCGACCCGCCGTGTCGCCGACGAGCAGGGCGTGGACATCGACGCCGTACCCGCAGTGGAGGAGCGCGACGGCGAGGCGTTCGTCACCGAGGAGGCGGTCCAGCAGTACGCCGAGGCCCAGCAGCAGGCCCAGCGCGCGCAGGCCGAGCAGGCGGCCGCGACCGACGCGTCCGGGGCGAGCGCGGTCGAGCGCATCCAGTACAAGGGCGTCCGCAAGACCATCGGCGACGCGATGTCCGAGTCGAAGTTCACGGCACCGCACGTCACCCACCACGACACCGCGGTAGTCGACGACCTCGTGGCGACCCGCGAGCGCCTGAAGCCGAAGTCCGAGGACCAGGGTATCCGGCTGACCTACATGCCGTTCGTCATGAAGGCGGTCGTCGCGGCGCTCAAGCAGCATCCGAAGCTAAACGCCGAACTCGACGAGGAGGCCGGCGAGATCCTGCGCAAGAACTACTACAACGTCGGCGTGGCGACTGCGACCGACGCCGGACTCATGGTGCCGGTCGTCGACGGCGTCGACGAGAAGGGCCTGCTCCAGATCTCCAGCGAGGTCAACGAGGTCGTCCAGAAGGCCCGTGACCGCTCGATCACCCGCGACGAGTTGCAGGGCTCGACGTTCACGGTCACGAACTTCGGCGCTATCGGCGGCGAGTACGCCACGCCGATCCTCAACTACCCCGAAGTCGGGATTCTTGGTATCGGCGAGCTGAAACAGCGGCCGGTCGTGGAGGACGGCGAGGTCGTCGCGAAGCACACCCTGCCCATCTCGCTGACCATCGACCACCGCATCGTGGACGGCGCCGACGCCGCGGCGTTCGCCAACACGTTCATGGAGTACGTGGAGAATCCGGAACTGCTCCTGCTGGAGTAGCCCGGCTCCCTCTTTCCGACTCGTTCTCGCTCGCCCGGGCCGTTCGACCGGTCGGTTTTCGACCGGGCGACCGTCAGGGTCCTCGACCGTCCGCGGTCCGGAACTTCGAGACCGACCGTCGCAGGGTCCGCCGACTGACGAGCGTAAACCCGCTAGCCACCGCCACGAAGCCGACGACCGTGGTGATCTCTACGCCGCGTCCGAGCAACAGCACCGACACCACCGCCGCGGCGACCGGTTCGAGATACGCCACGAGCGTCGTCTCGGTGGCGCCGACGCGATGCACGAGGCGAAAGTACAGGAGGTACCCGGCCGCCCCGCCGATCAGGGTGACGTACAGCAGCGACCCGAGCACGACCGGCGATATGCTCCCCAGTGGTGGCAGCGACTCCCCGCGGAGTGCGCCTCCGGAGAACAACGTCGCCGCTCCCACGAGCATCGCCCATCCCTGTAGTGACTCCGTCGGCAGGCCGCCGTCGAATACCTGGACTGCGACCGACCCGACAGCGAACAGCGTCGTTCCGAGGAACACGAGTCCGACCCCGGCCGCCGTGGCCGAGAGTGCGGTCGTACCCGGCGTGGGTTTGGAGAGGACGAGGACCCCGATAAGCCCGAGACAGAACCCGGCAACGTCGAGGGAACCGCGGGACTCGCCGAGTATCGGGACGGCGACCAACGCGGCCACGACCGGTGACATCGTTATCACGACGGAGGCGACCGCGCCGGAGACGTACTGTATTCCCAGATACAGTCCAGCCTGATATCCGCCAAACATGAACCCGCCGACGACGAGGATGCTGAGGAGTTCGCGCCGGGTTTGCGGCAGCAGGCGGTCCGTCTCGAACGTTGCGTACGCGAGGACGATACAGCCCGAGACGCCGTAGCGAATGCCCGCGGCACCGAGCGGCGGAAACTGCGCGACGATGACGTCTATCGCCGGGAATCCCGCTCCCCAGAGGAAGCCGAGAGCGACGATAGCGAGACTGGCGGGGACGTAGAGTCTGGTACGGATCGCCTCGAACATCTCGTGTCACGCACAGCTACTCGCCGGATGGAGAATAATCGAACTCTCTCGGCAATCACTCGATTCGATTTCGATATCTATGAAATAGTTCCGAATCAGAACGGGATTCTCCAGCTATTTCGAAGTAGTTACGAGGTCACTGGCGTATCACGCGTCATGGACGAGAAAGATATTCGGATCCTGAAGTCGCTGGCAGACCTCGAAACGACCAGTACGGAGTCGGTCAGCGAGGCGACCGGTATCCCTCTCTCGACGGTTCACTATCGCGTCAACAGCCTTCGAGAGGCCGGCGTCATCGACAACGAGCGCCTCGACATCGATCTCGACGAGTTCGGACTCGGGGTGACGATTCTGGTAGAGATATTCACGAAGGACGACCGGTACCACACCGAGAGCGGTCGGGCTATCACGGAGATCGAGGGCGTGACGAAGGTCTTTTTCACCATGGGTGAAACGGACTTCATCGCGCTCGCACGCCTTCCCGACAGCGATAGCGTCGAACGGCTCGTTTCCGACTTCGAGGAACTCGACGCGGTCGCTCGGACCGACTCCACGTTCATCATCGAACGCGAACTCGACAGTCACCACCCGCTCCAGAACTACTCCGAGGAGTCGCTCGTCGAGACGTTCGCCGAGTAGCCGATCCACCCCACTGATAAACTCATATAAACTCCCTCACACACTGTCAACCATGGCCGAAGTCACCCTCGACGACGTCGAGGCGGCGCGCGAACGATTCGACGAGACGGTCGTCCAGCAGACGGGCGTCGACCGGAGTCGGTCGCTGAGCGAGATGACCGACGCGGACGTCCACCTCAAGATGGAGCATCTCCAGCGCACGGGCTCGTTCAAGACCCGCGGCGCGTACAACAAGCTCCAGCAGGTCGCCGAGCGCGGCGGCATCGAGCGCGTCGTGGCCGCGAGCGCGGGCAACCACGCGCAGGGGGTCGCGCTCGCCGCGACCAAGACCGGCATCGACTCGACCATCGTGATGCCCGAGAACGCGCCGCAGGCCAAGGTCGAGGCCACCCGCGAGTACGGCGCGGACGTGGAGCTTCGTGGCGAGGACTTCCAGTCCGCGATGGCGTACGCCCAGTCGCTGACCGAGGACGAGGCGACTGCGTTCGTCCACGCCTACGACGACCCGGCCATCGTCGCGGGACAGGGCACCATCGGCGTGGAGATTCACGAGCAGGTCCCCGACGCCGACACCGTGGTCGTCCCCATCGGCGGCGGCGGGCTGATCGGCGGCGTCAGCGCCGCGCTGGCGGAACTCGCGCCCGACGTTCGCGTGGTCGGCGTGCAGGCCGAGCAGGCCGCGACCGTGCCCGAGAGCCTCGACAAGGGTATCCCGGCCTCCATCGACTCGCCGAAGACCATCGCGGATGGCATCGCCACGGGCGGCATCTCGGAGCTGACCCTCGACCTCATCGAGGCCCACGTCGACGAGGTCGTGACCGTCTCGGACGACGAGATCGCCCGCGCGGAGCTCCTCCTGCTCGAACGCGCCAAGCAGCTCGTGGAGGCGGCGGGCGCGTCCGCTATCGCGGCGCTACTTTCGGCGGACCTCGACGTATCGGGCGAGACCGTGGTGCCCGTGCTTTCGGGTGGAAACATCGACATCTCGATGCTCCAGACCGTGCTCACGCAGGCGCTGACCGAGCGCAGCCAGCTCCTCCGGCTCCGGGTCCGCATCGAGGACGAACCCGGCGAGATGACGACGCTCTCGGGCATCATCGCCGACACGGGCGCGAACATCCGGACGGTGCGCCACGACCGCGCCGTGGACGACCTGCGCGTCGGCGAGGCGTACCTCGTGTTTCAGGTGGTCACGAGCGGGACCGCCCACGCCGAGAACATCATCGGGAAGGTCAGGGACGCGGGGTACGAGGTCGAACGGGTGGTATGACCCGCCGGTCCTGTCAGCCGCCCCGGTCACACTCGCGTCACCTGCAAACGTCGGCGTCATCGGGTGACGCGAGTGTCCGCGAGTACTTATGCCCCTCTGGCGATTTCTATCGGACGAGAGCGGCGCGCGTCGGTGGTCCCACGAACGGACGCCGCCGACTCGTCGCTCGTGATATTCATGACACACGACAAGGCAGCCTTCGCTGACGAGGTATCGTACGACGAATCGCTGGACGAATCCCTCACCGACGACCAACTCGACGAGACAGTCGAGAACCTCGAAGACCGCGGCTTCGAGGTCGTGGTCGTCGACTCGGCCGACGAGGCGCTTGAAGCGCTGCAGTCCCGGATTCCGGCGGGCTCGTCGGTGATGAACGGCCACTCGACCACGCTCGAGGAGATCGGCTTCGCCGAGTACCTCTCGGAGGGCGACCACGACTGGGAGAACCTCCACGCCGAGGTGTTCGCTATCGACGACGACGCAGCGCGCGCGACCGCCAGACGTGAGGCCCAGACCGCCGACTACTTCCTCGGCGGGATCAACGCCATCGCGCAGTCGGGCGAACTCGTCGCCGCCGACGCCTCCGGGAGTCGGGTCGGCGCGTACCCCTTCGCGGCCGAGAACCTGCTACTCGTCAGCGGGACGAACAAGATAGTGGACGACCTCGACGCCGCGCTCGACCGCGTCGAGAACGTGGCGTACCCGCTCGAAGACGCCCGCGCTCAGGAGGTCTACGGTGCGGGAAGCGTGATTGCGAAACAGCTCATCTACCGGTACGAGAACGACGAGGGTCGCACGACGGTCGTCCTCGTCCGCGAGAGGCTCGGTTTCTGAGCGGGACCGCGCGGACCGTCCCTCTCGCGAAGCTGGTTGCGGAATCGAACGCTGGCCGCGAATCGGACGTTTTCTGACGGTGGCTCGGAGGACTGACTCCGTTTTCGATTCACCCTGGTTCACACTTCGCCGACGTTTCTCCGACACTCGTTCACCTGTCGTTGCTTTCGAGACGCGACGTGAGGTGGCGACCCCCCGATTGACCCATGTGGTGAACCAAAAGATACTACGTGTTATACTAAGAGGGATTACGCATGGGTAGAAGTGATTCTGTTCCTACACTCTCCCGGAGAGCTTTTGTCGGCAGTCTCCTCCCGTCTGGGCTAACGACGGGTTTCGACCCTGCGTTGTTCACGTCGCCGGAAGTCCGGTGGAGCGTTACGGCAGCGCACGATTCCTTTGCGGCTCCGCTAGTCGTCACCGACGAACACGTCTACGTCTCGACCGAGCGGAGCCTCTCCGCCCTTTCGATTCAGGACGGAAGCGAACAGTGGAGGATTAGCGCTGAAAACCCGTTCGTCGGGGCGAAGAATCTCGGGGAAAACACGCTCTACGTCGATTCCACGCAGAACGTCTCTGCGGTCGATCTCCGCACTGGAACCCGCCGCTGGACGTTCAACGGGGGAGACGCTCTGGCGGTATCTGACGAGGCCACGTACGTCGCTGATGCAGATCGCGGTACTCTTTTGGCACACTCGACGACCGGGACCGGAGAGTGGCAATCCACATTTGACGCGCAGTCCCACTCGGATGTACTGTCCGATTCGGACACGTTGTTCGTCGCGACCGACCGGGGTACCGTTCGTGCGGTTTCACCGGCGGACGGTACCGAGCGTTGGCGGTTCCGCAGTCCAACGGGATTCGAATCTTCGTTCACGAAGATGAACCTCGTTGACGTCGTCCCGTCGTCGGACCGATCCCGAACGCTCTACGTGTGGGCGACCAGTGGGGACGAAAGCGGTATCTTCGCGCTCTCGGCTGACGATGGTACAGAGAGATGGCACTTTCATACGTCTCGAACGCGCAATCAGTTCCCCGGGTTAGTTACACCGCATTTAGTCGCGGTCAACGACGGGAAACGAGTTTACGGCCTCTCCCCGGCCGACGGGACGGAACGGTGGCAATTTGTGGCGGACGATGCGCTGACGAGTTCGGTTCGGCGAGCTAACGGGGACATCTATCTGGCGACGACGACCGGGACCGTTTATGCCGTTTCTGCGGCCGACGGTACGATGCAGTGGCGAACCGAAACCGGGTCGTTTCCCCGTCTCGGAACGGGTATTGGCGGCAGAATCGCAGTTGGGGGCGAGGAGAGAGTACACGTCCTCTCGACTTCGGACGGGAGTCGACGCTGGACGTATGATTTCGACGGGACGGTGGCGTGGCCGCCCCGGTTGATCGACGACACTGCGGTCTGTTTCGGAACGACACGCGGAACTGTGTTTCTTGTGTCGCCTCCGAACGACATTATCAGTACGGATATTGGTACCGGTACACTGGTTCTGGGCGGCTTGTTACTCGGTTCTGGGGGTGCTACGGTCGCGTATCGACAGTTACAGAGCTCCGGGAACGATGAAGAGTCGTCCCCGAAAAGACGTGCCGACGACTTCGAGTTGGGTGAGCGGATACGCTCCGAAGAACATCACGAAACGTTCGAAGCGTATCCACGATCCGGGGACGGACAGACCTCCGTCACGCTGAAGCGCTTGCGAACGACGCCACCGCCTCATTTCGATGAGCAGTTCGAGCAGACCGTCCAAAGATGGGCGAACGTCGACCACGATACTATCGCATCCGTCCGTTGTTGGGGAACCGCTCCCGAGCCGTGGATCGTGTTAAACCACAGTACCCGAGAAAGTCTCGCCGACAGAGTCGACGCGATTGGTATCGAAACGGGAATCGAGATACTTTCGACCGCGAGCGAGGCACTTCACCATGCACACCAGAATGGGATCGTCCATACACGTATTACGCCCGATCATATTCTGCTTCCCGACACGAACCCCGAAAATGCATTCGTAGATGTGGTTCCATTCCGGCAACTCTGTGGCGACGATACGTCCCCGTACGTTGCCCCCGAACAACGCACGTCGGAAACGGACGCCCTTTGCGCGTCAACTGACGTGTATCGGCTCGGTGCAATCACCTACCGACTCGTTACCGGCGAACCCCCTTTCGAAGGTGACAGTGAGTGTGCGACCGAGCACTCATTCGTACCACCGAGTGATCGTTCCCCGGACCTCCCGGAGCGTGTGGACGACGTTCTCGCCAAAGCTCTGGCGAGTAACCCGAGCAAACGCCACGAAACGCCGTTAGCGTACCGAGACGAGCTTCGATGGGTATTCTTCGTTCACGACGGGTAGCTACATTGCCTCGTGTTAGCAGTAACTCTCGGCACACCCGTTGCAAGGGTCACCAGTATAACAGCAGTCGTTACAACATTCGCTCGGGACGTGATGCACGAGGCACCCACACGAGGTTGGACTACAGGAGATTCCACAGTAGTCATTCGGATAACAGGCACCACACAGGCAGTCCGACGACGTAGATATTGTCTCTTTGCGCTTCATAGAGTCAAACGGCGATTCGACCTCTTCTTCCGAAACGACCGCGAAACTACGGTTTCGCTCGGGAAGAACGACCACCTTTAATTCTCCCGGCGAGACCCGTCTTTTAACCTCGATTCGGACGGTTGAATCTCCGTCTCGGAGTACTCCAAACACCATCGTGCCCTCGGATGCACTCCCGAACTCTTCGACCGATTCGTATAACTCATCGACGGGCAGCTCGGAGACGGACGCCGAGTCAAGATAGTCTCGGTTCGACAACTGTGTAAGCGTGTCGAATGCGCTCGTTTCGAGGGCCTGACGAACTCGCTCAGTATCGTGATACGAACTCGCGGCTGCCATCCGCTCGTCTCTCTTCTCGACACCGTGGCCGACTGCAGTTCCGGAAATTCCGAACGTCGATGCGAGTGTAACTCCGAGGCCGCCGAAGGCGCGCTTTAGAAACCCGCGTCGGTCGGACTTTTGTCCGAGTTCCGCGAGCAGGCTCTTTCGGGTCGTGTTCACGCGCTCGTCGTCGACTAAAGTGTCTTCGTCCGTGGCTTCCATAATAATAATAATAAACACGTTTATATAAATATAAATTTTGTTATTCTAATATCTGATAATGTCCCCATCTTCCGACACGCGCTTCACGACGTACTGTCCGCGTTCCGGAATCCACCTGATTTTTCACCCTGTCCGCCGACTTCCCGAACATATGGTCGTCGGAGACATCTCGACTGGGACGGACGTGTTAGTAATCGGCGCAGGACCGGGCGGCTACGTCGCCGCCATCCGCGCGGGCCAGCTCGACCTCGACGTAACGCTGGTCGAGAAGGACGCCTACGGCGGGACCTGCCTCAACTACGGCTGCATCCCGTCGAAGGCGATGATTACGGCCTCGGACCTCGCCCACGAGGCGGGCGACGCCGAGGAGATGGGCATCTACGCCGACCCCGAGATCGAGATGCCCGAGATGGTCGACTGGAAGGACGGCGTGGTCGACCAGCTCACGGGCGGGGTCGAGAAGCTCTGCAAGGCCAACGGCGTCGAGCTGATGGAGGGCCGCGCGGAGTTCGCCGGCGAGAAGAAGGCCCGGGTCGTCCACGGCGGCGAGGGCCAGGGTTCGGAGACCGTCGAGTTCGAGCACGCCATCGTTTCGACTGGAAGCCGACCCATCGAGGTGCCGGGCTTCGAGTTCGACGACGACCCCGTACTCGACTCCCGGCAGGCGCTCGCCATGGAGGAGGTGCCCGAGAGCCTCGTCATCGTGGGCGCGGGCTACATCGGCATGGAACTGGCGGGCGTGTTCGCGAAGCTCGGCACCGACGTGACCGTCGTGGAGATGCTCGACTCCATCCTGCCGGGCTACGAGGACGACCTCGCGCGCCCGGTCAAGCAGCGCGCCGAGGACCTCGGCATCGACTTCCATTTCGGCGAGGCCGCCAGCGAGTGGGAGGAGTCGGGCGACGGCATCACGGTCCGCACCGAGGACGAGGACGGCGAGATCTCGGAGTTCGGCGCGGAGAAGGTCCTCGTCGCGGTCGGCCGACAGCCGGTCACCGACACGCTCGGGCTGGAGAACGCCGGCATCGAGCCGAACGAGGACGGCTTTATCGAGACGGACGACCGCGCCCGCACGGCGGTCGAGCACATCTTCGCCATCGGCGACGTGGCGGGCGAACCCATGCTCGCGCACAAGGCCAGCTCGGAGGGGCAGGTCGCCGCGGAGGTCATCGCGGGCGAGCCCTCGGCGCTGGACCACCAGGCCATCCCGGCCGCGGTGTTCACCGACCCCGAGATCGCCACCGTGGGGATGACCGAAGCCGAGGCCGAGGACGAGGGGTTCGAGCCCGCGGTCGGCCAGTTCCCCTTCCGCGCCAGCGGTCGCGCACTCACGACGAACCACGCCGACGGCTTCGTCCGCGTGGTCGCGGACGAGCCGAGCGGGTTCCTGCTCGGCGCGCAGATCGTCGGCCCGGAGGCCTCCGAGTTGATCGCGGAACTCGGGGTCGCCATCGAGATGGGCGCGACGCTGGAGGACGTGGCCTCGACGGTCCACACCCACCCGACGCTCGGCGAGGCCGTGATGGAGGCCGCCGAGAATGCGCTGGGCCACGCGATTCACACGCTGAATCGGTAATACTCCTAACCTATAGTGTAAAACATGTAGGGGGCGGATATAAAACCGATATATGGCGAATGTGAAACACTAATCTTTTCTTCTATATACCCCACTCTGGACTTTTGACAACTGTTCCTTCTCAACTAATCTACCTAGTGATCGGCTGACACTCGTTTTAGGACGCTCAATTTGTTCTGCAATCTCCGAAGTAGTTAATGTTGTTTCCGTAGATGAACGGAAGCATTCAAGAATCTGCGTTTCAACTCGGCTTGCCACTTGTGATAGGAGTTGGTACTCGTATGCCAACTCTCGTACTGCTTGGAGATCAAATTCTACTCTTTCTACTCGACGTCCTGCTGGGCCGCGTTGTCCTCGCATACTTATATCCTGCACAATCCCTATATTCTCCAAACGATCAATGTCCTCTGACGAAAAGTTCGCTGGAGATACTTGTAGCTGGGTATCGCTACCGATCCGGAGCCGTTCGCTTTCTGACACAGTTGTTTATTTTCATTCGGGTATTATAACATTATCGGGGTCGTTCTCCTCTTTTCCATATATGAAATGTAAGATTCCAGCACGTCATCACGATTATGGCCTATGGTATTACTATTTCCATAGGTGTTAAT
The DNA here is from genome assembly GCF_003382685.1 of Halorussus litoreus. Classification (GTDB taxonomy): domain Archaea; phylum Halobacteriota; class Halobacteria; order Halobacteriales; family Haladaptataceae; genus Halorussus; species Halorussus litoreus. Next base: position 3,918 of record NZ_QLVG01000041.1, on the reverse strand, counting down.
TTGGCTGGAGGGCAGGCGTAAATATACTTTGAGGTGTTTCAAGTATTGACATCCTTGAAAATGAAAATCCCATATGTCCACAATACTATTCCACTTACGCATAACAAAATAACGTTAAGGCAAACCCCTAAGGGAAGCGTTTATGTGAAGTGAAGTTCTTAGGTATAGTTGAGGATGCGATGTTGGCGGTTAGCGTAACGCGCCGCCGCATCGGTGAGGGCAGTGAGGTAATAGCTCACAGCCTAATGACATCCGGTCTGATTTCATATCTCTGTAAGTAGGTAGTCACGTACAGTTTTGTCAGGTATTTCAGAGACAAGGTCACGGAACGGGTCTTGTGTGGTCGGTGTTGGATTGACAGGAATTCCCTTTCCCATTAGCCAACTGAGCGCCCGTGAACGCGTGTCCATCTCCCGAATTGGTTTTAATTCAGCGAGCTTGTATACTGTTGAAGTTTCTCCTGAGTTACGTACCCATGAAGGATCAAGTTCTTTGATATTATTATGTCCGATTGTTCCGATCGTCTCTGTTGATTCAAGCTTTGAGCGAATATATCCTGCAATATAGTCTGCTGCATTCGACTGTGGGTATGTTCTGTCTGCGTTTTGTAGGAATGTCAAATGGACTGGACACACACCATGTCGAAAGCTTGACCCAAAGTCCTCAGCTACTTGCTCTCTTAGTCGTTTTTCGTATTCCCTGTAGTTATCAATTGCCCCATCGTGAAGTAGCGTGGCTGGTTCATTTTTGTCCGGGTTGACGGCTTGCCCAATAGCACTAGTAATCGCCTTCTTTGCGGCCATGCTTGTGGCTGTAGCCTGTTCGTGTTGTGTGAACGAACCCTTACAGACAATTGCAGTCCATGTAATCGGAGTTTCCTGAAGGGAGTTAATAAACGAGGCAACGTTCCTCTCCCGTTCTTGTATATTGACTTCTCCGTATCGCACAAGTGTTGAAGACTTGAATTTGAACGGCTTTAGTCCAGACTCGATGAGTGCTCGAACAAGCACCGAGTCGTTTCGGCGATGAGTTCGAACCGCTACTGTAACGCAGACACCTCCTGTAGACGCGTCATTCCCAGATTCATCTACCCCAACTACATGGTTCGCACGAGTTGAATTTCCGGTCTCATCCTTAATCAGTACAGGGCGGAGCGACGACGACATCGAACGTTTATCACATGGTTGATGCACCCATTTAATTGCATGTATTCTATTTCCCGGCGAATAACTCTTATTTGCCTCACAATAGGTTGCTCTGTTACACCCGACGCCCTTTTGTCCCCGACCGAGAATGACCCCACATGGAAGCAGTCACGCTCGGTCCGGAGGGGACCTACTCCCATCGGGCCGCCAGTTCCGTCGCCGACGAGGTGGCGTTCCGCGAATCGGTCACCGCCATCGTGGAGGCGGTCGCCGACGGGGAGTACGAGCGCGGCGTGGTCCCCATCGAGAACAGCATCGAGGGCAGCGTCACCGAGACGCTCGACGCGCTGACCGACCACGAGGTCGCCGCTGTCCGGGAGATCGTCACCCCGATTCGCCACGCGCTGCTCGCACAGGGCGAGGAGTTCTCGGTGGTCGCGAGCCACTCGCAGGCGCTCGCACAGTGTCGGAGCTACCTCGAATCCAACTATCCCGACGCCGACCTCGAAGCGGTCGCCAGCACGGCTCGTGGCGTGGAGTACGCCCGCGAGAACGCGGACGTGGCGGGCATCGGCCACCCCGCGAACGCCGACGGCGACCCGGCACTGCAGGTCGTGGCCGGGGACATCCAGGACCGGACCTCGAACGCGACGCGCTTCTTCGTCGTCGCGCCGCCCGAGGCGCGCTCGGACGCTGGTGGGAAGTCCTCACTGGTCGTCTACCCGAACGCCAACTACCCCGGTCTCCTGCTCGAACTGCTCGAACCGTTCGCCGAGCGCGACATCAACCTGACTCGCGTGGAGTCCCGGCCGAGCGGCGAGCGACTCGGCGACTACGTGTTCCACGTCGACTTCGCGGCCGGACTGTACGAGGAGCGCACGCAGGCGGCCATCGCCGAAGTCGAGGAGCTCGCGTCGAACGGCTGGGTCCGGCGGCTTGGGTCGTACGACACCGAGCACGTGGTGTAGCCGGTCGGCTTCTCGACGTAGTCACTCGGACGCCGTCGTGGTCTCGGCCGGACACCGATCGGGATCTTTCGTGTACCAGATGGACACCTCGCCGGTCTGCGAGCCGGTCACGTCGCCGATCTGGATATTGAGTCCGAGACAGGGGGTGTCCCACTCGCGGAAGTCGAACGCCGCCCACTCCGAGGTCGGCTGGTCGTCCCGCCACGCGTACAGCACGTAGTCGCCGACGTCGGTCGGAAACCCCTCGAACCTTGCCCCACCGGTCCGCGCGACCTCTGAGGAATCGGACTCCTCCGGTTCAGCAGGCCCGATCTCCTTCTCCGCCGAGTACACGGGTTCGTCGCCGTCGAGGACGAGGACCGAGACGGTGTACGAACGGAAGTCGTAGTTGTTCGCGTCGAGTTCGCTCAGCGTCGGGTCGACCGACGAATTCCGACTGCTCGTTGCGCATCCGGCAGTACCACCTGCCAGCGCGACGCTACAGAGTTGGAGGGCTCTGCGGCGGGTCAGGGCCGACATCGTGCCTACAGCTGTCGGTCGAACGACGATAGGTTTTGTGTCGTCTCGCTGGCGAGGTCGCACCGTCCGTCCCGTCGCCGACGCCACTCGGAGGACGGGCCAGCGCTAATTCTTAAGCACGCGCGGGTCGAACCTCGAACGGGCGACCGACCGCCCGGGGGACACAATGACAGGACGCAGAAATCCGTTCCGGGAGATCGAGGAGATGATGAACCGCATGAGCCGCCAGTTCGAGGAGTCGATGGGCGGCTCGCAACTCGGCGAACTGACCGGCGGGGGAAGCGCGGCCGTCGACGTGGCCGACCACGACGGCGAACTGGTGGTCACCGCCGACCTGCCCGGCTTCCAACGCGAGCAGATCGACCTGACGCTCCGGGGCGACGAACTCCGGATCAGCGCCGAGCGGGAAGAGGAGTCCGAGGAGAGCGACGACGAGGACGGCCACTACCTTCGGAAGGAGCGGCGCCACCAGTCGGTGAGCCGGTCGGTGGTCCTCCCCGAGGAGGTTGACGAGGACGGGGTCACCGCGGAGTTCCAGAACGGCGTGCTGACCGTCACGCTTCCGAAGCGACGCGACGAGGACGACGACTCCCATCGGATCGACATCAGCTAAATCGTCACTATCTCGACCGCCGGTAGCACGCGAGCGGCCTCAGTTAGCACGCGAGCCACCTCGGGCAAGCGCAAACGCCTTCCCGTTCGGTCCGCAATCCTCGGCCATGACGCTCGAACCCGGCGACCCCGTGCCCGCGGTCGAGGCCAAGAACCAGCGCGCCGAGGTAGTGACGCCCGACTTCTCGGAGCCGACGGTGCTGTACTTCTACCCGCGTGACGACACGCCCGGCTGCACCACCGAGGCCGAGCAGTTCGACCGGGAGTTGGAGAGCTACCGCGACGCGGGCGTCGCGGTGTACGGCGTCTCGACCGACGACGTCGAGAGCCACGAGGCGTTCGCCGACGAGTACGACCTCGACTTCGACCTGCTCGCCGACCCCGAGGGCGAGATCGCCGACGCCTTCGGTGTCGACACCTCCCGAGGCGCGGCCGCGCGCACGACGTTCGTCCTCGCGGACGGCGAGGTGACGGCCGCCTACGAGGGCGTCGACCCCGACGGCCACGCTCGGGACGTGCTCGGTGACATGCTCGACGACGGGCTCGTGGCGCTCGACTGACGCGGGACGGCCGTCTGAAACGGGACGACGTTCCCCCGAAACGCGACTCCGATCCTTCTGAAACGGGACGCTACCGGCGCGCCCGCACCGCATCGCGTCGACGCGATGCGGTGC
>NZ_KZ859516.1:61880-71972 GCF_003382685.1 Halorussus litoreus | reverse complement strand
CGCCCGCGTCGACGCGGGCGGTCCGACTCCACCGTCGGCAGTCCGATCCACCGTCGGCAGCCCGGCTACTCGTCGGAGTCGTCGCTATCGGTGGCCCCGAGGATGGCGTCCACGTCGGCGTGGTCGTGGAGCAAGCCGCGCATCGTCTCGACCGTCTCGGCGTCTCGGGTGCGGCCGCTCCGAATCACGTCCTCGGCGCGCTCGACGGTGGTCAGGGTGTCCGACTGGACCAGCAGGACGGGGACGCCCTTCTGCTCGGCGGTCCCGAGAACGGCTCCCGGTGGGCGGAATCCGCCGGTGAGGATGAGAACCTTCACGCCCGGCGCTTCGAGCGCGACCCGCTGGAGGTCCGGCCGGTCGCCGCCCGTGACGAGCGCGGCGTCCTTCGTCCGGCGGAGGTGGCGGAGCGCGGAGTCGCCGGACATCGCGCCGACGAGGAACCGCTCGACGAACGCGTCGCCCGGCGCGTCGTTCAGCTGTTCGGCCGACAGCTCCGCGGCGAGGTCGGCGACCGTCACGCCCGCCAGCGACTGGTCGCGCGGGACCACGCCGAGCACCGGGACGCCCCGGGCTTCGAGGAACGGTGCCACTTCGGTTTCGAGGTCGTCGAAGCTCGCGTCCGAGACGGCGTTGAACAACACGCCGAGCAGGCGGTCGCCGTTTTCGTCGGTCGTATCCGGCTCGTTCTGTGACCCGCTTCTCTCTCGAACGTCCGCGACGCCCGCGAGCACGTCGTCCACGTCGCCGCCGCGTTCGTACTCCGAGATGAGCAGCACCTCGGCGTCGAGCAGGTCGGCCACCTCCGGATCGGTGAGATTCACGATGCCGCCCGTGGTGAGCCGCCCGCCGCCCTCGACGACCATCAGGTCCTTGCCGTCCGCGAGGCTGTCGAAGCTCTCGCGGACCTGCTCGCGGATCTCGTCGGGGTCCTCCCGGCCGCGAATGGCCTGCTCGATGAAGGTCGGCGAGTACACCACCGGTTCGAGGTCGTGCATCTCGGCGTCGAGGTCGAGCAGTTCCCGTGCCAGCATCGGGTCCTCGTCGAGGGTCTTGCCCACGTTGCTCTGGAGCCGGGTGCCCTTGGGCTTCATGTAGCCGACCGACAGGCCGCGCTCGGCGGCCAGTCGGGCCAGCGCGAGCGCGACCGCGGTCTTGCCTGTGCTGTCCTCGGTCGCGGTGACGAGTATCGTTTTCATGAGTCGAGTTCCTCCGTCGGTCGGTCGGCCGAATTTGGATCGCTGCTGTCCAGTTCGTCGGTGTCAACGGTGAGTCGCACGTCCACGGCCTGCACTCCGTCTGGTCCGGCCACGAGCGGGTTCACGTCGAGTTCGAGGATGGCCGGGAAGTCGGTCACGAGCTGCGAGAGCCGCTGGAGGCTCTCCACGATGGCGTCGCGGTCGGCCGGCTCACGGCCCCGCGCCCCGCGAAGAAGCGGCGCGGAACGGATGCCTTCGACCATCTCGGTCGCCTCGCGCTCGCTCACGGGTGCGACCCGGGTCTCGGTGTCCTCCAGAATCTCCACGAAGATGCCCCCGAGGCCGAACAGGAGCAGTGGGCCGAACTGCGGGTCGCGGTTCATCCCGATGATGGTCTCGGTGCCCGCGTCGAGGTCCACCATCTCCTGAACCTGCACGCCCAGAATCTCGGCGTCGGGTTGGTAGTTCCGTGCGCGGGTCACCAGGTCCTCGTAGGCGTCGTACACGTCCTCGTTGGTGACGCCGACCTTCACGCCGCCGATGTCGCTCTTGTGGAGGATGTCGGGCGAGACGATCTTCATCACCACGTCGCCGTCGATGTTCTGCGCGGCCGCGACCGCCTCTTCGGGCTGGTCCGCGATGACTCCTTCCGGCGTCGAAATCCCGTAGGCGTCGAGCAGGTCCATCGCCTCGACGCCGAGCCGGTTGTCACCGCGCTCGACAGCGCGCGAGAGCACCGCCCGGGCGCGCTCGCGGTCCACGTCGAACGCCTCGGGGGACTCGTACTCGCGGCCGCTGATCTCCCGGTAGCGCGAGAGCGCGTCGAGGCTGCCCACCGCGCGTGCGGGGTCGAAGTAGTTCGGGATACCGCCTTCGCGCAGGATCTCCTTGGCGGACTCGGTTCGCTCGCCGCCCATCAGCACCGCCGCGACCGGCTTGCCGTGATCGGCCTGCAGGTCGGTGATGACCCGCGCGAGGTCGTCGAAGTCGATGACCGCGGTGGGAGCCGACAGCACCACCGCACAGCCCACGTTCTCGTCGCCGAGCGCGAGGTCGAGCGCGCGCTCGAACCGGTCGATGTCGGCGTCGCCGATGGCGTCGATGGGGTTGTACACGTTGGCCTCCTCGGGCATCGCTTCCGAGAGGGCCTCGACGGTCGACTCCGAGAACGACGCCAGCGAGAGCCGCGAGTCGCCCACGGCGTCGGTCGTCATCACGCCCGGCCCGCCGGCGTTCGTGACGATGGCGACGTCGTCCGAGTCGGGGAGGGGCTGGCCTGAGAGTATCTGGGCGAAGTCGAAGAGTTCCTGGACGTTCTCGACTCGGAGGACGCCGGCCTGCTCCAGCCCGGCCTCGTAGGCCTGCTCGCTCCCGGCGAGCGTCCCCGTGTGCGAGGAGACCGCCTGTGCGCCGGCCTCGGTCCGGCCGGACTTCACCATCACGACGGGCGTGTCTCCACTCGCCTCGCGCGCGGCGTCGATGAACGCCCCGCCGTCCTCGACCCCCTCCAGATAGCCCAGTATCACGTTGGTGTCGGGGTCGTCGTCCCACGCTCGCACGAAGTCGGTCTCGTCGAGCACCGCCTTGTTGCCAAGTGACACCACGTCCTTGAATCCGATTCCCTCGTCTGTGGCCCAGTCGAGCACCGCGGTGATGAAGGCCCCGGACTGGCTCATGAACGAGATCGAGCCCGGGAGCGCGTTCTCCGGGCCGAAGGTGGCGTTGAGTCCAGAGGTGGTACTCATCACCCCGAGGCTGTTCGGGCCGACGAGATCGAGGTCGTACTGCTCGGCGACCTCGGTCAGTTCGCGCTCCCGACTCGCGCCCTCGCTCCCCGTCTCGCCGAACCCGGCCGTGATGACCACGACGTTCCGGACGCCGGCTTCCCCGCAGTCCCGGACCGCCTCGACCGCAATCGTCGGCGGAACGACCACGACCGCGAGGTCGATCTCGCTCGATTCTGGGACCGAGCCCAGATCCGGGTAGCACGCCAGCCCGAACACCTCGTCGTAGTTGGGGTTCACCGGGATCGTCTCGCCCGCGAAGTCGGCCCGCAGGTTCTCGACGATGGCGCGGCCGATTGACCCCTCGCTCTCGGTCGCCCCCACGACCGCGACTCGCTCGGGGGCGAACAGCCCCGAGAGTTCTCCTGTGTTGTCGTCCACGCCCGAGGGTTCGCCGGATTCGAGCTTAAAGGTGATGCCATTGCCCGCCGAGCGGGAACCGAGTATTCGGAACTGGAATCGGGCGCGTAGGCTCGGCATAAGCAGTTCCGCTTCGGACGCAATCGGTCCAATCCCGAGAGAAAACAATATTATTTACTCGGATGTGAAATCAAAAATCCGTGGAGGGGAGCCGAACGGTCCGAGTAAATGGGGCATAATTATACGTGCGTGTACAGTGTCTCCACACGATGTCAGAATCCGGGACGACAGCGCAACCGCTCTCGACCGTCCTTCCCGACCCTGCCGATGCCGAGAACGTCGAATACGACCCGTCGCTGGCGCGTCTCCGCGAGCTGTCCGCCGAGCTCGAGACGACCACGGAGTTCGGGTCGCCGTCGTACGTGAGCGACCACCGCTCGCGCAACGCCGACCGGACGAAGAACGCGGTCGACCACGAGTTCGGGCCGCGCGACTACGCCCGCGTCGAGGAGGCCGTGGAGGCCACCCACGACAGCGAGCTGGTCTGCGTCGACCGGCGGATGGGCCGCCACGGCGACCACTCGTACGTCTGCCGGCTCTACGTGCCCAAGGAGTACGGCCGCATCGCGCTCGCGTGGGCGAAGCTGTTCGAGCCCGTCGACACTGCCGAATCAGCCGACCCCGACTTCGTGACGGTCCAGTTGCCGGACGCCGACGAGGTCGCGATCCGCATCCTGCCCGAAGAGGGCGTGACCGCGGTGCTGGGCAGCGACTACACCGGAGAGGCCAAGAAGTCGTTCCTCCGGCTGTTCATGTACTACGCCAAGCGCAAGGGCGGGCTCGGCCTCCACGCCGGGAGCAAGCGCGTGTGTCTCCGCCGCGAAAGCGGTGACGGCGACGAATCCGGCGAGGAAGACGACCTGAAGGAGGTCGGACAGGCGTTCCTCGGCCTCTCGGCGACCGGGAAGTCGACGCTGACCGCCCACGGTCTCTGGCTCGACGAGGACGCGGGCGAGGAGGCCACGATGCTGCAGGACGACGTCTGCGCGCTGCTCGCGGACGGAACGGTCGCCGGAAGCGAGGGCAACGGCCTCTACGTCAAGACCATCGGACTCGACGCCGACGAGCAGCCCGCGCTCCACGACGCCGTGACCCACGAGTCGGCCGTGCTGGAGAACGTCGACGTGGCCGACGACGGTGCAGTGGACTTCGACTCCGACCGCTACACCTCGAACGGCCGAGCGGTCATCGAGCGCGACCACCTCTCGTCGGCGGGCGAGGACATCGACCTCGGGAACGTCGATCAGGTGTTCTTCATCACGCGCAACCCCGTGATGCCGCCCGTCGCGAAGCTCTCGCCTGAAGAGGCCGCGGCGGCGTTCATGCTCGGCGAGTCCATCCAGACCAGCGCGGGCGACCCCTCGAAGGCGGGCGAGTCCATCCGCGTGGTCGGCACCAACCCGTTCATCATGGGCTCGAAGGGAGAGGAGGGCAACCGCTTCCGCGACCTCGTCGCCGACCTCGGCGTGGACTGCTACGTCCTCAATACGGGGCATCTCGGGGAACAGGGGAAGGACATCGGGGTCGAGCAGTCGGTGACCATCCTCCGGGAGATCGCCCGCGGGACGGTCGAGTGGGCCGACGACGCCGCGACCGGCCTGACGGTGCCGAGCGAGGTGCCCGGGATGGACGTCGAGGCCTACGACGTGGCCGACAACGTCGAGGACCTCGGGCCGAAGCTGGCCGAGCTTCGGACCGAGCGCCGGGCACACCTCGACACGTTCGAGGAACTGGCCGAGGAGATTCGCGACGCGGTGTACTGATCGGGCGCTACGGTTGCTTGCAGAAACGTTTTATTTCACGTCTTCGACCGACGGTGTATGGACCAATCCGAGCAGGCGTACGGCGACGGGATGGCCGCGTTCTACGAGTTCCAGATGGCCTCGGGCGAGCGCGAGCGCGGGGACGTCGCCTTCTACACCGACCTCGCGCGCGAGGCAGACGGGCCGGTCCTCGAGATGGCCTGCGGCACCGGGCGGATCTACCTCGAACTCCTCCGAGCCGGCGTGGACGCCGACGGGTTCGACCTCTCGGCCGGCGGCCTCGACCTGCTCCGCGAGAAGGCCGACGACGAAGGCCTCGACCCGAACGTCTGGCACGACGACATGACGGACTTCTCGGTCGAGCGCGAGTACGAACTCGTCTTCTGTCCGTTCAACGCGATGGAGCACCTGCTCTCGGTCGAGGACCAGCTCGAAACGCTTCGGACCGTCTACGACGCGCTGGCCCCCGGCGGCCGGTTCGTCTTCGACGTGGCGGTGCCGAACTTCGAGTTGATCTGCGAGAATTACGGCGAGTGGACGACCACCCCGACCGAGTACAAGGGCGAGAAACACGAGTACCGGACGCGCACGTCGATCACCGACCCGGTAGAGCAGCAGGTCTCCGTCGAGAGCGAGTTGTACGACGCCGAGGGGGAGCTCGTCTTCACCGACGGACATCGGAGCAAGATGCTCCCGAAGCGCGAGGTCGAACTGCTCGCCCGCGTCTCGCCGTTCGACGACTGGGACGTCGCCGGCGACTTCGACGGGAGTTCGGTGACGAGCGACGACTCGGTGCTGGTCTGGACCTTCCGGAAAGCCGACAGCTGAGCGAGTCTGCTCCTCTCACACGACTGCGCCGCTCCGTCACTCCCGCGAACAGGTATCGACGCCGAGCAGCGCGTTCACGCCGCAGAACTGCGTCGCGGCGTTGAACAGCAGTCCCGTACCCGCGAGCGCCGCCGCGAACGCGACCGCGCGCCGGCCCGCGAGCACCGCGCCGACGGCCGCCGCGACCAGCGCGACGCCGCCGACTGCGCGAGCGATTCGGTCGACTCCGCCGACGTTCTTTCGGATAGCCATGCGTACAGCTTCGTGCCGAAGCCAGTTAACGCTACGCCGCGGGGGAGCTTCGTTTCGAGCCTCCGAATCGGTGTCGCTCCTGCCGGAGTGCGCTCGGTGGGACAGACCACCGGAAACGCGACGGTGCAACTCACGCGGGGAGGCGCTCGGCGAGACCAGTTTTCGGGTGGGACTGAAAGGGGCCGCGCGCTCGCGTTCACTTCAGTCGTCTCAGCGCGGCCACTATTCGCGGCTCGGGCGGTGCGGAGAGAGCCGCGAATATCCCGCTGAGCGACCGCGAGCGCGCGGGGGGTTCAAAAACATCTGACCCGTTCTCATGCTCGCAGCACACTGCTAGACGAAACGAATGCAATTATTTCGAAACTACTCCCCAGCCGATTCGTGCGCTCCCCTCACCGCGTCCTCCAGAACCGCCCGCTCAGAGGCGAATTTCAGGTGCGAGTCGCAGTCACAATCCGACGCGCCGAGACCAGCGATGGCCTCCCCGTCGATTCGCCTGCTCACCTCGCATTCCACGTCAGCGCCCGCCGACTTCACGACCGCCGCGACTCTGCTCTCCGAGTGGCCGAGCAGGTAGTCGACGTGCCAGTGGCGCGCGTCCCGTTCCCCGGCCGCGAGTTCGCGGTGGCGCTCGACCCGCGCGAAGCCGCCTGCGCCGAACGCGCTTCCGGTGTAAGCGTACCAGCCCGCGTCGAGGTCGCGCTCGCCCGCCGCGCCGAACTCGACCGTGGCGGCCTCGGCGAGTTCCACGAGCAGCGTGTAGGTGCCCTCGGTCATTGTTCGGTCGGTCATGGGTTCACCGACAGTCGATTCAGAGGTGTGCCAGCACCAGCGCCGCGGTGACGGCCAGCATGGTCACGCCGTTCAGGACCACGGACTGCTTGTGGTACTGTGCGAAGGCGTCGTCGCCCGCGCGGTCCATCTTCGGAATGAGAACGTTGCGGGCGTACAGATTCAGCGCGAGGCCGCCGAGCACCAGCACCGAGACCACCGTTCCGTCGAGCGGACCGCCGATGTCGGCGACGAACGTCGGCGGAAACGCTATCGCGCCGAGAACCCCGCCGAAGGCGTAGTACTTCGGGAAGATGGCGTTGACGACCTGCCCGGCGTCGTCGCCAAGCACGTCGAACGTCGTCGGTGCGGCGACGAACGAGAAGAAGATGATGCTCCCGAGCCAGACGCCCAGCGCGGTGTCGAGCACGACGGTGGCTCCGGTCTGTAGCACACTCATGTCCGGGCGTTGGGAGGTTCGCGAAATAAAGGATTCGGATACTCATCGCCGATTTTCGTCATCGTCGGACTCGCTCCAGTACCGATAGCTCACTCCGCCACGTCCGCGACTTGCGCGCCCGACAGCTCTTGCAGTTCCTCGGGGTCGATTGGGAACACAGCTTCCGGGGTGCCCGCGGCGGCCCACACCGTCTCGAACTCCGTCAGCGTCTCGTCCATATACTCCAGCACGTCGCCGTCGTGGCAGAACGGCGGCACGCCGCCGATGGACCAGCCGAGCACCGACTTGATCTCCCCGGCGTCGGCCATCTCGACCGAGTCGGCGTCGACCAGTTCGGCCACCTTGTCGGTGCTGACCCGGTTCGCGCCGCTGGTTACCACCACGACGAGGCGGTCGTCGGCCCGCAGCGCGATGCTGCTGGCAATCTGGGCCACGTCGCAGCCGACGGCCTCGGCGGCGTCCTCGGCGGTTTTCGTTCCCTCGGGGAACTCCTCCACGTCGACTTCGAAGTCGTACTCGCGCTCTGCGCGCTCGGTGAACTCCTCGGCTCGGTCGTGCATGACCGAGGGTAGCGTGGCGATGGCTCAAATAGGTCGGGGTGGCGGACGATTTCACGAAGTCGGCATTGCTCACTACCTTCGGAATCTCCGCACCTCCTCGCGGGTCGGTAGCGCGGTCATCGCGCCCTGCGCAGTCGTCGTGAGCGCGGCCACGGCGTTCGCGAACGCCAGCACCGTCGACAGCGAGGTTTCACCGTCGGCAAGGGCGGCCAGTGCGCCCGCGGTGAAGGCGTCACCTGCGCCCGTGGCATCGACCGCGTCCACGTCGTAGCCGCGGTGGGAGGCGGTCTGCGCGTCCCACGGTGCGTCCTCCGTCGCGGTTGCGAACGCACCTGACTCGCCGAGCGTCAGGAGGACGGTGTGCGGCCCGAGATCGGTGACGGCCTCGGCGAGCGCGTCCAGGGAGTCGACCGCGGTCGACTCCCTGGACGCGCTCACCGCAGTCGGTTCCCCAGGCGTGCTCGCGCGCGCCGATTCGTCGGCAGGCTCGACTCCGATTCCGGCGGCCGCGAGGTCCTCGGGCGTCGCCGTCACCACGTCTACGTGGTCGAGCATCCGAGCGGCGAGGTCCGCGAACTCGACCTCGGCGTCCCACAGTTCCGGCCGGGCGTTCGGGTCGAAGACGACGGTGCAGTCTTGGTCGGCCGCGCGCTCGGCGAGATCGAGTGTTGCAGTCCGCCCCGGCTCCGTGGCGAGCATCACCCCGCCGAGCGCGACCCACGGTACTCCGTCGAGCACTTCGTCGGGAATAGTGGCGGGGTCGAGCCGCACGTCGGCGGTGTCCTCGCGATAGAAGGTGAACTCGCGGTCCGCGTCGGCGTCGTGGCTGACGAACGCCAGCGCGGTCTTCGCGTCCGTGTCGCGCTCGACGAACCGGTCGGGGACCCCGAACGACGCGAGTTCGTCTGCGAGGTAGTCGCCGAAGGAGTCCTCGCCCACGCGGGTCCAGAACCACGGCGTCTCGTCGAGGCGAGCCAGTGCGACCGCGACGTTCGCCGGCGCACCGCCAGCGCGCCGGGAGAAGGTCTCCACGCTCGCAAGCGGGCCGGGGGCGTCCGGCAGGAAGTCGATCAGCGTCTCACCGGCGACGAGCACGTCGGGATTTTCGGTGGCCGAGTCCGGGTCGTCGAACTGTTCGTCCGGGTCGCTCATGCGTTCCGTGCCTCGCTGGTCGCGCCGGAGCGTGAAATGGTTTCGGAGGCGTTCCAGTCCGGGAATGTGCTTGCAGTGGCCCGTGGATTCATACGGATTCCCGTCGAACGTCAGAGAAATCGGGATGAACGGGGATTTCACTGGCGACGGGCGTGACACGGTGGGCCGTCGGGCGTTCCTCCGGACGGCCGGGGCGACGGCCGCGGCGGGTGCGACCACGATGGCGGGGAGCGACGACGCCGCGGCACAAGAGGAGGCGACGCGCTACGAGTTCGGCGGCGAGGTCCCGGGCTGGCAAGGTCGCGCGCCGCCCGAGATCGAGGGCGAGACGAATCCGACCGTCGAACTGGAGGCCGGCACCGAGTACACGTTCTGGTTCGAGAACATCGACGGCGCGCCCCACAACATTGCGATGCAGGACAGCGAGGGCAACACCCTCGTCGAGAGCGAGACTGTCACCGGCGAGGGGTCGACGGCCTCCATCACGTTCACCGCGACCGCGGAGATGGCCCAGTATATCTGCCTCGTCCACCCGACCACGATGGTCGGCGACGCGGAGGTGGCCGGCGAGGTCGAGGGCGGCGGCGAGGGCGAGAGCGGCCCTTCGGTCGAGACCCTGCTGCTCGTCGCCGCGCTCGTGATGGCGTTCGTCTCGCCGGTGCTGTTCGCGCTGTTCCTGTTCTCGCGCAGTCGAGAGGGTGACGAAGGCGAGGGCGAACTGACGACTCGGTGACGGCGAATCTCGAAACGTTTCGCGGAGGCTCCGCAACCGGCTTCCGTACACCGCAATCTACCGCGAGCGAACGAACGTGAGCGAGCGGCCTTTTTTGGTCCAGATTTTTTCGAGGAGCGGTTAGCGCCGGTTACGCCGCTCGCGGGGGGACCCGCGCGCACCCCACGAAGTAA
>NZ_KZ859516.1:0-61870 GCF_003382685.1 Halorussus litoreus | reverse complement strand
TAAGATTCCGTGCAGGTGTCCCGTGTTTTTCGGCCGCTCGCGGCCGAACCCGCGCGAACCCGACGAAGAAAAAAGGTGGTTGGTCAAAGGTATCCTTTCACGCTCGTGTGAACGCCCATCGATTCGAACGTCTCTTCAAGGGCGTCGAGCACGACCGCGAGATCCTGCTGGAGGTCGTACTCGCGGTACTTCCCGCCGGCCGACCCCTCGTTGTTCTCGGTCACGTTGAGGATGCCGAGCATGGCGAGGTCGTCGAGGTGCTCGCGGAGCCACCGGGTCGTCAGCGCCTCGGTGCCGGCGGCGTCAACGAGCGACTCGTAGCGGGTGTAGATCTCCCGCGAACGCGCCGGGGTGTCGTCCTCGGCTTCGAGCGTGGCGAGGGCGTACACCACCAGTCGCTCGTGGTCGTTCAGGTCCGCGATGCCGCGGGCGACCTGCTCGCGTTCGAGGAGTTCCCGACCGCGCCGGACGTGGCCCTCGGTCACCTCCTCGTCGTTCTCCTCGCGGGCGAGATCGCCCGCTTTGAGCAGGAGGTCGAGGGCTTTTCTGGCGTCCCCCGACTCCTGCGCGCCGAACGCGGCGCAGAGCGGCACCACGTCGTCGGTCAGCACGTCGTCTTTGAACGCGACCGACTCGCGCTGTTCGAGCACCGCCCGGAGCTCCGTGGCGTCGTACGTCGAAAAGGAGATGGATCGCTCACAGAGCGACGAGCGGACCTTGGGCGAGAGCGAGTCGCGGAACGTCAGGTCGTTGCTGATGCCGATGAGGCCGATGCGGGCCTCGGTCAGGTTCTCGTTCTCCCGGGCGCGCGAGAGCTGGTAGAGGATAGAGTCGTCCTTGAGGTGGTCGATCTCGTCGAGCACGATGAGGATGATGCCGCCGTAGTCGTCGAGTTCCTCCCACATGAGGTCGTACACCTGCGAACGGGAGTAGCCCGTCTCGCTGATGTGGTTCGAGGGGTCCCGGAGCGCGTTCACGAGGTTGCTCGCGACCCGGTACGAGGAGTTGAGGCCGTCGCAGTTGATGATCTCGGTGCGAACGTCGAGGTCGTCGTACGCCTCGGCGTTGTCCTCCAGTTTGTTCAGCAGAAAGCGCGTGGCGGCGGTCTTGCCGACGCCGGCCTTGCCGTAGAGGAAGATGTTGTCGGGCTGTTCGCCGTAGATGGCGGGCTGGAGCGCGCCGTGGTACTCGTCGAGTTCGTCGTCGCGGCCCACGAGCGTGTCGGGCGTGTAGTCGTCGAGCAGAGCCTCGCGGTTGGTGTACGGCGAGTACTCCCTGACGAAGTCGAACGAACCCATGATACTCGCTCCGAATCGGTGCCCGGTCTTGAAGCTGTCGAAACCACCCGTTCCGCTGATTCCGCTGATTCATGTGAAGCGGTGGCTTAAGAAACACCCCCACCCCATCGTTCCGCTGTTTCTCCGAGAACCGAGGGGTCGGGTGGCGTTCCGGGTCTAGACATGGGAAGTTACTTGTCCTAGCTCCGAAAACCATATCCGTAGACTAGTCGTATTTGTCTTTTCCGACTACCGGCTTTGCGGAAAATACCGATAGCCCACCGCCGCCACATACCCCCTCCCGCCGCACTACCGAATTTCAGACGAACGACGGGGTGGGAGACTTTATAAACAAACCAAAACAAACGAAACAGCGGAACAGGTGGTTTTGCGGCCCGAGAACCCAGAAGTCGCTTGGAAAGAAAGACGAGAGGTCGCTTGGATAGGTCATCAACTCCCACCGAAAGCCAGCCGAGTTTTCGAACGAAGGACAGCCTTTCCGGCTTCAGAGGATGACGCTCTTCGTCCGAACCATCTCCTCGATGGTCGTGTGGAGGCCCTGGCGACCGATGCCCGACGCCTCGTTCCCGCCGAAGGGGATGTCGCCCAGGCCGTGGCTTGGCGACCCGTTGATGCGGACGGCCCCGGCGTCCAGTTCGTCGGCCAACGCCATCGCGCGGTCGTAGTCCGTCGTGAATACCGAGGCGTCGAGCGCGAGGTCCCCTCGATTCGCGATCTCGATAGCTTCCTCCTCGTCCGCGAACGTCGTCACGGCCGCGACGGGGCCGAACTGCTCCTCATGGACGATGCGGGCGTCGTGGGGGACGTTCGCCAGCAGGGTCGGCTCGAAGACGATTCCGTCGCGGTCGCCGCCGCGGACGAGGTCCGCGCCTCGCTCGACCGCGTCCTCGACCAGTTCCGCGACCCACTCGGCCTGCCCCTCGGCGATGAGCGGCCCCATCGTGGTGTCTTCCTCGAAGAGGTCGCCGGGCTGCCAGTCGTCCATCTCGGCCTCCAGCAGGTCGACCACCTCGTCGTGGACCGACTCGTGGGCGAGCACCCGGCTCACCGCAGAGCAGCGCTGGCCGGCGTACTTGAACGACCCCTTCGCACACTGGCCCGCCACGTCCGCCAGATCGGCGTCCGGGAACACCACGGCCGGAGCGTTCCCACCCAACTCCATGTGGAGGTTCACCATCCCGCTCTCCTTGGCGACGTGTTTGCCCGCCGCGCTGGAACCGGTCATCGAGATCACGTCGATGCGGTCGTCGCCCGAGAGCACGTCACCGATGGTGCTCGCGCGGCCCGGAACGAAGTTGAACGCGCCGTCGGGCAGGTCGAGTTCCGAGATGACGTCGGCCAGAATCGCGGCGCTCACGGGCGTATCGCTCGCGGGCTTCAGGATGACGGCGTTCCCGGCGACGAGTGCGGGCGCGACCGACAGCGCCGTGGTCGAGAGCGGGTAGTTGTACGGCGTGATCGCGAGCACGGTGCCCATCGGCTCGTGCTTGACGATTGCGTTCCAGCCCTCGTGGCCCGCGGTGGTGCCCTCGCGGAACTCGCCCTTCAGCGCGCGAATCTCCTCCGTCGCTCTCCGAAAGCGCTCGGCCGCGCTCTCGACTTCGCCGCGCGCCGAGGAGATGGGCTTGCCCGCCTCGCGGACGATTACCTCCGCGAGTTCTTCCTTGCGGGCGAGCAGCCCGTCCGCGATCTCGTCCATCCAATCGGCGCGCTCGGGCACGGTCGTCTCGCGCAGGGCCGACTGGGCGCGCTCGGCGGCGGCGAGCGCCTGGTCGGCCTGCTCGGGGCTCGCGGCCGCCACCTGCGCGAACGTGCCGCCGTCCGCGAGGTCGGTCACGTCGAGCACGTCGTCGGCGTCGCGCCAGTCGCCGTCGACGTAGAGGCGTTCCCGGCGCTGGAGTGGCTGTTGTGACATACCTCGTCCTTGGAAGCCCTCGCGTAAAATGTTTACTCAAGACCGGATAAACAGAGTCGCCGGGGACTCACTGCACGGGAGCCGTCCACCGCCAAGTAGCGCCCGCCGCCAAGTAGCCTTAAGCGCTACTCCACCGTCACTCGTCCCCACCATGAGCCGACAGCGTCAGGTGCGCCAGCAGGCGGGTACCGTCGCGGACAACGCCGTCCGACTCGACGCGGGAAAGGCCGAGCAGGTCGTGGAAGCGGTGAACGCCGACCTCGCGGCGACCACGGTCCTCGCCCACCAGCTCCGCAAGCATCGGTGGCACGTGGCGGGCGCGCAGTCCCGTCAGCTCGGGGAGTTCCTCGGCGAGGCCACAGTCACCGTCCGGCATCACGCGGACGCGCTGGCCCGCCGAATCGTCGCGGTCGGAGGCGTTCCGGTGAGCGGTCCGGCCGCGGCCCAGCGCCACAGCCCGATTCCCTTCGAGGGCGAGGACGTGTACGACGCCCGGACCTCGCTGGAGAGCGACCTCGACGCGTACGGCGAACTCATCGAGAGCGTGAGCAGCCACGTCGAACTCGTCGAGAGCCTGGGCGACCACGCTACTGGCCACCTGCTCCGGGAACTGCTTGTGGACCTGGAGTCCGACGCTCACGCCATCCAGAGCTTCCTCGCGCACGACTCGTTGACTTTGTGGTGAGGCTGACCCTGCGGTGAGCCCCGACCCGGTATCCCAACGTTTCGACCCCTCCAGTTTCGGCGCCGATAATCCGCGTGGGGTTTATTCTCGGACGGCGGAATCGAACGAAACAACTGCGCCGAATCCGGGAACTCGGCAGGGAGTCGCCCGGCTTCGACCCCCGCATCTGGAAGCGCCTGCTGGACGACTACTCGTGGTACGTCGGTCAGACGGAGGACGGGGAAGAAGGGGACGAGTAGCTCGAAACTGACGAAGCCGAGTGAAACGACGACCGAAGAATCGTCACAGCGGGAGCCACCCGGTCGAAAAGTCGGGGTCGGAGAGGTGCCAGTGCTGCTCGACGCGAGCCTCCGAGCGACGCACCTCCACAGCGGCGTCGAACAGCGGCTCGACCCGCTGGACGACCTCGGAGTTGTAGTCGGCGGGCAGGTGGTAGTGGGCCATCCCGCCGGCCGACTCGACGATTCCGATCAGGTCCGCGAGGAATCGGTCGACGAGTTGGTCGTCGTAGTCGAGGACCAGCGGCGTCAGCGAGTCGACGCAGAGCCGGAGTTCCCCCGGCGAGAGGTCGCCAGCCTCGTCCTCGAACGACGCCACGGCGTCCTCGACGCGATCCCGGAGTTCCGAGAGGTCGTCGCTCTCGACGGGAATCGTCCGAATCGCCGAGCTGTTGGCCGAGCCGGTCGAGCCGCGTGCCGAACTCCCGACTCGCGTGTACGGTTCGCTCCCATCGCGTCCGCGAGTCGCACCGCCATCGCGTCCGCAGGGCGCACCGCCATCGCGTCCGCAGGGCGCACCGCCATCGCGTCCACGGACATCACCCACATCTGCGACGCCTCCGCGCACGTCGGCGGGCCAGTTCACGACCGCGGCCGGGTCGGCGTACGGGCCCGACTGGACGGCGGCGAGTTTCGCACGCGCGGCGTCCGGCCGCGCGTCGGTCGTGGCGAACAGCCGATAGCGCGGTCCCGCGCTCGACTCGCCCAGCAGGCGCTCGCACGCCGCGTCCGTCGCGTCGGTGCCGACGAGAAGGACGTTGCACCCGTTCCGCTTGAGATCGGCGAGTCGCTGCTCGAATCGTGCGACCGCTTCCGGCCGGCCCCTTCCTTGCTCCCCCAGCATCGATTCACCAATAACGAGAACGTCGTCAATAAGCGTTTCGGGGCTCGAAACCACCGTTCGAGGCGTCACCCGACAGATTACTCGACGGGCCGCTCGACAGAGCGTCCGACGGATCGCTCGACCGGTCGCCGCCAGCAGTCGGCAAGAAATGGGGGTGAGCCGTAGCCTTTCGGTGGAGTGGTCCCGACCAGTACGGGATGAGCGATCTGTTCAGTCCGCTGGAGATCCGCGGGACAGAAATTCGGAATCGGGTGATGGTCTCCCCCATGTGCCAGTACTGCTGTGGCCCCGACGGCGTGGGCTACGACTGGCACGAGGTCCACCTCGGGAGCCGGGCCGTCGGCGGCGCGGGGCTCGTGATGGCCGAAGCGACCGCGGTGGAGCCGCGAGGCCGCATCACGCCGCGGGACCTCGGCATCTGGAGCGAGGAGCACGCCGACGCGCTCGCGCCCGTCGCGGAGTTCATGGCCGAGCACGGCGCGACCCCGGGCATCCAGCTCGCTCACGCCGGCCGAAAGGCGAGCAAGACCCGCCCCGCAGACGGAAGCCGACCGCTACAGCCCGACGAGGGCGGCTGGGAGACCGTCGCACCGGGCAGCCCGTATCCGTACGACGACCAGCCGCCGGAGACGAAACGGATGAGCAAGGACGACGTCGCGGACGTGAAAGACGCCTTCGTGGCGGCCGCCGAGCGCGCCCGCGACGCGGGGTTCGAGGTCGCGGAGGTCCACGCCGCGCACGGCTACTTGCTCCACGAGTTCTACTCGCCGGTGTCGAACGACCGCGAGGACGAGTACGGCGGCGACTTCGAGGGCCGGACCCGACTCGTCCGAGAGGTGACCGCCGAGGTCCGCGAGGTGTGGCCGGACGACCAACCCGTCTTCGTCCGCGTCTCGGCCAGCGACTGGCTCCCCGACCGCGAGTCGTGGACCGTCGAGGACACCGCGCGGCTCGCACCGCTGCTCGCGGACGCGGGCGCGGACCTGATCGACGTGAGTTCGGGCGGCATCCATCCCGACCAACAGATCCCCAGCGTCGGCCCGAACTACATGGTTCCCTACGCCGAGCGCGTGGGCGAGGCGACCGACGCGCTCGTCGGCGCCGTGGGCAAGATTACTGAGGCCACGCAGGCCGACGCCATCGTCCGGAACGACCGCGCCGACCTCGCCATCGTCGGCCGCGAGCACCTGCGGAACCCGTACTTCACGCTCCACGCGGCTCACGAGTTGGGCGAAGCGGACCGCGTCGAGATTCCGGTCCAGTACCGGCGCGGATTCCAGTAGTCGCACGGAATCGAAATTCCAGTAGTCCCGCGGAATCGAAGTTGTACGTGTCAGCTTGTCACGCAACGAGAAGCTATTTATCCGGCCCGGACGCCGCCGTCGTATGGAGTACCGCCCGCTCCCCGACGACCGACGGGACGAGTTCGAGAAGTACCTCCAGTACGCGTTCAGCCCGGAGGAGGGACCCGGAGTCGACCGGGGAGACGATCACGATTCCGACGAGCAGCCCGGACACCCCCGAGCGCTGGTCGACGGCGACGACCTGCTCGCGGTCTGTCGCCACTACTGGTTCCGGACGCGCTTGCGCGGTCGGTGGTTCGAGATGCCGGGACTCGCGGCCGTCGCCACGCCGCCGGAGCACCGCCGGAACGGCTACGTTACCCGGCTGCTCGCCGAGTCGCTGGCCGAGTACCGCGACCGCGGCGACGTTCTCACCGCGCTCTGGGCGACCGAACACACCGTCTACGGTGGCCTCGGCTGGGGGCTGGCGAACAGGTTCGGGAAGTATCAGTGCGACCCGGACGACCTCGCCTTCGCCCGCGACTGTGAGGAAGCCGGCGGGGAGTTCCGCTCGCTCGACACCGACGACTACGACCGGCTCGACCCGGTTCTGGCCGCCGAGAGCGCGGGCTACGAACTCGCCGTCGACCGCTCCGAGGACTGGTGGTGCGAGCGCGTGCTGGAGAACTGGCAGGCCAAACCCTACGTCGCCGGCTGGGCCGACGATGGGGAGATTCGGGGCTACCTCGTCTACCGATTCGAGGCCGAGGACGACGGCAAGCGACTCCACGTCGAGGAGTTCGCCGCCGTCGACCGCGAGGCCCGGCTCAACCTCCTGCGCTATCTCGCGAACCACGACTCGCAGGTCGACAGCGTGAGCGTCTACGCGCCGCCCGACTGGGGGCTGTTCGACGCGGTCGAGGACCCCGGAAGCGTCGAGTGCGAGGTGAAGGCCGGGCCGATGGTCCGCCTCGTGGACGTTCCCGCCGCCATCGAAGCGTTCGACTACCCAGACGTGGCGTCCCGCGCGTTCACGCTCTCGGTGTCGGACCCGCTCGCGGACTGGAACGACCGGACCTTCCGAGTCGACCTCGCGGACGGCCGCGCGACGTGCGAACCGACCGACGAGGAGGCCGAGACGGACACCGCCGACGCGTCTACGTCCGTCAGCACGCTCTCGCAGGTGGTCGTCGGCCACCACTCGGTCGCGGACGCCGAGCAGTTCGGCGACCTCGAAGTTCGGGACGCGAGCGCCCGCGACGGCCTCACCGCGATGTTCCCCGAGCGCGACGTGTTCCTTCGGGAAGGGTTCTGAGACGTGGTTCCCGACGATACGTAACCGAATTCGTCCGAACTCACTGCCGACGACGACCCGACTGATTCCGAGAAGCGCCCAAACTCTTTACGCCACGACACGTATCTCCAGTCATGAGCGACGACCGTGACGACCGCCGAAACCGCCGTGATGGGACGGACCGACGACCGACGACCGATTCGACCAATCCGGAGGACCTCGACGAGCGCGTGGCCGAACTCGAAGCACGCGTCCGGGAGCTCCGGGACGAACTCGGCCGTCCCCCCGAGGGTCCACTCGGATTGCCCCGACCGCCGACCCCGCGCGAGGTGCTGTCGTTCACCGGTGAGTACGCCATCCCGACCGCAATCGCCGTGCTGGAGGCCAACGTCCGCGCGCTGAAGGCGCTCCAGCAGGTCGTTCGCGTGCTCGACCCCGACCGGAGCGTCGTCGACGAGGAGCGCGACCGGCTCGAATCCCGGGCCGCCGACGCCAGCCGAGCCACGCTCGACCGGCTCGAATCCGCGCTCGCGGACGTGGAGACGACCATCCGCGAAAGCGACCTGCCCCGCGACGACGAGGCGCGTGACGTGCTGGAGGACGCCCGACGAATCAACCGGGAGATCCGCGACCGAGTCAGCCGCGGGGAGAGCGCGGTCGACGAGGCCCGCGAGCAAGCGCGCGAGGCCGACCGCGAGCGACCCCGTACGGACGACCGCGAGCGCGCGAGCGGCGGCGAACGCGGCCAGGAGCGCGCGGACGAGAGCGAGAGCGATCGAGTGCGCGGGGACTCGCAGGAATCCGACGACGACCTTCCGGGAGGGACGACCATCGAACTCACCGACCAGGGCGACAGGGGACGCGATGGAGAAAGTGACGCCGAGAGCGAGGTCGCGGACGACAGCGCCGAGGTCGACGTGGAGGCCGAACTTCGGTCGATCAAAGAGGAGATTCAATATCGCAAAGAGGCAGAAGACACGGGCTCGACGAACGCGGAAAGCGGTTCGACGAACGCAGAAAGCGACTCGGCGAACGCGGAAAGCGGCTCGACGAACGCGGAAAGCGACCCGGAGAGCGCCGAGAACGCATCGGGCGAACGCGACTCGGAGGAGAGCGGCGCGACTTCCAAGTCGAGCGAGGACGGCGATGCGAGCGAGTCGGCGGATTCACCGGACGACGGCGAGGAATAGTTTCGATTCCAGTTCGTGTCAGTTACTTCGGGACGCGCTCGCGCTCCGGGTCCCCACCCCGGAGTCGCCGGTACGTTCTGACGAGAATCCGCACCGGGAGCATCGGTCTGGAGCGGTCAGGTCGCCCCGCCAGCCACGCGAGCGTGGCCGCGCCGACGCCCAGAGCCAGCAGCGCGTAGTTCGCGGCGTCGTTGGTCGCGCGCACGACGTCCAGCGAGTAGAGCGCGGGCGAGACGGGGTACGCCGGCATCACGCCCCACGGGTTCAGCAGGTCCGCGAGGAGGTGGGAGACCACCGCGAACGACCCGAGGAAGAACGCCCAGCACGCACCGCGGAACGCCTGCCTGCGGGGACGGTGCCACAGCGACGACGCCACGACGAGCACGCAGAACAGTCCCACTGCGACCGCGAACCAGAGGGTGTGGGTCACCCCACGGTGGACCAGAAACGCGAGGTCGCCGTCCACGTCCGGGAACAGCGCGTACGCCAGGACGATGCCGCCACCGTAGAGCGCGTCGCTGTCGTACCCCCGCGAGAGCAGGGCGTAGCCGACCACCGCGTACAGCGTCAGCGCCACCCCGTAGTGGCCCGGCGGAAACATACTGAAGCGCCTCTCGGGATTCAATGTTAATCTATCGATTCAAGAGATGTCGGGCTTCGGAGGCGCGACGAGTTGATAGCGGTCCGTCGACTACCATCCGCATGGACCCGATACCGTTGTTCGGCCCGGTGCCCGGCGGGATGGAGATGATGATCATCCTGCTCATCGCCGTCCTGCTGTTCGGCGCGAACAAGCTCCCGAAACTCGCTCGCTCGTCCGGCCAAGCTATCGGTGAGTTCCGGAAAGGCCGCGAGGACATCGAGCGCGAGATCCGGGAGTCCGCGGAGGCTGTCGAGCGCGAGGTCGACCCGACCGAGACCGAGCGGGCGGACCGCTAAGAGACGGCCGAGTGCTCTAAGAGACGGTCGAGTGCTGCTTCGTCGCCGACGCGCTACTTCTCGACTAGCCCCTCGACAGTCCCGGTCAGCACCGTCTCGCCGTCCTCGTTCTCGCAAGTCGCCGACGCGGTGAGGTCGTAGCGCGTTTCGCGCTCGACGACCGACTCGATGGTCAACTCGCAGGTGACGGTCTCGCCGGTGTACACCGGTTTCAGGAACTCGAACGCCATCGAGCGACCGAGCACGTTCAGATCGCCGCCGATCTTGGTGGGCATGGTGGCCGTGAGCAGTCCGTGGACGAGCAGTCGGCCGTCCTCGTCGGGGTCGAGATGGCGCGGCTGCTCGTCGCCCGAGAGGGCCGCGAACTCCCGGACCTCCTCGGGCGTGAAGCAGCGCTGGAACCGACGGCTATCGCCTTCTTGGGGTGGCGTCATCCGTCTCCAGTTCGGCCCTCACGTTCCTGAAAGCAGTGATTCGTGGCGTCCCGGGGGATGGCCGACCGACACGAGCGATAGCTGATACCAAAGAGTTTAACTGGTGACGTAAAGTTCTCTTTACTGTAAAGGGTGCTTTACGGCCAGTGATCGTTACAGCTAAGCCCTCGAACGATGACGCATCGTCCAGTTCGGCGCAGTTCGAAGTTCCGCGGCCTGACGCCGGGCGACCCGAGGTGACAGCATGAGCCTCGACCGGCGAAGGTTCCTGAGCGCGACCGGAACGGGACTGATCGGCCTGCTCGCCGGCTGTCAGTCCGGCGGAACCACCGACGGTCAGGATTCGGTCGCGACGACCGATGCGGGCACCACAGCCCCGCAGACCACTCTACCACCGACCGAGACAGGAACCGAGACCACCACCGACAGTCAGACGGAAGAAGCGACTACCACCTCAGACCCCGAGGAACTGAAGCGGCGAGCGAGGGAGTTCGTGGCACTGCTCGACGACGGGTCGTTCGAGGCGGCCCACGAGCGATTCAACTCGACCGCGGCCAGCCAGATCAGCCAGAGCCAACTCGAGCGAGTCTGGTCCGGACTGGAGCAGGAGAGCGGTGCGTTTCAATCGCTGTCCGCAATGGAAACCACCAGACGAGACGGCTCCCACGTCGTCACCGGGACCGTCGAGTTCGAGCGCGCACGCCCGGAGTTCGTGTTGTCGTTCGGATCGGACGGCATCACGGGCTTCCGAATCCGGCCGCGGACCTCCGACTGGTCGGCACCGTCGTACGCCGACGAGTCGGCGTTCACCGAGCGCGAGGTGTCGCTCGTCGCGACCGACGGCTGTTCACTCGGCGGGACGCTGACGGTTCCCGAGGGCGCGGCCGATGTGCCGGGCGTGGTGTTGGTCCACGGTCAGGGCCCGAGTGACCGCGACGGAACCGTCGGCCCGAACAGGCCGTACAAGGATCTGGCGTGGGGGCTGGCGAGTCGCGGTGTGGCGGTCCTGCGCTACGACAAGCGGACGCAGGCCTGCGACGTGGACCTCGCGGAGATCACCATCGACGACGCGGTGACCGAAGACGCGCTGACGGCAGTCGACGCCCTCCGGGGAACGGACGCTGTCGCGGACGACGACGTGATCGTCGCCGGGCACAGCATCGGAGCGACCCTCGCGCCGCGGATCGCCGCCCGCGACGGCGATCTCGCCGGCGTCGTCATGCTCGCGCCGCTGGCACGGTCCGCGAGCGAGGCGATCCTCGACCAGAACCAGTATCTCGCCGAACGCGACGGGACGGTCACCGACGCCGAGGAGGAGCTACTGGCGCAGGTCCGTGGGATCGTCGAGCAGATCCGGTCGCTCGACTTCCCCGACGAGGAGACGGTGTACCTCGGCGGCGACGAGTACTGGCGAACTCTCCGGGAGTACGACCATCTGGAGACCGCCCAAGAACTCGACCTCGCGCGACTCATCCTCCAAGGAGGCCGCGACTATCAGGTGACCGTCGAGGACGACTTCGCGCAGTGGCGTGACGCCATCGGCGACGACGAGTCGGTCGAGTTCCAGCGGTACCCGAAGCTCAACCACCTGTTCATGCCCGGCTCCGGCAAACCGGGCCGCGAGGAATACTTCGACCAGAACCACGTCGCCGAGGCAGTCGTCGCGGACCTCGCATCGTTCGCCGACGAGGCAGCCGGGAACTGACGCGGGGAAGCGAATCCAACGAGTCGGTCGTCGGCACTCGTCTGCCGAACTCCGAACGGCTTCAGACCGGCTCGAACCGATACCCGTCCCACTCCTGACTCGCTTTCTCCCGGATTCCCGCGTCGGGGTCGCGTAACTCCTCGGCGTACACCGGCCGGACTTCGTCGCCGATCTCCACGTCGGCGTCCTCCGTCAGTTGGCCGATGGCTCGCACCGAGTCGTCGCCGTCGGACTCCGTCCGACTCTCCGAGGCGCTCGGCGCCTCGCTCACCTCGAACTCCACGATTGCGAGCGAGTTCGGCTGGCGGACGCCCGGCGGCGTCGCGGTGTTGGTCGTCCACGTCACGACCGTCGCGGTCTCGTCGCTCAGGTCGATCGTGTCGGTCTGCTCCTCGCCGCAGTCGGGACAGAGCTCGTGACCGGGGTAGGTCAGGTGGTCGTTCGGACAGCGGTGTGCGTTCAGGCTCATCTCAGGGTTCCTCCACGATGGTGGTGGTCACGCAGTTGCCGAAGCCGCCGACGTTGCACGCGAGGCCGACCTCGCAGTCGACCTGCCGGTCGCCCGCCTCGCCGAGCAACTGCTGGTGCAGTTCGTAGATCTGTGCGACCCCGCTCGCGCCGAGCGGGTGCCCCTTCGACTTGAGACCGCCGGAGGTGTTGATGGGCAACTCGCCGTCGCGGTCGGTGACGCCCTCCTCGACGGCCTTCCAGCCCTCTCCTTGGTCGAAGAAGCCGACCGCCTCGCTCTGGAGGAATTCGAGGATTGTGAACATGTCGTGGAGCTCCGCGACGTCCACGTCCTCGGGCTCGCGGTCGGCCATCTCGTAGGCCTCCTCGGAGCTCTCGACCGCACCGCCCATCACGGTCGGGTCGTCGCGCTCGTGGACGACGTGGGTGTCGGTCGCGCCCGCCACGCCCGAGACGACGGTGTAGTTGTCGTCGGGCGCGTACTCGTCGGCCAGCGACTCCGGACAAAGGAGGAGGGCCGCGCTCCCGTCCGTGATGGGGCAGAAGTCGTAGAGGCGCAGGGGGTCCGCGACGATTGGCGACTCCATCACGGTTTCGAGGTCGACCGCCTTCCGGAACTGGGCGTGGGGATTGTCGAGCCCGTTCTTGTGGTTCTTCACCGCGACCTTCGCCAGACTCTCGCGGGGCGCGTCGTACTCGTGGAGGTACCGCCGCGCAGTCAGGCCCGCGAACGAGGGGAGGGTCACGCCGTGCTTGTACTCCACCGGGTGCGTGAGCGATGCGATGACGTCCGTCGCCTCGGTGGTAGTCCGGTGGGTCATCTTCTCGCCGCCGACCAGCAGGGTGAGGTCGCTCGCGCCGGATGCCACCGACTGCCACGCGGCGTAGACGCCCGCGCCGCCGGAGGCGGAGGTCTGGTCGACCCGCTGGGTGTACGCCGGCATCGCTCCGAGATCGTGGGCGAGGGCGTTGGGCACGCCGGTCTGGCCCTCGAACTCGCCGCTGGCCATGTTCGAGACGTACAGATGCTCCACGTCGGTCGGGGCGGCGTCGGCGTCGGCGAGGCACTCGCGTCCGGCCTGCGCGAGCAACTCGCGCAGCCACGCGTCGCGCTCGCCGAACGCCGTCATCGACGCGCCGACGATTGCTACTCGGTCCATACTCGACCGAAGACGCAGTGGGGCTTTATATCTCGGGGATGGGGCAGTCGGTGGTTACTAATCCGCCGGGCCGGAACGATTCATACGAAACTGATGACGGCGACCAGCGACTCCAAGGAGCCGATTGCCGTCGAGTTGAAGTTCTACGCCACCTTCCGCGACGCGGTGGGCCGGAAATCGGTGACGCGCGAACTCCCCGCCGGGGCGACGCTCGGGGACGCGCTCGCCGACGCCGCGGAGGCGTACCCGGATATTGACGAGGAGATCCTGACCGGGCGCGGGGAGGTCCGCGACGGCGTGCGCGCGCTCAGGAACGGCCGCGAGCGCGCGACCGCCGAGACGACCCTGGCGGACGGCGACGAGGTGAGCTTCGTGACACCGATCCACGGCGGAGCGGGCCACAGCACGTGCTAAATCCGTCGCACAGCGAATACTGAAATCTTCCGTGGAGAACTGAAATCCTCCGGTGCTGTTCGGGCGCGTGCGGCGCGCCCATAATGGCGCGCGCCGCACGCGCCCGAACGGGTGAGCCAAACTACACTCGTCCGCAACAGCCCTTAGTCCGCACCCGCCGCGTCCGCGTCACCCGCAATCCGGCCCTCGGGCACCGTCCCGTCGGCGTTCCAGCCACGAGCCTCGTAGTAGTCGTCGAGCGCCCGCTCGAAGTCCGGGAGGTCGTACGGCAGATCGTCGTCGCTCCGGTCGAAGCCCCGTTGGTTGTTGAAGTGTCGCTCCAGTTCGACGACCCGGTCGCCGACCGCGAGCAGGTCCTCGTACGGAGCGTCGAACAGCGCTTCGAGACGTTCCTCGCCGACGTAACTGCTGGAGAACGCACAGACCACGCCGCTGTCCTTGAACGCGGCCGCGTTCTCGGACGCCACGAGGTGAGACGCCTTCCCGTCGAGACCCACGGGGTCGAGTTCGCCCGAGTACTCGTCGCCGAGGATCTCCGAGTACATGTGGTCCGCCCCGCTGTTCGAAGTGGCGTAGCTCAGCCCCTGACCGTTGATGGCCCGCCCGTCGTGAGCCGCGAACTCCAATCCCTTCGACGACCAGTTCTCGACGCCGAGTTCGTCGTGGCACCGGTCGACGCCTTCCGCGAGCAGGTCGCCGACGCCCTCGCGGCGGGCGATCTTCTCGACCAGGTCGTGGACGAGGTCGGCGTTCCCGAACTCGTCCTCGCTGGCGAGGTACGCCGAGATGGTGACGCCGGCCGAGATGGTGTCGAGGCCGAGTCGGTCGCAGAGGTCGTTGGACTTCATCACGTCCACGATGTCCCCGACCCCCGCGCAGCTGCCGAACGAGAAGACGGTCTCGAACTCCGGGCCTTCGGTTTCGAGACCGGTCTCCTCGTCGCGCGTCGGGAGCTTGCAACCGAACGCGCACTGCGAGCAGGTCCCGCGTTTGTACTTTTTCGCCTCGACGGCGTCGCCACCGATGTCCGCGACGTGCTCGAACGACATCTCCGCGAAGTACCGGGTCGGCAGCGAGAACTCGTCGTTGATGAACTCGGTGCTGCCGGTCGTCCCCTGTCGCTTCATCGAGTCGTCGCTCTGGGCGGCGTCGCGGTGGATCTCCATCTGTACGTCCGGAATCGCCACGTCGGGCGCGGAGTCGCCGTCGAAGCTCACGCATTTGACGCCCTTCGCGCCCATCACCGCGCCGAGACCCCCGCGCCCGAACGCTCGCGTGTCGGAGGTCATGATCGAGGCGTACCGGACCTCGTTCTCGCCCGCGGGGCCCGCGGTCACGAGATGTTCGGAACCGAGATCGTGTACGCCGTCCACGTACTCGCTGGTCTCCGGAACGGTCGCGCCGACCAACTCTGGAACTTCCTCGAACTCGACGCCCTCGTCGTCGACGTGGACCGCGAGCAGGTCGTCGCTCTCGCCCACGATCTCGACCACGGGGTGACCGGTCGCGACGAAGTTCCGCGAGAGGAACCCGCCGGCGTTGGTCGACCGGATGCCGTCAGACAGCGGTGACACCGCGGTCGCGTTCATCCGCCCTGTAAAGCTCATCCGGGACTGCTGGAGCGGTCCCGACGAGAAGTACAGTCTGTTCTCCGGTCCGAGCGGGTCGGCGTCGAACGGAACGCGGTCGTGCGCGAGCTTGGTCGCGACGCCTCGGCCGCCGACGAACGACGCCAGTCCGTCGTCGATATCCTCCGTGTGTGCCTCGCGCTCGCCGACGTCGATGGTGAGCAGCGAGCCGCGTGCGGAAAGCATTTCGTGGTGATAGATTGCCCGTACCCACGTAAAACTCGGGTTCCCGGAACGACGGAACTCCGCGTCCTCGAATGCCGAACTCGAATACGACCCCCGGCCGTGACACCAGATTTTTATCGCGTACCCGAAAATTTACCTGCAACGATGGTTCAGGGCTTGCTCGAGAATATCGCCATATCAGGATTCAGTCTGGTCTTCGTGGTCACTGGCCTCTACACGATGAACAAAGGTCGCGTAGAGCGGGCCCAAACCGAGCGCATCGACGACACGGAGACGACCGCAATCCGTGACCTCGAATCCGGAACGGTCGAGGTCAAGGGAACGGCTCGACCGGCAGACGACGCGAACGTCGTGGAGTCGCCGATTACCAAGCAGGACGCGCTGGCAACGTACGTGGAGATGGAGGAGTGGGAGAGCAGTGGCCAAGGTGGCGGGAGCTGGGAGACGAAACACGAGGACCGCACGACTGTGTCGATGGTCGTGGACGACGGGACCGGCGAGGTACGGATCGAACTCCCGGCCGACGGGGAGTTGAACGTCGAACAGGCGAAGACGAAGGTCGGAAGCGGGGACGAACCGTCCGAGCAGATCAGGCAGTATCTCGAAGCCGAGGCTGCGATACAGGAGGCGTCGCGGTACGACGTCGGGCCGTTGAGCTTCGGTGAGCGCCGCCGCTACTCGGAGGGGATGATCGAACCGGGCGAAGAGGTCTACGTGTTGGGCGCGGCCCGAGAGGCCGAGTCCGAGTGGGGCGAGCGCAACTTCGTCATCGACGAGCCGACCGAGTCAGGCGACTTCGTCCTCTCGGACAAGTCCGAGGAGGAGTTGATCCGCGAAGGCAAACGGAGCGGCCTCGTCTATCTCGGGTTCGGCGGCGTTCTCACGGCCCTGGGTGTCTTCGTCGCGGTGATTCCGTGGGTCGGCGGGTGACCGTTGGCGGGTGACCGTCGGCGGCGACGACCGACGTTGGCCGCGGTGGTCCCGCGGGTGGTGGGTGCCTACAGTCGGGACTCGCCGAAGGCTCAAGGTCGCGCGTACCCTACTCCGAGTCATGGGGGACAAAGACATCAGCGACGTGTCCGGGCTGCCGGACGAACTCGGCATCGACGAGGATCTGGGCCGCACCGAGCAGCGACTTAGGGTCAGGGTAGACGAGCGCACGTACGGCAAGGCGATGACTATCGTGGAGGGGTTCGACGAGTCGTCGGTCGACGTCCAGAGCCTCGCCTCCGACCTCAAGAGCAGCCTCGCCACCGGCGGGACGGTGGACGAGGGTCGCATCGAGCTACAGGGCGACCACCGCGAGCGCGTCCGCGAACTGCTCGAAGACGAGGGATTCTCGGTCGGTGAGTAGCCTCGCGGGGGTGGAAGTCACTCTGCGCCAGGATTGGATATCGCGCCGCTGGTGGGGCAACTTCTTTATTAGATGGCTGTGTTGTCGGGGTAATGTCGTCTCAAGAAGTCGAACTCCGAAGTACGATTGCAGGGTTCACCGCGGAAGGCAAACTCCACACGCTGAGCGTCTGGTTCATCCTCGCGCTCCGGCTCATGATGGGGCTGGCCTTCCTTCAGAGCGGGATCGACAAGGTCCTCTCGGGCGAGTTCTCGGCAAGCGGCTACCTCGTGAACGCACCGCCGGCAAACGGTAGCCCCGTCGCGGACCTCTTCGTCCAGATGGGTCAGACGTCGTGGTTCGTGGAGTTCGTCAACGTCGCGGTCCCGTGGGGCGAGGTCCTCATCGGGCTCGGACTGCTCGTTGGCGGGTTCACGCGCCTCGCCGCCTTCTTCGGCGCGTTCATGATGTTGCTGTTTTACCTCGGGAACTGGGAGATCTCACACGGGTACATCAACGGGGACTTCGCGTACATGCTGGTGTTCCTCTCGGTGGCGGCGTTCGGCGCAGGCCGCATCCTCGGTCTCGACAAGTACATCGAGCAGTACGAGGTCGGCGGGCAGCCGCTCGTCGAACGGTACTCCTGGATGCGGTATCTCCTCGGATAACTAACGGAACTAATCGTGGCACAAACAGTATGACCGATTCAGAATCAGAAACGGGAGACCACCGCTCTCCCGGCGGCAAATTGGGGACGATAGCGCTCGGACTGGCGTACGTCTCGGTCGGCGTCGGACTGGTCTACAGCCTCGCGACGGACTCGGTCGAGTCGCTCATGGTCGTGCTCGTCGGAATCGTCGCTCTGGTCGCGATTTCGCTGGCCGTTCTCGTCCGCCGAGAGGGACTGCTGACTGCCGAGAACAAGCTCATCGGCGTCTTCGTACTGGCCGCGATGGGACTGCTGTTCGGACTCTCGGCGTACACCGACCTCTCGTCGGAGATCGTCTTCGGAGCCGTCACTCTCGTCGGCGTCGTGGTTCCGCATCTGCTTCTGGAGTACACCGACCGCGGAACGTCGGACTGAGCGATTTCACCGCCGTAACAGAATTCGGTCGACATTCGGCTGTGTAACGCTCCATCCGCGAAATTCCGCGATTCCCGACGAACACACCGCGTCCTTTACCACCCCACTCGAAGACGTACGGGACACAGCATGCTCTCGCGAGTCCACGTGATCGCGACCGGTGGAACCATCGCCAGCACGCCCGACGAGGACGGGGCGGCACCGAGCCTCTCCGGGGAGGATCTCATCGAATCGGTGCCGGACATAGATTGTGAGGCTCCGGAGGAGCCTCGCGAAGGCGGTGAAACCGCCGGAGCCCGCGCCGACCTCACCGTCGAATCCGTCTCGCAGGTGCCGGGCTTCGACATGGACTTCGACGTGATGAGCGCGGTCGGCGAGCGCGCCCGCGCGGCGGTCGAATCGGGCGATCCCGACGCTTTCGTCGTCACCCACGGCACGGACACGATGGCCGAGACGGCGTACTTCCTCGACCTGACGCGCTCGCTCCCGGTGCCAGTGGTCCTCACCGGCGCGCAGCGTCGGCTCGACGAACCGAGCTCCGACGCGCCCGCGAACCTGCTCAGTGCGGTTCGGGCGGCGACCCACCCGCGCGTCGAGGACGGCGTCTTCCTCGCGTTCGACGACGAACTCCACGCCGCCCGCGACGTACGGAAGGGCCACTCGCACAAGCTCGCGGCGTTCGAGTCGCCGAACGACGGCCCGGTCGCCACGCTCACGCGCGACGGCCTGCAGTTCCACCGTGAGCCCCGGAGCGAGTCAGAGTCGATCCCGGTCGAAGGGACCGACGCCCGCGTCGAGATGGTCGTCTCGGCCGCGGGCGTGGACGGCGCGCAGGTCGAGCGCGCGGTCGACTCGGGCGTCGACGGCCTCGTGCTCGCGGGTACCGGGCTCGGAAACGCGACGGGCGCACTCGGCGAGGCCGTCGCGGACGCCGTCGACGCCGGACTCCCGGTCGTGGTCACTTCGCGGTGCGGGGCCGGGACCACCGGCGCGGTGTACGGCACGCCGGGTGGGGGCCAAACCCTCCACGAGCGCGGCGTGATCTCGGGCGGCGACCTCGCGCCGTGGAAGGCCCGGCTGAAGCTCGCGCTGGCCGTCGAGGCGGTCGACGGTGAGGCGACCGGGGCGGACGTGGCGCAGTACTTCCCGAATCGCGTGGAGTGAACCGAGAGCGGACGCGACTGGTAGCACAGTGGAACCGATGGCTCGACGGGGAGAATGACCAGCGGGAACGCAACTTTGAGTGTAGGCGGGACGCGCGCTTAAGCTTGCCGGGGATACTTTTTAGAGAACCTGTGTCAATCTTTCGCACATGGAGGGCGAAGTGACCGTCAGGGACGTGATGACCCGGGAATTCGTCGGCGTGAACGAGTCGGACACGGTCCTCGGGGCGGTGAAACTCATGGACGAGGACGGCGCGGGCTGCGTCGTCGTCCTCAGGGGCAGCGACCCGGTCGGCATCGTGACCGAGTCCGACGTGCTCGCGCTGGTCGCCGACGAGCGCGACCCCGGCGAGGTCGAGGTCTCGTCGGTGATGTCCGAGCCGGTGGTGTCGGTCCACGCCGACCGGGCGCTGTCCGACGCCGCGGGCACGATGTCCCGGGAGGACATCCGGCGGCTCGTGGTGACGAACGACGACGACCTCGTCGGCGTCCTCTCCGAACGCGACGTGATCGCGGCGTCCGCGTCGCTGTCGGGCGTGCCGTCGGTCGCCAGCGGGTCGCCCCGCGATGGGACGACCGGCGAGTTCGGAGCCGCCGGGAACTCGGAGTCCCCAGCAGTCGGTGGAGAGCCGATGGCCGGGGAGTCGGGCGGCGAGATGGCCGGAGTCGAGAGCGAGGAGGGCGACCGGTACGAGTACTCCGACCGGAGCATCTGCGAGGCCTGTGGCACCCTGAGCCGAGGACTGGCCAACGTGAACGGCCAACTCATCTGCGCCGACTGCCGGGAGGTCTGAGGGGCAGCCGGGCGGTCAGGGAGGCCGCCGAGCGTATCGCCGGCGAGGGGATAAGCCCAACCCGACGCGAGGTTCATATTCCGCCGCGGAGGGTGCGAAAAGGCACAAGACACAAATGCGTCGGCATTGCGAGGATGTATCGTGGTGGGGAGTGACAGGGAATGGGGTACCGAAGGGATATCGACGAGGGTGTACTGACGGAGTCGCTGGACAGCGCCATCGACGGAACTGACGGGGGCGCGAGCCGGGAGGTAGACGGTGGCACCTAGCACCGAGCTCGCCAACGCGGTGGTGACCGGCATCGTGACCGGGAGCGTCGTCGCGCTCGGAGCCATCGGGCTGGCGCTTGTGTACAACATCGCGGAGGTGCCGAACTTCGCACACGGCGAACTGCTGATGTTGGGCGCGTACGTCGCGCTGTTCGTCAACCGGCCGGGAACCGTGCCGGTGTTCGAGCTGCTGGCCGCCGAGCGCACGGTCGGAACGGGCGGGTACGCCGTGCTGTTCCTGCTGACTGCGGGAGCTGCGCTCGCCGCGGTGTACCTGCTCGGCGGCGCGGCGGCGCTGACCGGCTCGTGGTGGCCGGGCGACCCACCGGCGTGGCTCGCGCTGGGCGTCCACGCGCTCGCGGCCGCCGCGCTCGGTGGTGCTGTCGTAATCGGCTTCCCGTCCATCTGGGCCGGGCTCCTGCTGGCTGCCACGGTGCTGGCGGCGGTCGCACCGCTGCTCGAAAAGGTCATCTTCCAGAAGTTCCGCGAGAAGGGCGCGTCGCTCGCGACGATGCTCATCGTCACGCTCGGACTGTCGTTCGTGCTCCGGTTCAGCACGCAGGCGTTCTACGGCGGCGACGTTCGCACCTATGAGGTCCCCGACGTGGGCTCGATCTTCGGCTTCGACGTGGAACTCTCGGCCGCGAACTTCTACGACCTCTACGTCACCGACGCGGGGATGGTGCTGAACGCGGTCGACCCCGGCTCGACGCCCCCCGAACCGATCTTCACCGCGAACTACTCGTGGCTCGCCGTACTCGCGGTACTCGTCCTCACGGTGGGCACGGCGGTGCTGGGCTACCGATGGCGGAGCGGCGGCGGCGACGAGTTCGGCGCGGCCCGGACGTTCGGCCCGAAGCTCGCCGCGGCGGTGCTGGGACTGGTCGCGTTCGTCGTCTCGGCGGTCGCACTCGCCGGCTCGGGGTCGGTGCCAGACGCCGCTGGATTCTCGACTCGCGTCCGACTCTCGGTGATGCGGGCGTCGGTCGTCGTCATCGCGGTCCTGATGATGGGCTCGCTCCACTTCCTCCTGCAGGAGACGAAGCTCGGCAAGGCGATGCGGGCCGCCAGCGATAACCTCGATCTCGCGAAGACGACCGGTATCAACACCGACCGGGTGATGATGGCGACGTGGATCATCGCGGGGGCGTTCGCTGCGGTGGCTGGCGTGATGCTCGGCGTGCTGTTCAACCAGCTCACGGTCAACATGGGTTTCTTCCTGCTGCTTCCGATGTTCGCCGGCGTCATCCTCGGCGGGCTGAGTTCGGTGTACGGCGCGATCCTCGGCAGCTACATCGTCGGGCTGTCGATGGACGTCGGGCTGTTCGCGCTCCCCGGCATCGACTCGTCGACCTACCGCATTCCCATCGCGTTCGCGGTATTGCTCGTCGTCCTGCTGGTCAAACCGGAAGGCATCACGGGGGGTGCATAGCGTGGCCTTATCCTCGACTATCGTCTCGCTTGGAACCATCGTGGGCATCTACGCCATTCTCGCGCTCGGACTCAACCTCAAGTTCGGCTACACCGGCCTGCTGGACATCGGCCACGTCGCGTTCTATCTCGTCGGCGCGTACGTGACCGCCCTGCTGGTGTTGCCCCCGGCGAGCGAGCAGGCGTTCGCCTCGTACATTCTCGGGCTGAACTGGCCGTGGCTCCCCGCCATTGCGGTGGGGACCCTCGCGGCCGGGGTAGTCGGCATGCTGGTCGCGCTCCCGGCCATCCGGCTCCGGGAAGACTACCTCGCCATCGCGGTGCTGGGCATCTCGGTCATCCTCCAGCGCATCGTCCAGACCGAGGGCTGGCTGGCGAACGGCCCGGGGTCGCTGCGTGGCTTCGACCAGCCGTTCCGCACGCAGTTCCCGCTCCCGGGCGACACCCTCGCGGCGGCCGCGCTGTTCGGGTTCGTCGTCTTCGTGCTGTGGACCGGAGCGACGTACGCGCTCGCCCGGGTCGACACCGGCCGCGAGTCGGGCGGACGCGAGTCCGAGTTCGCCGACTCGGACTCGCGCCCGCCCGCGGAGGTCCGGTCCGACGGCGGCGACCGTTCCGACAGCGGCGTCAGGCCCGACGGCGGCGTCACCGCGGGCCGGACCATCTCCGGGCCGGGGATGCGCGGGAAGATCGTGGACAGCCTCCTCGCGCTGACGACCCTCGGGATCGGGTACGGCGCGGCACGGAGCGCCAGAACCCCGACCGGCGAGACCGAACGCCGCGCGCTCCTCGGCGTCGGCGCGCTGTTCGGTCTGGCGGCCGGAATCGTCGCCTGGCTCGCGTTCGAGTGGTGGCTAGGACTGGTGGTCCTCGCGGCCGCTCTCGCGGTGTTCTACGGCGTCCGGGAGCGCCACGTGCCGACTGCCGGGGCGATTACCGCGACGGTGGCGTTCGTCGCGATGCTGCTGACCGGCGGTTCCTCGACCGTCCTGCTCGTCTTCCTCGGCGCGATCTCGCTGTTCACGTGGGTGTTCGGCGGCGTGGCCGTCGTCCGGCGGTACAGCGACCTCTCGGCCCGGGAATTCGCAATCGCGCTCGGGCTCGCCGTCGCGTTCGTGGCGGCGTTCCTGCCGCTCATCGTGCTCGGCGGCGGGGGCGGCGACGAGAGCAGCAGTATCGGCCTGCTCCTGACGCTCGGGCTTCTCGGCGCGTTCCTCTACGGAATCTACTACCTCGGCGTGAACTGGAGTCGAGACAGCCCAGAAAACGCTGGCGGTGGCGGTGACGGCGGTTCCGTGACCGCCCGATCGGTCGGGTCGGACGCCGCGTTCGTCCGCATCGTCGGCGTCGGCGCGCTCTGGCTGTTCGTCCTCCGGTACTTCGGCATGGCGAACGTGACACCGTTCCAACTCGGCGGGGTGAGCGCAGTCGCGTACAACACCGTCGAGAACCTGCTCTGGCTGGTGGTGTTCCAGGGAGGAACCGTGACGTTCGACGCCGCGGCGTTCGACTTCGCGCGGTTCCTGCTGGTGTTGACCCTGACCTCGCTGGCGGTGGCGTACTACCTCTCGGAGCTGACGGTCGACTCGCCGTTCGGTCGCGTGCTGAAGGCCATCCGGGAGGACGAGGACGTGGCGACCTCGCTCGGGAAGAACTCGTTCGGCTACAAGGTCCAGAGCATGATGCTCGGCTCCGCGATGGCCGGGTTCGCCGGCGGACTGACCGCCATCTACTACCAGAGTCTGGTCCACACCATGTTTGTCCCGCGGGTGACGTTCGTCGCCTTCCTCATCCTCATCATCGGCGGCACGGCCAACAACCGGGGGATGATCCTCGGCGCAGTCATCTACTGGGCGTTCCAGCGCGCGACCGCAGACGTAGCAGGATTCTTCCCCACCGCGATGCAGTCGTCGATACAGGCGCTCCGGCTGGCGTTCATCGGCGCGCTGCTCATCATCATCCTCTACTACCGCCCCGAGGGGCTGTGGGGCGAGAAGCTGGCCGTGGGAGGTGAGAGCGAGTGACCGCGATACTCGACGTCGAGGACCTGCGCAAGACGTTCGGCGGCATCACCGCGGTCGACGGCGCGACGTTCGAGGTCGAGGAGGGCACCATCACGGGCCTCATCGGCCCGAACGGTGCCGGGAAGACCACGACGTTCAACCTCATCAGCGGGTTCTACACGCCGGACGGCGGGGAGATACGCTATCGGGGAACCGACCTGCAGGGGATAATGCGGCCCAGCGACGCCGAGCAGGGCATCTGGATGAGTGCGTCGGGACTCACCTTCGGCGGGGCGGGGATCGCGGTCGTGGCGTCCGGGGGCGCGTCCGCGCTCGCGCTCGGGGGCGCGGCACTCGTGGGCGCGGGCATGGGCGCGGGACTGTATCAAATAGAGGAGCGACTCAAGGATCGGTACGTCGACTTCGCGCACAACCGGCCGTTCCGCGTCTCTCAGGCCGGCCTCTCCCGGACGTTCCAGATCACCCGCGAACTCCAGGGGATGACCGTGCTGGAGAACCTGATGCTCGCGCCGCAGGACCAGCCCGGCGAGAACCTCGCCAACGCGTGGTTCCGCCGGAAGGCGGTCGCGAATGCCGAGGAGGACGTGCGCGAGGAGGCCTCGACGATGCTGGAGTTCCTCGAACTCGACCACCTCGCCGACGAGCAGGCGGGCAACCTCTCTGGCGGCCAGCGAAAGCTGCTCGAACTGGGTCGCGTGCTGATGACCGACCCGGAGCTCATCCTGCTCGACGAACCCGTCGCGGGGGTCAACCCCACGCTGACGACCAAGCTGCTCGAACGCATCGAGAACCTGCGCGATCAGGGGTACACGTTCTGCATCGTCGAACACGACATGGAGGTCATCATGAACCTGAGCGACACGATAATCGTCATGGACCAGGGGAAGAAACTGATGCAGGGGACGCCAGAGGAGGTCCGGAACGACCAGCGCGTCATCGACGCGTACCTGGGGGGTTGACCGTGGCGCTGCTCGAAGCCCGCGACGTGGTGTCGGGGTACGGCGACGCGACGATCCTCCACGGCGTCTCGATGGACGTGGCCGACGACGAGGTGGTCTGTATCATCGGGCCGAACGGCGCGGGCAAGTCCACGTTCATGAAGGCGGTGTTCGGTCTCATCGATTGCTGGGACGGGTCGGTGGTCTTCGACGGCGCGGACATCACCGACCTGCGACCCGACGAGATCACCCGCGAGGGGATGTGCTACGTGCCCCAGACAGACAACGTGTTCCCGAGTCTTACGGTCCGGGAGAACCTGGAGATGGGCGCGTACATCCTCGACGAGGTGCCCCGCGAGTCGCTGGACGAGGTGTTCGACCGCTTTCCCATCCTGAAGGAGCGTCAGAATCAGAAAGCGGGGACGATGTCGGGCGGCCAGCAGCAGATGCTCGCGATGGGCCGCGGGCTGATGGTCGACCCGGACTTGATGCTCGTCGACGAGCCGAGCGCCGGCCTCGCGCCCGACCTCGTCGACGAGGTGTTCGAGAAGATCGGCGAGATAAACGAGTCGGGCACCGCCATCCTGATGGTCGAGCAGAACGCCCGGAAGGCGCTGCGCAACGCCGACCGGGGCTACGTGCTGGAGATGGGCCAGAACCGCTTCGAGGACACCGGTGCGGCACTGCTCGAAACCGAGGAGGTCATCGACTTGTATCTCGGCGGTGGCGGTGGGCGGAGCGGCGAGGCGGCCGGGGATTGAGCGGCCGGAGATTGAGCGGCCGGAGATTGAGCGGCCGGGATATCGTCAGTCGCTTCCCACCTGCCGCCTTTAGCGTATCGTAGCGCAGTTTTCGATTCGGAAACCCCACAGTAAGGACAGGTTGGACAGTTATCGGAGTAGAACTCCTCCCCATCGATATCTCCGCGATTTAGATTGTAAACACTCGGCGCTTCTGTGCTAGTCGGTGCTGATTCGTTGTTCGACGTACTCGCGCGTTTCTCCCTGCAACACGTATTCTACCTGCTGAAGATCGTCAACCGAACCCGAACCGGTGACAAACATTGCCGTCCGTAGCTCGGCCGTCAAATCCTCGACTCGCTCGATAACAGCGTCCGGCCCGTCCGTGGCTGGTTTCAAGAACGGTTTCGCTAGTCCGCCAGCACGGGCACCTAAGGCAATCGCTTTTGCCACGTCCAATCCCGTCCGTACACCACCGCTCGCAATTACGCAGTCGTGTTCGGCAACACACTCGATTGTGCTCGCAGCGGTCGGGATTCCCCACTCTCGGAACAGATTGCCGATTCGTTTTTGTCGCGGCGCGTTTGCGGCCGCTGCGCGGTAGGCTTCGATCCCGGACCACGTGGTACCGCCTTTTCCAGCGACGTCGATCACGTCAACACCTGCTGCCGTCAGTTGTCGCGCGGTCTCCCCGGAGATTCCGTTGCCCGTTTCTTTGACGATGATCGGCACCGAGAGTGCCTCAGATACCCGTTCAACCGCAGCTACACAGTTCCGTGCATCGACGTCGCCTTCCGGTTGGGCGGCCTCCTGGAGGAAGTTCAGGTGGACTGCGAGTGCGTCCGCGTCGATCATCTCGACAGCCCGCTCGACCATTTCGAGGTCGTACTCCCGGAGCTGTGCAGCGCCGAGATTCCCGTAGATGAACGCATCGGGTGCGGCATCGCGGACGATAGTGTACGATTCGAGGACGCGTTCGTCGTCGAGTTCGAGACCCGCTCGCTGGCTACCGAGACCCATAGCGATACCGGTCTCGCTGGCGGCCCGGGCAAGCGCCCGATTGATTTCCGTCGTGTTCTGGTGTCCACCCGTCATGCTCTCGATGACGATCGGAGCGGATAGATCGTGACCCAGGAAGTCGATGGATAGGTCGATGGCGTCGTAATCGACTTCCGGGAGCGCGTTGTGGACGAGGCGGACGTCTTCGAAGCCCGTGCCCGTCGTTTCGACGTCTCGCTCCTGAACGATCTGAAGGTGGTCGTCTTTTCGGTCTTCAGTCTCCGAGGAGTCGTGCGCCGTCATTGTTCTAACTTGCAAAAGAGATGGGAAAACGGTGTTGTTACGATGATGCGATTCTCTCACCGGAATTTCTGGAGTGATAATATCTGGGTTCCGCGGTGTACCGTCTGCAGCATTGCTCCGCTAAATGGTTTGGTATCTGTCTCGTATGGAAGTGATACGTTCCCACGCCCCACTTAATCAAATCTACGTCTACGCCACGTACCGCAAGTCGTCCAGAAAAAGGAAAACCGGATGCCTACATCTCCGTCGTGGTCGTCTCCCCGCCACCGCCGAGCCGTCCGCGGAAGAACGACCGCGGAATCGTCTGCAGGATCTCGGTCGAGCCGTCATCCTGCACCTGCATGATGGCGAACTGGTTGAGCGGTTCGAGCGACTCGTTGAGGTTCACCGGGCTGGACGCACCCTGATAGTTGATGTCCTCGTCGTTGGCGAGCAGGTCCTTCGCGCGCTGGAACTCCCCGACCGTGACGACGTTTCCGGCGGCCTCGCCGCCGTCCTGCGCGGTCGTGGTCTCGTCCTGTAGCGCAGCCTCGGTCGTCGTCCCCGCCATTCCCTCGGTCGTGGTCTGGGCCGAGGCTCCCTCCTCCGGCCGGGACACCGACCGGATGTTCTCCGCGATAGTCGTCCCGTTGGCCTCGCCGCCGGCCTCCATGGCGAGCGCCATCAGGAACATCGCGTCGTAGGCGTGGGGTGCGAACAGGGTGTTGGCATCGCCCATCTTCTCCTCGAACGTCGTCGCTCCCCGGGTCGTCTCCGGATTCGGGGACGCCACGTACATCCCGGCCGTGATGTCGCTCAGGTCCGAGAGGAACTCCGTGGAGTTCAGGCCCTCGCTGAGTACCCACTCGCCGCCGTAGCCGCCGTCGTTCCACTGGTTGAGGATGGTCCGTCCGTTGCCCGGGTAGCCGACGAATCCGACCGCGTCGGGGTCGTCGGCGAACACCTGATCGAGCGTCGACGTGTAGTTGCTCGCCTGCGGGTCGTAGCCGACCATCGCGGTCGTCTCCCCGCCGAACTCCGCGCGGGCCTGCTCGGCCAGCCCCTGTCCGTACGGATTGCTGACGAAGAGGAACGCCGCGGTGTCGGCCCCGACGAACTCGCCGTCGTTCAAGATGCGACCCATCACGATGCCCTGCTGGGCGTCGTTGGGTGCGGTCCGGCCGAAGTACTTCACGCTCCCGTCCTCGTTGTAGCCGATCTCGGCCAGCGCGGGCGAAGTGCTCGCGTGGCTCACCTGCATCACCTGGTCGGCCGCGACGTTCTCGGCCAGCGGGACCGACACCCCGCTCGAGGCCGCGCCGACGAACCCGACGATGCCCTGCTCGTTGACGAGCGAGTTGTACTCCTGGATGGCCTGCGAGGGCTGGGTCTGGCTGTCCGTGTTCGTCACGTTGATCTGACGGTCGAGCGGCCCGCCCGCGTCGTTGACATCCTGCACGGCGAGGTTGACGGCCTCCTGCATCCCGCTCCCGTACGCGCTCAGATCGCCCGTGATGGGGAGGATCGACCCCATCTGGATCGCACCGCCCTGTCGCGCGCCCGCCGACGCCGACAGCCCGGTCAGCCCGGCCACCCCCGCAGCCGTGGTCGCTTTCAAGTACGTCCGCCGCGTCGTTCGATATTTCTCTGACATCTCCGAGGTAATGCACGCCGAGATTATAATAAAAGATTGTGTAATTCTGTTGGAGGACGCCCCGATAGTTAAACCGCCACGCTGGATAGATTACGGCCGGACCGGGAGGCGGCGCACCACTTGGACGCCACTGACCTTTGGTTCGGCGGCGGGCCGATTCTGCTGTAACTCGTCCGCTAAACCCGGCATTTCGTGCTACGTAACATTATGGATTTGGGAAACCTTATTATGGGTGCGGTGCCGGACAGTGGCATGAGGAGTGTTATCAAATGGGTGCATCTGAAACGTATGTGCGCGGCCGCCGACTCGCCAGCGAACAACCGTTCGCGCTGGTCGTCGGTCTGGTCGCCATCTGGTTAGTGTGGTTCCTGCTCAGGGGTCTCGCCACGGGGAACGTCGAGTTCAACAACCTCGTGTCGTACGCCTGGGACGGGCTGATGCGCGGACTGATCATCGGTCTCGCGAGCATCGGTCTCTCGATGACGTACAGTATTCTCAACTTCGCCAACTTCGCCCACGGCGATTACCTGACGAGCGGGGCGTTCTCCGGCTGGGCGGTCACGTACCTGCTCGCTGGACTGGGAGAGGCGAACGTCGGCTCGCTGCTGTTGGTCGGGGCCGGCGGCTCGGTGTTCGGCGGCACGCTCGGCGTCGGCATCACGACGTCGCCGATCGCCGTCATCGCGGGCATGATCTTCGCGGGCGTCGGCACCGTCGCCCTCGCCCTGTTCATCGACCGGTTCGTCTACCGGCCGGTGCGTGACGAGGGCGGCATCACCCTGCTCATCACGAGCGTCGGGGTGGCGTTCGCGCTCCGATACCTCATCGTGTTCGTCTTCGGGACGGACGTCCGGGGCACCACGGCGGCCGGGTCGGTTCCCGAACTGAGCATGTTCGTCATCGACGGGAGCGTCAAGATCAACGCCCACGACATCACGCTGGCCGTGGTCGCCGTCGGACTGATGCTGGGCGTCCACCTCCTGCTCCAGCGCACCAAACTCGGGAAGGCGATGCGCGCGATGTCCGACAACGAGGACCTCGCTCGCATCACGGGTATCCCGACCGAGCAGGTCGTCCGCGCGACGTGGATCATCGGCGGCGGCCTCACCGGCGTCGCCGGCTACATGTTCGTCCTCTGGAAGGGGACGCTGGGCTTCAACGACGGCTGGCTGTTGCTGTTGCTCATCTTCGCGGCGGTCATCCTCGGCGGCATCGGCTCCATCTACGGCGCCATCGGCGGCGGCCTCATCATCGGACTGACCGCCTCGATGTCGGTCATCTGGATCCCCTCCGAGTTCGGCCGCGCCGCGGCGTTCATGGTGATGATCGTCATCCTGCTGTTCAAGCCGCAGGGAATCTTCAGCGGGAGGACGACAGCATGACCGACACCGACGAGGGCAGTCGGCTCGGCTGGCTGTTCGACAGCGACCCGAAACTGCTGATCGCGGTGTTCGGCTCCATCTACCTCGCGTACGTGCTCGCCGGGTTCGCGTTCGGCTACACGCTGCGCGGTCAACTCAACTCGCTGGCGAACCTCACGTTCTACGTCGCCGTGTTCGGCATGGCGGCGCTCGCGCTCAACCTCCACTGGGGATACACCGGGCTGTTCAACATCGGTATCGTCGGGTTCATGGCGATCGGCGTGTACGTGACTGCGATATTCGCCAAGCCGCCGGTCGCGCAGGGTGGAGCCGCCCAGATCGGCGGCTTCGGCCTCCCGCTCGGCGTCGCAATGATCTTCGGCGTGCTCGCGGCCGCGCTGGCCGGCCTACTGGTCGGCCTCCCGGCCCTGCGTTTGCGCGCGGACTACCTCGCTATCGTCACCATCGCGTTCTCCGAGATCGTCCGATTCACGCTG
The DNA here is from genome assembly GCF_003382685.1 of Halorussus litoreus. Classification (GTDB taxonomy): domain Archaea; phylum Halobacteriota; class Halobacteria; order Halobacteriales; family Haladaptataceae; genus Halorussus; species Halorussus litoreus. The sequence goes on along the minus strand of NZ_KZ859516.1, from coordinate 31,580 downwards.
ATGTCCCGGACGTTCCAGTCGTTCGACGTGCCCAACACCGTGTTCGGCGTCGACCTCGCGGCCGACACCGTCGGGCTCGGCGGCGGTGGCGGACTTATCCTCAATCACCTGTCGCCGCTCGAAGCGCTGCTTCGCGCGCTGTACCTCTGGGACCCGTACCTCGGTTTCGTCGACTTCGTGGCGGCGAACTTCATCGCCAACAACCCGAAGCCGGTCGTCGACGGGCTAGCGTACGGCCTCGTGCTGCTCGGCGTGGTCGGGATCTTCTACTGGCTGCTGACGTGGACCGGCGAGTCGCCGTTCGGTCGCGTGCTGAAGGCCATCCGGGAGGACGAGGAGGTCGCGAACGCGCTCGGCAAGAACACCAACCGCTTCAAGCTGAAGTCGTTCGTGCTGGGCTGTGCGCTGATGGGGCTGACGGGCGTGCTGTGGTACAGCGGCCGCGGCTCCATCACGCCGCCGTCGTTCCGACCGAACATCACGTTCTACATCTGGATTGCGCTCATCATCGGCGGCGCGGGCTCGAACACCGGGAGCGTCCTCGGCGGTGCCCTGTTCGCCGGGCTGCTGTACGAAGGCCCCCGGTACGTGAAGAACCTCGTCGAGGCGGCGTTCGATCTCGGCGACGGGCCCGGCAGCTTCGGGCAGGCGATGGCCGCGCTCGGCGGGTCGCTCGACCCGGTCCCGTTCGTCGTCTACACGCTCAACAGCATCGGACAGCTCCGGCTCGTCATCATGGGTGTGACGCTCATCTGGCTGATGCACAACCGCCCGGAGGGGCTGCTCGGTCACCGCAAGGAGACGGCGGCGAGCATCGACCTCTCGCGTCCCGAGCGCGCCGAACCCGGTGGTGAGGCCGCCGCGACCGACGGGGGTGAACAGCAGTGAGCGGAACCGACGAAGCGCCCCCGGCCGACGAGAGCAGTGAGCCTACGGACCAGAGTGGCGGACCTGCAGAAGGGACCGCCGAAACGACCGCTGACGCCGCCATCCCGGTCGACGACGTCGCCCTCGACAGTGGGACGCCGCTCGAAGTCCGGAACCTTCGGAAGACGTTCGGTGGCATCACCGCGGTCGACGACGTGAGCTTCGATGTCGAGAAGGGATCGCTGACCGGCCTCATCGGCCCGAACGGGGCCGGGAAGTCGACGACGTTCAACCTCATCACGGGGATGCACGACCCCGATTCGGGCACGGTGCAGTTCAACGGCGAGGACGTCACCGGGCTCGCGCCCCACGAGATCGCCAACCGCGGGCTCGCCAGAACGTTCCAGATCGCCCGCGAGTTAGAGGAGATGACCGTGCTGGAGAACATGATGCTCGCGCCGAAGGACCAGATCGGCGAGGAGCTGTGGCGGTCGGTCACCCCGGGCGTTCGCGGCGACGTCCAGCGACAGGAGCGCGAGCAGCTCGAACGCGTGTGGGACGTGCTCGACTTCTTCGAGATCGACCACCTCGCCGAGGAGCACGCGGGCAACCTCTCTGGCGGCCAGCGAAAGCTGCTGGAGATGGCGCGGGCGCTGTTGACCGACCCGGACGTACTCTTGCTCGACGAGCCGTTCGCGGGTGTCAACCCATCGCTGGAGAAACGCCTGCTCGAACACATTCACGAACTGCGCGAGCAGGGGTACACGTTCCTCATCGTCGAGCACGATATGGACCTCATCATGAACAACTGCGAGCGAGTCATCGTCATGCACCAGGGACGCGTCCTCAAGGACGGCACGCCGGCCGAGATCAAGCAGAGCGAGGAGGTCATCGAGGCCTACCTCGGAGGTGAAGTATGAGTCTGTTGACCGTCGACAGCCTGGACGCGGGCTACGGCGACCTCCAGATCCTGACCGACGTGGACCTCCACGTCGACGACGAGGAGTACGTCACCATCGTCGGCCCGAACGGGGCCGGCAAGTCCACCGTGATGAAGTCGGTGTTCGGGCTGACCACCTACATGGGCGGGACCGTGACGTTCGCGGACGAGGACATCACCGACACCCGGCCGGAGGACGTCATCCACAAGGGCCTGGGGTACGTGCCCCAGAGCGACAACGTGTTCGCGGCGCTGGACGTCGAGGAGAACCTCGAGATGGGCGCGTACATCCTCGACGACGTGCCCCAAGACGCGCTCCGGGAGGTGTACGACCGCTTCCCGATTCTCGAAGAGCGCAAGGACCAGAAGGCCGGGACGATGTCGGGCGGCCAGCAGCAGATGCTCGCGATGGGCCGGGCGCTCATGCTCGACCCGGACCTGCTTCTGCTCGACGAGCCGTCTGCGGGGCTCGCCCCCGACCTCGTCGACGAGATGTTCGACAAGATCGACGAGATCAACGACGCCGGGACCTCGATCCTGATGGTCGAGCAGAACGCCAAGGAGGCCCTGCGGCGCTGCGACCGCGGCTACGTCCTCGCGAACGGACAGAACCGGTACGTCGACGAGGGCACAGCGCTGCTGGACGACGAGGAGGTCCGCCAGCAGTTCCTCGGCGGGTAGATCGGTACGATCCCCTCGTCGATCCTCGACGCGACACTCCACTCCCAACGGTCAGTCGGGGAACATCGCTACCTATCTCCCCTGAGAGCCATCGGAGCCATTCGCCGATAGGGACGCACGACCGACGTATCGAATCCGCCGCCCGCGTCTCCGAGATACAAATTGAATACCGAAACCGCGAACCAGCTACTGCTACCGATCCGGCGCATTCGATGTCGAGTTCGATACCGGAGCGACGTTGCCCACGACGCGAAAAGAAGCCCGTCCCGAATCCGGTCCTCACTCACCGCTCGACAGCGCGTCCTGGATGACGTTGGAGTACGACGACTCGCCGATGTTGAAGCTGATCTGGTCGTACACCTCGCCATCGAACTCGTCTTCGAACACGTTGCTGAACCGCTCGGAGAGCTGCTGGCCGTAGTCGTTGTTCACGTACAGCGTCGCGGCCGTCTCGGCTTCGAGGCGCTCGGAGGCGACCTGCGCCATCACGCGGCCCTGCAGGATGTCGCTCGGCGCGGTCCGGAAGATGTAGTCGTCGTCTTCGAGGTTCGACACCGACAGCGCGGTGCTGGACGGCGAACAGCCGACGACCTCGTTCGGGATGAACACCTGCTGACAGACCGGGACGTTCACGCCGGAGGAGGCGGTGCCGTTCACCGCGGGGACGCCCCCGCTGACGAGCGACTCGGCCCCGCTGACTCCCTGGTCGGGCGAGGTGTTGGTGTCCTCGAACGAAACGTTGACCGATAGGTCGAGGTCGGAGTTGTTGACCTGCTTGGCCGGAATCTCCGAGGCCTTGATCATCGGTCCGCCGGTCGACGCGAGGTCGCCGGTCTCGGGCAGCAGGATACCGAGGCTGACCTCGCGACCGAGGCCGCCGGGCGACTCGTCCGCGCTCGGGCCGGCCCCGTCGGGGCTGTCACCCTCGAAGCTCTGGGTCTCCTGGACGTTGACCGACTCCGAGTCGGCTCCGTCGAACTCCCAGATGGAGTACGCCGCGGAGGCGGGGTCGCCGTCACCGTTGAAGTTCGTCGAACTGGACGCGCCCTGGTAGTTGACGTTCTCGCCGTTCGCGGCCGCTTGAACCGCGTCGATGAACTCGTCCGGACCGTACTCCGTGCCGTCCGGGTTCGCGATGCGGCGGAGCTGGTCGCGGATGGCAGTGCCGCTGTTCTCGCCAGCGGCCGCATTCGCGAGGATGAGGAGCGCGCTCGAATCGTACGACTGGGAGGTGAACACACCCGGAGTCTCGTCGTACTCGTCCTGGTACAGCGAGTTGAACGCTTCCTGATTCGGACCGCCCGCAGCCGGTGCGGTTCCCGTGACGTTCGCCATGTCGTTGCCGACCTGTCCCGGCATCGCACCGTCCTGAAGCCCGTCCGGAATCAGCACTTCCTCCTCGCCGTCGGACTCGCTGTAGTAGTCGCGGAACAGCTGGATGCCGCTCTCGGGGTAGCCGATGACCGTCAGCAGGTCGGGCGCGTTGTCGCCGCCACCGCCGCCGATACAGCCAGCGAGGCCCACAGCACTCGCAGCGCCGATACCCTTCAGCACGTCCCTGCGCCGTTCGTGGTATGACATGTCCCCCCATAGATAGCCATTACCTATAAGTATATCCCTATACTGTAAAATATCTTTCAAAAACGGGCCCTTCACGCGCGTTCGAACCAAGTTATAAACTAATTTCCGTGCGCTGACGGACACGATCAAAAACTCAAAACCAGCTCTATACCGGATGTATGACTATGTGCGTTCGGTGGAAGAGCGCGACGTTCCGCGTCACCGCGGGCGCTAACGTCGATTCACTCGGGACCGAGTTTTATTTGTCACCTGACTCGACACATATATGCGTGGGGCTATCGCAGGGACACATATGCCGATACAGACCCTGGACGACCTCGCCGTCCAAGGGAACGCACTCGGAGTGCGCATCGACATCAACAGTCCGCTGACAGACGACGGCGACCTCGCCGACGACGCCCGCCTCCGCGCTCACGTCGAGACGCTCTCGGAACTGCTGGACAGGGGCGGTCGCGTGGCCGTCCTCGCCCATCAGGGCCGCCCGGGCGGCGACGAATTCAGGGACCTCCGACCGCACGCCGACCGCCTCGGCGACCTGCTGGGTGCGTCCGTCCAGTACTCCGACGCCACCTTCTCCGCAGACGCGCGCCGCGCCGTCGAGAGCCTGACCGACGGCGAGGCGGTCGTGCTCGAGAACACCCGCTTCTACAGCGAGGAGTACATGGAGTTCCCGGCCGAGCAGGCCGGACGAACCGAACTCGTCGACAAACTCGTCCCGGTGCTCGACGCCTACATCAACGACGCCTTCGCCGCGGCACACCGCTCCCAGCCCTCGCTCGTTGGGTTCCCTGCCAGGGTCCCGAGCTACGCTGGCCGGGTGATGGAGGCCGAGATCGACGTGCTCGGCGACATGTCGAGTACGCCCGAGCCCCGGACCTACGTCGTCGGCGGTGCGAAGGTGCCCGACTCGATGACCGTCATCGACAGCGTGCTCGACCGGGACGTGGCCGACACCGTGCTCACGACCGGCGTGGTCGCCAACGTGTTCCTGCTGGCAGATGGCGTCGATCTGGGTGACGCCAGCGCCGACTTCGTGTACGACAAGGGTTACTGGGACGAGATCGACCGCGCGGCCGACCTGCTCGAGACGTACGGCGACCGCATCCGGCTGCCCGAGGACGTGGCCGTCGAGCGCGACGGCGACCGCCACGAGATCGCGCTGGCCGACCTCCCGCCGTCGGAAGGCGAAGCCGTGATGGACGTGGGCCACGCGACCGTGGCGGCGTACGAGGAGGTCGTCCGCGAATCGAGTACGGTCGTGCTCAACGGCCCGGCGGGCGTCTTCGAGGACGACACGTTCGCCGACGGAACTCGCGAGCTGTTCGCGGCCGCGACCGGTGCCGACTACAGCGTGGTCGGTGGCGGGGACACCGCCGCGGCCATCCGAACGTTCGGCATCGAGGGGTTCGACCACGTCAGCACGGGCGGCGGCGCGGCGCTCAACATGCTCACCGGCGAGCAACTGCCCGCCGTGGAGGCGCTTCGGAACTGAATGGTCGCCGTCGACCCGGGGCAAGTCGTCGACGCCAGCGCGGTCGCCGACCTGTGGGTCGACCTCGCCGCCGACCAGCGCGAGTACGGCTCGCACCTGCTGGCCGACGAGAACCGCGAGGCGATCCGCGACGTGATGGCCCGGCGCGCGGTCGCCGGGGAACTGCTCGTCGCGCGCAGCTCTGATTCGGAGTCCGGCCGCAAATCCGACCGCGAATCCGACCGGACCCCCGATTGGCGCGACATCGTCGGCTTCGTCACGTTCGGCGTCGAGTCGGGCCGCTACGAAAGCGACGCCGTCCGCGGGGCGATCGAGAACGTCTTCGTCGTCCCGGACCGCCGCGGCGAGGGCGTCGGGTCGGAACTGCTGGCGGCCGCCGAGCACGCACTCGTCGACGGGGGCGCGGACGTGCTCTCGCTGGAGGCGATGGCCGACAACGAAGCCGCCCTGCGGTTCTATCGGCGCCACGGTTACAGTCCGCAACGGGTCGAGTTGGAAAAATGGGTCGAAAGCGATACGCTCACAAAGGAGTAGCGAGAACGTCGGCCTGCGCGCCAGGGGAGCTTGGGCGGTTCAAGCACCCGACTTGTAATCGGGAGTTCGTGGGTTCAAATCCCACCCCTGGCTTCGGACCAATTTTCATCGTCGGCTGCGCGCGGGTTCGACCGCCCGCGGTCGAACCCGCGCGCACCGCTCTCTGCTCGCGGTACATCATTCCGGGTGACTCACCGCTCGATAGAGTCCAGTCGCGCTCTCGTCGGTCAGAATTCCGTCGCGACACTGACGCCCGACTCGCCAAACGAACTAAGGCGTCACTCGACGATGCGATGAGTATGCAACCCATCCCGCGCGTATCGACGTTCGAGTGTCAACGGCCTCACCCCACCCGCTGATGCCGGACTCGCTGTTCCGACGCGTCGTCGTCCCCGTCGCGAACCGGTGGGACGCCGAGTCGACGACCGCCGCGCTCGCGCCGTACGTCTCGGCGGCCGGCGGCACCGTAATCGCGGTCCACGTGTACGACGACTCCGAACTCAGCGCCGAGGAGCGGGCCGCCGAGGAGGGCGAGGAGTTCCCTGACGCCATCTTCGAGCAGGTCGTCTCGGGGCTGGAGGGAACCGGGGTCGACGTCGAGACCGAACTGCTCTCCGGGGAGAACGTCGCCCGAGCGGTCATCGACGCCGCCCACGACCACGACGCGAGCGCCATCGTGTTCACGCCACGCGGAGGGAGCCGGTGGATCAAGCTCCTCACAGGCGACGTGACCACCGCGCTCGTCGCGGAGAGCGACGTTCCCGTGCTCGCGCTACCAGACGCCGACGACCCTGACGTCGACTCCAACTCCGACTCCCACGCCGAGTGAGGAACGGTCAGTCGTCGTCACCGTCACTCTTCCCCGGCCACGTGACGCCCCCGAGGAACGGGACGCCGGTGCGCTGGGCCGACCGCGAGATCATGTGCGCGCCGGTGGGCACCGTCAGGAAGAGGAACAGGATACCGACCAGCGACGGCAGGCCGGCTCCGCCCGGTCCGAAGTGGACGAACCCCGCGAGGAAGATGGCGGCGGTGCCCAGGGTCGTCGGCTTGCTGGTGGCGTGCATCCGGTTGTACACGTTCGGGAGCCGCAGCAGGCCAACGGTACCGACGGTCAGGAAGAAACAGCCGACCGCGATCAGCGCGACCGCCAACCCGGTCCCCGCGGTCACCATCGTCGCTCGCCTCCGCGCACAGATTTGACGTGGGTCGTGTGATGTCGATGCATGGTGGGTATCACTCGCGTCTCTCGATGATGTCGCCCTCGGTGACGAACTTCGCCACGACGACCGTCGACAGGAACCCGATGATCGCCAGCACGAGGCTGACGGTGACGAACAGGCCCCGGCCGGTCTTGAGCGCGAACAGCACGGCGATAGCGACCACGTTGGTCGCGATTGCGTCGAGCGCGACCACCCGGTCGGGGACGGTCGGCCCCCGGATGGCCCGATAGCTGCACAGCACGCAGAGCGCACTGACGACGATGAGGCCGGCGTCGGCCGCGGTCGTCAGCAGGTCGGCCTCAGCGGCCATCGCCGTCACCTCCCTCCTCGGGCGATGGCTTGTCGTCCGCCGGGGGTGGCGGATTTCGGTCTTCCGGATGGACGGCGATGTCGGGCGCTGGGTCGGACCGCGAGAGCGGCTCGTCGAAGATCACCAGCGCGTAGTCCTCCCAGGTGCGTATCGGTTCCACGATCTCCTGAGGGTTCCGGCCGTCGATGACGTGGACGTAGAGAGCGTTCTCCTCGCTGTCGTGGTCCAGCGTGATGGTGCCCGGCGTGATGGTGATGCTGTTGGCGATAGTCGTCACGCCGAGGTCCGTCTGGACGCGCAGCGGCACGAAGATGACCTGCGGCTCGATGGGTTGGTCCGGCGCGAGCACGCGGTAAGCGACGTCGACGTTGGCGACCACTACCTCCCGCAGGAACACCAGAACGTACAGCACAGCGTAGGGCAGCGAGTGGAGGATGTCACCCAACTCGATGCCCTCGGAGTAGAGACGCCGGAACAGGTAGGCGACGGGCACCCCGACTGCGAGGCCGATGAGGAACTCCCCGACCACGGCGTCGACCGCGAGTTCGACGCCGCGGACGAACAGCCATATGAGGGCGAACACCACGCCGGCGACGACCCAGCGCCGCATCACGCGCCGTCACCTCCCGCCGGGCCGACGAGTTCGACGTACCCTTCTCGGTCGAGCGCCGCCTCGGCGGCCGCGGTCGCGAACTCGAAGACGGGGTCGAACCCGATGCCGAGGCAGACGATGAGGGCTGCGAGCCCGACCAGCACTGCCACCTGCGAACGACGCACCGTCGCGCCCTCGACGGCCGGCGTTCGACGCCCCCAGAAGCTCCGGGTCCACGCTCGCGTCGTGTAGAGGATGGTGAGCACCGCCCCGACCAGCACGACGGCGATCACGGCACCACCGGCGAGCCCCGACGACGCGGTGAACTGCCTTGCAGCAGCCTCGAACACGAGGAACTTTCCGAAGAAGCCGGTCAGCGGCGGGATCCCGACCAGCGAGAGGCTGCCGACGAAAAAGCACCCCGCCAGGACGGGCGCTCGGCTCGCGAGACCGCCCAGGTCCGACAGACGGTGGGTGCCGGTCGCGCTGCGGATCGCGGCCGTCGCGAAGAACAGCAGCGACTTCGCCAGCGCGTGGTGGAGCGCGTAGACGAGTGCGGCGACCAGCCCGAGTCGGCGCAGCGACCCCGGCGGGGCCGCCGCGGCAATGGCGACTGGGACGGCGATGAACCCCACCTGCCCGATGCTGGAGTACGCGAGCATCTCGTCCAAGGTGTCACAGGCGATAGCGCCGAGTCCGCCGACGAGGATGCTCGCCGACCCCATCACCAATAGGGCCGGTGCGAGGAAGGCCAGCGGCGACGCGCCGGCGGCCCCAGGAACGGAAATCCCCACTGTCGCGCCGGCGAACACGGTGAAGTAGACGCGAACGATGGCGTACATCCCGACCTTCTTCGTGACGCCTGCGAGCGTCGCCGCGACGGGGAGCGGTGCCGACCGGTACGCGCCGGGCACCCAGAACTGGAACGGCACCAGTCCGGCTTTCAGCGAAAACGTCGCGAACGCTAGCGCCCCCAGTCCGACGACCGGTGCCGGGTCGATGCCGTAAGCTGCCGGGTCCGCGAGCCGCCGCGACATATCGGCCATGTTGAGCGTGCCGGTGGTCGCGTACAGGCCGCCGACCGCCAGCAGGAGCAGGACGCTGCCGACGACGTTGAGCACGAGGTAGCGGAATCCGGCAGCGGTGTGCTGTGGCCCGCCGTAGAACGCCACGAGCACGTAACTGGCCATCAGCATCACCTCGAACCAGACGAAGAGGTTGAAGAGGTCGCCGGTGAGGAACGCCCCCGTGACCCCGAGCAGCAGGCAGTGGAACAGCAGGTGGTAGAACACCCCCTGGTTCGCCCGGTCGACGAACACCACCGAGAAGACGACCGCGGCGAGTCCCACCACGGCGGCGATGGTGAGCATGAACGCCGAGAGCGCGTCGACGACGAACGTGATGCCGAACGGGGCCGCCCAGCCGCCGAGTTGGTAGGTCGCCGCGCCGGGGGCGTCCGGCGAAAGCACGATCAGCCACGCGACCGCGCCGACGGCGACCGCGTACGCGAGGCTGCCGGCGACGCTCGCCACGCGCTGAGCGCGCGGGCGCGGACGCAAGGCCAGCATCGCGACGATACTCGCGAGCACCACCAGCATCGGTGCGACGACGAGGTCGTTCGCCATCGTTAGCGCCACTCCTGGACGTCCATCGTCTCGTTCTCCTGATACGCGCGATACGTCAGCACGAGCGCGAACGCCGTCGTGCCGAAGCTGATGACGATTGCGGTCAACACTAGCGCCTGCACCAGCGGGTCGGTGGTCTCGGGGACCGCCCCGCCGTGGGCGTCGAGAACAGGCACGGTGTCGTGGGTGCCGGGCTGGACCCCGCCCATCGAGATGAGGTAGACGTTGGCGGCCTGCGAGAGCACCGAGACGCCCCAGACGACGCGGACGAGGTCCCGCCGGAGCAACAGGAACGTCCCAAGCGCGAACAGGCCGCCGACCACGGTCGCGAGCGCGACGCTCACGGTCGGTCACCTCCCCAACGAGCGCCGGGACCGCGAACGCGTCGAATCACTCGGCACCCACCACCGAGAGGATCGTCAGGAGCACGCCCACGACGACCATGTACACGCCGACGTCGAACGCCAAGGCGCTCGCGAACTCTAGCTCGTGATACAGCGGCAAGTGCTCGACGATGACGAACGTCTGGGTGAGGAACGGCTCGTCGAACAACAGGGCGGCGAAGCCGCTGGCGACCGCGACCGCCAGCCCTACCATGAACGTCTGACGGAACGCCGTGACCGAGCGGTGCTCGAAGACGCCCGCACCGGACTCGACTTCTTGTCCGAGCACGCCGCTGTCCAGGTAGTCGAGCCCTTGGGCGACGTAGATCAGCGCGAACGCGACGGTCGTGAGTACGCCGGCGATGAATCCGCCGCCGGGGAGGTTGTGCCCCTGCAACAGCAGCGAGATCGCCAACACGAGGATTATCGGGACGACGATGCGCGCGGTCGTCTTCATGATGACAGTCGTCACTGGGTCTCACCTCTGTCCCGCATCTCTATCAGCACTACAATGGACATCGCCGCGATGGCGACGACGAACAGTTCGCCGAGCGTGTCGAAGCCCCGGAAGTCGACCAGTATCACGTTCACGATGTTCGTGCCCCCGCCCGAGGGCACCGCCTCGGTGGCGTAGAAGCGGGCGATGGCCGTCGGGTCCGCGCCAGCATCGGGAATCGACAGCACGACGGTCAGGAACGCCGTGGCCCCGACGACGGCCGACAGCGCCGCGTCGCGCGCGACGACCCGGGGTCGGAGGTCGCCGTAGAACGCCGGCATCCGTTCGAGCACGAGCAGGAAGATGAGCAACACCAGCGTCTCGACGACCAGTTGGGTCAACGCGAGGTCCGGAGCGCTGGCGAGGATGTAGAAGATGGCGACCATGAACCCCAGAATCGACAGCGCGAGCACGCCCACGACGTGAGACGGCGCGATGACGACCGCGACCGCAGCGACGACTGCCACCACCAGCACCAGCCCCATCGCGGCCGTGATCCGCGTACTCTCGACACCGGGAGCAAGTCCGGACGTGGTGGCGTAGCCGAACAGCGCGAGCGCGCTCGCGGTCGCGACCACCCAGGTCACGTACGTTCGGAGTCGGCCGTTGTGGACGGTTCGGGCGACTCGCGGGCTGGCCGCCTCGACGCCCAACAGGAGGCGGTCGTACCACAAGTTGGGATGCGCGAACGAGGCGGCGTCCGCGAGCGCTGCGACCGCGGTCCGAACCCGGTCGTAGACCGCGTAGCCCGCCAGTCCGACCCCGATGGTGATCGCCGACATCACGACCGGCGGCGAGACGTGCGTCGGAAACTCGACGTGTACTTCGGGTCGGCCCGCGCTCGTAGCCGCGACGCCCCGCTGGACGACGGTGTCGACCGCCAGTTGCGGGGAAGCGCTAATCGCGACGGTCCCGAGCGCGAGCACCGCAGGCGGGACCACCAGCGCGAGTGACGGCCGGTGTACCGAAGCGACAGCGGCTGGCCGCTCGCCCAAGAAGATGCCCAGGAATCGCAGCGAGTACAGCACCGTGAAGACGCTCGCGAACACCGCGACAGCGGGATAGAGCCACGCCAGCCCGCCGGCTGCGTGGGCCGCCTCGTAGGTCGCCTCGAACAGCAGTTCCTTCGAGTAGAACCCGTTGAACGGCGGAAAGCCGGCCATGCTCAGCGCGGCCACGGCAGTCACGGCGGCGGTCACCGGGAGGTCGCGCCAGAGGCCGCTCAGCGCGTCGACCCGCCGGGTGCCGACCTCGTGGGCGACGATGCCGGCGACCAGGAAGAGCGCGGCCTTGAACAGCGCGTGGTTCAGGAGGTGGAAGACTCCGGCCTCGCTGCCGTAGACGGTCCCGAAGCCGAAGCCCGCGACCATCAGCCCGAGGTGGCTCGCCGTCGAGTACGCCAGCAGTTCCTTGACGTCGGTCGCGACCACCGCCAGCATCGCGCCGACGGTCATCGTCGCGAGCCCCACCGTCGCGAACAGCAGGGTCCACTCCGGGCCGCCGAACAGCGGCCGGAGCCGCCCCACGAAGTAGACGCCGACCTTCACCATCGTCGCGGAGTGGAGGAACGCCGAGACGGGAGTCGGGGCGGCCATCGCGTTCGGGAGCCAGAAGTGCAGCGGCACCTGCGCGGACTTCGCGCCCGCAGCGACGGCGAACGCCGCCAGCGCGGGCACGAACAGCCCCGACTCGCGCAGCGTCGCCCGCATCGCGTCGGTGTCGGCGAGCATCGCCGCGAGGTCGAACGTGGTCGCCCCGAGCGCGTCGCCGGCCGCGATTGCCAGCAGGACGACGCCGACCAGCAGAAAGAGGCCGCTGCCGACGGTGACCACCATCGCCATCCGTGCGGCGTACCGGGATTCGCGGTCCTCCGTGTGGTGACCGATGAGCACGAACGAACAGAGGCTCGTCAGCTCCCAGAACAGGAAGACGACGACGAGGTCCGCGGCGAACGCCACGCCGAGTATCGATCCCATGAACGCCAGCAAGGTCGCGTAGTACCGCGCGAGGCTCCGCTCGTCGTGCATGTAGCTGGCCGAGTAGGTGAACACGAGCGCGCCGATGCCGCTGGCCAGCAGCGCGAACAGCACCGCCCACCCGTCGACGTAGAATCGCAGCGCCACGTCCATCGACGGCACCCAGGGGAGGGCGACTGCGCCGCGGCTCCCGAGTTGGGTTCCGACGAGTCCGAAGCAGGTCAGTGCGACGACCGCACCGAAGTAGCCGGTGTAGTCGCCCGCGAGGCGGTAGACCAGCGGTGCCACTCCCGAAGCGACGAACGGCAACACCACCGCAGTTACGACAATCGCCAGCTCAGGGGCCATCGAGCGCCTATAAATGGGACCATCGCGAACTTAGGCGTTTGGTCCGATTCCGCGGGTTACGTCGACGGTCCCCCGAAAGAACGAACAAAAGAGGCTGCCCCCGACTGTCCCGAGCTGGGTCGAGTCGCTCCGTGAGCGAAGCGACGAAAAAAGGGCTGCGGGCGAGGGGCGCGCGGTTTGCCGCGCGCCCCTCGCTCGCGGCCCAGATCGAGAATACGCGGTGAGGGTTCGGCCGAGTCTAACGATGGGGTGAGGATTCGCCGAGTCGAAAAATTGCTACGCGTAGAACCCGGACAGTTGTTCGCCGAGGCTACTGGCCGTGGCGGGCGGGTCGCGGCGATGGTCGCGGAGCAACGACGCGAGCGGTTCCAGCTTCCGCATCGCGGTCACCTGCCGGTCGTCGTACTCGATAGCGCCGGCCTCGGACAGCTTCGGCAGGTGGTTGTGGTGGAGCCCGAGGCGCAGCCGACGCCGCGTGTCCTCGTCCGGGAGGCTGCTGGTCGCCTCGCCGTCGACCACCCTCGCGGCGAGCCGCACCGTCAGCTCCGGCCGCGAGAGGGGGCTCGTCTCGCTCAAGATGACGACCGCGGCTCGCCGGTGTTCGTGTCGCAGCAGTTCGAGCGCGGTTTGGGTGTCCATGGGTGCCAGTCCGGCACTGACGTGGGGCGTGCCGGTGGTCGTGTCATGCGGCTCAAATCTAATCAATCCTTTCAAAGTTCACATCCCTTCGGACGTGTGGCCGCTCGGGCGCGAGCGGGATACGCGTCGCTCTTCGGACGGCCAGACGGATTCCGTGAACGCGGTCGAACAGCGGGCGCTCGAACCCACTCGTTCTAGATTACGCACAAAAAATTAAAGTAAGAATATGTCTAGAGTCGCCGATGGAGTCCAAAAATGAAACGACGAAACCTTCTGAAGAAAGCTGGCGTCGGTGCGGTCGCCGGCACGGCTGGCTTGAGTAGCATCGCGAGCGCGGACGACGCCGAGGTAGACGCGCGGACGATGCGCAAGCACCTCTCGAACAACGCCGATCTGCTCCGCGAACTCAGCGCGGAGGGCGTCCTCGACAACCCCGGACTGGGTCAGTTCGAACTCGACGCGCAAGCCCACCCGGGCGCGACCGAGGAAGGCGTCGCCAAGACCGTCGCCACCAACTTCGCGGGCACCAGAACGACCCCCTCGTACACGGTCAACCGCAAGACCGACGACGGGTTCGTCACCATCCGCGTCCGGCCGGAGATCGGCTTCGCGTCGGCGACCCACCGAACCAGCGACGGCGAAGTCACCGTCTACGGTGCCGAGGTTCCCGGCGAGGACGGCGAGGTCAGCATCCAGTGTCACGGTGGCTGTGACATCGACTGTTCCATCGAGCGATGCGACGACTGCGCCGGCGAGACGTGCGACAACTGCTGCTGGTGCGAGCCCTCCTGTACGCCGGGCTGTTTCTGCTGAGAAACGCCCGCGCGCTCTCGGCGGACGGGTCGCGCGCCGCAGACAGCACTCTCTCCGCGGACGCCCCGCTCCGCGAGATCAGTCCTTTTTCGGGCGGAAGGTCGGAGATGGCCGTGGCGTCAGATCCAAAGGAGACTCAGAACGAACCGACGTTCGTGAAGTCGTCGTCTTCGCAGGTCGAACACTCGTCGGGCTTCGAGATGAACACCGCGCCACAGCCGGCACATTCGTAGAGGTCGGGACCGGCGTCTCGCTCGTCGGCGCTCTCCTCGTCCCCAGATGCGGCGGACGAGTTCCAGAGGCGCTTCACTCGTTCGACGACCGTGGACAGCGTTCGCTTCAACGTTCGTCCTTGCTAACCGTGGACACAAAACGTTTGTTGCCGGTCCGCGGGCGCGTCGAGGATTGCCGGAGTGAGGCGTACCGACGCGGCGTGGACCGGCCGGTGCTTCGGGCCATCACTCGTCGGGCCGGGGAAGGGAGACGAACGACTGCGTGACGAGGCTGAACGGATCGTACACCGACTGGTGGCACTGGCAGTAGATCTCGTCGGCCGCGCCGAACCGTCCGCTGTCGGCAAACGCCTTGAACGCGGGGACGCAGCAGAAGTGGGTGCACTTGTTGAGGTTGGCGACGAACCCCTGTTCGGTGCTGGCCGAAACCCAGTCGCTCCCGCCCCGCTCGGACATCTGCTCGACCACCGGCGACCGGATAAGCTGGACTGGCATGGTCCCGCTCGCCGGAACGTCCTGTGATCGCCACGTCGCCATCGCGGGCTTCCCGACGCCGCTCTCGCCGACGCCGTTTCCCCACGAGCCGTAGTCCTGGAAGTCCGAAATGTTGACGCGGTCGCCGCTCTCGACCGCCTCCTGTTGCCACTCGTACGGCGGCGACGACGAGTACCGGAAGAAGTTGTCCTGATCGGCGTCGGGCTCCACGCCGGGGTACGTCTGGACGCCGCAGTACTGGAACCACTCGCTGGAGTAGGTTGTCCCGCCGAGTTGCATCTCGGCGACCGTTATCTCTTGGCCCTGTTCGGTCACGGTCTCGGGCTCGGGCCAGACGCCCTTGACGTACCCGTCGTCGTCGATCTCGACCGGAATCTGTGGCATCGCGCGGGGTGCAGGCCCCGCGGTGTTCTCGACGCCGTAGTACTGGATGATGCCGCCGCCCGCGCCGGACGGCGCAGTCGCCGAGCTGACGGCCGCGGCGGTCGCCGTCCCGACTCCAGTCAGTGCCGCGCTCCCGACGACCCCCTTTACGAAGCGTCGACGGCCGGACTCGGCGGGATACTTGTCGTCAGCCTCGGCCATGGTTCCCCCCGGATCGACTCGCGGTGCTGTCGAGCGTGCAGTCCCCCATCGAAAGGAGACACGGCTTGCGACCAAATAGGGTTGGTGGGGAGTTGCCGGAGAAAATCCGAATCGTGGCGGAGCGACGCCGAACCTCTCCGGAACGGGACCAGTGGCCGCTGTCTTTTTACCCCTTCCGTGGTTTTCCCCTGCTATGCCTCTCTCCGAGAAAGAGCGCGAGCGCATCGAACGGTTCGTGGCGACGCCCCGCTACGACCGCACGCCCGATCAGCTCTGCCCCGAGGACGACGAGGAGTAACTACTCGACTACTGCGAACCGACCGTCCTGCTTCTTCACGAGATTCCGTTCGCGTAACGTCCGGAGCACGCTGTAGAGCGTCAGCTTCGGGACCCCGAGGGTCGACTGGAGCTCGTCCACGGACGCCGCGCTCGATCGGAGCGAGAGGTAGACGAGTTTCGCGCGCGGCGACTCCAGTTCGGTCGGCAGTGCTGTCGACGACGCGGTCGGATGCTGAAGGCCAGTCACGATACGGAACGCCAGAAGTTCGACGATAATAAAATCTTCCTACGACGATCGTCGAACCAAGTCGAATCAAGTCGGATTTCGTCGAGTGGAGCGTCGACGCACGGGCGACCTCGTCGTCCCTCGACCGCCGAATTGGTGATCCCGCGACAGGCCAACCGGAGATCTAGGCGGAGAATTTATGTGAAATCCACGGGAACGATACTTCAATGTCCCCCGCCCCGGACGACGGCCGCGATTCGGAAGAGCCGCCGCTGGCTCCCGAGGAGGGCGCGAGCGCCGAGGACGGGCCGGCGCTGTCGCCGGACGAACTCGACATCCAGGACGAGGAGAACGTCGTCCAGTTGGACGAAGACCGGTTCGTCATCGGAACCGACGACCGTCCGGACGTTCCCGCGGACGCAGGTGGCGCATCCACGGCAGGCGCTACCGGCGACGCTGGCGGTGGGAACGGCGACGGCGAATCTGCGCCCGGGACCGAAGCCCGAGCCAGCGCGTCCGAATCCGGAGTCGGAACCGTGGAATCGAGCGCGGTGAAACAGGCGCTGGAGGCGGACTTGCAGGCAGTCAGCGCCCAGTACGGGTTCCACGTCACTGCGAAGGCCGAGGACGCCATCGGCCACCAGCAGGTGTCATCGGACGACGTGGGCACCGTCTTCGACGGCCTCCTGCGGTGGTACGCCCAGCAGTTGACCACCGAGACGGCGGTCGAGGACGTGCTCGGCATCCTACTCACCGAGTCGAACGTCCGGGTGCGCTACTCACCGTCGTGCTTGCAGGCCATCCTCGAAGCCTACGACCTCGGCCCGAACGACACCATCGCCGATCTGGTCGAGGCGGTGCAGGACGACCGCGGAATGGTGTTCCCACCGGAGAACGTCTGAGAAGTCGGGAACTTCTGTTTCGGACTACTCGCCGCGTTCGCCGACCTTCACGAGTTGCTTGCCGATGTTCTCGCCCTCGAACAGTCCGAGGAACGCGTCCGGGGCGTTCTCCAGTCCCTCGGTGACCGTCTCGCGGTACTGGATCTCGCCGTTCGACACCCACCGACCGAGCTTTTTGGTCGCCTGCCGGAAGCGCGGCGCGAAGTCCTGGACGAGAAAGCCCTCGACTCGCGCCCGGCTCTCGATGAGCTTCGGGAGCTTTCGCGGGCCGGTCGGCATCTGCTGGGCGTTGTACAGCGAGATCTGGCCGCAGACCGCGATCTGGGCGTCGACGTTCAGCTTCGAGAAGACTGCGTCGGTGATGGGTCCGCCGACGTTGTCGAAGTAGGCGTCCACGCCGTTTGGGGCAGCCTCGTCGAGCGCGGCGCGGTAGTCGTCGGTCGACTTGTAGTTGATACCCGCGTCGAAGCCCAGTTCGTCTTCGAGGAACGCGACCTTCTCGTCCGAGCCGGCGAACCCGACCACGCGCGCTCCCGAGAGCTTGGCGATCTGGCCCGCGACCGAGCCGACCGCGCCAGCCGCGCCCGTGACGACGAAGGTGTCGCCCGCGCCGGGGTCGGCGAGCTCGCGCGTCCCGAAGTAGGCCGTCCGACCCGGCATCCCGAGCACGCCCAGCGAGGTCGAGACGGGGGCGAGATCGGGGTTCACCGGCTGGAGGTCCGGTCCGGCCGCGGTGGCGTAGTCGGCCCATTCGAGGTTGCCCGTGACCACGTCACCCGCCTCGAACCCCGCGCCGTTGGACTCGACGACTTCGCCGACGACGCCAGCCTGAAGCGGGTCGCCGACTCCCCAGGCTTCGGCGTACGACTCGCCGGCGTCCATCCGGCCGCGCATGTACGGGTCGACCGAGAGGTAGAGCGTCCGGACCAGCGCCTCGCCCGGGCCGGGTTCCGGCACGTCCTCCTCGACCAGCTCGAACGTGTCGCGGTCGGGTTTTCCGTCGGGGCGATTCGCCAGCAGGAACTTGCGGTTCGTCTCCGGCATGGAAATTGATTACGCACGCCCGCCGGAAGGGTACTCCGGTTGCGGAAGAGTACGCCGGGCCCGGAGGAAGATGTCTGTCTTGGGCGGTCTGCGTGGAATCTGGAAAGCAGTGGCCGAGCCAGCGAGATATCGTTGAACAATTGGGTGAAGCTAGCTACTCCTTGAGTCTCGGCGTGACCGCACCGCTCCGCACAACACCGCGGTCCGCATACCACCCCAGCCTCCTGCGGTCCTCGGCCTCCAGCCTGCGCTACTCGTCCACCGGCCTGTGGTCCTCGTCCACCGGCAGCGCACGCTCTGCCGAGCCGTCGGTCGCTGCGCTCCCGACGACACCGGCGGACAACCCGCGTCCGCCGAGCCTGCAGTCGCGTCGCTCCTGCAGCCCTCGCGCGGGTTGCGCGGCGCATGGGAGCGCCGTCAGCGCACGCGCTGACGAACCTCGACTCGTTTCACTCGTCGAGACGCCGTGGGAGCACGGCTCCCACGAGCCTCATCTCGCGTCGCTCGGTGAGACGCCGCGCCGCACGCGCCGGGTGGAAGGACGATCCAGCGCAAGCTATGTGGAAAAGACGAGCCAGCGCGCGCCGGGCCGTCAGTCGAATCCAGCGCACGCCGGCAGAAAGTGAAGCTTCCGAGACGCCCAGCCGATTATCAATAGCGAGAGCCGAGGCCGGGTTTTACGTGCTCGGGTTCGATGTTCCAAACAGAGCGCGCTATGGAGGTACAGGAGACCGACACCGGCTCAGGCGCACCGACCGAATCGGGCGCAGCCTCGGAGTCGGACGACCCCGAGCAGTCGCCCGACTCTCGGGACGTTCCGACTCGGCAGGTCGTGGAGTTCCGCCTCGGCGAGGACGACTGCGCCGTCGACATCCACGAGGTCGACAGCATCGTCGAGACGAAGAAGGTAACTCGCATCCCCCGGACGCCCGACGCGGTCGACGGCGTGATGGACCTCCGGGGCGAGACCACCGCAATTATCGACCCGCGGTCGTTCCTCGGCGTCGAGAGCGACGCGGTCGAGCGCGGCGAGCAGGACGTGCTGGTCCTCGACCGCCCGGACGACAAGCAGAAGGTCGGCATCCGGGTCGACGAGGTCCGGGAGGTCTCGACCTACCCCGAGGACCGGATCGACACCGACGACGACCTCTCGGAGTTCGACACGCGGAGCGTCGAACAGGAGGTCTCGCGGGGGCTCATCCGGAAGCAGAACGGCGACGGGCTCGACCTCGTCGTGTGGATCGACATCGACGCGGTCATCGACCAGTTGAAATGATGGCCGCAACTCCCGCCGGGAACATCAGCGATGATAATTGCATGAGAGAATTTATTTCAGCCCGGTTTCTATCAGCCTACTGGTGACTACTCCATGGCGAAGAACGTACTCATCGTGGACGACTCGGAATTTATGCGGAATCTGCTCCGGGAGATACTCGAAGAAGAGTTCGAGATCGCTGGCGAGGCCGAGAACGGGGTCGAGGCCATCGAACTGTACGAGGAGCACAGCCCGGACCTCGTGATGATGGACATCGTGATGCCGATCCGAGACGGCATCGAGGCAACCTCCGAGATCAAGGAGGCCGACCCCGACTCGAACGTCATCATGTGCACCAGTATCGGACAGGAGGAGAAGATGAAGGCCGCGATCAAGGCGGGCGCGGACGGCTACATCACCAAACCGTTCCAGAAGCCGAGCGTGATGGACGCCATCGACGACGTCGTCTCAGCATGACCGAAGCAGTCGTCGTCGACGACTCGCACTTCATGCGCACGGTCATCTCGGACATCCTCGAAGACGCCGGCGTCGAGGTCGTCGCGCAGGCAGGTGACGGCGAAGCGGGCGTCGAGGCGGTCGCGGACCACGACCCGGACGTGGTGACGATGGACGTCGAGATGCCCCGCATGAACGGCATCGAGGCCGTCGAGCAGATCATGGCGACGAATCCGACGCCAGTGGTGATGCTGTCGGCTCACACCGGCGAGGGCGCGGAGGCCACCTTCGAGGCGCTGGAGAAGGGCGCGGTCGACTTCCTCGCCAAGCCCGGCGGCGAGGTCTCGACCGAGATCTCGGCCCACGGCGACGCGCTGGTCGAGACCGTCCGGTCGGCGACGCGGGCCGACCTCGACTCGGTCGCGGAGGTCGACGACGCCGACGACACGGACGCCATCGAGACCGACCACGGCTACGTCGACGATCCCACGCTGGTCGTCGGCGCGTCGACCGGCGGCCCGCGCGTGGTCGAGCGCGTGCTCGCGAGCCTCCCGCTGGCCGCCGACCTCCGGGTGCTTGTGGTCCAGCACATGCCCGAGGGATTCACCGGCCGGTTCGCCGAGCGGCTCGACCGCCACAGCGAGTACGACGTTCGCGAGGCCGAAGACGGCACGCGCATCGGCGGCGGCGAGGCGCTCGTGGCGAAGGGCGACTACCACATGGAGGTCGCGGGCTACGGCAACGGACGGCTCCGCGTCAAACTCCAGCAGGACGAACAGCAACACGGCGTGCGCCCGGCCATCGACGTGACGATGGAGACGGCCGCCGAGGCGATCGACGACTCGCTCGTCGGCGTGGTCCTCACCGGCATGGGAAGCGACGGCGCGGCGGGTATCGAGGCCATCGACGCCGCAGGCGGCGCGACGCTCGCGCAGGACGAGGAGAGTTCGTCGGTGTTCGGCATCCCGGCGCGGGCCATCGAGACGGGCTGCGTCGACCGCGTCCACTCGGCAGACGAGATGGGAAAGGCGATCCTCGACGCTATCAATACGGAGAACTGACACATGGACGACTACCTACAGGACTTCATCCGCGAGAGCGAAGAGAACGTCACGGAACTCAACAACTCGCTGCTCGAACTCGAAGACGACCCATCGTCCGAGGCCGCGATGGACTCGATCTTTCGGACGGCCCACACGCTGAAGGGTAACTTCGGCGCGATGGGGTTCCAGGACGCCAGCGACCTCGCCCACGCCATCGAGGACCTGCTGGACGAGGTCCGCGAGGGCCGGATGGAGGTCACGCCCGAGATGATGGACCTCGTGTTCGCGGGCGTCGACGAGATCGACCGCGCGCTCGACCAGATCGAGGCGTCGGGCGAGACGGACCTCGACGCCCTCGACACCATCGAGAACATCCGAGCCGTCATCGAGGACGGCGGCACTGGCTCCCAAGAGCGGGAGTCCTCCGAACCGACGGCCAGCGAGGCGACGAACGGCGAGGCGACCGGAAACAGCGACGACGTACTCGACGCAGTCCCGCTGACCGACCTCGACGACCCCGCAGCACTCGCGTCGGCGGACGGCGAGGTGTTCCACGTCGCCGTGGACATGGGCGACCCCGAGATGAAGGGCGTCGACGCGATGTTCGCGCTGGAGGGCCTCGAAGAGGATCTCGATCTGCTCGACACGGTTCCGGCGGTCGAAGCCGTCAACGACGGCGAGTACGACGACGGTTTCGACGCGTTCGTCGCGGCGGCGAGTGCGGGCGAGGTCGAATCGGTCGTCGCCTCGGTCGGCAAGATCGACGGCGGGACCGTGACTCGCGTCCCGAAACCCGATCTCGACGCGGCGGCCGAGTCCCCGGAGGCTGGCGGAGACGGCGCGAGTCCCGCCGAGTCGGGCGACGACGGCGCGAGTGCCGCAGGTGAAACGGGCGATTCCGCGCCCGAGGAGTCCGGGACGAGCGCGTCCGGGGATTCCGGAACGGGTGCGTCCGACGGCTCGGGGTCGTCCGGGTCCGCCGACTCGACCGACGAGTCTATCGAGGAGATACAGTCGGTCCGGGTCGACGTGGACCAGCTCGACGACGTCCACGGGCAGGTCGAGCAGTTGGTCACCAGCCGAATCAAGCTCCGCCGATCCATCGAGCAGGCGGAACTCGACAGCGCCGAGGACCACCTCGACGAGTTGGACAAGATCACGTCGAGCCTGCAGGACACCGTGATGGACATGCGGTTGGTCCCGCTGAAGAAGGTGGTCGACAAGTTCCCGCGGCTCGTGCGCGACCTCGCGCGCGAGCAGGACAAGGACATCGACTTCGCGATGGAAGGGACCGACATCGAACTCGACCGGACCATCCTCGACGAGATCAGCGACCCGCTGATGCACCTGCTCCGGAACGCCGTGGACCACGGCGTCGAGGACCCCGACGAGCGCGAGGCCGCAGGCAAGCCCCGCGAGGGGACCATCCGGCTCCGGGGCTCGCGCGAGCGCGACCGCGTGACCATCGAGGTCGAGGACGACGGCGGCGGCATCGACCCCGACGGCATCCGAGCCAACGCGGTCGAGAAGGGCGCCCTGTCCCGCGAGGAGGCCGACGAGCTGAGCGAGGAGGAGGCCCAGAAGCTGATCTTCCACGCCGGCTTCTCGACCACCGACGAGGTAACCGACGTGAGCGGCCGCGGCGTCGGCATGGACGTGGTCAGGGAAACGGTGACGCGACTCGACGGCGAGATCTCGGTCGAAAGCGCGCCCGGCGAGGGCACGACCATCAGCCTCTCGCTGCCGGTGACCGTCGCAATCGTGAAGGTCCTGTTCGTCCAATCCGGCGACGAGGAGTACGGTATCCCCATCAAGAACGTCGACGAGATCCGCCGGATGGAGGCGGTCCAGACCGTCGAGGGCGAGGAGGTCGTCACCCACGACGACACCGTCTATCCCCTCGTTCGGCTCGGTGACGCGCTGAACGTCCCCGGCCAGACGAAGAACGGCGACGGGATGTTGGTCCGCATCAAGGAGTCCGAGCGCTCGGTCGCCATCCACTGCGACGCGGTGAGCCGACAGGAGGAGGTCGTCGTCAAACCGTTCGAGGGCATCCTGAGCGGCATCCCCGGGCTGTCGGGGGCCGCGGTGCTCGGCGAGGGCGACGTGGTGACGATACTCGACGTGGAGACCTTATGACCATGAGCCGAGGAGAGACACGAAACTTGAAAGTCGACATACGCAAGCTGAACCTGTTCAACCAGATGGCAAAGGAGGGTGCGAACACGGTGGCCGACCATCTCAACCAGATGACCGGGATGGACACCGAGATGGAGATCACCAAGACCAACTTCCTCGACATCGAGGACATCAAGACCCACGTCGGCCACGACAAGCAGGTCGGCACCCACATCGGACTCACGGAGCCGCCCCACGGCCACATCCTGTTCCTGTTCGGTGCTCGGAGTGCGAAGAAGCTCGCGGCCGGGATGCTCGGCGACCGCGCCGACCCCGCAGCGAAGGGCTTCTCGGACATGGAGCGGTCGGCCGTCCAGGAGATCGGCAACATCATGACCAGCGGCTTCATCGACGGCTGGGCCAACGTCCTCAACACGACTATCGACATCTCGACGCCTCAGTTCACCTACGGCGCGGGGTCGAAGATGGTCGACGAACTCGTCGGCTCGCGCCGCGACAAGATGGCGCTCGTGTTCGATTCGCGTGTCCACGCGCGCGAGGCCGACGTGGAGGTGAAGGTGTACACCTTCCCGGAACTGGAGGAACTGGTCGCGCTGATGCAGCAGATCGAGATACAATGAACGTCGACGTGGAGGCGCTCGGGTCGGTCAGCAGAACCGCCCGGAAGGGCGGCGAGCGCGCCGCGGACAACCTCACCGGGATGACCGGCATCGACGCCCGCGTCGACGTGACGGGCGTGACGCTGGCGTCCGCCGACGACCTCGCGCAGGACGAGCGGCGCATCGGCGTCGCGGTCGACCTCTCGGGCGGCATCGAGGGCGCGAGCCTGCTGACGTTCTCCCCGGCGGGCGCGGAGACGCTGCTCGACGCGCTCGTCCCCGGATCCGACGTGGCCGAGAGCGCCATCGCGGAGGTCGGCAACGTCGTTACGAGCGGCTTCGTGGACGGCTGGGCCGACCACCTCGAAACCACGGTGGACGTGTCCCCGCCGGAGTACGTCGAGGGGACGGGCGCGGGTCTGCTCGACGCCGCAGGGCTGCTCGATGACGCGGGACCGCTCGACGCTTCGGGATTCGACCGCGACCGAGCGCTCGCGTTCCGGAGCGAGGTCGGCGCGGTCGGGGAGGCGCTCGACGTCGAGTTCCACCTGTTCCCCGACCCGGCCTCGATGCAGCAACTACTCGGCGGCGACGGCGTGGCTATCGAAGAACTCGACACCCTCCGGGAGATGGCTCGCTCGGGCGCGCGGACGGCCTCCGAGAGCGTCTCCGAGATGACCGGCATCGACTCGCGCGTCGACGTCACGCGGCTGAGCTTCGTCCCGGTCGAGGACGTGCCCGCACAGCTTCCCGCCGAACGATACGTCGGCGCGGCGTTCGAGTTCGAGGGGACGCCCCGCGGGTACGTGCTGATCCTGTTCGACGAAGCGTCGGCCCGCGAGGTCGTCGGGGCGCTCGTGCCGGGAACGGAATCGGTCGAGGAGTTCGACGGCATGGCCCGGTCGGCGATGGAGGAGATCGGCAACGTGATGACAAGCAGTTTCGTGGACGGCTGGGCCAACGTGCTGGAGACGACCATCGACATCTCGCCGCCCCAGTTCGTCCACGACGTGGGCCGCGCCGTCGCCGAGTCGGTGGTCGCGCGACTCGGCCAGCGGCAGGCCGACGCGGTGCTGTTCGACACCGTGCTGCGGGCCGACGACCGGGCGTTCGACTGCGAGATCTACGTTCTCCCCGACGAGCGGGAGTTCCGGGACGCGCTCGACGACATCGACCCCGGCGACACCGCCGAGCGAACGACCAGAGCGGGGCCACTATGAGCACGGACGCCGACAGCCCTCTGTCGGGCGACGACGACGCCGACCCGGGCCGCGTCCGGGTCGGCGTCGCCGAACTCGCGGTCGCCAGCGGCGACTCGCTGCTCGCGACCAGCGGCGTCGGCTCGTGCGTGGGCGTGGCGGTCGCGGACCCCTCGGAGGGCGTCGCGGGGCTGGCTCACGTGATGCTCCCCGAGCGGGCCGACGCCGGGGAAGAAGGGACCGCGACCGACGAATCGGTCGAGACGAGCAAACCAGCCAAGTCCGCGGTGTCGGGCGTCGAGAATCTGCTGGCGGCCGTCGAGGAAGCGGGCGGCAACCTCGATTCCGTAGAAGCCAAGCTCGCCGGCGGGAGCCGGATGTTCGACTTCTCGGGCGTGAGCGAGGGCGTGGGGCGGCGAAACGTCGAGGCGGTGCGGACCGCGCTGGACGAGCGCGACGTGGATGTCGTCGCTGAGGACGTGGGCGGAAGCCACGGCCGATCACTGCGCGTCGACCCCGAGTCGTGGACGCTCACCGTGACGAGCGCTCACGACGGCGAGGTGGTGCTGTGAGCACCGACTCGCGCCCGGCGGCGTTCTTCCAGTTGCTCGACTACGTCGAAGCCGAGTTGGGGTTCGCCACGAGCTACTACGACGACGCGTATCTCGACCGCCGGGTGTCCTCGCGGATGCGCCGGAGCGGGGCCGAGGACTACGCCGAGTACCACGAACTGCTCCGGAGCGACGAGGACGAGCGGACTGCGCTACTCGACGCCTTCTCGGTCAACGTCACCAGCTTCTTCCGCAATCCGGAGGTCTGGGAGGAGATCCGCTCGGTCTTGCGGGCGCTGTCGGCCGAGCACGACCGGCCGGCGGTGTGGAGCGCGGCGTGCTCGGACGGGCGCGAGCCGTACTCACTCGCGATGCTCTCGCTCGACGACCCGGAGGTCGAGGCCGACCGCGTCGCGATCACCGCGACCGACATCGACCCGGAGATACTCGCCGCGGCGCGCGAGGGCGTGTACGAGAACACGCGCACGACCGACATCGGCGAGCAGCTCGCGCCGCTGGACGACTACGAGCGCTACGTCGAGCGCGACGGGGAGCGGTTCAGTGTGACCGACCCGGTCAAGGAGCTGGTCTCGTTCGAGAGCCACGATCTCATCAACGGCGACCCGAAGTCGAACTTCGACCTCGTGGTGTGTCGGAACCTGTTCATCTACATCGACACCGAGCACAAGCTCCCTATCCTCGAAACCGTCTCGAAGTCGCTGTCGCGGGGCGGCTACCTCGTCATCGGCAAGACCGAGACGCTGCCGGAGCCGCTCAAGCCCGCGTTCGAACCTGTCGTCCGACGGCTCCGGATATATAAGAAGACCGGGAACGTCCGGCTCGACTGACGACCCGACTGACACCGGTCCGAACGCTCGACGGCGGCCTCAGCCGCGTCACCCGTTTTCTATCAGCGATGATAACGCAGGGGGAAGATTAATGTGCGCCAAGTTCGCTGTTGTCGGTAATGAAACTTATCGCATTCGGCGACCAGTTCGTCCATCTCCTCGGGACGGGGCTGGTCGCGATGGGCATCATGGATTTCATGGACGAAGAGGAGGAAGACGGCGTCAACGCCGACGGCGCAGGTGACGACCTGTTCGGTGACGGCATGAGCGGCGACGGAATGGGTGGCGACGGCATGGGCGGTGACGGCATGGGCGACGGCGGAATGGGCGGTGGCGGGGGAATGGACGGCGGCCTCGATGACGACTTCGGTGGGATGGACGACGGTATGGGCGGCGGGGGAATGGACGGCGAGATGGACGACTGGGCCAACGGCGGAGGCGGCGACGAGTTCGGCGGCATGGGCGGTGGCGGGAGCGGCCC
Source organism: Halorussus litoreus (assembly GCF_003382685.1). Lineage (GTDB taxonomy): Archaea > Halobacteriota > Halobacteria > Halobacteriales > Haladaptataceae > Halorussus > Halorussus litoreus. Next base: position 4,745 of record NZ_KZ859516.1, on the reverse strand, counting down.
GACGCAGGAGCTGGAGAACCGCATCGACGAGCTCGAGAACGAGGTGGCCGACATCTCCTCGACGGTCAGCACGGTCCGGAGCGAGAACGAACAGATCAGCGAGAAGGTCGACGAGACCGAGGAGAACGTGCGCAAGCTCCTCGAGATCTACGAGATGGTCACCCGCGGCGTCAACCCGTTCGTCGACGACGTGCAGGGTGGGGGCGTCGCAGGAGGCGGCGACGCGTTCGGCGGAGAGGGCGAGGGCGGCTTCGGACTGTTCGAAGGCGAGGAGGAGACCGAAACAGAGGAAGACCTCGACGAGGACGTGGCCGAGGCGGAGGCCGAGAGCTTCTTCGACGACGACTTCGAGGAAGACGCGGAGTTCGGAGAGGACGCGGGCGACGACCTCGGCTTCGACGCCCCCGACGAGGCGATGGACGACGACCCGGACGAGGACGACATTATCGCAGACGACATTATCGAAGACGACGCCATCGAGGAGGAGGAGGCGGACGACGCAGAGACGGACGACGACGGCGGACAGGCCGGTGGCTCCACCTTCGAGGAACTCAAGGAAGAGTACGAGTCGGGCGACGCCGACTGGGCCGAGGGCGAGGAGTCGGAACAGGCCGCCGAGATGGAGGAGGCAGTCGTCGAGGGCGAGCCGACCGTCGATGACGACGCCCCGACCGCCGACCCCGAAGAGGGAGAATTCGAGTTCGAGGAGCCCGCGAACGCCGATCCCGTCGACCCCACCGAAGATCAGTCCGCCGCGGAGACCCGACCGGCGACCGATTCGGGGTCGGGACTCGACAGCAAGCCGTACCTCGCGGAACTCCCGAAGGGGTACGTCGCCGACCTCGTGGTGATGGAGTGGCTGGAGTTCCTCGTGACCGAATTCGGGGCTGAAGACGCGGTCCGGACAATCGAGTACTACGGCGACATCGGGTGGATCAGCGAGTCGGTCGAGGAGGAGCTGCTGTCGTTCGTGAGCGGGTTCGCCGACGTGGACTCGGTCGAGCCGGGTGAGACCGGCCCGGCCACCCTCGAGATCGACGACCACATCCGGAGTCTCACCTTCCTCAGCCAGCTGACCGGCGACGCGGTCCAGCGGAAGATCGTCGAACACTGCGCGCGCATCCGAGGTGGGAACGATGGGATTCAGCGTTAGCGGGGCGACGGTCGTGCTGTTCCTCGGGATGTTCATCAGTTTCGGGGTCGCGTACACCGCGGCGAACAACGGCTACGAGCAGGTCCACGGCGCGTTCGAGGACGACGCCAGCAGCGAGTTGACCCGTCAGAACACCGACCTCGCGGTCGCCGACGCGGCGGTCGCCAACGAGGGCGACGGCCTCTACCTGAATCTGAGCGTGACCAACACCGGCTCGACGTCGCTCTCCGTGAACGATACCGATATTCTTATAGATGGGACTTACACGAATTTTACTGGTGAGAGGATGACGGCGCTGGCAGTCGACGGTAACGAGAACACCGACCTCTGGCTCCCCGGCGAGACCCTCCACGTGAACGTCTCCGTGTCGGCCGAGCCCTCGCAGGTGAAGGTCGTGACGGGGCCGGGCGTCGCCGTCTCGGAGGTGATCTGAGTGGCGAGCGTCTCCACGTCCCACCTCATCCTGTTCATCGCGAGCCTGCTCATCGCGGCCAGCGTTGCGGGCACCTTCACGCAAGGCGTCCAGCGGCTCTCCTCCGCACTCGGTGACCGGAGCGTGGACGTGAGCAGCGACGTTCGGACCGACGTCGAGGTTATCAGCGATCCGGGCAGCGACGCGGTGTACGACAATTCGTCTGAGACGCTTACCCTGCTCGTGAAGAACACCGGGTCGCGGGACCTAGACGCGTCACCCGATAGAATGGACGTGCTGGTCGACGGACGGTACCAGCCGAACGTCTCGACGACCGTCGTCGACGGCTCGTACTGGCGGGTCGGCAACGTCGTCAGAATCGAGGTCGGACTGGGTTCGGAGGTGGCCGACGGCGACCACCGCGCGAAGGTGATCGTCAGCGGCGACGAGGAGGTGCTGGAGTTCAGAGCATGACACGCGACAATCTCTACTCGCTCGGACTGGAGGATCACGACCGACTGAATCACGAACTCGGCGGCGGCATCCCACGGGGCTCCATCGTGCTCATCGAGGGCGACTACGGGGCCGGCAAGTCGGCGATGAGCCAGCGGTTCAGCTACGGGCTCTGCGAGACGGGCCACTCCGTCACCCTGCTGTCGACGGAGTTGACCGTCAGCGGGTTCATCGACCAGATGCACTCGCTGTCGTACGACGTGGAGGACCACCTACTGGACGAACGACTACTGTTCCTCCACGCGGACGTCGACACCGGGAGCGGACGGCGGCTCACCAAGCCCAGCGAGGACGACGGCAACCGGAAGGAACTGCTCAATCGCCTGATGAACGCCGAAGCGATGTGGAACGCCGACGTGATCATCATCGACACGTTCGACGCTATCCTCCGGAACGACCCGATGTTCGAGGCGCTCATCCGTCAGAACGAGGAGCGACAGGCCGCCCTCGAAATCATCTCCTTCTTCCGCGATCTGGTCTCGCAGGGGCAGGTCATCGTGCTCACGGTCGACCCCTCCACGGTCGACGAGGAGGCTATCGGCCCGTTCCGGGCTATCGCGGACGTGTTCATGGAGCTCCAGATGGTCGAGGTCGGCAACGACGTGCGCCGGAACATCTCGGTCAAGCGGTTCGCCGGGATGGGCGAGCAGGTCGGCGACACCATCGGATTCTCGGTCCGGGCCGACGCCGGGATCGTCATCGAGAGTCGTAGCGTCGCGTAAGACCGCCACCCACCATGACAGAGCACGGGACTGCACAGATACGGGACGACCTTCGGGAAGTCGCCATGCGGCGGCCCCACCTGCGGGACTACCTCAAGCGGTTCAAGCAGTTCACCGGTGAGTTCCCGCGGCTCATCGACGAGCCGGCCGACCAGTGGGAGGCCGACAAGCCCAACGTCATCTATCCGGTCGGCGGTCCCATCTACTGTCACGTGTACGGCGACGTGGGACAGGACACCGAGTACTACGCGGTCGAGCCCGAACTCTCCGGCACAGAGCAAGAGCTGTTCGGGCAGGTCCGCAACCAGATCCTGGAGAAGAGCGTCAACAAGCCCGCGCCGCAAGACGAGGGCGAGTACGACGACCGCATCGAAGAACTGCTCGACGAGACGGTGCTCGTCAACGACAGCGCGAACGGTGCGAGCGGAGGCAATCGCTTCTGGAACGTGTCGGCGGAGGGGATCCTCGACTGGTTGCGGAACGTCTCGTACAACGACTTCAAGCGGGGCGTCCGGTCGTTCTCGACCGACGAGGTGGTTCGCGTCGTCAAGGAGTTCACCAACGTCGGCACCTACGAGGTGTCCGAGCAGACCTACGAGAACATCCGGTATCGGCTGAACCGGGACATCGTCGGGTTCGGCCCGCTCGAACCCATCATGCGGGACGGCGCCAACGAGGACATCCACGTCATCGGCCCCCACGAGACGTACGTCGACCACGGCACCTTCGGGATGCTCGGGACCAGCGTGGATTTCGGCTCACCTCAGCGGTTCGACAACTGGCTGCGAAACATGGGCGAGCGCATCGGCGACCCCGTGAGCGACAGCGACCCCATCGTGGACTCGACGCTGCCCGACGGATCGCGTATCAACATCATCTACTCCGACGACGTGAGCCTGAAGGGGCCGAGCCTCACCATCCGTCAGGGCGAGGGAACGCCGCTCTCGGTGGCCCAGATTACCAAGTGGGGCACGCTGTCGCCGAAGCTGGCGGCGTACCTCTGGCTCTGCTTGGAGAACGAGCAGACCGTGTTCGTGGTCGGGGAGACCGCGTCCGGGAAGACGACGACGCTGAACTGCATCATGTCGTTCATCCCGCGCGACTCGAAGATTTACACGGCCGAGGACACCGCCGAGGTGCTGCCGCCCCACGACACGTGGCAGCAGTTGCTCACCCGAGAGGGCGGCGGCGAGGAGTCCTCCGACGTGGACATGTTCGACCTCGTGGCGGCCGCCCTCCGCTCGCGCCCCGACTACATCATCGTCGGCGAGGTCCGTGGCGAGGAGGGTCGCATGGCGTTCCAGGCGGCCCAGACCGGCCACCCCGTGATGCTGACCTTCCACGCGAGCGACATCGTCTCGATGATCCAGCGCTTCACGGGCGACCCCATCAACATCCCCGAGACGTTCATGGACAACGCCGACGTGGCGCTGTTCCAGAACCGGGTCAAGCAGGGCGACGACGTGCTGCGCCGGGTCACGAGCGTCCAGGAGATCGAGGGCTACTCGAAGGAGATGGGCGGGGTCGTCACCCGTCAGGCGTTCTACTGGGACCCCGTCGAGGACGAGATCGTGTTCCAGGGGATGAACAACTCCTTCGTGCTCGAAGAGCAGATCGCGACCCTGCTGGGCTACGAGAACACACGCGACATCTACAACGAACTGGACTTCCGCGCCGAGATTATGGAGCGGATGATCGAGGAGAACGTGCTGGGCTACCACGAGGTCAACGAGACCATCGAGGCGTTCCAGCGCGACGGCGTCGAGGGACTGCCGTTCGACGTCCACCGGTCGATCGACTGAGGGGAGTTCCGTCGGTCAGGTCGATTCACACGGGCGGGGCTACTCCTGCCGAAACGGGTCCTGTCGGAACCTGTCCTGCCGAAACGGGCCCTGTCGGAACGGTCGTCCGGGCGCGGCCGCCGCGCTGGCGCGCGGCGGCCGCG
>NZ_QLVG01000038.1 GCF_003382685.1 Halorussus litoreus | reverse complement strand
CCCGCCCGCGAACGCCCCAGTCGTATGACCACTGTTCGGACGAGTCCGGTAAAGAACTTACGAGGGTAACGAAATCGGAGAAATACTTTTACATCGTTGCCGACACGGGTTCGTATGGAGTACGACGACCCGAAGCGCGGCCGCGAGGTCGCCGACCGCGTCCGGGAGTTCGTCGAGGAGGAGGTGGTTCCGGTCGAGCGCGAGCACCTCGGTTCCGGACCGGTCCCCGAGGCGGCAATCGACCGACTCCGCGAGCGAGCGCGCGAGTACGACGTGTACGCGCCGCAGGTCCCCGAAGAGTACGACGGCATGGGGATGGACTTCCGGGAGCTCCTCCCGGTCTTCGAGGCGGCCGGGCGAAGTCTGCTGGGCCCGACCGCCCTGCGAGTGGACGCCCCGGACGAGGGCAACATGCACACCCTCGAACTCGTGGGCACCGACGAGCAGAAAGAACGCTGGCTCGGCCCGCTCGCCCGCGGGGAGATCCGGTCGGGGTTCTCGATGACCGAACCCATGCAGGGCGCGGGCTCGGACCCGAAGATGATCCGCACGAGCGCCCAAAAAGACGGCGACGAGTGGGTTGTCGACGGTCACAAGTGGTGGACCACGCAGGGCAGCGAGGCCGACGTGCTGCTCGTGATGGCCCGCACCGACGTGGACGCCCACCCGTACGAGGGCTGCTCGATATTCCTCGTGCCCGCGGACGCGCCGGGCGTCGAGGTAGTCCGAGACATCCCCCACGTCGGCGGCGAGGTCACGGGGACCGGCCACGCCGAGATAACGTACGACGGGGTTCGGGTGACCGAGGAGAACCTGCTCGGCGACGAGAACGCGGGCTTCGCCATCGCCCAGCAGCGACTCGGCCCCGCGCGGCTGACCCACTGCATGCGCTTCGCCGGGATGGCCGAGCGCGCGCTCGACGTGGCGAAGGCGTACGCCAGCGAGCGCGAGGCGTTCGACGGACCGCTCGCGGACAAGCAGTCGATCCGGTTCGAGGTCGCCGAGGCCGAGACGCGCCTCCACGCGGTCCGGACGATGGTGCGCCACGCCGCCCGGCAGATCGCCGCAGGCGAGGAGGCCAGAATCGAGGTGGCGACGTGCAAGACCTTCGCCGCGAACGTCACGCAGGACGCCATCGACGCCGCGGTCCAGATCTGCGGGGGCAGCGGCATCGGCAAGGACCTCCCGCTCGCGGACTTCTACGAGAACGTCCGGCAGTTCCGCATCATCGACGGCGCGGACGAGGTCCACAAGCGCGTGATTGCGCGGAACGCCTTCGAGGACGTGGACCCGAGAGAGGTCGAGCACTTGACGCGGTACGAGGGATAGGGAACCGGTCGGCCGAAGTGAGATTACGAATGCTGTCCCTCAGCCATATTTATTAACATCGGGCAAGAATCAGGAACTCGTGTTAACAATGGGAACTTCACCGGCGAGACCGACCACGGAGGGAGCGGCGTGACGACCGAGCAGTTCGGCGTCGCCGACCGGACCGCCATCGTGACCGGCGCGAGTTCCGGCATCGGTCGGACCATCGCCGAGCGGTTCGCCGACGACGGCGCGGACGTGGTGGTCTGCTCGCGCGAGCAGGGCAACGTCGACCCGGTGGCGGAGGCCATCGAAGAGAGCGACCGCGACGGGTCGGCCCTCGCCGTGGAGTGCGACGTGACCGACCGCGACGCGGTGGAGGCGCTCGTCGACGCGACCGTCGAGGAGTTCGGCGGCGTCGACGTGCTGGTGAACAACGCGGGTGCGAGCTTCATGGCCCAGTTCGAGGACATCAGCGAGAACGGCTGGGAGACCATCGTGGACATCAACCTCCACGGCACGTTCCACTGCACGCAGGTCGCCGGCGAGCGCATGCGGGAGGACGGCGGCGGTGCGGTCATCAACCTCGCCAGCGTCGCCGGGCAACAGGGCGCGCCGCTCATGAGCCACTACGGCGCGGCCAAGGCGGGCGTCGTCAACCTCACGACCACGCTCGCGTATGAATGGGCAGGTGATGGGGTTCGGGTCAACTGCATCTCGCCGGGGTTCGTCGCCACGCCGGGCGTCGAGAGCCAGATGGGCGTCAGCGCCGAGAACATCGACCGCGAGGAGGTCCAGCGCCGGATCGGCACCACCGAGGAGATCGCCGATATCGCGCAGTTCCTCGCCAGCCCCGCGGCATCGTACGTCGTCGGCGAGACCATCACCGCGCAGGGCGTCCCGGACGTGATGGAGACACCGGACGTCTGAGCGACGCCGTCACGGTTGGCCGCGACGAGAGTCCCGAATTTCAAAGACCGACAGCGATTCATTACTTCTATAACACGCCGCGAGAAACGCGGCCGTCATGGACCGACGCGGACACTCGGGAGGGGAGCGATGAACCGGTCCGGAGCGGGCCTGCTCGCGGCGGTGGTCTTGCTCGGGGTCCTCGGAGTCGGGGCTCTCGCGGGGGGACTCGCTCCCGGCGACGCGTTCGAGGGGTTGCCTGACGAACCAGCGGGTTCCGGAAGGACGACTACCGCCACGGACTCGGGGACTCCCTCGGAGCCAACTGGGACTGCGACCGCCGCAGCTACGACCGCGACCGCTGGCGAGGACGCGGGCTACGACTTCGCCATCCAGCGCATCGAGAGTTGCGGGACCACCTGTCGAGACGTGACGGCTCGGCTGACCAACGTGGGGTCTGAGGCCCGCGAGGACGTTCGAGTAACGACGAGCCTGTACGCCGACGGGGACCTGCTCTGGCAGGGCAACGAGACAGTGGGGCGACTCGACGCGGGCGAGGCTCACACCTCCACGAAGCGCGTGAAACTGGGCTACGCGGACGGCGCGGCCATCCAGGGAAACGACGGCTACGTGACCATCATCACGGTGGTCCGGTCGGCCGACGGGACCGCTCGGTTCGAGGAGCGCCGGAAGGTGGCGTAGGTGAGATGCAGATCTCCGCGGTGGTCGATAGGTGAAGCCAAGAGGTGGTTTCGGCCGGTGGAACATCTGCGGTCCTGGTGGACTGAAAGGGCGAGGCGCGCTTGCGCGTCGAGGGCTTTTGAGAACGAGTACCCGATGCTACCCCTCTATCGGCAAGCAACAGTCACTCCAGAGAAGTCCCACAATCGGGACACTCCTCGTCCACGACGGTCACTTGCGCGTCGCACACCGGACAGAAGTCGAGGTAGCACGCGCGGTCGCCCATGACGGTCCTGGAATTCGTTGGCAGGGGGCAAAGAACTTGTCCCGGCTCCGTCGTGGATTTTCGAAACGCTTTTCTCTATCTTGGGCCACTTTGCGAGTGAGCCGCCTTAGCTCAGATTGGGAGAGCACTCGACTGAAGATCGAGCTGTCCCCCGTTCAAATCGGGGAGGCGGCATTTTCCTGCGAACCAGCGAGGGAGCGACGCGGCCGAGACCGTGGGCAGCGAAAGCGCCCGCACTGATAGGTGGGCGGCTATTACTCCGACGAGCACAGACACCCTGACCACACACTTTCGTATCCTGTCGAGACCAGTGGCTGTTCGACTGTGACCCAACACGTAGTGTAGCCTGCGAGGTCTGAGACGCGAAGTTACGTGCACCGTGGGATTTACACGCTCGCCGCGAAACAACGGGGACGTCACATACGAATGGATGGTGAAACAAATATTTTTGAGCCGTTGGCGGACGTGGTTGATGCCCTCCCAGGAGCCGTCGGAATTCAGGCAGACGGCAGGTTCGTTTCGGTCTCGTCGGAGCTGGCGTCGATGCTCGGCAGCGAGACTGACACGCTAATCGGGGAGCCGTGGCAGACCGCGTTCGACGACGAGGAGAGCAAACGTTTGGCGGCGGCGTTCGAACGAACTCGCGCCGAGGGCCGATGGGAGGGCCGGGTTCGGGCCACCAGTGGAACTCGACTCGAACTCACAGTATCGGTGACCGACACCGGCAAGCTCGTCTGGAGTGCTACCGAAGCGGAAGACGACCAGTTTCAGGGAGCCCCCCGCGAGACAGAATTTACTACGGACCCCAGTCTCGCCACTGGACTCCTCGACGAGATGAATGCCGTTGTGTTCACACTCGATCACGAGGGCCGACTGGACCGATGGAACGGGGCACTTTCGGACCGAACCGGCTACGACCACGCCGATCTCGACGGGATGCCGTTCGAGACGTTGGTTCCGACTGATCACCACGCCCGGCTCGCACGACTACAGACTGAAGACCAGGAGGTCGAACTCGACTTGTGTACCGTGGACGGCGAGCGTCTCACACAGGAAGTCCAGGAAACGAACGTGCGTCTGGACACTGGTGAGACCGTTCGGTGTCTCGTCTGCTACGACATCACCGACCGCATCGAGGATATCAAATGGTACGAAACGATTCTGGAGATGGTCGTCGACGGCGTCTACACGCTCGACGAGAATCTCGAGTTCACATACGTCAACGAGGAGATGTGCAACATCTTCGAGCGACCGGCCTCGGAACTGCTCGGGACGGACCCGCGAACGCTGTTCGTCGACGAGAGTCAGATGGCGATGGCTGCGGATATACGCGAGCGGGTGATCGAGGGAGACCTGACGACGGCGACCGTCGAGGCACTCACCGAGACGGCCAGCGGTGAGCGAATCGAACTCGAATCGAACTATCGGTTACGTCACGAACCGGAGGATGGTGAGTTTCCCGGGAGCGTGGGAATCATCAGGGACGTCACGGAGCGCAACCGACGCGAGCGAACGCTCGAACGACAGCGCAACGAACTCGAAACGCTGGATCGCATCACGCAACTCCTGCTCGAAACCACCCGGGAGTCGCTCAAAACTGCCAGTCGGGATACCGTCGAGCAGACGGTCTGTGAGCAGCTCTTAGCGTCCGATCTCTATCAGTTCGCCTGGATTGGCGGTCGCGAGTTTGACGGCGACCACATCGTCCCTCGGGTGAGAGCCGGTGACGACCGAGGGTATCTCGATGCGGTGACCGGTACCGACGACTTCGAGCAGTGGCCGGAGAACCGGGCACTCCGGAGCCAGTCGGTCACAGTCACTACCCCCGGCGACGAACCCGGCGAAGCTTGGCCGGAGGTGGCAGGCGACCGAGGCTTCGAAGCGATCATGGCGGTTCCGCTTCGGGACGGTGACGCAGTGTACGGGGTGCTCGTGGTCTATGCTACTCACGAGGGGGCCTTCGGTGACCGCGCTCAGGCCGGATTCGAAGTCCTCGGTCGCGCGGTCGGTTCCGTAATCTACGCCGCGAACAACCGCGAGCTACTGTTTGCCGATACCGTGGTCGAACTCGGATTTCGGATTCCCGGTTCCGACTCTCTGTTGGCCCGGATAGCGACCGAGTTCGACTGTTCGATTACGCTCGACGGGTACGTCTCGGCCGGGGACCAATGGATTTTGTATCTGTCTACCGACGAGCCAGTACTCGACAGTATCGTGGACGAACTGGACGAAGAACCGCGGGTCGAACGCGCACGAGTCATCCGGCTGGACGATGACAGCGGCCGCCTCGAACTCGTCATGTCCTCGTCGCCGCTTCTCGACACGGTCACCAGTGTTGGGGCAACCGTACGCGACGCGTCCGGAGACACCACTGATGTCCGTCTGACGATCGAAGCCCCTACCGACACCAACATTCGTGATATCGTCGCCCACGTCCAAACCGAGTACGACGGGGCCGAACTCGTTTCGACCCGCGAGTACGACCGAGACGTGACGACAGTTGGTCGCCCGGGCGGCGTTCTCGACGAACTGACCGACAGACAACGCGAATCCGTGCAGGCAGCCTATCGAGCTGGATACTTCGACTGGCCGCGTGAGAGCACGGCTGAAGCGGTCGCCGAGTCGTTGAATATCGCCTCGCCGACGCTCCACGGCCACCTGCGCAAAGCCCAGCGAACGATCATATCGACCCTTATCGACGAGTGACGCTACACAAATAGTGTCTGTTACTTTATCTCCCCGTTGCGACTCGTCAGTGTGGACTATCACAGCACTTCCGAAGTCTCCGAGGAGCGCCGTCTCGAACAGCGCTACTACCGATTGCACGGAGTGACCCATGAGTAAGCGATCCCACCGGCGGCAATTTCTCCAAGGGCTGGGGGCGGTCGCTGTCTCACTCGGTGTCGCTGGCTGTAGTGGTAGTGACGACAGTGATGCCGACCCGGATACAGATGAGAGTGAGGGCGACGGGACGATTGACTCGACAGTGACCGAAGAGACGGCGTCGGCTAACGAGTCAGAATCGACCGAAACGGAGACGGAAGCGGACGGGTCCGAATCGGCGGACACGGAAACCGAGCAACCGGAGGATACACCGGAAGAGAGTCAACTCCCGACGTACACGTTCTCCGAGGGCGAGTCGTACACGTACGACACGACCTTCGGTGACGGGGAAAGCGAAGAAACGTGGACCGTCACCTCGGTCGACGGTGACGACGTCACGGTCGAACGAAAGACGGTTGCTAATGGGGAGTCGCACACACAGTCCATCTCGGGCACGCACAGCAGTATTTTCGACGAAGTCGAGAAGGCACGTGACATCAACTACTTCCCGCTGATTCGAGCAGCACTTATTTACGGACAGCGAGGTGACCTGAGCGCTGGAAACACCTTCACTGTCCGAAGCACGGGCGAAAACGAGGATTGGGAAACTGCAACCGTCGACGTCGCTGGAGAAACGACAGTAGACGGTGTTACGTGTACCGAATTCACAGTGAACCCGGAGTCAGTCGATCAGGCGCAGACGATCTGCCTCGCGGATGGCTACCCGTTTGCAGTGTCGCTAGTGTTCGAACAGGGTGGTGAGGTGCTCATCGAGATGATGCTCACGGATCACGAGCGGTGACAATGACCGATGGAATCATCTCGTTCACCGTCCGAGGTCTAAAGGCGAGGGTGTTGAAACTGATCGTCGGGACCCCGTTCCTGCTTGTCGGCGTGGTGCTGGTCGGGGCTGGTCTGACTGCCTCGGATATCGCTCGAGTCGTCCTTCTCGCAATCGGCAGTGTACTCGGTTTCGTGGGCTGCGCGGCCTACTACGGGGCGGTTCGAAGTGACGAATTCACGGTGACCCTCGGCGATGGATCCGGACAGCAGGACGGGGGTGCGTGAGGTCAAGTCAGCATCCCGATATATTTCGGCGGCGAGTCCACAGACAGCCACCGTTCGTCCGGTCCGGTGAGTCGCCGTCGCGTCCCCTCGCGTGCCGAGGAACTGCCATTTTCCATAACGCATTAGCCGGACGAAACATACCCGATTAAACCCGGAGCATACACGCGTAGCGTCCCGCTTGCAGCAGTCCCTCGTTCCAACTCGACGCGTGGTCGCCGACGAGGGACGTGCGATTCAAAACTCGACGTCGTGGGCAGTGATGGTCGTGCCACACGAGTAGAGCCCCTGTCCGTTGGCTGTGACAGACAGCGGTTCTTCCTGTGGAGTACCACCCTGTGCGAGGACCTCACCCGATTCCGGGTCGAGCGCGAGATAGTGGTCCGGGTGCCGAAGGACGATTGCGTCGCCGGTCGAGGTCAGACGGGTGAGAGAATCGAGACCCTCTTCAGTCGTCCAGGCCACCGCTTCGGCGGTAGGGTCGACCGCGTGGAGGGTTCCGCCCTGATGCATTTGAAACGCCAGCCCTCCGGCGGAGACGATCCCCTGGGAGCTCAGTTCCGTGTCGGCCGAGACGTCGGTCCGGTCGCCGGTCTCGATGTCTATCAGGGTGAACACGTCCTCGTTCGGTGCCACTAGCGTCCCGTCGATGACGGTCGTGTCGAACAGTTCGAGATCAGGGAGCGTCCAACGCTGTTCGCTACCAGTGTCGACGCTCAGATCGTGACCGACCACCCCGGCGTTGTCGCTAGAATCCCAGCGGCCGACGACGACGTAATCACCTTCGCCGTCGACCCACTTGACCCCCGGTACCTCCGTGAGGCTCCCGTAGAGCCCCCCGTCAGGCGTCATGACATAAAGGCCGTCGTCGAAGCTCTGATACTCGTGTGGGATGATGACGTAGTCCGACAGCGCGAGCATCGGGAGTCGGTCCGATGCCCCCTGGCGTTGCCCGGCCTTTTCGCCGTTTGCCTGATCGACCGCGTACACCGTTCCCGGACCCGTGTTTGCCGAGTGATGGAGAAAGACGTGGGTGTCGCTGACCGCCAGTGCGTCGATGTCACCACCGTCGGAGAACTCCCAACTGAGCGTGCCCTCTTCCGTGTCGATTCCGTACAGGACGTTCTCGACCGCGACGGCCAGAAAGTCAGCGCCAGTCGCAGTTGTGTACTGGTCCGCACTCGGGGAGTCCTCCAGCAACTCCGTCTCCCAGAGTGTCTCGAATCCGGACGGGGGAGAGTCCTCGTCCGTACCTTCGCTAGTCGTACCACCAGTGGCGTCGTCAGCGGTCGTGACGTCGCTGTCATCGGTCTCCGTGTCGCCGCCGTCGTCCTCTGAATCAGCTGTGTCACTGTCACCCGAACAGCCGGCGAGGGACGCGAATCCCGTCGTCGCCATGAGTTGGAGTGCCCGTCGCCGATCTATCGTTCGATTAGCCATGGAGGGAAGTCGAAGAAGCCACTGTTAAAATACGAGACTACGTGATTAGCGTCGCTGGGACAGTGGTGACTGCTGCACACCCCGTGTTACGGATGACGGAGAGTGTTTTAGCATCAGACTTCCACATTCGACCGTACTCCCTGGCCCTTCGACGGACGTAGAAACCAGGTGTCGATAGCCAGCAGCATCGCGAACGTCCGGATGCTGGGGACTATATTATCGACAGTATCCTTCTGCTGACGACCGAAACGAGCGCCAGTTGTGTACTGTGCGGTCCGAGCGAATCTGAGCCCCGGGAAGTCAACCGCACCGAACAGAGCGAGCCACATACCCGGACCATCTTGGCCGAGGGTCCCGGTCCGGGGGCATTTTCCTGTCACGCTCCTTCCGTCGTCAGAATCACCGACAGTCGTCGTGAACGATCTCGTTGTTCTCGTTCGGGCCGCGCGACTGGCCCGGCCGAATGGGGTCGCCGCAGACCGCACAGCGCAGTTCCGCCTCCTCGTGGGTCGTCTCGATATCGAGCGAGCCCGCCAATTCGGTCGACTCCCCAGTCGCGGCGTACCCGAGCGCGAGCGCGCCGACGCCCGCAAGCGCGCCCCGGAGTCGCTTGCCCTTCCGGAGCGAGGCGAACGCGACGAGCGCCAGCGCGACTGCGAGGACGGTGCGGACGAGCGAATCGCGGCCATCGCGGTTCTCGGCGAGGTCCATACTACAGCATGACGCTCCGGACTCTTGTAGTTCATCCCTCGCGATACGTCTGGGTGTGCGGTGGTCGACTCCCCGTGGGTACTCCCGAGATTTCCTGACGCGAAAAAACGACCGTGCTTCTGCGGCGGGGTGGAGAGCGGCCCCGTGACGCGCTACCCGACCGTGAACGAGATGGTGTGTCGGTTCCAGAGGTCGTCCGACCCGAGGTTGTTGTTGATCTCGGCCTTGAAGTCGACGTCGTAGATGTACATGCCGTCGGGTGCGCCGCCGTCGTCACCGGCGCGCGGGAACTTCGGATAGAAGTCGACGGCGAAGTTCGCGGTGTCGGGGTGGGTTTCGAGTTCGCCGTTCCACGCGGCCGTGAAGGCGGCGTTCTTGTTCCCCTTCCACGAGTTCTGTGAGATCGACGGACCGCTGTCCGGCGACACGCCGAACGGACTCGGAACGCTGATCGGGCTGAACCGGTCCATCAGGTTCGACCACACGAGGTCGAGGCCGTACTCGAGTACGTCGGAACTACCCTCCTCGCGCGTGTGGTCGTCGCCCGTCCGGTACGGATGGATCCCGTCGTAACGACGGAACTCCGGCGCGTAGTCTTCGTCGGGAACGAGAACCGGTGTGACTTCGACAGAGACGTCTTCGAGTACGGTTATCATGCCGTTCTCGGTCGACGACAGCGGGAACGAGGCGCTCGCGCTGAACCGGGGCTCGTCCACGGCGCTCTGGAACGAGTCGAACCCGGTGACCGTCGAGACCATACCTCCGAGTTCCCCGTCGTCGATTTCGGCAGCCTCTGTGTAGGTGTCCCAGTCGGTCGGGTCTCTGGTGGCTGACGCGACCCCACCGAAACCGCCGACGACTCCGAGGCCGGCCGTCGATACGCCGAGCGTTCGAAGGAGCGAACGTCGTGACTGTTGCATGTTGCACTCGTTATTCTTCCCCCTAGAATATAATTTTATCTTCTAGGAATAGAAATTATACGGTGCGGATTATAACAGGGTAGGGATTGTATCCGTCGGGGACAATCAACGGTGTCGGCCGGATTCGCACTCGATGCGTAGCACCACCGAAATCGAACAACGAAACGAACAGTAGCGATCTCCGGATCGGGGCGTCTCGACAGGGTAGCGAGAAAACGAACGCGACGAAAGCGGTTCGTCCGGCCGGACGGCGAAGATTTTTACCTCGGATTTCGCTAGGAAGAGGTGATGGAGTCCCCGTTCGAAGTCCTCTCGGTCGACCCCGACGCCGACGACGAGGCGGTCGAGCAAGCCTACAGGGAGCGGGTGAAGGAAGCCCATCCCGACCAGGGCGGCTCGGTCGAGGAGTTCCGTGCGGTCCGGCGAGCCTACGAGCGCATCGAAGCCGGCGATCAGGAGAACGGGGCGGAGGTGGAGCCGAGTGCGAGGGGCGAAACAGCGAGCGGGGCAACTGGCGCGTCGAAGAGCGCCGACGCGACGCCGGGGAGGACGAACGACACCGCACCCGGCCAGAACGAGAGCGGGACAGCGCGCGCCGGGGCGCACGAGCGGGCGCAGAACCGCGGGCGGGCGCGCAACCGCGAACGCGAGCGCGAGCAGTCCGACCCCGCGAGCCAGCGGATCACCTCCGAAGTCACGTACCTCGACTACGACGTGCTCGCGGACTTCGGGTGGGAGGCCGACGACGAGGACCTCTTCGAGAAGGCGGCCAGCGCGGACCTCGACCAGGAGGACTACGGCCGGTTCGAGGTCCAGCCCGGCGAGTCGCTCCTCGAAGCGGCCGAGGATTACGGCTTCGCGTGGCCGTTCGCCTGCCGCGGCGGGGCGTGTGCCAACTGCGCGATCAAGCTCGTCGACGGCGAGCTGTCGATGCCGGCCAGTCACGTCCTTCCGGACGGCCTGATGGCCGAGGGTATCCGGCTGTCCTGCAACGGAATCCCCATCACGCGCGAGCTGAAGGTGCTGTTCAACGTCAAGCACATGCCGGACCTGGAGGAGTTGCTGTTGCCGCCGGACCCGTTCGAGCACCGGTACGCCGACGATTGAAGTCAGGTCGAGGACGTGCGCGGCCGCCACGAGGAGTTACAGCGAGTCCGCGACGGAATCTACGGCCCGTCTAGTTCGGCCATTCTGTTCGAACTCGAACCGCATCTCGGCCCCACTCGCGCGAAGTCGAACCAGTTAACTACCCTCTGTCTGAACGGAAGTGTCATGAAAGCAGGGGTACTCGGGATCGTCCGCGACGACTTCGAGGTCGTGGACTCCTTCTCGGACACGGTCGAGAGCGACGGTCACGAACTCGAACGCGTGCTCGACGTGCGCAGGGTCTTCTCGCTGCCGACCGGCCACGTCGCGTTCGAGGGTCGCGCCGCGGTCGAGCGCGTGGTCGACAGCACCACCACGGAACTCGACTTCGGCGAGGTCCGCGTCGAGGAGGGGTCGGCGACCGAGACGCGCGTGACGGAGATCGGCGGCGTCCCCGGCGAGTTCGTCGTCGCCGGGAGCGGCAAGGGCACGTTCGCGTTCGATCTGGTGACCCACGACACCGGGGCCGACATCGAGCGCGCGAGCCTCGACCTCGACGCTTTCCTCGACGAGCAGGACGACGCCGAGCCGTGGCGCGCGGGCTTCTACGGCAACGACGGCAACTGCGAGAACGGCGTGCTCCACGGCACGGACCTGCTCGACGACCCCGAGGTCGGCGCGATGCTGGACGATGCACAGCTCAACCAGCTCGGTCTCGACTGCACGTACGGCGACCACGACGTGAAACTGACCGCGTCCGAGAGCGGCTACGTCGAGATCTATCGGCCGAGCACGTTCGACTCCGAGGAGTACCTCCAGTATCTGCTCGAAGAAGTCGTCCCCCACGCGGAGTGACGGAACGGTTCCGCATGGAGCATCATTGCCCGAGTGGACCGTCACTAGGCGAGAGTCGGTCGAAACGAGTCGACGGCCGTCTTTTCTCGCTGACTCCCGAGTGTTGGACTCCCCTAACTCAGTCGTCCGCGAGCGACCCGGTCGCCGGACGCTGCGCGTCGTCGGCCGGCGACGTGGCGGTGTGGTACGCCATCAGGAGCATCGCGACGATGAGACAGAGGCCCCAGAGGAACGCGGTCGGGTGGAGGAAGGTGAGTTCGAACCCGGCCGCGAGCCACACCGTGAGCGGGAGACACCACTGTCCCACGACGTAGAGTCCGGTAACCGCCGACCGGAGCCGCCCCTCGACCGCGAGCGAGTCGACCGCGAACCCCATCACGATCGCGAGGATTGACAGCACGCCAAGGTGGGCGTGGCCGCCGACCATCCAGGCCGGTACGGCGTCACCGGACGCGACGAGGACGTTCTGGTACATTCCCACGACCATCATGGTGGCGAGACCGAGGAAGCCGGACGTTTTGAGGACGCGTGACATGGTAGTAGGCACCGATTAACGACTGTTAATAATTTTGGTACTCACTCGGATCTGTCAGGTGATGGCTCATGATAACGTTTGACTCGGAAGCCTTATCCCTGCGGCGCTACTCGATACGACTGCAATGGCGAAAGGTACGGTTGATTTCTTCAACGACACGGGCGGCTACGGTTTCATCGACACTGAGGACGAGGACGAGGACGTTTTCTTCCACATGGAAGACGTTGGCGGCCCGGACCTCGAAGAGGGACAGGAAGTCGAGTTCGACATCGAGCAGGCGGACAAGGGTCCGCGGGCGACCAACGTCACCCGACTCTAAGTCGAGCTTCCAACTAACTAACTTATTTATTTCGAGCGACTAGCGACGGCATCGGTCGAGCGCCCCGGATAGCTGGAAACGAGCCCCTAGCATGACTGGACGCCGATACCTGCAGTACACCGGGAACGTCCGAGACGGTTACGCGTTCTCCCAGAAGAGTTCGAACAACTGACCGAACGTCGTCCGTAACTGCGAACTCTGGGTCGCCATCGCCACCCACCGTTCCTCCTGTTCGCTGAGCCACGCGATGAGTACGCGCTGGTCGTCGAAGAGGTAAATTCGCCCTTCGATGTCCTCGGCGTGGCGGACGTCGGCCCACTCTTGTGCGGTCTCGAGCACCACGTCACTGACCCCGTCGATGGGTGTGATCATGCGGATGTCGACGCCGTGCTCGTTGCGGTCCCTGAGAACCTCCTTGTGGTTGCTTACGATTCGGTCGAAGCTACCGCCCTTGGTGATCATCCGGATCTCGTCGTTGGAGGCTGCACAGTACTGACCGAACTGCTTGAGGATGTAGTTCCGACCCTTGTACGACCAGAACACGTCTATCTCGTCGGTCTGGCGGTACTGGAACTGCTCGCCCTCCAGTTCGTCGAGAAACTCTTCGCCGATCTTCCGACTCTGATCGAGTTCTTCCTCGAGGTTCGATCGCTTGTGCTGGACGTACTGGTTGATGGCGAGTTCCGGCTCTATCGGACCGAACTTCTTCGGACGACCGGGCTGAACAGTGACGAACCCCTTCGATTCGAGCGACTCCAGCACGTCGTACACCCGCGACTGCGGGATGTCGACCGCCTCGGAGATCTCCTTTGCGGTGGTCATCCCGCTCTGGAGCACGCCGAGGTAGGCTCTGGCCTCGTATTCCGACAATCCCATCTCGTGGAGGTAGATCGCGAAGTCGTCGGCGAGTGACGTCCCCATCTCTTGGATGGTCATTCGTTTATCCCTTTATAGGTATTTCGACTGTTTTCCTAAATATCGTATATTTCAGGCCGCTTGTGTTCTAGAGAAGGCAACTCTCTCCGAACAGTGTCCTGATAGTCGAAGTCGAGGTCGGCGGTAATTACGCCGACCGTGTCGCTGGCCTTCGCGACCACGTTCCCCCACGGGTCGGCGACGAGCGACCGGCCGAAGCTCGGGACGCCGTTGGGCTTGTCGCCGATCTGTCCGGGCGCGACCACGTACGACTGAGTCTCGATGGCCCGGGCGCGGAGCAGCGACTGCCAGTGGTCCTTGCCCGTGTGCTTCGTGAACGCGGCTGGAAGGACGATGACGTCGGCTCCGCGGTTGGCGAGGCTGCTGAACAGTTCGGGGAACCGGAGGTCGTAACAGATGCCCAGTCCGACCGTCGCGAAGTCGGTGTCGACCGTGACGACATCCTCGCCGGGGACCACGCGCGCGGACTCCTGGGTGACCACGTCGTCGCCGATCTCCACGTCGAAGAGGTGAATCTTCCGATACTGGGCCTCCTGCTCGCCGTCCGGCCCGAACACCACGGTCGTGTTGTGAACTTTGTCGTCTTCGTCGGCGACCTCGAACATGCTCCCGCCGTGGACCCACATGTCGTGTTCGCTCGCCTTCTCGGAGAGCTTCTCGGTCACTGGCCCGGGGATCTCCTCGGCGGCTCCGCGGTACTCGTCCTTGTCGCCCATGAAGGTGAACATCTCGGGCAGCGCGGCCATGTCTGCGCCCGCCTCGGCGGCCTCGTCGAGCAGCGACAGCGCCGACTCGACGTTGGCCCCTTTATCGTTTTTCGAATCCATCTGGCAGACCGCGACTCTTGGCTTGGCCATAGGGTGTGATACCAATCTCCACATAAAATACGTAATTCACTACCGAGGAGTGGTCGTAAACGGTCTTGTGTCGTGAATTGCCTTGCCATGACATGGTCATCAACGACCTCGAGCGCCCGGACGAGGAACTCCTCGAACGACTCGAATCGATATCGCCGAACGACGTGGGCCACCACCTCCACTTCGGCTTCCCGTCGGCCGAACTCTCGTACATGGACACCGGCCCGTCGGGCCCGCTGAAGGTCGCCGGTCCCGCGGTGACGGTCCGCATCCCGCCGGAGGACTCCACGATGGTCCACAAGGCCACCGAAGTCGCCGAGGAGGGCGACGTCATCGTGGTAGACATGCAGGGCCACACCGAACACGCGCCGTGGGGCGAGATGACCACGCGCGGGGCGATGGCCAGCGGGGCCGCCGCTGCGGTCATCGACGGCTCTATCACCGACTCGCGGGACATCGACGAGCTGAACTTCCCGGTGTTCGCACGCGGGCGCTCGGCGCGGACGACGCGACTCCACGGCCGCGGCGGCGACATCAACGTCCCCGTGCAGGTCGGCGGTACCGTGGTCGAACCCGGCGACGTCGCGCTGATGAACGAGGACGGCGTCCTGTTCGTCCCGCCCGAGGAGGCCGAGCGCGCGCTCGAACACGGCCTCGAAGCGCTCGACAGCGAGTCCGAGACGATCGAGCGCATCGAGAACGGCGAGTCGGTCGCCGACATCTCGGCCGCGAACGACCTCGTCGAGGAGATGGAGGACGACTGAGGATGACGTCGATCAGCCTCGACGCCATCGGCAAGCGCTTCGGCGACGTACAGGCAGTCGACGACATCGACGCCGACATCCAGAACGGCGAGTTCATCAGCATCGTCGGCCCGAGCGGGTGTGGCAAGACCACGACGCTTCGCATCATCGCCGGTCTCGAAGAGGCGACCAGCGGGAAGATCATGTTCGGCAACGACGACGTGACCGACGAGCCGCCGAACAAGCGCAACGTGGGGATGGTGTTCCAGAACCTCGCGCTCTACCCGCATATGTCGGTCCGGAACAACATGGAGTTCGGGCTGAAGATCAACGGCATTTCCGAAGAGGAGCGAACCGACCGCGTGGTCGACGCCGCTGAGATGCTCGACATCGCGGAGCTGCTCGACCGGAACCCGGGCGAACTCTCGGGCGGGCAGCAGCAGCGCGTCGCCATCGGCCGGACCACCGTGCTCGACCCCGACGTGTTCCTGCTCGACGAACCGCTCGCCAGCCTCGACGCGAAGCTCCGGGTCGAGATCCGCGAGGAACTTCAGGAGCTCCACCGCCAGATCGGCGTGACGACGGTGTACGTCACCCACGATCAGGAGCAGGCGATGACGATGAGCGACCGCATCGTCGTGATGAACGACGGCGAGATCCAGCAGTTCGCACCGCCAGAGGAGGTGTACAACGACCCGAACAACGAATTCGTCGGCCACTTCATCGGCACGCCGTCGATGAACTTCTTCGACGTGGAGCTCGTCGGCGAGGGCGAGGACCTCCGGGCCGACCTCGGCTTCGCGGAGGTCCCCATCGACCCGAGCGAAGCCGACCGCTCCCTGTCGGCGGGCGAGACGCTCCGACTCGGCATCCGCCCTGAGCATCTCGACCTCGTAGACGACGACCCCGAGGGCTTCGAGGCGTACGTGAAGTTCGTCGAGCCGACGGGCAAGGACAAGATCGTCCACCTCGACGTGGGCGACGAGGCGTTCAAGGCCATCGTGCCCGGCGACGTGAGCATCGGCGACGACGAGTCCCGGAACGTCACGGTCCGCTCCGAGCAGGTCCTCCTGTTCGACGCGGACTCCGGCGAGTGCATCTACTGAGGTAGTCGCCGTACTGCGGCTCGCGCGCGTTTTCTCGTGCTCGCGAGTGGTTTTCGCGGGTGGTTTCGAGTTCTCGGCTGTGAGCTATCGCTGGATGTTCTCGCGGAGCTACGCATTCAGTAACTTCTCGTGAACGCTTCTCTCCCGGAACTTCTCTTGAAGCAGTTCCCCCGGCACTCTCGATCTGCTTCTCCCTCGGCACTCTCGAATCGCTTCTCTCTCGGCGCTGCGGTCGGTGCGACGGGTAACGCGCGCGGGGGACGAGTAAGCGTGGTCCGAAATCGGAGGTGTTCGTCACTGCGCGGGACGGCGGCCCGCGAGGTCGACGGGAGCGCCGCTCCCGTCCGATCCCAGCAATCTCCGATTGCTGGAGACAACGGAGCGAAGCGGAGGCCGAGGCTTGCGAGACGCCGCAGGCGTCTCGCTGCTCTGCGAACTGCGTTCGCGGACAACGCAGACGGCTGGGGAGGTTCGAGGCTGCGGTGCTGTTGCGGTGCGGTTGCGGCTATGCTCAAGCTGAAGCTAGCTTCACGATTTCATCTACTCTTTTCTCGACGAGTCGGAGCTAGCTATCGCTTGAGCCGAGGCGTGACCGCACAGCACCGCAACCGCGACCGTATCCGCACAGCACCGCAACCGCGGCCCTCACACCTCCCCAGCCTCTTGCGCTTCTCGCCCTCCACTCGGTTCCGGGCTGCGATGCTCGTCCACCGGCGGACAAACCGCGTCCGCCGAGCCTGCAGTCGTCGTCCGAGAGAGCTTCGCTCTCTCGTGATCACGAAAATCTCCGATTTTCGAACGACTTCGCTCCTGCAGACCTCGCGCGCTTGGGCGCGGCCACGAGAGGCCGCGACAGCACGCGCCGGAGTGGAGAGCAAAACTGGGCGTACGCCGATTCAGAAGGCCACATCAGCTGCATCAAGGCAAGCGTGAGAATCAGCGTTCGCTCGGCGAATCCACTCCGGAGTATCGGACGCGAGAAGCGTGAGAAAACCGAGAGAGTCCCCGACGACTACAGCGTGCTGACGGCGAAGCCCTCCAGCAGGTAGTCGTAGAGGAAGAAGATGAGCACCATCGGCGGGAGGCTCATGATCATCACGCCGCCGAGGATGAGCCCCCAGTTGGTCGTCGACATACCGATGAGGCTGGCGATGCCGATGGGGAGCGTCGAGAGTGCGTTCTTGTTCATCAGCAGGAGCGCGAAGAAGTACTCCTTCCACGACAGCGCCATCACGAAGATGACGGTCGCGACGATGCCCGGCAGCGACAGCGGCAGGATGATCTTCCGGATGATGGTGATCCTGCCAGCGCCGACGAGTCGCGCCGACTCGACGATGGCGGGCGAGATGTCGTTGAAGAACACCCGGAGCAACATCAGCGCGAACGGGAGCGCGAACGCCGTGTGCGTCAGCGCGAGTCCGAGCCGGGAGTTGGTGAGCCCGAGCTGCGAGAAGATGACGAACAGCGGGATGCCCAGCAGCACGAGCGGGAACATGTAGATGATGGTGCTGAGGTTGGTGACGTACTGCCTGCCCTTGAACTCGTAGCGCGTGACCGCGTACGCGGCGGGCGTGGCGATGCTCAGCGTGAACACCATCGCGAGCACGGCCACCACGAGGCTGTTGACGAAGTACTGGGTGAACTCGGTCGTCTCCAGCAGCAGCCGGTAGTTGTCGAGCGTGATGTTCGACGGGATGAGCTGGGGCGGCCACGAGAACAGCTCTTGGGACGGTCGGACCGACGACAGCACGCCCCATACCATCGGAATCATCAGCAGGACCGTCATGCCGATGACCAGCCCGTAGGTCGTCACGCGTTCGAGGTAGTGTCGCTGGCGGAGAGTGAGGTCGAACATTATGCGCTCGCCTCCCCGAACGAACGGAAGTAGATGGTGGTTCCGGCCGCGAGCACCACGAAGGTGAGGAAGGCGACCGCGGTGCCCTCACCGAGGCGGAGCCCGTCGAACGCGATGCGGTAGGCCATGATCGGGAGCGTCTCGGTCGCGTTGCCCGGTCCGCCCTGGGTCCCGAGCCAGATGATGTCGAACAGGTTGAACGTCCACAGCATCCGGAGCAGGATGGCGACGAACAGCACGCTCTTGAGCTGTGGGAGCGTGATCGAGACGAACTGACGGGTGCGCGAGGCCCCCATCAGGTCGGCGGCCTCGTAGTACTCGTCGGGAATCGTCTGGAGCTTCGCCAGCACCAACATGCAGACGAACGGATACAGCGCCCACCCGCTGATGAGGATGAGCATCGGCATCGCGTACGTGGAACTGCTGAACCACGCGATGGGTTGGTTGACGAGGCCGAGTTCGATGAACACGTAGTTGGCCGCGCCGTTCAGTCCGTTGAACAGCCACCGGAACACCAGTACGATCCCCACGATGGGGATCATGTACGGCGAGAGGACGAGCCCCGTCACGAACCGCTCGCCGAAGAACGAACGGTTGAGCACGAGCGCGGTGCCCACGCCGACGACCACGGTCACGGCGACCGAACCGACGGTGTAGACGATGCCGTTCTCCAGCGCGCCCCAGAACCGATCGGAGTTTAGCGTGTCGACGTACTGCTGCGCGCCGGCCCAGACCGGATCCGTCGCGAACAGGCTGACTTCTTGGAGGCTGAACACGAACCCGCGGAGGATGGGGTACAGGTACAGCACCATCAGCAGCACTGCGAGGGGCAGGACCAGCAGGAGCCCCATCTGGTTCTCGCTGAGATTGTCGAGCTTGTTCTTGGCCTGCGCTAACGCGCCAGTCGACGTCGCCGACGTTTGCTCGCTGACCTCTGACATGTGATTACTTGTATTCCTCGCGCATGCGGTCGGCCCACTTGGTCGCAGCGTCCATCGGGTCCATGTCTTCGAGCACCGCGTCCTGTGCCGCGCCGACGACCATGGTCTCGCTCAGCGCGCGACCGGTGATCGGGTTGACCGTTTCGGGGTTCTCGTTGACCGCGATGATGCGGCCGTAGTCCTCCGCGATGCCGACGAGGTCCCGGTAGAGGTCCTCGTACTCCTGCATGGTGTCGTTCTCCCACATCGCGTCCTCCTCGAGGACGCCCTTGACCATCGGAATCTTGGCGGTGGGGTTCGCGGTCAGCATGCGAGTGACGTTCTCGCGCTCGGTGATGTACTTGACCAGCCGCTTTGCAACTTTGGGATGCTCGGTCTCGCTGCTGACGCCGTACCCGGTCCCGGTCATCCGTGCGACCGGCTCGTTGCCCTTCGGAGCCGGAACGTGGGTGACCTGCACGTCGCCCTTCAGGTCGGGGTTGTAGCTCTCGATGTCGGCGGCCACCTGATTGGTGGAGTACCACGTCATCGCGTACTGGCCCTGGTACAGCGGCGGGCGCATGTCCGGGATCGAGGAGTTGTGCGCGCTCGTCGGACTGTACTGGTCCATGTCCTTGACGAACTGGAGCGCCTCGGCGGTCTCCTGGGAGTCGAACACGATGTCGCCGTCGGGGTTGACGACGCCACCGCCGTTCATCATGGTGAGCATCATCGGCCAGACGCCGTGGAAGTGGTTGCTCCCGAGGAAGACGGGATGGCCGTACTGGTTCTTGCTGGTGTTGGTCAGCTTCTCGGCCGCGGTCATGTACTGCTCCCAGTTGTCGAACGGGGGCATCGGCGCGCCCGCCTCCTCGAACATGTCGACCCGGTAGTTCAGCTTGATGACCGAGCCGTAGTGCGGGGCGAAGTAGTGGTCACCGTCGAGTTTGAACATGGCCTTCTCGTTCCAGTAGTCGACCCCGCGGTCGTCGACCACGTCGTTGATCGGCTGGAGCAGCCCTTCCTGGGCCGCGGTCACGTTGTTACCGGGCGACGCGAGATTCATCACGTCCCACGGCTCGCCGGCGGCCTGAGCCTGCGCGGCCTGCTGGGGCGCGTCGGCGAAGTCGACGCGGTTGTACTCGACTTCGACGTTGCCCTCTTGTTCCTCGAACTCGCTGAAGATCTCCTCGAAGACCTTCTGGACCGGCTCGTACGCCGAGTTGATGACGCGGATGGTCTTCGTGCCGCTACTGCCTGTCGTGGCGTTCCCGTTGCCCGTTGTCTCGCCGCTGCCGCCACCGCCGTCGCCGCCATCGCCGCCATCGCCGTCACCGCCACCGCCGAGACATCCCGCGAGTGCGACGACGGTCCCCGCACCCGTCGCCTCCAGGAAGCGACGGCGTGTTCTATTGGTCGAACTACTCCCGCTCGTTGACTGTTTGGTATCGCCAGCCATGACAGTTTCTCACTGAATATGCTATATAGGAGTTCTTCACCATAGAGCAGTGGTAAACGACCTTCCAGCCGTTGTCAAGCCGCAAACAAGCCTCGTAGCCGCCCAGAGCGAGCTATTTACTCGGTTTTCTGTTCTCTATTCGCTGATTCGGGCGGGGGATTCAGTCGACGAGCGAGCGGCCACCACGCTCGCCGAGCCGCCTCACGCGTCGAGTCGCTTCACGTCCTCGTCCGAGAGGTCGAGCCCGGACGCCGCCACGTTCTCCTCCAGATGGTCGACGCTCGACGTGCCCGGAATCGGGAGCGTCACGGGCGAGCGCTCGAGGAGCCACGCCAGGGCGACCTGTCGCGGGGTCGCGCCGTGGTCGTCGGCCACAGACGCCAACGCCTCGCCCGTCTCCCCGAGGTCGCCGCCGCCGATGGGGAAGTACGGGATGAAGCCTACGCCGGCGTCCTCGCAGGCCTCGAGCACGTCCTCGTGCTCGCGGTTGCCGACGTTGTACTCGTTCTGGACGGTCGCCACCTCGACGTGGTCGCGGGCGGTCTCGAACTGCTCGACGTCCACGTTGCTGATGCCCACGTGGTCGACCAGCCCATCGTCTTGCAACTCGCCGAAAGTGGTCACGGCCTCCTCGAAGTCGGCGTCGACGTTCGGGGAGTGAAGCTGGTAGAGGTCGATGCTGTCGACCCCGAGGCGGTCGAGGCTGCAGAGTACCTGATTCCGGAAGAAGTCCGGCCCGCCGTGGGGTATCCACTCGCCCCCGCGGTTCCGGAGGAGTCCGGCCTTCGTCGCCACCACCGCGTCGTCAGGGTCGAGCACCTCGCCGATGATGCGCTCGCTCACGCCCGGGCCGTACGAGTCGGCGGTGTCGACGAAGTCGACGCCCAGTTCGACCGCGCGCCGGAGCACCTCGCGGGCCTCCTCGGGGTCGTCGGGCCTGCCGACGATGTTCTCCCCGGTGAGCCGCATCGCGCCGTAGCCGAGTCGGTTCACCGTGAGTTCACCGCCGATGTCGAACGTGCCGCTCTCGTTTTCGTTGACTTCGACCATGCCGTTGGTGTCTCGCGGACCCCAATAGTCGTTCCGGCGACACCGGGCCTCACAAACGCATCATCGCCATTGGTAACTCACCCATCGGGGCGACGCTTTTGGCCCTCGCGGTCGAACGTCCGTCCGAATGAGCGACCCGAGGCCCCCGGCGGCCGCCCAGAACCCCCGCGTGCTCGGCTACCCCCGGTCTGCGGTGCTCGGCGACCTCGCGGGCGTCGCCGCGGTCGGGGGCCTCTTGCTCGCGATACAGTTCCTCCTGCCCGGGACGGTCCACGACAGCATGGCGTTCGACCACGCGGCGTTCGCGCCCGCGACCCTGCTCACGTCGGCGTACGTCCACGCGGGGACCGACCACCTGTTCAGCAACCTCGGCGGCTACGTCTCGCTGGCGGCCGTGACGTATCTGGTCTGTCTCAACGCCGACCGCCGGTCGTGGTTCCGCCGGACGGTCCCGCTGTTCCTCGTGGTGCTGCCGGTCGCGGTCAACCTCACGAGCTACGCGGTGTTGGCCGCCCGGTTCCCGGACTCGTCGCCGGTCTCTCGGGGATTCTCGGGCGTGGTCGCGGGCTTCGGCGGCTTCCTGCTCGTGGCGGTGGCGGTCCACCTCCGGGCGACCTACTCGCGCGAGACGGTGTTCTTCGTCGGCCAGTTCGCGGTCCTGCTGTTGCTCGGCGAACTCCTCTGGATATACGCGCCGCAGATCGGACTCGTGGAGGGCGGCGCGGTCGCGGTCGGGCTCGCGCTGACGGTGTCGGGCATCGTCTCGCGCGGCCGCCGGACCGCCTACGGTGACGCCCACTACCGACAGGTGGGGCAGGACCTGCTGTACGTGGGGCTGGTCCTCGCGCTGCTCGTCTGGCTGGTGTACGGACTGTTCCCGGCCGACCCCGTCTCGCAGGGGACGTTCACGAACGTCTTCGCGCACGGCGCGGGGTTCGTCGAGGGCGGCCTGCTCGCGGCGCTGACGTACGTGGTCGTGGAGTAACGGGCACCGTCGTAGAGTAGATGGCGCGAAGCTCCGGAACCCCGCCTTACCGCGCATCGAAGGGTTTATCCGCCGCGTGACCCTCAGATTCCGGTAATAACCATGTCCGAGAAACCCGCCTCGATGTACCGGGAGATCAGCAAGCCCGCGTACACTCGCCGAGAGTACATCACCGGCATCCCCGGCTCGAAGATCGCACAGCACAGCATGGGGAACCTCGAAGCCGACGGAGACGACTACCCGGTTCAGATCAGCCTCGTCACCGAGGAAGAGGTCCAGATCCGCCACGGCGCGCTCGAGGCCTCCCGGCTGTCGGCCAACCGCCACCTCATCAAGGAGCTCGGCGAGGGCAACTACAAGATGATCCTCCGGAAGTTCCCCCACCACGTCATCCGGGAGAACAAGCAGGCGACCGGCGCGGGCGCGGACCGCGTCTCCGACGGAATGCGACAGGCGTTCGGCAAGGTCGTCGGCACGGCCGCCCGAATCGGCGCGGGCGAGCGCATCTTCACCGCGTGGTGCCAGCCCGAGGAGGCGCCCGTCGTCAAGGACGCGCTCCGCCGTTCGTACAACAAGATCTCGCCGCCCTGCCGCATCAAGGTCGAGCGCGGTGAGGAACTGCTCGTCTCGTAACCAGTCGAATTTTCTTTCGATTCGTTCAGCCGGTCGTCGTCGATGGACCAACACCTCGTTAACGTAGCGTTCTGTAGGTCGATAGCAGCCGGTACGCTGGCGGTGGTCGGGCCGCCCAAGACGCACCTTTTTACTCGCACGCTCCCACCAAGCACCTATGCTGGACCTCGCGGTCGCCTACCGAGAGGAGACGTTCGAGCGCATCCGCGACCCCCTCGCCGAGCGGGGCATCGCGGTCCACCACGTCCCGAGCGAGGGCCGAACCGTCTCGCTCGCGGACCCGCCGTGGACTGGCGACGAGTTCGACGCGGGGTTCGTCTACCCCTCGCGAGCGATGGAGGGCGGCGTGCTCGACGCGCTGCTCGACGTGCCGTGGGTCAACGACCGCGAGGCGGTCCTCCGGTCGCGGAACAAGGCCGGGGTCATCGCCACGCTGGAGCGAGCGGGAATCCCCGTTCCAGAAACCGTCCTCGTCTCGAACCCCGCCGAGGAGGCCGACCTGCTCGACGCCTTCGACCGCTTCGGTTCGCCGGTGGTGGTCAAGCCCAACTCCACGACCCGGGGCGTCGGCGTGGCGAAGGTCGGCGACGCGGACTCGTTCCTCGGCGTGACCGACTACCTCGATCTGGTCCACGACTACCGCGCGACCGGCGACAAGTCGTTTCTGGTCCAGGAGTTCGTGCCCGAGGCCACCGACTACCGCGCGATGGTCGTCGACGGCGAGTGCGTCGGCGGCGTCGAGCGCAGGATTTCGAGCGACGCGAGTGAGAATCGCTGGAAGCACAACGTCCACCGCGGCGCGGTCGCGACCGGCGTGGACCTCCCGGCAGACCTGCGCGACCTCGCCGAGCGGACGGCCGACGCGCTCGATATCGACTTCCTCGGCGTGGATCTGCTGGTCTCCGGGGACCGCGCGGTGGTCAACGAGACCAACGCCCGGCCGACGGTCGACGCCGAGACGAAGTACGACGACGGATTCTACGACGGGCTGGCGGACCTGATTCGGGCGGTGGCGGAGCGCAGGTGAGGTAGTCACTACGGGGTAGCTCGACTGTGGTCTTCGGAACGGTCGCACTTGATGCCACACTTACCTCCGGCGCGCGGTGGCGCGACCTCGTGTCGCGCCAAATCGCGCGAGGTCTGCACGAGCGAAGCGAGTGCAGGCTCGGCAGTCGCAGCCCGCGCAGCCGAAGGCGAGCAGGACCGTCTGCCGGTGGCTGAGGACCGCAGCGCAGCGAGGACCGCAAGCGGTTGGGGAGGACGAGGTACGGTCGCGGTGCTGTGCGGTCACTCATGTGCCTCGGCAGTAGCTAGCTTCGTGTTCCTGATCACGTCCAATTTGAGACACGTGAAGCTAGCTACTGCCGCGGCCTAGGGGACACCGCAACCGCGAGCCTCACGCCTCCCCAGCCTCGTCGCTCACTGCGTTCGCTCCTCCCTCACGCGCGTTGCTCGCGCGCGCCGACCCTGAAAATTGGGAATTGTGCCGAGGACGGGAGGCCGAAGTAGAAGTCGAGCCGAAGACTCAGATTTTGGCCGAAAAAGACCGAAAACAGAGCCACCCTGTAGAAACCGACCCCGGTTCCGCCGAGTTACTGCACGTCGATGTCGGCCGACTCGTCGGACTGCTCGAACGTCACTTCGAGCACGCCGTTGTTGTACGTCGCGGTCGCGGAGTGCTCGTCGACCTGCGCCGGCAGGCGGACCCGCTCGTCGTACTCGCGGTGGTCGCTGGCCGCGCCGATGGTCAGGACCTCGCCGTCGCACTTGAGGTCGATGTCCTCCTTCACGACCCCGGGAAGGTCGGCGACGACCCGCACCACGTCGTCGGTCTGGTGAACGTCCACGTGGGTCTCCGAGCCGAATCCGGTTGGGCCGCCAGCAGGATTCGCGTCGCGTTCGACGCGCATGTCGAAGTCGTCGCCCATCATCTCGTTCATCATGCGCTCGATCTCGCGGAAGAGGTCGTCGAAGGGGTCGTCGCGGTCGTCTCGTCGCATGAACGGAGGTAGGGTGCAAGCCGGCAAAAGCCTTTGGCAGTCGGGGGTCGTTGCCGGACGCCCAAGACGGCCAGCCGTGAGACCGGTTCGAGTGCGACGCGTCGCCTGATGCACGAGCGTCGCGTCGATTCCAAAAAAGCAGTCCTCCACCGTCGCTCAGATGCCCATCCCGAGCGATTCGTTCGTCGTCGCGATGCTCTCGGCCGCGTCGGCCGCGTTCGTGACCGCCCGGATGGCGTCGACGTTCTCGGGCACCACGTCGCTCTCCTGGTGGATGGCCTGGAACAGGTAGAGGTCGTCGTCCTCTACGGTCACGGACTCGCCCCAGAGGCAGTTCTCCCAGATGTCCCCGCGCGGGCGGCCCACGTCCTGCGCGTACTCCTTGAGCTTGCCCGCGCCGTCGATGTCGAAGCGCTCGGGGATGACGAAGATGCGCGACTCGCCTTCGAGCAGGTCCCGGACCTCGTCGGCGTCGGGCGCCTCGTCGAGGGTGACGTTGACGCTGTGGACGTGCATCAGCGTCGCGGGCACCTTCAGCCCGAGCGTGTCGATGTCGAGGTCGGGGAAGATGGTGTTCACGTCCGGTCCGTGATGGGAGGGTAGCGTGATCGGATTCGGCAGGATGTCGTTGATCGGCCCGCGATCCGTCTGGGCCGGGTCGCCGCCCCGGCGGACCAGCGTCGTCCGGACCTTCTCGACGCCGTACTCCTCGCGGAGTGGCGCGATGAGCCGCGAAAGGCCCGTCGTGTTACAGGAGACGACGCGCACGTGGTCCGCGCCGTTGGCGTCCGAGAAGTTCGACCGGGCGTTGAAGCTGGTGTCGACGAAGTCGGCGGACTCGCCGCCCTGATACAGCGCGGGCGTGTCGTACGCCTCGTACATCTCGGAGTTCTGCTCACCGACGCCCGAGGGACAGGCATCGACCACTACGTCGCTGGCCTCGACCAGTTCCTCGACCATCCCGGCGAGTTCGATGCCCGCGTCGTCGAACAGCTCCACGCGGTCTTCGATGGCGGCGTACAGCGGGAAGCCCTTCTCGACGGCCTGCTCGGCCTCGAAGTTGGGTCGCGTCTTGGCGACCCCCGCGACCTCCATGTCCGGTTGGGCGCGCACGGCGTCCGCGACGCGCTTGCCGATGGTCCCGTACCCGTTGATTCCGACCCGTATCATGTGGCTGGATTTCCGATGCCGACGCGCATAATGGTTTCGGGGGCGCGCGACGGGAACTAACTCTCGTTCGAGTAAGTCGTTCGAGGTCACGGGTGGCTCGGCCGACCGGCGAGATTCGTCCGTTCCGCGAAGGGAAAGCCTAACCCCGACCCGGTCCACCACTCGACCATGAGTCTCAGCGACGCGGCCGAAACCGCCATCGA
This sequence comes from Halorussus litoreus, assembly GCF_003382685.1. Classification (GTDB taxonomy): domain Archaea; phylum Halobacteriota; class Halobacteria; order Halobacteriales; family Haladaptataceae; genus Halorussus; species Halorussus litoreus. Next base: position 45,224 of record NZ_QLVG01000038.1, on the reverse strand, counting down.
GCAGTGTCTCGCGCTCGATTCCGAGGAGTCGTGCTGCATCGTCACCGACGACAAGCGCCAGCCGATTGGCGAGGCGCTCTACGAGGTCGCCAGCGACGTCACCGACGACGCCAGTATCGTGCGGTTCCCGCCGGGCGCGAGCCACGGCGCAGAGCCGCCGGAGCCAGTCAGCGCCGCGATGGCCGCCAGTGACGTGTTCCTCGCACCGACGACCAAGAGCCTGAGCCACACCCGCGCTCGGAGCGACGCCAACGACGCCGGGGCGCGCGGCGCGACCCTGCCCGGCATCACCGAGGAGGTGTTCACCACGGGGCTGGACGCCGACTACGAGTCCATCGCCGCCCACTGCGACGACGTGCTCGCGCAGGTCGAGGACGCCGACGAGGTCCGGGTCACCTCGCCGCAGGGAACCGACATCACCTTCGCGCCCGGCGACCGCGAGTGGCACCTCGACACCGGTATCGTCCACGAGCCGGGCGAGTTCTCGAACCTCCCCGCTGGCGAGGTGTTCGTCAGCCCCGAGGACGCGAACGGCACCTACGTCGTCGACGGAACCATGATGCCCCACGGCCTGCTCGACGACGGCCAGACCCTCGAATTCGACGTAGAGGACGGGCAGGTCACCCGCATCTCCGACGACGAGATCCGCTCACTGGTCGAGGAGGCCGCCGAGGAGGTCGGCGACGCGGCGTACAACCTCGCGGAACTCGGCATCGGCACCAACGTCGCGGTCACGGAACTCGTCGGCTCGGTCCTGCTCGACGAGAAGGCCGGCGGGACGGTCCACATCGCGCTGGGCGACGACGCCAGCATTGGCGGCGACACCGAGGCACCCATCCACTTCGACGGCATCCTCCGGGAGCCCACAGTCTACGCCGATGGTGAAGAAGTCACGCTGCCCGAGCCCTGAACGACGATGGAGCGCGAGATCGGAGGTGTGCAGGTTCGCGGCGTCGAGGTGGACGCCGAGACGCGCTGTGCCCACTACGACACCGAGCGCGACGTGGTAGCGCTCAAATTCGCCTGCTGTGACGCCTACTACCCCTGCTTCCGGTGTCACGAGGCCGTCGAAGACCACGACCCGGAGCGACTGTCGGTGGAGAGTTCGGCGTCCGCGGTGCTGTGCGGTGCGTGCGGTGCGGAGCTGACGCCGCGGGAGTTCGTGAATGGGGATCACGAATGTCCGGACTGCGGGGCGGCGTTCAACCCTGGCTGTGCGGACCACTACGAGCGCTACTTCGCGTTCGACTGAGTTTTGGGTTCGACGTGATCGGTTTCTCCGCGATACCAGTAGGAGGAGTGTCATAGAGAGTTTCGAAAGCCCTCGGTCGCTCGACCGGCCGGGACTCGCTGTGCGCTTCCCTCGCTCCCTGCGGTCGTTCGGTCCAGTACTTACATCGTCCGGGCCGGGTCGAGCGCCCTCGCCCTTTCAGTCCGCCAGGGTGGTTGTTGTTCCGTCGACCGAAACCAGTCAGATGGTCGCGCTCGTCCGAACACGGCTATGCTACAGCCTCAACAACGATATGGCCCGAGTCCCAACTCCGGAGCGTGATACGACCAGACCTGACCGACCGGATCGCGCTCGTCACCGGGAGCGCCGGGGGCGCCGGTCGCGAACTGCTGTACGCTATCGCCGAGCAGGGCGCGTCGGTTGCGGTCCACTACCGGTCCAGCGCCGACGCCGCCGAGGAGGTGGCCGCCGAGGCTCGCGAGCGCGGTGCGCCCCGAGCGACGACCGTGCAGGGCGACGTAATGGACCCCGACGACGTGGACGCGATGTTCGACGCGGTCGAGGACTCCCTCGGCACGGTGGACGTGCTGGTGAACAACGTCGGCCCGTTCGCGCCCGACCACTGGGAGTCGATTTCCTTCGAGCAGTGGAACACCGTCCTGCAGGCGAACGTCAACGGAACCTATCTCTGCTGCAGGCGCGCCCTACCGGGAATGCGCGACCAATCGTGGGGCCGCATCGTGAACGTCGGCTACGCCAGTGCCGAGAAGGGCCTGATGAGTCCGAAGAACGCGCCGTACTTCATCGCCAAGCAGGGTGTGCTGATGTTCACCCGGATGCTCGCCAACGACACCCAGCACGACGGCATCACTGCGAACGCGGTGTCGCCCTACGTGGTCGAGAACTCCGACGAGTTCCCCGAGGAACTGCCCCGCGGCCGACCGGCCGGCTTCGAGGACGTGGCGCAAGCCGTCCTCTTCTTCCTCGAGGAGGACAGCGACTACATCAGCGGCGAGAACGTCGAAGTCGACGGCGGGTGGTTGCCCGAAGAGGTGTGAATCCGAGTCGAGACCGCGTGAGTCAGGTACGCGCGTCAGCGGTCCTCGGTGTCGTGCTCCGGCGACCACCCGTCTCGGCCCTCTTCCAGCGCGATGGCCTCGTCGATGAGCGACTCGTGACGCACCACCACGTCGGTCATCGTGAGGATGCCGACCAGTTCCATCCCGTTCACCACGGGGAGTTTCTTTACGTCGTGGCGGCGCATCTGCCGGACCGCCTTGCGGATCGTCGCGCGCTCGGTGATCGTCGTCAGCGAGTCGCTCGCCGCCTTCGTGACCGGGATCTCGGCGAGCGGGCGCTCGAAGCGATAGCCCGCCTTCAGCGCGTCGGACTCGGTGACGATACCGGACGGGGTGCCCTCGCGAGTGAGCACCACACTCCCGACGCCGTCGCGGAGCATCCGACCGACGGCCTGCCGGAGCGACGCGCCCGCGGGAACCGTCACCACGTCGGTCGTCATGGCGTCTCGAACGAGCATACTCGACCGTGGCGCGTGGGACACAACTTTGTTTGGGTCACCGGGAGGCGGTGTTCAGATACGCGCAGCTAACTCCTTGTTTCGAGCAGTGACTCAATCCACGCTCCTGGCGAACTGAAAGGGCAGGGGTGCTCGGCATCTTGGCGAGTGACGCGAGCCAAGGCTCGGAAGACGAGGGCGTAACCGCGGTACTCGTGCTCGAAGGCGTCGGCTATCGGGAGTATCGTGGGTGGGTTAGCGGGCTGGGGCAATGAATCAGGAGGTCGAAGCAGACTTACCCCGACAGCAGCTTCGACAGGTGCTCCTTCGAGAAGAACGAACTCGGCTCGTCCATGTGGACCCCGATCTCGCCCGAGAACGCCGACAGCCCCGCGTGCTGAACCCTCTCCGGCAGCGAGTAGCACTTCCGAATCCAGTGGCCCAGTCTGATTTCGGTGCTCAGGTCGTCGCGCCACGCCGCTTCGTAGTGCTGCAGGGTCGCGGGTCGCTCGGGGTCGATCTCCCGCGCGGCGTGGTCCGCAGCGGTCATGCCGTACAGGATCCCGCCCCCGGTGAACGGCTTGGTCTGGGCGGCGGCGTCGCCGATCAGGAACCCGCGCCGGCTCGTCACCGAGTCGGCGGGACCGACCGGGATCATCCCGGCGCAGAAGTTCACCGTCTCCACGTCGTACTCCTCGGTGAACTCGGAGAAGAGGTCGTTCGCGCTCGGGTCCGAACCCGGCGGGGCCGCGAGGCCGTACTCGACGCCCGCGTCGCCGCGAGGGATTCGCCACGCGAAGAATCGCGGGGCCGTGAGGTGAACGTCCACGTAGTCGCCGGGGTCGTCCTCGTCGCTGAAGGCCAGCACGCCCTGGAGCTTCTCGCCGGGGTCGGACAGGCCGAGTTCGTCACGCACTCGCGAGACGGGGCCGTCGCAGCCCGCGACCATCCGGGCCTCGAACGTCTCGGTGCCGTCGGGCGTGCTGGCGGTGACTTCGACCCGGTCGGCATGCTCTTCGACGGCCGAGACGCTGTGGTTCTCCCGGAGGTCCGCGCCGGCCTCGCTGGCAGCTTCGGCGAGCAGCCTGTCGAGGCCCACGCGGTCGATGACGTTCGAGACGACCTCGTGCTTGTAGAAGGGGTAGTCGTCGCTGTCGGGCCCGCCGACGTGGAACCGCGCGCCGTACACCTCGTTCTGGAGCAGTTCCTCGCGCGCGCCGTCGGGCGTGAACTCCCAGATGTCGGTGCTGACGTGGCCCGAGCAGGCGAGCGGTTCGCCGACCTCGCCGCGTTCGAGCACCAGCACGTCCGCCCCCCGTTCGGCCACTCGGCGGGCGAAACGCGAGCCCGCCGGTCCGGCCCCGACCACCACGAAGTCGTACATCGGTACGGGTTACGTCGCTACCGCCCAAGTATTCTCCGCTCCGGCGCGAACTCCACTTCGTTCGACGCCGCTCACTCGTCGGTCGGCGGCCCCTCCGAGCTACCGAGTCGTCGCTGGCGCAGGTAGTGGGTCGCCGCCGAGAGTGCGAACGCCGCGACGATGAGGACGCCCCAGATCTGGTCGGGGATGGCCTCGAACGGCGGAATCCCGAGGAGGTCGCCCACCACGAGGACCGCGCTCACCAGCGCGAGCCCGAGGTAGTAGCGGATCCACGGGAACTCGTCCTGCGGCTGAAGATACCCCTCCAGCTGGGCCGCGTTGCCCGACAGCTCAACCACACCGCGGTTCTGGTTGTAATCCACGATGCCCGCGTCCGCCAGCTTCGGGAGATGCGTCTGGTACAGCGAGGTGTAGACCGACTTGCGCTCGTTGGCCGACAGCCCCTCGACGGTCGTGTCGTTCTCCCACGCCGCCACCTGCTCGGCGAGTTCGCTCAGTTCGACCGGGCGATCCTGCTGTTTGAGGTAATGAAGCGTGTACCGCCGTCGCCGGTTCTTGAGGACGTCGAAGATCAGGTCCTCCGACAGCGTCTCCCCTTCCGGTGAATTTTCTGCCGAGCTCATGCTACCGAAACCGCTCAATCCCTTGTTGCGCCAATGCCACTGCCACCCATCGTAACACGGTGCGTGGATTTCTCCGGGTGCACACTTTGTTATCCAGTACTTAGCCGAGCAGGAATATCAAACACCGATAACGTTTCGTGGGTAACTCGGGAATTCCCGGCGTTAATCCGACGATACACGGATGGAAGGTGGCGTGGAACTCTCAGATTCGACGAACGAGCGCGCCCGCTCCGGCGCGCCGGAGCGGGCGCGCTCGTTCGTCGAGCTTCAGTCGTCGGTCGCGGGCGCGACGCGCTCGCGGTCGGCGCGCGGGCCGTCGAGGTCCACGTCCGGGAGCAGGTCCCGGAGGTAGCGCCCGGTGTACGACTCCTCTTTCCGGGCGACCGCTTCGGGCGTCCCGGTGGCGACGGTTTCGCCGCCGTCCTCGCCGCCCTCGGGGCCGAGGTCGATAACGTGGTCGGCGTTCTTCACGAGGTCGAGTTCGTGCTCGATGACGGCGACGGTGTTGCCCTTGTCGGTGAGCCGCTGGAGCACCTCGATGAGCTTGCGCTCGTCGGCCTTGTGGAGGCCGGTCGTCGGCTCGTCGAGCAGGTAGAGCGTGTCGCCGGTGTCCTTCTTGCCGAGCTCCTCGGCGAGTTTCACCCGCTGGGCCTCCCCGCCCGAGAGGGTGGTCGAGGGCTGGCCGAGGTTCATGTAGTCCAGCCCCACGTCCTTCAGCAGGCCGAGCCGACGGGCGATGCGCTGGTCGTGCTCGAAGAAGTCGTACGCCTCCTCGACCGACATCTCGAGCACGTCCGCGATGGTGGCACCCTTGTACGTCACGTCGAGCGTCTCGTCGTTGTACCGCGCCCCGTCGCACTCCTCGCAGGGGACGTACACGTCCGAGAGGAAGTTCATCTCGATCTTGACGTTACCCTGACCGCCACACTCCTCGCACCGGCCGCCCTTCACGTTGAACGAGAACCGGCCCCTCTCGTAGCCGCGCTGCTTGGCGAGTTTCGTCTCCGCGAACAGCTCCCGGATGTAGTCGAACACGCCAGTGTAGGTCGCGGGGTTCGACCGCGGGGTGCGGCCGATGGGCGACTGGTCGATGAGCCGTACCTTCTCGATGCCGTCGACGCCCTCGATGGCGTCGTGGTCGCCGGGGTCGACCGAGGTGTTGTCGTTCATCTCGCGGGCCAGCCCCTTGTAGAGGATGTCGTGCATCAGGGTGGACTTGCCCGACCCCGAGACGCCGGTGACCGCGGTGAACTGGCCGACCGGAATCTCCACGTCGAGGTCCTTGAGATTGTGCTGGCGCGCGCCGCGGACGGTCAGTGCCGTCTCGCTCTCGCGGCGCTCGTCGGGCACCGGAATCTCCTTGCGCCCCGCGAGGTAGTCGCCCGTGATCGAGTCCTCGCAGTCCTCGATCTCCTCGGTGGTCCCCTGGACGACGACCTCGCCGCCGCGCTTGCCCGGGCCGGGACCCATGTCGATGACGTTGTCGGCCTGCCGCATCGTCTCCTCGTCGTGCTCGACGACGAGCAGGGTGTTGCCCAGATCGCGGAGTTCCTTGAGCGTGTCCAGCAACCGGTCGTTGTCGCGCTGGTGGAGCCCGATCGACGGCTCGTCGAGCACGTACAGGACGCCGACGAGCCCCGACCCGATCTGCGTGGCGAGCCGGATGCGCTGGCTCTCGCCGCCCGAGAGGGTCGAGGCCTCCCGGTCGAGAGTCAGGTAGTCGAGCCCGACCTCCTCCATGAAGCCGAGCCGCGCGCGGATCTCCTTGAGGATCTCCTCGGCGATCTTGGTCTCGCGCTCGTCCAACTTCGCTTCCAGTCCCTCGAAGTGGTCGAGCGCGTCGCCGATGGACATCTCGTTGACCTCGGTGATCGAGGTGCCGTCGACGTACACCGACCGGCTCTGGTCGTTGAGCCGGGTGCCCTCACAGGCGGGACAGGTCGTGACCGCCATGTACTCCTCGATGTGGTCGCGAGTGCTGTCAGAGTCGGTCTCGACGTACCGGCGTTCGAGGTTGGGGATGACGCCCTCGAAGCGTTCGTCCTTCTCGCGGGTGCCGTTCTTGGTCGTCCACTCGAAGTGGACCGTCTCGCTGGTCCCCCAGAGGAACGCCTGCCGGACGTCCTCCGGCAGGTCCTCGAACGGGGTGGTCACGCTCACGCCGAAGTGGTCGGCCACGTTGTCGAGTTGTCGCCGGTAGTACGTCCGGTTGTAGCTCCACGGCTCGAACACGTCCTTCAGCGGCTTGCTCTCGTCGACCACCACGAGGTCCTCGTCGACCTCCTTGGTCTCGCCGATGCCCTCGCACTCCGGGCACGCGCCGTGCGGGCTGTTGAACGAGAAGCTCCGGGTCTCGATCTCCCGGAAGTCGATGCCGCAGTGCGTGCAGGCCAGATCCTCGGAGAACTCCACGACGAGTCGGTCGTCCTCGTCGTCGTCGGCCAAATCGCCGGTGGACCGTGCCTTCGCGCCGCCGAGTTCCGCGTCCGCTGGCGGGTCGGGCAGGACGACCTTCAGCGAGCCGTCGGCCTCCGACAGCGCGGTCTCGACGCTGTCGGTGATCCGGCTCCGGGCCTCCGGCGAGACGGTCACCCGGTCGACGATCACGTCGATATCGTGGTCGTAGTTCTTGTCGAGTTCGGGCCTGTCGAGCGTGAGGTCGAACGATTCGCCGTCGACCTCGACGCGAGAGTAGCCGTCGCTCACGAGGTCGTCGAACAGGTCCTCGAACGCCCCCTTCTGGTCGCGGACCACCGGGGCCGCGATCTTCGCTTTGGTGCCCTCGGGGAGTTCGAGCACGCGCCGGACCATGTTCTGGGCGCTCTGCTCGCCGACCTCCCGGCCGCACTCGGGGCAGTGTGGCGTCCCGATGCGGGCGTACAGCAGCCGGAAGTAGTCGTGGAGTTCGGTCACCGTCCCGACGGTCGAGCGGGGGTTGTTGGCCGCATTCTTCTGGTCGATGGAGATAGCCGGCGACAGCCCCTCGACGTTCTCGACCTGCGGCTTGTCCATCTGGCCGAGGAAGTTGCGCGCGTACGCCGACAGACTCTCGATGTAGCGTCGCTGGCCCTCCGCGTACACCGTCTCGAACGCGAGCGAGGACTTCCCCGACCCCGACAGCCCCGTCACCACGTTGAACGACTCGCGCGGGATGGAGACGTCGAGGTCCTTCAGATTGTGTTCTTCGGCCCCCCGGACGTCGATGTAGTCCTTGCTCATCTGGACACAGGTAGGAACGTGGGGGCTGAAACGCTGTCGGTTCGGGTCGAACTCGCCCGATACGCAGCCTCCGAGAGTATATAAAATAAATATCTATACTTGCGAAAGAAATTTGAATCAAGCGCGAATTGTCCCCTTCACGATGGTTCGAGACGACGACTCCGACAGCATCGGACGCCGACGACTCCTCCGCGGTGCGGCCGCCGGCCTGTTCGCGGCGGCGGTTCCCACTGGAACCGCGGCCGCGAGCGAGTCCGGAGGCGGTAGTTCGCCGGGCAAGAGCGAGGGACCGATCACCGCAACCGGCAAGCGAATCCACCGGTTCGAGCCCGACGGCGACGAGTACGTCCACCACGAGCGGTTCGTGAGCCAGGACCTCCGACCTCACTTCGGGCGTGCGACCGTCGAGTACGACCCGATTACGGTCGCCAGCGAGCGCGTCCCCGAGGACGTGCGGGAGTCCCGCGGAGCCAGCGTGATTCAGTACCGCGACACCGGAGTCTTCGGCACCTTCGAACAGCACGCCGCCGCCGAACAGCAGCTCCGGAGTCAGTTGAAAGCCGAGCGCGAGGAGAGCGGTCCCGAGGCCGACAGCCACTCGCCGTACTATTACGGCCCGCTGTACAACTACCGGTCCGGGAGCGTCGACGAGCGGACTGCGCCGATCAACGTGGCGTGGCGTCGCTACCTCGGCCTGTCGGCCAGCGAGGTCCGCTCGAAGATGGTCGAGGACGGCGACTGGGGCAACTTCGTGCCGTCGAGCGACCGGTACATCCTCTACTACGACGGGAGCAGCTACGTCTCCAAGAAGCAGGACAAGCACGTCAAGAAGTCGACCGGCGTGACCGCCCAGTGGCACGGCCGGCTCTACGACGTTCCGTCGGCCGACGATGACGACTACGCGGTCGTCTGCGGTGCCCACCACGACCCGTGGGACCACGGCCACATCACGGACCCTGACTGGCAGTTCGCCGACTCGCGCCGCGAGTTCCTCGACGCGTGGGAGTCGCTCGGCGTCTACTTCACCGAGAATCAGGACGTGTACAACGGCTCGGACTTCGGCTCGTCGAACGGGCTGCTCGGCATCATCTACTGAACAGCGACGCGAGAACGTCACTGGCCTTTTTCCACGCGGCTCACGTACTGGCGGTATGGATGCCGAGAAGGCGTTTGCCCTCCTCCTGCTGGCGGTAGGGCTGTACGCCTCGCTGCTCGTGGTGTGGCCCTTCTTCACCTACGTCGCGCTCGCGGTGCTGCTGGCGTACACCCTGTTCCCGCTCCAGCGCCAGCTCGCGCCCCGCATCGGCCCCCGAAAGTCTGCAGTCGTGCTGATGCTGGCGTCTACGGTGCTGTTCGCGCTCCCGCTCGTGCTGTTGCTCCGGGTCGTGGTCCAGCAGGCGGTCGCCGCGATAGAGAGCTTCCAGCGCGCGGACCTCGGCGCGGAGCTCGAATCCCTGCGCCAACTGTCCATCGAGTTGGCCGGGGTCGACCCGCTGGAGTACGTCGATCAGGCGTTACAGGAGGTGGCCGGAATCGTCCAGTCGGGGCTCGGGCGCGTCGTCGGGGAGGCGTCAGGCTGGCTCGGCGGCCTCTCGAAGGTCACACTCGGGCTCACGATATTCGGGTTCGTGCTGTACTACCTGCTCGTGGACGGCCGGTCGGCCGTGGCGTGGGTCCGCAGGGTGACCCCACTCCCACAGGCCGTGCAGGACGAACTGATCGCGGAACTCGACCGGCTCACCTACGCGGTGCTCATCACCACGCTGGTCATCGCGGTGGTGCAGGCCGTACTCACCGGGCTCGCGCTGTTCGCGCTCGGCTTCTCGAACGTGCTGTTCTGGACGGTGCTCGCGGTCGTGTTCGGCATCCTCCCGCTGGTCGGCTCGATGTTCATCTGGATTCCGGCCGCGCTGTTCCTCGTCGCCACCGGGCGAATCTTCCGCGGAGCGGCCCTGCTCGTCTACGGCTTCGGCGTGGTGAACCTCACCGACAACTACCTCCGGCCGGTTGTCGGCGGCCGGAGCGCGAAGTTGAATCCGGCCATCCTCGTGCTCGGGATGTTCGGCGGCCTGCTCGTGTTCGGCTTCATGGGCATCTTCGTCGGCCCCATCGTGCTGGGGTTCACACGTGCACTCGTTCGGGTGGTCGCGCGCGAGTACGCGTGAGAAAGTAATCTCGAATCTAGTACTCCGGAATCCGCGCCGAGCGGTCGCTCCCCTCGACGAACGGGAGCGCCGCACGCTCGGCCGGGACCTCCTCGCCCGCGACCCTGACAGTCAACTCGGTGTCCTCGATTCCGTAGTCCACCACCGCGAGCGCGAGGGGTTCGCCTTCGGTCGGGCTCTCGGCGGCCCGCGTCACCTCGCCGACCGCCTCGTCGCCCGCGAACACGGCCGCGCCCGAGTCGGGGACAGCATCGGGGCAAAGCCCCACGAGTCGCTGACTGGGCTGACCGCGGTTCTCCACGCGCGAAACGACCTCCTGACCGACGAAACAGCCCTTCTCGAAGTCCACGGCGTTCCGGAGGCCGAGGACGTTCGGAATGGTGCCATCGAGTTCGGTCTCGAACAGTGGCGTTCCGGCTTCGAGGGTGAGCGTGTTCCACGTCGAGCGGCCGAACGGCGCGGCGTTCAGCCCGTGGGTCAGCAGCGTGTCGTACACCAGTTCGGCGTTCGCTCGCTCCTCACCGGTCTCGTTGACGGTCGTCCCGGTCGCACAGACCACCTCGAACCCCTCCTCGCCGGTGAGCGCGTCGGTCCGGATCACGGTGACGCCGACCTCGGCCATCCGTCCGCGGACGAACGAGAGGTGGCCCTCGGGCGTCGATGCGCCGTTGAGCACGCTGGCGATCTTCTCGGTCGCCTTCGGGCCGTGGACGCCGAACACTCCGAACCCGTCGGTGGCGACCTCGATCTCCACGTCCTGGATGAACACCTTCTCGCGCCACTCGTCGGCGAGCGCCCCGGCCTCGCCCGGCGGGACGAACAGGAGGAGCTGCTCGCCCGCGTTGTAGACGTAGAGGTCCAACTCGACGCCGCCCTGCGGGTCGAGCAGCAGCGCGTAGGCTCCCTCGCCGTCGTCGGTCGGCACCCGGTTCGACACCACGTTGTCGACGTACTCCACCCGGTCGTCGCCCCGAACGACCACTACGCCGTACGGCATCTCGGTGACGCCGACGACGTTGCGGACCGCGCGATGGGCGCGCTCGGGCCGCCCATAGTGGTCGGGGATGCGCCGTTCGCCGACCGTGGTCCACTCTGCTCCGAGGTCGGTCTGCTGGCCCTCGATGACTGTCATTCTGCGTGGAATTCGGTTCTCGGCGGGATTAAAGGGTGGGAATCAAGCAGGGAATGGAGGTACTTCTTCACGACTGCTCTCGCTACTATCGAGAGTTAGTTCTGCGAATCGATTCTGATCTTTCAGCCCGGCGCTCGACGTTGAGCCTTCAGTCCGGCGCTCGATGTTAAATCTTCAGACCGGCGCGCGCGAGCAACGCGCGCGAGGGACGAGTAGCGCAGGTCGGAGCGAAGCGGAGACCGAGGCTTGCGAGACGCCTGCGGCGTCTCGCTGATCTGCGAACGCAGTTCGCAGACAACGCAGGAGGCTGGGAAGGTCTGAGGCTGCAGTGCTGTGCGGTTGCGGTCACGGCTATGCTCAAGCAATAGCTAGCTCGACTGTACTCGCCGTAACAGAGTAGATACTACAAAGCTAGCTACTGCCGAGGCACATGATTGACCGCAACCGCACAGCACAGCACCGCACCTCGTCCTCCCCAACCGCTTGCGTTGTCTGTGAACTGCGTTCGCAGAGCAGCGAGACGCCTGCGGCGTCTCGCAGGCCTCGGTCGCTTCGCTCCACTGCGCTACGCAGCCCTCGCACGAGATGGCGCGACACGAGGTCGCGCCTGCGCGCGCCGCGTGGAAAGGAAAACGAGCGCACGCCCAGTGAACCATCCACCGACGAATAGACTGGCAGAATCTCCAACAGAGAACGCGCCAGTGAAACAATCGCCACGAGAGTCGACCTGAACGAAACCTCCTACAGCGGCAGGCGTTCGATGATGCGGTCGACGAACGTGGGGTCGTCCTCGTCGCGCTCGTCGGCGTCCGGCACCACGCGGTCGTCGGGCGTGATGAGGGTCCGCTGGTCGCTGGTCGTGGCGTGGATGAGGCCGTCCTCCTTGAGGTTGCCCAGCGCGGTTTCGAGTTCGTCGATGTCGGCCTCGACCTGCGAGCGGAGTTCGAACACCGTCATCCCGTCGTCGTTCCGGTCGACGAGCGCGTCGAGTACCGCAACCTCCACCGCCTCGCGGTCCCGGTACTCACGCTTGGCCTTCATACGTCGTCGTACGACCGGCGGGGTTTTACCTTTATCTGATACGCCCGCCGCAACTGTCGAATTAACTCCGGGTCGCCACCCGGACGACTCCGATTCCGGCGCGAAGGCGGAAGCCTTACGCCCCGAAGCGACGCACGGTCCCGTATGGAAGTCAAGTCCCGCCACCACCTCCGGAGCGACGAGGTGGCCGACGTGGAGGACCGGCTCGCCGACCAGCTCGGGGTCGACCTCGACGCCGACACCTACGAACTCGTAGAGCTCGACGGTTCGGCGTTCGACGTCGTGCTCGTGGACGGCGAGCCCGCGGTGCTCTATTACGAAAGCGAGGCGAACGCCTCGGAGGAGTCGAACGGTGACGAATCGCGGGACCGCGAGCCGTTTCTGACGGTCCGCGGCGCGAACGACTACCCGCCGAAGACCCGCGTGGTCACGGTCGACGCGGGCGCGGTGTCGTTCGTCAGCGACGGCGCAGACGTGATGCGGCCCGGCATCGTCGAGGCCGACGACGCCATCGCGGCGGGCGATCTGGTCGCAATCGCCGAGGAGTCCCACGGCAAGGTGCTGGCGGTCGGCCGGGCGAAGACCGGCGGGGGAGACATGGTCGGCGACGAGGGGAAGGTCGTCGAGTCGATCCACCACGTCGGCGACGACCTGTACGAGTTCAATATCTAAACTACGACCTTTTGCTGCGCTCGGTCGAGGGTTGCTTGGGCCGCTCGCTCACGTCCGTTCGCTCACGGTGCTACTTCTCGCGCCACACCCACACCCCAAGCGCCGCCACGCCCCCGCCGAACAGCAGTCCCGGTCCGACCGAGACCACCGCCTCCGTCGGCACGATGCCGCTGACGGCGAGCGCGAGCGACACCGGAACGCCCACGGGAAGCGTGCTCGTGAGCAGGACGGCCCCGACCCGGGGCTCGACGCCGTCGACCAGCAGTCCCGCGCCGAGGACGGTCGCACCGACCAGCGCGGCCAGCGACCCCCACACCGCGAGCGTCCACCCGGCGAGGAGTCCAGCGAGGACGTAGGCCAGCGAGCCCGAGAACCCGGTGGTGAGTCCGGCCGCGAGGAGCGCGAACCCCGCGGTCGCCAGTCGACCCCACGCGTCGGCGGTCCGAGCGCGGTAGGCCGCCACGCCCGCGAGCGCGAGCGGGAATGCCGCGAGCGTGAGCAGGTCGAGCACTCCGTAACCGAGGACGGACGTCCCGCCGTCGGCCGCGAACCAGAGGAGCGGGAGCACCGCCCACGCGAGGCCGCCCGCGATTCCGGCGGCCCCAGCGAGAGTAGCGATTGCAACGCGGTTGGTCGCCGATTCGGGGCGATTGTCTGGCACGGCCCTACTCCGCGCCGTCGCTTTCGTCCGCAGCGTCCTGAATCCCGTCGTCCTCGACCTCGTCCATCTCGTCGTCCTCGTACGCCTCCTCGTAGCGCTCGCGTGCCATCTCGAACCCTTCCCCGGCCAGCTCGTACGTCTCGCGCAGGTCGGCGACCGGCGTTTCGGTGGCGTCCACGCGGAGGTCGTCGTAGTAGGGCTCCATCTCCCGGTCCTCGGTGGTCTCGACCAGCAGCGCCGCGCTTTGAACGTGAAGCTCCTCGCGCTTGTCCCCGCCCTCGGCGTGGCCGGCGTCGAGCGCGTCGATCAGTCGCTCGGCGAGCGGTGCGTCGCCGTCGCGGGTCGACTCGTACGCTTCCGCGACGGCGTCGACGACGGCTTCGCCGGTCAGCAGGTTCCCGGCCACGGTGTAGCCGTCGCCCTCGCAGTGACCGTACCAGTCCTTGCACTCCTCGCCGGAGAACGCGAAGGTTCCTTCCGAATCGACGCCGTGGAGTTGGCGCTGGGCCGACCCCTCGTCGGCGTTCAGCAGGGCGTCGAGCGCGTCGCCAATTGCGAGCCCGTCGTCGAGGTACTCGACGCCCTTCTGGCCGAGTTCGACGTTGACCAGACTCTGGGTCGCCACCGCGCCGTTCTCGCTGGCGAACGGACAGAGAGTGCCCACGCCCGGCAAGCGGGTCGTCACCGCAACGCCGAATCTGGACTGCTCGTCGCCCGCCTCGTCCTCGTACTCCTCGCGAACGCAGATGCTGAAGGTCATCGGCGGACACACGCGGCGACGGGGCAAAAAAGTCCGTTTCCCGGCGACTCGGGACGCCGAGACGGCCGTGTCGAACCAGAATCGTCGGCCCGGCCGCGTCGAAGCCGGGCCGTCGGACGGAGCGGCGTCTCCGGTCCGGTTCAGATGGTGAACGTCTCGACGGGGCTCGTGTCCGAACCGTAGCTGTTGCTGACGTAGGCTTCGACCTCGTACGTGCCGGGGTCGAGCGACCCGAACGAGTCGTAGCTACAGTTGTAGCCGTCACAGAACGTCCCGGTACTGTCGAGGGAGAGGTGGCGCGTGTAGTTCGGGAGGCCCTCGCCCTCCGGACCCCAGTTGAACCACGCGCTCACGCTGTCGTCGTCGCCCATCGACGAGAGGTACGAGGACACGTTCACGTGACTGCCGCTGACCGTCGGCCCGAAGATGCGACCGACCGACGGCGGGCTTCCGGTGCCACCGCCACCACCGCCTCCGCCGCCACCGCCGCAATCGGGGCAGTCTTTCGAGGCCGCTCCGGTATTCCCGAGCAACGAGAGGCCACTCGCCGCCGCGAGCGCCGAACCGGACATACGTAGCACGCTTCGCCTGTCGTGGTCTTTGTCCGTCATGCGAACTCTAGATGTTCACAGATAAGTTTAAATTTTTCTTCTAGATACTAGAATTAATCTGATTCTAGGTGCTCCGGCCTCGAATCGTGGGCGGTCTGGGCGGGTGGGCGGTCGGACGGGTCGTCGATGCGCGACGCGACGAGTCTGCGTCGGCCACTGCACTGGGATCGCGCTACTGCACCTCGACCGCGAAGTCGTTGACCTCACCGTACGCGCCGGTGGCGTCGGGAGCCTCGAAACCGTTCCAGCTCAGGCGGACCCGAACGAGGGTCTGGCCCGTCGCCGCGGCGCTGGGAACGCCGACTGTCGCCGTGTACGTCTGCGTGTCGTCGCTCTCGTCGGCGAAGATGCGGGTCTCGGTCGCGGTCGACCAGTCCTCGTTGCCGTCCCAGTCGACGTAGACGTTTGCGTAGTGGCTGTCGAACCCGCCGTCGGAGTAGTCGAGCGAAATCTGGAACGAGCCGCCCTGACTGACTGCGAGCGGGCCCGAGCAGGTGAAGTCCTCGTACGCGTTGTCGCCCGACCGCTCGACGACCTGGCCGTCGAGGTCCACGACGTCGACGTTCTCCGACCCGCTCCGCCCCGTTCCCGTGGGCCACAGGGTGGCGTCGAGACAGCCGCCACCGCCGCCACCGCCGCCGAGCGCGCCCTCCACGTCGAGCAGGCCGTGGCCCGACTCGTTGCTCGCGAGGCCGATGTTCTCGGCGGTGTTCTGGAGCGTCTGGCGGGCCTGAACGTTCGTGGCACCGTTGGCCATCAACTGGCCGGCGGCACCAGCGACGTGCGGGCAGGCCATCGAGGTGCCCGAGAGTACGTCGTAGCCGCCGCCCACGTAGGTGGATTCGATGCTACTGCCCGGCGCGGCGAGTTCGACCTGCGGCCCCGTCGAGGAGAAACTCGACAGCGAGTCGTCGCTCTCGGTCGAACTCACCGCGACGGCGTCGCTGTACGCCGCGGGGTAGCCCACGCAGTTCGAACACGGCCCGGAGTTGCCCGCCGAGGAGACGACGAACACGCCGTTGCTGTGGGCGTAGCTGACCGCGCTCTTGATCGTCGAGGAGCCCGAACTCCCGCCGAGGCTGAGGCTCGCGACGTCGTACCCCTGGTTGGCGACCCACTGGAGGCCGGCCGCGATGTCCGAGTAGGAGCCGCTCCCGTTGCTGTCGAGCACCTTGCCGGCGTGGAGCGTCGCCTCGGTCGAGACGCCCACGACGCCCTGGCTGTTGTCGACTGCGTCCGCGATGCCCGCACAGTGGGTGCCGTGGCCGTTGTCGTCGTCCCACGAGCCGGTGCCCGTGAAGTCCTTGCCAGTGCCCACGTTGGCCTGCAGGTCGGGATGGTCGGCGTCGATTCCCGTGTCGAGGATGGCGATGTCCGCACCGTCGCCCGTCTCGCCGTTCGCGTGGACCACGTCGGCGTCGACCCGGTCGACGCCCCACGGCAGCGTCTCGGCGTGAGCCTCGACCGTGCCGTTGCGCTCCACGAACTCGACGTTGCCGCGGTTCTGGAGCCCGCGCGCGGCGTTGGGCGACGCTCGAATGGTCATGACGCCGAGCGAGTCGAGTTCGCGGACCACGTCGCTGGCCGCGTTTTGCACGGCCTGCCGTGCGGGGTCGCCGCGGAACCCGACGTTGAGTTCGACCGGTCCGCGAGCGTTCGCGAGTCCGGCCACGCCGGTTGCCGCGACCGACCCGCCGGCAACCTTCAGTACGTTACGCCTCGAAACGCGGTTGCTATCGTCGGACATGCATGAAAATCATACAGTGAATATTACTTAATATTTTCTCTAGAAATTATGTCTATTAGGGGCTGAATCTCTGGAACAGCTCGTCGCGGTGCCGTCGTGGCTCGTCGCAGGTTGCCCGCGACGGCTCTGAGACGGTCGGCGACGAACTCCGTACGAGCGGAGGCGGCCCCGCAACCAGCGACGACACCCCTGCGATGGTCGGCGACAAGTTCCGTGGAAATCGATGCTCCGCTCGCGGATGCGGACGCTACTGGGCTCGCGGTGCCGACTGAAGCTCTCGACAGCACGCCCAACAAAAAAGAGTCGCGGTCGTCCGAACCGAGTCCGTCCCGGCCGTCGAATCGGGATTCCGGTCGTCAGGCCGTGACCGTCGTGGTCTGAGTCGCGGTGTTGCCGTTCGCGTCCGTGACGGTGACCGTCACGTCGTAGCTGCCGCTGCCTTTCTTGTCCTGAAGCCGCTGCGAACCCGAGGCGCTGGAGCCGCCGACCGAGAAGCTCGCCGAGTCGGCGGTCGAGCCCGACTGGGCCAGCGTGAGGTCGACCGAAGCGAGGTCGCCGTCGGCGTCCGAGACGCCCCAGCTGACCTCGAAGCGAGCCCAGCCGCCGTTGCTCCGGTTGTTGATGCTGAACGTGTCGATGGTCGGCGCGGTGTCGCCGCCACCGCCCGAGCTACTCGTCGTGAAGGTGCCCGCAGTGCCGGTGGCGGAGTCGCCGTCGCTGGCGTTCGCGACCGCGCGGAAGTCGTAGTCCGTACCGGCGTTCAGCCCGGAGACGGTGTCGCTGAAGCTCCCCGTCGCCGAGAGGGTCTGGGTGGCCGTCGTGTTGTCGAGCGTGGTGCCGCTCTCGCCGTACTCGAAGTAGACGTCGGCCGAGGACGCGCCACCGAGGTCGTCGAGGCTGCCGCCGAGCGTGGCCTCGGTCTCGGTCACGTTCGAGGCGCTGCCGGTCGAGACCGCGAGGGCGGGGTCGCCGCCACCGCCGCCGAGCGCGGCCTCCACGTCGAGCAGGCCCGCGCCCTGCTCGTTGCTCCCGAGGCCGATGTCCTCCGCGCTGTCCTTGAGCGCCTGGCGGGCCTCGGTGTTCGAGGCACCGTTGGCCATCAGCTGGGCACCCGCGCCAGAGACGTGGGGGCACGACATCGAGGTGCCCGAGAGCGTGTCGTAGCCGCCGCCCGTGTACGTCGAGTAGACGCTGCCGCCCGGCGCGGCGAGTTCGATCTCCGAACCGGTCGAGGAGAAGCTCGACAGCGAGTCGTCCTCGTCGGTCGAGGAGACGGCCAGCGCGTTGCTGTACGCCGCAGGGTAGCCCACGCAGTCGGTACAGGGGCCGGAGTTGCCCGCCGAGGAGACGACGAGCACGCCGTTGTTGTACGCGTAGTCGACGGCGTCCTGCAGGGCCGTAGAGCCGGAACTAGCGCCGAGGCTCAGGCTCGCGACGTCGTAGCCCTGATCCGCGGCCCACTCGATGCCGGCCGCCACGTCGGCGAACGAGCCGCTGCCGTCGTCGCCCAGCACCTTGCCGGCGTGGAGCGTCGCCTCGGTCGAGACGCCCACGACGCCCTGGCTGTTGTCGACCGCGTTGGCGATGCCAGCGCAGTGAGTGCCGTGGCCGGCACCGTCCTCCCACGAACCCTTGCCGCTGAAGTCCTTGCCGGTGCCGATGTTGGCCTGCAGGTCGGGGTGGTCCGAATCGATACCCGTGTCGAGGATAGCGATGTCGGCACCGCTGCCCGTGTTACCGTTGTCGTGCGCCACGTCGGCGTCGACCCGGTCGACGCCCCACGGTAGCGTCTGGGCGAGTGCGTGCACCTCGCCGTTCTCCTCGACGTAGCGAACGTGGGGGTTGTTCCGGAGCCCCTTCGCCGACGCCGCGGGCATCTTCGCCGTCACGATGTCCAGCGAGTCGAAGTCCCGGACGACCTCGTCGGCCTTCTCTTTGGCCGCCACGCGCCCGTGATCGGACGAGAAGCCGACGTTGACCTCGACCTGTCCCGACGCAGTCGCGAGTCCCGCGAGTCCGGCTGCCGCGGCCGAGCTCCCGGCCATCTTCAGCACGTTCCGCCTCGAAATTCCGTTACTATCGTCTGACATCCAAATTAGTCATGAGTCCGCTTGCATTTAATTATTTTCATTGTTATTATATGGTTGAAAATAGCTCGATTAGAACGAGAATGAAAGTTCGATCGGGCGGCCAGGAGTCGTTTAGTCGAGCAGTCAGGAGTCGGCGCCGGGAGGTCGCGCTGACGACCCGGAATCGGCGGTCGGTCGTCGCGTCTGACGTAAGAACTATACTCTCTCGCTCGGCCCATGTCCGTATGGGACTCATGAGTACGATTCTCGGCGACCGGGACGCCACGACCGCCGAGGACTACGTCGAACTCAACCTCGACGACTTCGACACCGCGTCGGGTGACGCCGCGATGAACGTCCACATCGCCGAGATTCAGGGCCAACAGGACGTGATCGCCATCAAGGACGCGGTGTACGACGGCGACCTCGTGGTCGCGGACATCACCCGGCTCCGCACCGAGGACACCACCGTCGACCGCATCACGAACGAACTCCAGCAGGTCGCCCGCGAGGTCGACGGCGACATCGTCCAGAAGGGCGACGACCAGATCCTCGTCACGCCGACCGGCGTGAAGGTCAGCCGCGAGAAACTGACGCGCTGAGCGCGACCGACGGCTCTTCTACTCCAGCGCCCGCGTGACACCGCCAGCCACGCTCCGCGCTTTCTCCGCTAACTCCTCGGAGATATGCCCCGCCGCGACGGCCTCGTCGAGTTCGTCGTCGTCCACGCGCTCGACACGGCCGTCGGGGAACTTCACCACGTCCACGTGGAGGTCGACGTACCGCGCGGCGTCTGGGAACAGCTCGACCGGCGTGCAGACGTTGACGTAGGTGCCCTTGGTTTCGCCCGCGTCGCTCCGGTACGCCGTGGGGTACCACCACCGTCCCTCGCGGAACTTGGTGACCGCGACGTCGCCCGCTTCGCGGTCGACCCCCAGCGCGTCGTAGGTTCCGCCGCCGGACATCGGCCGCTCGACGGTGACCTTCCCCTCGTCGGGGGTGCAGGCGGTCACCTCGCCGCGGCCGAGCGAGAAGCACCGGCCGTCGGGCTTGCCGTGGCTGATCTCGATCCGCTCGCCCTCGCTCGGCCCGAACTGCCGGAGCGCCGCGCCAGTGGGGAACTCGTCGTCCGAGTCGCCGAGCCCGCCGAACCCGGCTTGGAGGTCCTCGACGAAGTCGACCGCCGCGCTGGCGGACTCGTGGGCGGCCTTCACGCGATGGTGGCCCGGCATCGTGGTGGTCGCGCCGCGCCGGTCGGCGTCGAGGCCGAACCGTGACTCGCGGCCGAACCAGCACCACGTGGTCGCTTCGGGGTCGGCGAGTTGCTGGGGCAACTCGCCACGGTCCACATTCTCGGGCGAGTCCGGCGCGTCCGCGAGTTCGTCGTCGAGGCTCTCGGCCCGCTCGGCCGCCAGCGAAAGCGCGTCGTCCATCGCGTCGAGTCCGGCGTCGCCGGCGGCGTACTCCCAGCGGACGCCCCAGTCGTCGGGCACGTCGGTCGGTAGCATCTCGGTCGTGCGGGCGAGTTCGGTCCGGGTCGCCTCGTCGCCCGACGCGGTCACGCTGTCGACGCCCCGCGAGAGGCTGACGACGCCGCCGAACACCTGCCGCTCGCTGCCGAGTCGCGGCCGGTGGTCGGCCCACGGGGGCGCAGGCTCGTGGACCTGCACGCGCACGCGGTCGCCCTCGTGGATCCGCCGGTCGATCCGGCCGTACGGCAGGTAGCCCTCCCGCTCGCCGAGGGCCACGACCGCGCCGCCGCCGAGTTCGTCGGCCACGACGCCGTCGAAGATGGCCCCTCGCGGCGCGGGGTCGGGCCACCGGAAGGCGTCGATGCCAGTCCCCGCGAGGTCGTCGGCGACTGCTTCGACGGCGGTCGGGGTTCCCGAGATGCCGACGCCCTGCCGGTCGTCGGTGGTCGAGACGGCCGCGTCGTACTCCGTAGTCGGGAACTCGGCGTCGAACCGCCGCCGAATGGGCGGGGAGGCCTGCACCACGTCGAACGACTCGCGGAAGCGCTCGGTCAGCGCGGTGGTGTAGATGCCGCGGATTCGGACGTTGGTCATGGGTGAGCGTGATGGAGGAGGAGTGGTCGGCGGGCGCGCTCGGTGTTCATACGGGAGTCGTGGCGCGGCGGACCCTTCGGTGTAGCGATTCGGATACCGCTTTTGGAACGTAGAGTACTGTCCAGTGGGTCGGTGGTGGCTCTCGACTACCCCTCTCCGGTTGCGAATTCTCGGCTACTGATTTTTGATCCCGGCGCGCGCGAGCACCGCGCGCGAGGGCCTAGTAGCGCAGTGGAGCGTAGCGACCGAGGCTTGCGAGACGCGTCGCGTCTCGCAAGCCTCGTCCTCCGGCCTGCATTACGCAGGCCTCCGCGATTTGGCCCGGCGTGAAGCCGCACCCGCACGCGCCGGGCGTCTGGACGAGTTAGCTTAGGCCAAGTGAGAACAATCGGTACGAGTCGAGTTCGGGCTAGCATCGAAAACAACGCTCGGTTTGAAATTCGAGGCAAGACCGGCTAATTCTCAATCGCGGTACGCCGTCCACGCGCCAGCGCCGAGCAGGCCCGCAATCCCCGCGCCGACGCCGAAGCCCGGCGCGCTTCCACTGGAACCGGCGTCCCCTGCTGTCGTCGCAGTGTCCTCTTCGAGCGCCGCCTGCTCGGTGGTGGTCGGAGTCGTAGTCCCCCCGTCAGCACTGCCGGTCTCTCCCTCATCTCCATCCGTAGTCGTCAGACTGGGCGGGCTCTTCTGCTGGTCGCGCTCGATGGGGAAGGTGTAGAGCCCGGCCTCGCCCTCCACGCCGCCGAGGTAGTCGCCGATGCTGCTGGCGACGAAGAAGCGCTGGCTCGCGCGCTTGGCTGTCCAGAACGCGGTCTCGCCGGGCATGCGCCACCACGCCATCTCGTCGGGGTTCGCCGGATCGCTCACGTCGTGGATCTTCACGCCGCCCTGGTACCACGAGGTGAACAGCCGGCCGTCCACGAGGTCGAGGTTGTGCGAGGTGGTCCACGTCCCGTTCTGGGCCGGGTTCGGCGACGGCGGCGCGTCGATGGTCGCCAGTCGTTCGGGACTGGTCGCGTCCGAGATATTCCACAGCTCCACTCCGCCGGGGCCGCCCTCGCCGTCGACGGCCCACGCCTCGCGGTTCAGCGCGAGCAGGTCGCCCGAGTCGTCGGTCATCGCGTAGTGGACGTTGCCCGGCAGTCGGATGACGTGAGCGCGGGACCGCTTGCGCTCGACCGATTCGAGGTCGTCGAGCGACCGGCCCGCAAATCGCGAGACGAACGACGGACTCGTGGGGTCGCTCACGTCGAGGATTACGAGCCCCGCGTCCCAGTGGGAGAGGTACGCCCGGCCGTCGCGGACCCACACGTCGTGGACGGTCCAGAGACCCGTCGGTATCTCCCCCCACTGCTCGTCGCGGTCCGTCAGCGACCAGCGCGCGATCTCCTCGGGAGAGTCACCGCTCACGTCCACCACGGCGAGTGCGTTCCGGTCGGGGTAGTTCGCGGTGAGGTAGGCGACGCCCTCGTGGAGATAGCAGTTGTGGATGGGGTAGTCGGTCTCGTGGAACGCGACGCGCTCGGGGTTCTCGGGGTCGCTCACGTCGTACACCAGCACGCCCTGGAGCACGTCGGCCCGGATGGGGTCGGCCGGCCCCGCAACCAACAGCCGGTCGTCCTCGACCTTCACGTCCTGGATCAGCCGGAGCGGGCCGTTCTCGCGGTCGGCCAGCAGGTCGCGCTCCTCGTAGGCGACTTGGGGATCCTGATACACCCGCACGTCCACGACGGCGAAGCCGTCGGTCGCCGCGACGTACGCGTACTCGCCGTCCGGACCGACCACGGCCTCCTTGGCCTCCTCGATCGCCACGCTCGCAAACGGACTGTACGGCCCGGGATGCGCCCCGGCCGTCGTCGACCCCGCCACTGCTCCCGTTCCAACCGCCCCAATTCCGGCGGTCCCAGCGACCCCCCGCAGAAACTCGCGCCGTTGCATGGCGGAAATCACGGTCCCGAGGCGCATAAAAGGGCGGGCGAGCTCGGAACGCGGAATTGGCGTATCGGGACGCGGGAGACCGAATCGTAGCGACTTCTCACCAGCATCGTTTCGCGACTACTGATTTATCCACCCGGCGCGCGAGCAACGCGCGCGAGGGAGGAACGACCGAACGAAGTGAGGGAGTGACGAGGCTGGGGAGGTTCGAGGCTGCGGTGTCTGCGCGAACGGATGTGAGCGCAGGCTCGGCAGAGCTCTGCTCTGCCGGTGCGGTCGCGGTGCGGTTGCGGTCACGCCGAGGCTCAAGCAGTAGCTAGCTCGAATGCGCCCCAATCGGCAGTTGAAGAGAACACGAAGCTAGCTACTGCCGAGGCATATGAGAGACCGCACAGCACCGCGACCGCGCCTCGGTCCTCCCCAGCCTCCTTCGTTGCTCGGCCACCGTCGGAGCAAGCTCCGACGAGCCCTCGGTCGCTACGCTTCCGAGGACTCCGCTTCGCTCCGGCCTGCGCTACTCGTCCCTCGCACGGTTTGGCGCGACACGAGGTCGCGCCAGCGCGCGCCGGTCGGGAAATTAAAACCGGTTTACGTCAGCTGGGAGATCAGAATAGCTCACGCCAGTCGAGAAAAGCAGTGACCGCCCACCAGAACAACCGCTGTAGTCGCTACACCACGGACGCCGTCCGGTCACCAGTCCCGCCCGTCAGCGCGCTCGCGATAGCTCCCTTCAGCACCACGTCGTCACCGAGGTTCGTCAGTTGCACGTCCGGGACGTTGTTGAACACCAGTCCGTCGAGTCGCTCGCGGATGGGATCGACCACGAGTTCTTCGTTCTTCAGCGCGACCGCGCCGCCGACGTAGACCACCAACGGAGCGTACGCCTGCGCGACGTTGGTCACGCCGAGCGCGTTCCAGTGGGCCACCTGCTCAACCACGTGGTCGGCGAACGCGTCCTCGCCCGCGGCCTCGAACACGTCGGCCGCCGAGAAGTCGGGGGCCTCTAGCGGGAGGTCGGTGTCGAGGTCCCCGGCGTCCTCGGCGAGCAGGCGGGCGTACTCCGGGACGTTCTCGCCCGAGCAGTACGCCTCCCAGTGGCCCTCGCGGCCACAGCCGCAGGTGCGCCTGCCGCGGGGGTCCACGACCATGTGGCCCACCTCGCCAGCGTTGCCGTCCCAACCGGTGAGCACATCACCGTCGACGCAGACGCCCGCGCCGATGCCGGTCGAGATGGTCAGGTACACCATGTCGTCGGGGTTGCGGTCGCTGTAGAACCGCTCGCCGATGACGCCCGCGACGGTGTCGTTGTGGAGGTACACCCGGTCGCTGTCGACGAGTTGGCCGACCGGCCCCGTCAGCGGGATGCGGTCGATGGTGTCGGGCAGGTTGGCCGGGTTGTCGACCGCGCCCTCCGCGAGGTCGAGCGGGCCGATGGAGCCGATACCCGCCGCGCGGATGCGCTCGGGAGCCACGTCGGCGGCCGCGCAGGCCTCGCGGATGCACTCCAAGACGGCCTCCGTGACCGCGATCCCGGTCGGCCCGCCCGGCGTGTCGCGGCGATACACACTCACCACGTCCCCCTCGTCGTCGGCCACCGCCGCCCTGACGTTCGTCGCGCCGAGATCGACGCCCGCGTAGTACGCCATTCACCCGGGAACGACGGGCCGGCCGCACTTAACTACAGGCATTTACTCGGCAGCGAGTACGGGGCGGGGGCTCCCTGCGAATGCGCGCTCGAACAGGTAGCCGAGGGGTCGGACGGCCCGACGCGAGCGACCCGCCACTTTATCCACACTCTGACCGTAGCTAGGGCGTGATATCACGAATCCTCGTTCCGATGAACGACTCGGAGATGGCCCAGCGAGCGCTCGAGTACGCCCTCGAGAACCATCCGGACGCGGAGATCACCGTCTTGCACGTCGTCGGGGGAGCGTCGGCGATGGGCGGCGCAGCCACGGGACTCGCGCTCGCGGACGACCCCGAAGCGGCGGCCGAGGAGCGCGCGACGGAGGTGTTCGACCGCGCTCGGGAACTCGCCGCCGAACACGACGTCGAGATCACCACGGACGTTCAGCTCGGCAATCCACCCCGGGCGATCCTGAACCGGGCCGACGACTTCGACGCGGTCGTGATCGGGAGCCACAGTGGCTCGGTGCGCGACCGACTGTTCGTCGGGAACGTCGCCCAGAAGGTGTTCCGCCAGTCCCCGGTTCCCGTGGTCGTCGTTCGGTAGGTGACGTCCATCTGCCGACCGGGGGCTCGGGCGGCGCGAACTCGCGCCGCCCGAGCCCCCGGTCGTGTGTCGTGGACTGCGCTCACTCCGAGCGGACGAACGTGACCGGACTCGGCGAGTTGAGCATGACCTCCTGTGCCGTGCTCCCGAACACCGCCTTGCCGGTGGGCGAGCGCTTGCGCCCGCCGACGACCACCCTGTCCGCGTCGACCTCGTTGGCCAGTTTCACGATGCTGTCGCCGTGGGGACCGACCCGACCTCGCACGGTGTAGGTGACGCCGGCATCGTCGAGCTCCCGACCGAGTTCCCGGACGGTCGCGTGGCGGGTGGCCACTTCGTCGGGGGTGATATCGCCCATCGTGTCGTAGTCGAGCTGGGCGATCACGTCCTCGTACTCCTCGTCGGTGAACACGTGGGCCAGCACCACGGACGCGCCCGTCGGCCCCGCGACCTCGGCGACCGCTTCGGCCAGTCGCTCCGTGCGCTCGGCGTCGCCCGGCCCGATGGCGAGCAGGATGGTATCAAATGCCATGGAGACGCGTTCACGCTCCTGATATTAAGCATGTGCGGCCACGGAGGATTTTGCGCGCTGAGCGAGCGATATCTCGCTGAGGTCGCGCACGAGAGATTCGGATTTCGCGCGCCAAATGGTTGGATTTCGCACGCCAGGAACCCAAAGTCCTACCCTCCTGCGGTTCCTACCCTCGGCCAATGACCGAAGACGACGACTCGCTGAAGGCCCGCGTGGAGCGCTGGCTGGCCGGCCAGATGCCCATCATCAGCATGCACGGGGGCGAGAGTGCGGTCCAGAAGGCCGACCCCGACACCGGCGAGGTCGTCGTGGAACTCGGCGGCGCGTGCTCGGGGTGTGCTATCAGCCCGCGCACCGCACAGAATATCAAGCTCGACCTCGCGAAGGACTTCGAGGCGGTCGAGGACGTGACCGTCCGGGTCGCCGACGACGGCACCGGCGACTGGGACGTCGACCAGCCCGAGAGCGTGATGGGCATCGACCGCAACGAGGGCGGCCGGGGCGGCCGCGGCGAAGGCTCGCCGACGGGCGACTTCTTCTGAATCCGACCGAATCCTGAGAAGAGCCGAAAACGGGAGAGATCGAAGTCCGGGAATCGAGCGAAATCGACGACCGCCAGCGTCGCGCGACGCCGCGAAGTGACGAAACGTGAGGGTTACGAGACGCCGTCGGGCTTGTCGGCGTCGTCCTCGACCTTCCGCTTCAGCGAATCCCGTCGGGCCTTGGCGTCCCGGCCGGTGGCTTCGAGCAGGAAGTCGTTCTTCTTGTCGACCGCGTCGGCCGCGGCGTCGGCGTGGCCCTCGGCGATGACCTCCTCGGCGGGGCGCTCCTCGAAGTGGACCGCGAGCTTGTCCTTCTTGCCGCTGTACTCGGCGGTGCCGGCGAGGATCTGGTCGAAGACGGGGTTGTCGGGGTCACCGACCACGTAGAGTTCGTGGCCGTTGTGCTCTTCGGTCCCGGTGACCTCGCCGAAGTACTCCTCGATCTTGGCCTTCATGTCGGGGATGCGCTCGTCCAGATGCTCGCCGCGTCGCATCTTGTACTCCTTCATACTACTCCCCGTTTGGACAGGGTGTGATAAACCCTTTTCGCGTCGGTCTCACTCTTGTATCCGACGATTTCGTCGCTCGAATCCGACGGCAGAAATCGGTCCGGGAAGACGACATTCCTCACTCCGTCGCGAGGTAGCCCCGAGCGCACTCGGGGCAGATGTCGCCCGCTCGGAGCGACGATCCGGAGACGGCCTCGCGGTAGTCACACTCCGGGCAGACGAACTCCGCGTCAACGTCGGGGTCGTCGGCCGGGCCCGAGAGGCTGGGTGCCTCCGCGCCAGCCGAGATGCCCGAAGAGAGTTCGGGCGAGCCGCCGCCTGCGTCCTGCGAGCGCAGCGCGTCGCCCTCGGAGTTGACGAACTCGACCTCCTCGGCCTCCGACTCGTCGACCGCCGACGCCGACTCGGGGGTGAGCCCGCCGCCGAACTCCACGTCGGTGCTCGCGCCGCCGGGCTCGGCGTCGTACCCCTCGTCCTCCTGGCCCACCTCGGGCCAGTCGGCGTGCCCGCCCTCCTCGGCGTCGGCCAGGTGGGTCGTCTCGGCGTCGGGCCACTCGCCGGGCTGGCGGTCGTCGCCGTCGCTCCCGTCCGATTCGTCGTCGAGGATCACGCCGTCGTCGTCCGCGGCGGATGGGGCGTCGCCGTCTCGCTCCCCATCCCCGTCTTCCAGAGAAACGCCGTCAGCGGACGCTCCGCTGTCGGAAGCCCCGCTGGCGGAAGCGCCACCGGCAGAGGCACCTCCCGCGGAACCGCTGTCGGTGGAGCCGGTCGCACCCTCGGCTCCGGAGTCGGCCGAGGCCTGCGTCGCGGTGGTCTCGCTCACCTCGGCGGAGCCGGACGACCCCGCTCCGTCCGACGAGTCGGTCATGATCTCGGCCCCGTCGTCCTCGACGGTCACGTCGGGATCGGTCGAACCGCTCACGCCGGTGTCGGCGGAGCCGGTGGCTCCAGTCGCCCCGCCGGCGTTCGCGTCGGAAGCGGTGTCCGCATCCGGGACTGTGCCCACGTCGGGGTCGGTCTCCGCCGACTCGAGGTCGGGTGCGGGCGACTCGAGGGCGGTGACCTCCTTGTTCTCGCTGAGGACGTTCTGGTCGCCGCACCGCTCGCACTCCTCGAACTCGCGGACCGTGACGACGACCTCGCTTCCCTGCTCCTCGCGTTCGCGTTCGATTTCTGCCTCCCCGTAGCTGTGGCCGAGGAGCGAGCACCTGAGACTCATCGTGCTTTGTCTTACGTTCAGGGGTGGTAAAGCCTGTGTTTCGCCGTACGACGGGCGTCTGACGGCGGTTGGCTGGAGCGGTGCGAGTAGCGGCGAGGGTACGGTAGGAGTTTTGTTACTACTGCGGGCTTGAGAACGAGATGATAGGACGAAGCTATCCCAGCATCGGCGACGACGGTTCGATACGTCACTAATAGGCTGGCGAAAGTCGAGGACTTCTCGATTACTAAGAACTTCGACCGGTTCCGGAGCAGTGCTGTCGCGGTCGCGGTGCTGTCGGGTGAGCGTCGTGTCCTCGTGAGCGAAGCGACCGAGGTCCTCGAAAATGTCCGATTTTCGGGATGTGGCGAATCTTCGATTCGCAACAGCTCGTCAGACCGAAGGTCTGACGGTGTTTTTGGGCGAGCTTTTACGAGCGAGAAACCGGAGAGCCGCTGGCTCTGCGGTTTCGAGTGCGGTAAAAGGTCGTAGTGGACTCGCTGGGATTTGAACCCAGGGCCTCTTCCTTGCGAAGGAAGCGATCTACCGCTGATCTACGAGCCCGCGAACGCAATAAGCCGTAGCGCCCGCACTTATTAGAAGGTTATGTTTCGGGCCGACTTCTGACCTGCGTCACCACGCGGTCTTACACGTCCAATAGCTTCGCCCGGCCGGCGACCGAGCCGAGCACGAAGCCCGTGAAATGTGCGACCAGCGCGACGCCCGGCGCGGCGGTCGCCATCGTCACCGCGACGGCGAACGCGAGCAAGATGGCGACCTTCGCACGGCTCCCGAGGGGAAGCCAGCCCAGCACCGCCTCGGTCAGGGGGTTGCCCGCGAGCAGGTAGCCCACCAGTCCGAACACAGCGCCGCTCGCGCCGAGAACCGCGCTGCCGGGGCCGACCAGTCCCGAGACGACGACCTGCGCGAGGCCGGCCAGCATGCCGACCGTCACGAAGAACGCGTGGAACCGCCACTTGGTCGTCACGCTCTCGACCGCGAAGCCCACGACCACGAGGACGATGGCGTTCGAGACGAGGTGAGGGACGCTCGCGTGGGCGTAGACGCTCGCGAGCAGCGTCCACGGCCGTGCGGAAATCGGCGGCCCGAGAACGAACAGTCCGGCGGCAAGTGCCTGCGAGATCATCCCCACCAGCTGCTGGGCGACGAACACGACGACGATCAGTACCAGCGTCTCTAGGGTGGGGCTCCGACCACCGCCCGCGTTCTCCTCACGCGGGAGGTCGGCCTGCATCGGCTGGGCTGGAGCCATCGCGTCACCGTCCTCCTCGGGGCGTCACCGCTCTCCGGCGCGTGGTCCTGTTCCTCGACTGGCGCACGCACGTCAGTTCGGACGGGACGGGCAAAAAGACCCCGGCAGTAAACGCGTGGCTGCTCGGAGCGAAGAAACGGAGAAAGACGACTCGCTCGGCAGGTCCGAGCGGTTCAGTCCTCGAGGACGATCTCGATGGAGACGTCGTTCGGGACCTGGATGCGCATGAGCTGACGGAGCGCGCGTTCGTCGGCGTCGATGTCGATGAGACGCTTGTGGACGCGCATCTCCCAGTGCTCCCACGTCGCGGTCCCCTCGCCGTCGGGGGACTTTCGGGTGGGTACCTCCAGCGTCTTGGTCGGGAGCGGGATGGGCCCGGACAGCGAGACGCCCGTCTTGTTCGCGATCTCGCGGACGTCGTCGCAGATGTCGTCTAAGTCCTCGGGACTGGTTCCCGCCAGTCGGACGCGTGCTTGCTGCATGCGTTATCGCTCGTTGACGCTGAGGACCTGACCGGCCGCGATGGTCTGGCCCATGTCGCGGATGGCGAAGCTGCCCAGCTCCGGAATCTCCGAGGCCGGCTCGATGGAGAGGGGCTTTTGCGGTCGGACGGTCACCTTCGCGGCGTCGCCCGACTGGATGAAGTCCGGATCCTCCTCGGCGACTTCACCGGACGAGGGGTCGATCTTCGCGTCGATGGACTCGATGGTACACGCCACCTGTGCGGTGTGGGCGTGGAACACCGGGGTGTAGCCGTCGGTGATGACCGACGGGTGCTGCATCACGACGATCTGGGCCGAGAACGTCTCGGCGACGCTCGGCGGGTCGTCGGCGGGACCACAGACGTCGCCACGACGGATGTCGTCCTTGCCGACACCGCGGACGTTGGTACCGACGTTGTCGCCGGGTTCGGCCTGCGGGATCTCCTCGTGGTGCATCTCGACGGACTTGACCTCGCCGCTCACGTCGCTGGGCTGGAAGCTGACGTTGTCGCCGGACTTCAGCAGACCGGTTTCGACACGGCCGACGGCCACGGTCCCGATGCCCGAAATCGTGTACACGTCCTGGATGGGCATGCGGAGATCGGCGTCGGTCGGCGGCTCGGGGGCTTTGAGGTTGTTGAGGGCCTCCAGCAGGGTCTCGCCCTTGTACCACGACGTGTTGTCGGACGCTTCTGCGATGTTGTCGCCCTCGAACGCCGAGATCGGGATGAAGCCAGCGTCCTCGGTGTTGAATTGAACCTGCTTGAGCAGGTCCTCGACCTCGGAGACGACCTCCTTGTACTTGGCTTCCTCGTAGTCGACGAGGTCCATCTTGTTGACGCCGACGATGAGTTCGTCGATGCCGAGCGTCCGCGCGAGGAACACGTGCTCTTGGGTCTGGGGCGCGACGCCGTCGTCTGCTGCGACGACGAGGACGGCGTTGTCGGCCTGGGACGCGCCCGTGATCATGTTCTTCACGAAGTCACGGTGGCCGGGACAGTCCACGATAGTGAAGTCGTAGGCGTCCGTGCTGAACTCCTGGTGGGCGATGTCGATGGTGACACCGCGCTCACGCTCCTCGGCGAGGTTGTCCATGACGTAGGCGAACTCGAAGCCGCCCTTGCCCTTCTCCTCGGCCTCTTCTTTGTGCTGTTCGATGACGTGCTCGGGTACGCTCCCCGTCTCGTAGAGGAGTCGCCCGACCAGCGTGCTCTTTCCGTGGTCGACGTGGCCGATGATGGCCAGATTCTGGTGTTGTTCGTCGCTCATTTGTATCTCACGCGCAGACGCGCTGTGTCGGTATCTTTTGGCAGAAACGGTTAAAACCATTTCGATACGGTGCGCCAACCACCTCGACGCCCTCTTGCGGTTGTTGGTACACCGTGCCACGATTCGGTCGCGAGAGGCGGCCCCTCGAAGCTGCCCAATCGGCGACTCAGCAGATCAGCCGGGACTCACTTGGAGAGCCGGTTCACGTCCGCGAGGACGGCGGTCGCGGTCTCGGGTCCGCCAGCGCCCCGACCGCTGAGGTTGAGTCGGCCGGCGTGGTCGGTCTCCAGCTGGACGATGTTGCGCGTGCCCGTCACCGCCAGCGTCCCGTTCTGGGGGACGAGTCGCGGTCCGACACGGACGCCGTCCGGGGTCGCCTCGCCGATGAGCCGCACGGTCCGGCCGTCCTCGGCGGCGAGTTCGAGCGCGTTGCCGGGTAGGTCCGCGATGCCCTCGACCTCGGCGTCGGCCAGCGAGTAACCGCCGTCGTTCAGGACGTTCGCGAGGATGGCGCACTTGAGCGCCGCGTCGGTCCCGTTCACGTCGAACGAGGGGTCGGCCTCCGCGACGCCAAGGTCCTGGGCCTCCGCGAGGACGTGCTCGTACCCCAGTCCCTCGGCGGCCATCCGCGAGAGGACGAAGTTCGCGGTCCCGTTGAGAACGCCACGCGCGGCGGTGATCTTCCCGGGGCCGTAGTCGTCGATGGTCGAGAGCACCGGGATCGCGCCGCCGACGGTGGCCTCGAACCGGACCGACCCCTCGCTGTCGCGTTCGAGGTCGCGTAGCTCGTCGTACCGCTCGGCCACCGGCCCCTTGTTCGCCAGCACGACGTGGCGGTCGCGCTCCAGCGCGGTCCGAACGTGGCCGAAGCCGGGTTGGGCGTCGTCGAGCGTGGTCGGCGTCGCCTCGACGAGTGCGTCGTACTCGGCGTCGAGCGCGTCCGCGGGCGCATCTGCTCCCACGCGCCCGGACTCGTCCTTGCGGGCGAGCGCGTCGGCCACGTCGATTCCGTCGGGGTCGACCGCGGCGCTGGTCGAGTCCGCAAGCGCCGTGACCGCGTGGTCGTACTCGCCCGCGAGGTCGGCGACCGACCGGCCGACCGCGCCGGCACCGAGGATGGCGAGCTTCACGCGGCACCCTCCAGTTCCGTCAGCGGTTCGACTACCTTCAGCTGCTTGCGCTCGGCCACCTCGCGAACCGCCGCGACGACCTCGGCGGTCTTGCCGGTCTCGGCGTCCAGCCGGAGCCGCGCGCTCGACACGTCGCTGGTGCCGCCGGGCGCGGACAGCGACAGGTCGGTCACCTGCGCGTCCGATTCGGACTCGATGGCCGACAGCGTCTCCGAGAGGTCGGTCTCGACGACGTGGCCCACGAGCAGTAGCGTCACCGACTCGCCGTAGCGCTCGGCCCCGGCCTGGATCACGTTGACGCCCGCGTCCCGGAGCGCGGACACGATGGTGTCGAACCGGCCGGGCGGGCATTCGAGGTCGACCTCGACGGGGATGTGGCCCCGCGGCGTCAGCGAACCCCGCTCGTGGAGGATCGAGAGCAGATTGCCGCCGTTGTCCGCGATCGGTTCGAGCGCCCGCAGGAGCTCGCCCGGTTCGTCCACCAGTTCGAGTCGGACCGTGTAGGCCCGGGGAGTGGTGCTGGCGTCGTCGCTCATTGCTGTTCCCCTCGCGCCCGGTCGCGTAAAAGGTTTCAGACGGTCGCAATACTGGCCGACGAACCGGCGAGGGGTCAGGAAGCCAACTCGCCCCAACAGTTGATGGAAAACCGAACAGTTTTGAGAGATACACGTCCAGGACCGGACAGCATGTCTTTCCACATCCTCCGAGACGACGGGGAGTCGGCGTGGGCCCCGCAACGGGACCTCCTCGCGTGGCTGCTCGGTCTCGTCGTCCTGAACGGTCCTGGACTGTACTGGCTGTACGTCCTCGTCGACGCACTCCAATCGACGCAGTCGAGAGCCTACTGGTTCGCGCCGACGCCGGCCGGCGGGACGAGCGTCTTCGGCCAGAACGTGGGCGCGCTCGTTCTCTTCGTCCTCTGGACAGGCATCGTCCTGTCACTGTTCTACCGGCCGGTCTCGGAGACGCTGGGCGACGTCCGAAGCTGAGAATCCTCCGCGTCCATCGATCACTTCCCCGGGGTGACGAGTCACTCCTCCGCGGCGACTTCCGGACTCGGGCGCGGACCCGTCGCTGGCGGACACGAGCGCCCGGACGCCCGCGACGAGGCCGACCCAGAGGACGACGATGAGCGCGAGCAAGAGGGCGAGCACGAGCGGGGACACGGCTCGGGAATGCGGGGACGGTGGCGCACGCCTTGATTATGCGCAGCCTACGCCTGCCCGAGATGCCGACGGCTCGGGGACACCGAAAATAATGGGAAAACCGCGGCGGCGCGAGCGGGACGGTCCCGTCGCTCAGAAGTAGTCGATGGCCTCGGCCAGTTCGAGCTTCATGCCCTTGCGCTCGCGGATCTCCATGATCTTGTCGCGCTGGAGGTTGTCGGCCATGAACTCGAAGCCGGCGTTCTCCGTGTTCCACGACGCGCGACCCTCGGTCGCGCTCCGGATGTCCGACGAGAAGCCGATCATCTCGTCGACCGGCGCGATGCCTTCGACGACCATCAGGTCTCCCTCCTGGTACATGTCGTCCACGCGGCCACGACGACCCTGGATCTCGCCGGACGCCGCGCCCATGTGGTCGTTGGGCACGTCGATGCGGACGTTCTGC
This sequence comes from Halorussus litoreus, assembly GCF_003382685.1. GTDB lineage: Archaea > Halobacteriota > Halobacteria > Halobacteriales > Haladaptataceae > Halorussus > Halorussus litoreus. The sequence goes on along the minus strand of NZ_QLVG01000038.1, from coordinate 11,613 downwards.
ATCGGCTCCATCAGGCGGATCCTGCCCATGATGAGCGAGTTGTGGACCGCGTTCCGGACCGCGGGGATTACCTGGGCCGGACCGCGGTGGATGGTGTCCTCGTGGAGCCGCGCGTCTTCGAGTCGGAGCAGGACGCCCTGCACCGGCTCGGCGGCGAGCGGACCGTCGTTGAGCGCCTCCTGAAGACCCTCGACGACGAGCTCCATCGTCTCGTTGAGGTGCTGGATACCCTTCGTGTCGTCGATGAGGATGTTCCGGCCGTGGATGTGCTCGACGTTCTGGCTGGTGTCTTTGTCCATGCCAGCCTCCTGGAGCGCCTCGCGGCGCTCCTGCTCGGGCATGTCCATGCTAACTTCGCCGAGCGCCAGCTTGTCGACGATCTCCTGGTCGAGGGGCTCGGCCTGGATGTAGAACCGGTTGTGGCGGTTCGGAGAGATGCCCTCGATGGTTTCGGTCGCCTCTTGGATGGCCTCGCGGTAGACGACGATGGGTTCGCCGGTGTTGACCGGGATGCCCTGGTTGCGCTCGATGCGCTGGGTGATGACCTCGAGGTGGAGCTCACCCTGTCCGGAGATGAGGTGCTCGCCGGTGTCCTCGTTGATCTCGATCTGGATCGTGGGGTCCTCCTTGGACTGCTGGCGAAGCGTCTCGATGAGCTTCGGCAGGTCGTCCATGTTCTTGGCCTCGACGGACTTGGTGATGACCGGCTCGGAGATGTGCTCGATGGACTCGAACGGGGTCATCTCCATGCTGGACACCGTCGAACCCGCGATGGCGTCTTTGAGGCCGGTGACCGCGGCGATGTTACCCGCTGGCACGCGGTCGACCTCCTCGCGCTCGCCGCCCATGTAGATGCCGACGCTCTGGACGCGGTTCTTCCCCGCAGTACCGGAGACGTAGAGTTCCTGGCCCTTCTCGAGCGTGCCCGAGAAGACGCGGCCCGCGGCGATCTCGCCCGCGTGGGGGTCGATGCCGATGTCGGTCACCATCAGGACGACCTCGCCGTCCTCGTCGACGAGGCGCATCTCCTCGGCGAGGTCCGACTCGTCGTCACCGCGCCAGATGCGCGGGATACGTCGGGGCTGGGCGGCGACCGGGTTCGGGAAGTGGTCACAGACCATGTCGAGCACCACGTCCGAGAGGGGCGTGCGCTCGTGGAGTTCGAGGCGCTTGTCGGCGCGCTCGAGGTCCATGATGTCGCCGAAGTCCATCCCGGTGCGCTGCATCGACGGCATCGAGACGCCCCACTTGTAGAGGGCCGACCCGAACGCGACCGTGCCGTCCTCGACGGAGACGGTCCAGTCGTCGATGTCGTCCATGTCCTCGGTCATGCCCCGGATGAGCTCGTTCACGTCGTCGATGACGTTGAGCAGCCGGCGCTGCATCTCCTCGGGGCCCTCCTGGAGCTCCGAGATGAGGCGGTCGACCTTGTTGATGAACAGCGCGGGCTTGACGCCCTCGCGGAGCGCCTGCCGGAGCACCGTCTCGGTCTGGGGCATCGCGCCCTCGACCGCGTCGACGACCACGAGCGCGCCGTCGACGGCGCGCATCGCGCGGGTCACGTCGCCGCCGAAGTCGACGTGGCCCGGCGTGTCGATGAGGTTGATGAGGTGGTCGGTGTCCTCGTACTCGTGGGTCATCGAGACGTTCGCGGCGTCGATGGTGATACCGCGCTCCTGCTCGTCCTCCTCGGTGTCCATCATCAGCTGCGTCGCTTCTCCCTGGTCGGCGATCATGCCCGCGCCAGCGAGAAGGTTGTCCGTCAGCGTCGTCTTGCCGTGGTCGACGTGTGCGGCGATAGCGATGTTCCGGATGTGCTCCGGTTCGTCCATCAATCGCTCGCACTGTTCGACGATCTTCTTTCGTCTACCCATTATGGGTCTTCTACCCGAAGGAAGTTGAAAAGCGTAGTGTTTCGCCGCGAGAGACCGTGTGAGCGAATGACGAGGTGGATTACGTCCGGAACGAGGGCTCAGCCGGTCGTCGTCGTGGACGCGCGCCGAGCGGCCCGTGTTGCTTTCGCCCGATTTGAGGGCGGTAAAAGATCGCTACGTAGTGCAGAATCCCCGGCGAGAATCCTGCCCGGCGCAAGAGTCATACCCTCAGAGGTCTGTTAGTGGTACGCATGGAGGTTCACGTCCACGGTCCCGGTCCGGCCGCGCCGTTTCTCCGCGCCCGCGACCTCTTCGAGACCGAGTACGACCTCGACTCGCCAGTCCGCGTCCGCGTCCGGGAGAATCCCGACGAGCGCACGTGGACCGCCCACCCCGACGACCACGTCCTGAACATCTCCCGGCAGGTCGCGACCAGCGCGATGGCCCGCGAACTCACGCTCCACGAGTTCGCCCACATGGCCCGCCACGAGGAGTCCCATCCCTCCCACACCCAGTCCATCGAGGAGGTCCTCTTTCTCGCGCTGTCGGGCAAGTCGGTCGAGCGCAGCCGGGTGACCCACTGCTATCAGATCGCCAACCACATGAAGGACATCTACGCCGACGACATCACCCTCCGGGTCGGCCCGACCGACAAGCTCGTCGCCTTCCTCGAATCCGAACTGGCGACCGCGGTCGCCGATCAGCCGCCGCAGGGCGGAGCCGAGACCGCGTGGAGACGCGACGGCCTGCGGCTCACCGGGACCGCCGACCCAGAGATGACCGCGGTCAACGCCGCGTTCGCGCTCGCGCTGGTCGAGCGCCACGACCTCGTGGACTCGGACCACAGACTGTACGACCTCGCGCACGCGGCCGCGGACGACGCGAGCGAGGTCAGCCTCGCGGGGTTCAAACACCGGTTCGCCTCGCTCGGTCCCGATCCGGAGGAGAGCGAGTACCGCCGCGCGCTGGTCGACGCGACCCGCGAGTACGCGGTCGGCGGCGGGGAGCAGGCCGCGGATTAAATACGACCGTTTAAGCACGACCTTTTAAGCACGACCTTTTGCTGCGGTCGCAGTGCGCCGGTGTCGATTCTCGACACCGGCGCACTGCTCCCTGGCAAAAGCTCGACCAAAAAACCACGGCGTCACCCCGTCCCTCGCTTGGAGATGCGCGAGGCGCATCTCCAGCGCTCGGTCGAGGGTTCCTTGGGCCGCTCGCTCACGTTCGTTCGCTCGCGGTACAACCGCTGGTGCGCTCTGGGCCAGTTGCGCTTCTCGGAACTGCAATCGGAATGTCACACTCGTCGAACGACGAAGGATGACCTACTCCGCGAGCGTCAGCCGGACCAGCACGTCGTCGCGCTCCCTCGGGAACGGCGAGTCGGACTTCGGTCGGCCGTCCCGGTTCGACGTGATGGCGTAAAGATCGCCGTCCGGGCCCTGCTCGACGTGGCGAACGCGGCCGAGAACGTCCTGCAACGTCCGGTGGGAGGTCGCCGCGAGCGCGTCGTCGTACCACGGAGCGTCGAACGACTCAGCGCCCTCGCCGCTGCTGCGGGGAAGTTCCTCGCCCTCGCGGTTCAGCGTCACGAGGTTGACGTGCTGGCCGATGAGCGTCCCGACGACGAGGCGGTTCTGCCACCGCGGTACCGCGTCGCCGGTGTAGAAGACGCAGCCACAGATGCCCCACGACTCCTCGCCGGTGTTGACCAGCGGGTGGGCGTACCCGTCGTCCTCGGAGTACTCGTCGCGATAGCGCACGTCTGGCCAGCCGTAGTTCTCGCCAGCCCGGAGCAGGTTCACCTCGTCGTAGCCGTCCGGCCCGTGCTCGGTGATCAGGGTGCGGGCGTCGGGCAGCCACGTGAGGCCCTGCGGGTTCCGGTGGCCGTACGTGAAGACTCTGGGATCGCCCTCCGTGGGGTTGCCCGGCGCGGGCTCGCCGTCCGGCGTGAGCCGGAGAACGCTCCCCGGGAGTGCGTTCGGGTCCTGCGCGAGTTCCTTCTCGCCCGCGTCGCCGACCGTCACCCAGAGGTAGTTCGCCGGGCCGAACGCGATCCGGCCCCCGTTGTGGATGGCGTCGCCGGGAATCCCGTCGAGCAGCACCTGCTCGGTCGCGGTAGGGTCGTCGGCGGTCACGTCGAACCGGACGACGCGGTTGCTCTTTGGCTCGCCGTCGGGCTGAGTGGTGTAGTAGGCGTACACGTACGGCACGAGGGGGTAGCCCGGGTGGACCGCCACGCCGAGCATCCCGCCCTCGCCCCCCTCGATGAACCACGACCGCTCGTCGGTGCCGGGCGGCATTGCCTCGGCGTCGAGCACGCCCTCGGGCGCGGTCACCTCGCGCACCTCGCCCGACTCGAACCGGAGGACGCGGCCGGTCCGCTCGGTCAGGAACAGCTCGCCGGTGGACGCGAACGCGAGGTCCCACGGGATCTCGAGATTTTCGACGAGCACCTCGACCTCCACCTCGGCAGGGAGCGGCGGGTCGGTCGGCCCCTGCCAGTCGGGGTCGTACCCGTCCCACGCCGTCTCGTCGTGGGTCAGGTCGTGCTCGTACTCGGGCGTCCGGGTCGTCTCGGTCACCGTCTCCGTCGGCTGCTCGTCGAGTCGGGACGCGGCGCAGCCCGCGAGGCCGGTCGCGCCCGCGACCGCACTCGCGAGGAAGACTCGACGCGTCGTCGGGGACTCGTCCATGGCCGGGTTTCTTTTAGGCATACCTAAAAGCTGCTGGTTCACGCCGAGCCGCGAACGCGACGTGTCGGTTCGATTCGATACCGGAATCACGGGACAGAGGCCCGAGTTATTTGGAGCCGGCGACCGTTCGGTCCGGTATGTCGTACACCAAGGTCGACTACGAAGACGTGGAACCGGTCGGCGACGGACTGCACTTCCTCCGAGACCAGCTCGACTGCGAGAACGTCGGCGTCTCCGTGCTGGAGGCCGACCCGGGCTGGACCGGGATGGAGCACGACCACGCCGAGGACGGCCAGGAGGAGGTGTACGTCCTGGTCGACGGGGCGGCCACCGTGACGGTCGAGGGCGAGGACGTGGAACTGTCGACCGGCGACGCGCTCCGGATTCCGGCAGACGCGACCCGCCAAATCCACAACGGCGACGCGGAGAGCACCTTCGTACTCGTCGGCGCGTCCGGCGAGTAATCCGACCAACTCCGGGCGAAGGTCGGCCGACCTTCGCCCGGAGTTGCTGGCGAGTCGAGTCGCCGAGGCGTCGGCGACTCGACTCCAAATCGAGGACGCCGGATGGCGGAAATTTTATGTCGGGCGACGGAAAGTAACCGACAACATGGCACTAACTAACAGTTATCTCACGGAGGAGCCATGAGCCGGAAACGGTACGTGGCGTATCGGCTCGCGTGGACTGCGGTGGGCGCGTGGGCCGTGCTCACGCTCATCTTCATCGTGTTCGATCTCGTCCCCGACCCCGGCCAGTACAACATCTTCAACGGGATGTCGGCCGAACAGTACCGCGAGATGCGGGGCTACGACCAGCCGCTGCTCCAGCGATACCTGAGCTGGATGGTGGGCTTCCTCACGCTCGACCTCGGGACGACCATCTACGGCAACTCGGTGTCCGCCGAACTCGCCAGCGCGGCGAAGGTGACGCTGACCTACGCCGTGCCCTCGGTCGTCCTCGGCGTGACGGTCGGCGTGGGTGCCGGACTCCTCGGCGCGGTCGATCCCGACGGGAAGGCCACGCGACTCGTCAAGGGCATCTCGTACGTCGGGTTCGCCATCCCGACGTTCATCGCGGCCGACGCGATGTTCTTCTTCGCCCAGGAGCACCTGCAGGTGTTCGGCGTCCAGTACGACTCGGAGGTGGGGCTGTACACGATCCGTAACCTACAGGCGCTGCTCCTGCCCGCCATCGTCCTCACGGTGAACGTGCTCGCGGTCCAATTGCGCTACGCCCGGACCGAGTCGACCGAGGTGCTCCAGGAGGACTTCGTGCGCACGCTCCGCGCGAGTGGGGCCGGCACCCTCACGCTGGTCAGACACGTGCTCAGGAACGTCGCGTCGTCGCTGATGGCGCTGTTCGTCTCGGAACTCGTCGGCGTGGTGTTCGTCGTGCTCGTCGTCATCGAGGTCATCTTCGGCGTGCCCGGGTTCGGCACGCTGTTGTACGACGCCATCCACGAGCGCGACATCGGTCTCATCCTCGGAACGACCGTGCTCCCCATCGTGCTCGTGATGGTGGGGAACCTGATACAGGACGTCGCCCACGCGATCATCGACCCGCGGGTGGAGGCAGAATGAGCGGGATCGGACCGACGGCCGACGAACTGGCCGACCGCGACGGGCGGCGAGTCGGGTTCGCGACCCGCGATCGGATCTTCCTCGCCGTCCTGGCCGCGCTGGCCGCCGTCTTCGCGGTCGACTGGTTCGGCGTGTATCAGGCCGACGCCCACCTCCTCGACAGTCAGCTCAGGGGCCTCGACTGGCTGTTCCTGTACGCGCTCGCGGTGGTCGCGTTCTACGTCGTCGCCCCGCTGGCCGCCGACCGGGAGCGAGCGCTGGGCTACTGGCGACAGATCCGCGAGAGCCGCTGGGCGACCGCGAGCGTCGGCGTACTCGTCGTGTGGCTCCTGTTCGCCATCGTCGGCCCGGAGGTGCTCGACCCCGGCGAGCCCCTGTACGGCTCGCCCGGCAGGGGCGGCGTGATGATCGGTCAGCCCCCCATCGGGTTCAGCGTGGTCGAGACCGCCGTCCACGACTGTGCCGGCCGGATGGCCAACGGTCGGTGTCACGGCACGTGGCACTACCCGTTCGGGACGAGCATGGCCGGCGAGGACGTGATGGCGATGACCGCCATCGGAGCCAGAGTCGCGTTCCAGATCGCCACGATCACGGTCGCCATCATCGTCCCGCTGGCGACGGTCGTGGGAACCATCGCGGCGACCTACGGCGGGAAGGTCGACGAGTTCCTGATGCGGTACGTCGACGTCCAGCAGTCGATTCCCGCCTTCTTCGTCATCATCCTCTCGCAGGAGGCCATCAGCTACGTCACTCAGGGTTGGGGCGGCAGCCTCCTGCTCATCGTAGTCGTGTTCGGCCTGATGAGTTGGGGCGGAGTCGCCCGCATCGTCCGGGCCGAAGCCCTCGAGATCACCCAGCGCGACTACGTCCGCGCGGCCAAGAGCGCGGGCGCGAGCCGGTTCGACGTCGTCCGGACCCACGTCGTGCCGAACGCGTTGCCCGCGGTGCTGACCGCGGTCACCGTCCAGATCGGCTGGCTCATCCTGCTCGAAGCCACCCTCGCATACCTCGGGTTCTTCCCCGCCGACTACCAGACCTGGGGGTACGTGATGAAGACTAACATGGGCGGCGCGTACCCGACGACCAACTGGTGGGCCGTGCTCTACCCGGCCGCCTTCCTCGGGCTGGTGGTCGTCTCGGTGCAGGTGCTCGGCGACGCGCTCCGGGACGTGACCGACCCGCGGGCGGAGTGACGACCTCCGTATCCCCTTCGTTGCGCTGATTTTCCCTTCTCGAAACGCTTGGTACTCGGCATCTCTCGGTACCCGGCGTTTCGGCTGCGAATCGGCTGTCGCGAGCGCGACAGCCGATTCGCAGCCGGGCCACTCTGTCCGGGTCACAGCCGTGACTGTGGGATCTGAATCCGCGAGAACGGGAGAAGAATACGTCGAGAGTTCAGCGAGCCGCGGCCGCGACGCGCTCTTTCTCTTCCTTCTGGTTGATGGCGTACGTCTGGACGTCGTAGTTGGCCGCGCCGGCGAGCTGGTCGGCAAGCGCCTCGCTGGCGTCGGTCGTCGTCTTGAACGACGAGCTGTGGACGCCCTCCGCGAGGAACTTCAGCGCCTGATCGACCCGGCGCTGGGGAGCCACGTCGACCGCCTTGGGGACCGAGATGCCGCCGTACTTCAGGCGGACGGTCTCCTCGCGCGGTGCGGCGTTCTCGACCGCGGTGACGAGCACCTGAACCGGGTTCTCGTCGGTGCGGTCGTGGATCTGCTCGAACGCCTCGCGGGTGATCTGCATCGCCTGCTGTTTCTTGCCGGTGTTCTCCTCGGTCTGCATCAGCCGGTTGATGAGCCGCTCGACGATGGACACCTCGCTCTTCTGGAACTGCTTGTTGGCGTGGCGGCCCATCGTGTGGGCGACCGGCGTGACCGTGATGTAGCGCTCGGTCGAGGGGTCGGCGTACTCGATGTCGGTGACCTCGTACTCGCCGAACAGCTTCGCGACGGCCGTCTCGTCGTCGTCGGTGCCCGCGGGTCGGTCGGGTTCGGGCTGGTCTTCTGCCGCCATGATTATCGCACCGGTTTCTCGGCGTTCCCGCGGACCAGTTCCTCGAGGCTTACGCCGTTGACTTTCTCGACCTTGTAGTTGACCGCGGAGAGGTCGCCCATCGCGCGACCCTTCGCGCCGCCGATGCCCGCGATGGTGACCTCGTCGTGCTCGTCGATGAACGAGATGGCACCGTCGCCCGGCAGGAAGGCGGTGACCTGCTTGCCGTTCTTGATGAGCTGCACTCGGACGCACTTCCGGATGGCCGAGTTGGGCTGTTTGGCCTCGATACCTACCTTCTCGAGGACGATACCTCGACCCTGGGGCGCGCCTTCGAGGGGGTCGGACTTCTCCCCGAGACCGCGCTCGCGTCGGGCGTAATCGGAGTCGGACCACCGATGGGTCTGGCGGTCCTTCTTCAGTTTCCGAGCCGCGTACTTACCGTTCGCCATGTGGCGTGGGCTACCCGTCGGAGCTACTTAAGCCTCCCTCTTTCGTGGCGCGAGACGGCCGCAGATACCGCGATAGCACCCGATTACGGAATCTGAGCGCGTCTCGGGAGAACCACTGTGCGCGCCGCTTAGGGTCGGTTCGGTCGGCAGAACCGCTCGTCGCGGCAGGACGGCACGGGGACCGCGAGATAGAAGACGCGACGCCCGGCGACGACCGGCGAACCGAACGGCGAAGCGAACGGCGACGGCCAGCGAAACGGAAGGCGACGACCGGCGAAGTCGAGGCGACTACTCCTCCATCGAGAACACGCCGACCGTGTTGCCGGCCCGCGGACTCCGGAGTCCGCCGCCGCCGGCCTGCACCGCGACGTACTGCTTGCCCACGACCGGGTCGTACCAACTCATCGGCGAGGCGTTCACAGAGGCGTCGAACTGGTGTTGCCACAGCCGCTCGCCCGTCTCCGAGTCGTAGGCGATGAACTCACCGGCACCGTTGCCGGTGAAGGTGAGCCCCGTCGCCGTGCTCATCGACCCGCCCATCGAGAGGCTGTCCCACGTGTCCTGCCAGACCACTTCGCCGCTCACGGGGTCGACCGCCGAGAAGTACGCGGGCTGGCCGTCCCAGCCGTCGGGTGCCGGGCCGGGGTCGTCCATCGCCGGATAGACGGTGAAGTTCCCGCCGAGGTACTGCGAGGGGTACTCCCAGTCGTCGACCTCGTCCCACTGGAACAGGCTCGGGTAGTTCATCGCCTTCACGTGGACGTTACCCGTCACGCGGCTGTACGACATCGGATTCCACTCCGACCCGCCGTCTGCCGACGGCATGATCCACGGCGTGCCCTCGTAGGTCTCCTGCGGGAGCGCCCACATATTGAGGTGCTGGCAGAACTCCCGACTGCGCTCGTACAGCTTGCCGTCCCCGGCGTCGAGCAGGTAGTTCCAGCCGGTCTTGCCCGGATGGGTGACGAGTTTGCGCTGCTCGCCGTCGACCTCGTCCTCGAACAGGATTGGGGGCGTCGAGGCGTCCCAGTCCCACCAGTCGTGGGGCACCTCCTGGAAGTACCACTCGACCTCGCCGGAGTCGGTGTCGAGCGCCACCACGGAGTCCGAATAGACGTTCGGCCCGGGCCGGACCGCGCCGTTCACGTCCGGACCGGGGTTGCCGACGTTGGCGTACAGGGCGTCGGCGTCCGGGTCGACCGTGATCGTCATCCAGTTGGTGGCCGCGCCGTTCTGCCACGAGTCGCCGATCCACTCGCTTCGCGGGGTCATCCACGTCCGCCACTCGCGCTCGCCCGACTCGGCGTCGACCGACTCGATGAACCCGCGGACGCCGTACTCGCCGCCCGCGCTCCCGTTGAGGATGCTGCCCCGGTAGACGACGGGTGCCCACGTCGCGGAGTAGCCCTGCCCGGTCGGCGCGGAGTCGTACCACCACCGCTGCTCGCCGGTGTACCGGTCGATGGCAACGATGCTGGCGTCGAGTGTCGTCATGTAGAGCGTGTCGCCGAGTACGGCGACACCGCGATTGTTCGACCCGCAGCAGTAGATGGCCGCGCGCTGGTCGGGATTGTTCTCGTCGGGCGCGTACCGGTAGGTCCAGATGACCTCACCCGACCGGGCGTTGATCGCGCGCAGCACACCCGGTCCGTTCGTCTGGTACATGATCGGCGGGTCCGACGGCACGACGACCGGCGTCCCCTCCAACTGGCCGGTTCCCTCGGTCTCGACCGTGTACTCCAGCGAGAGGTCCCCGACGTTGTCCGGACCGATCACGTCGGCGGTCGTGAACCGCTGCTGGCTGTAGCCGTGGCCGTACATGAGCCAGCTCTCGGGGTCGTCCCCGGCGTCGAGCAACATCCCTTCGGTCACGTCGAACTCCGGAATCTGCTGTTGGCTCTGCCTGACGGTCGTCGGCCCGTCGGCGAGATATTCGACCATCATCCCGTCCTCGGTGCGCGTGACTTCGGCGTGCGGTCTGTCGGTACTCATGCGGTCTCACCTCCCATCGGCGCGCGGTCGGCGTCCGAAACGCGGAACAGGTCCTCGGCGAGCGCCTCCTGACCGCGGATGGCGATAGCCGACCCGCCCGCGAGCGCGGCCGAGAGTTCGCTGTCGGTCAGTTCCTCCGGTCCGGCGAGGTCGTGGGCCGCGGTGGCGAACAGGTGAGCCCCGCCGAGGATGCGCTTGACGTCCCAGATACCCCGGTCGAGCAGCTCCTCGGTCAGGATGGCCTCGCGCTGCCAGAGGTGCTGGTCGAGTTCGTCGATCCAGAGCAGCCCGCCGCCCAGTGCGCGCTGGTGAAGTGGTGCCACGTTCGACGGGTCGAACCCCTCCGGATCGGCCGGCAGGCTGGCCGTCGACACCCACTGGGCGAGCCGGTGGTTCTCGGTGACCGCGTCGACGACCACCGCGGTGCGTTCCTCCTCGGTGAACCCGAGTTCGGCCAGCGCCGTGATGGCGGGTTCGGCGCGGACGAGCTGTGCCGCGGTCGAGCGCACGTGCTCGGGCGTGAACTCCGGCAGATTGCGCTCGGCCGACGCGAACAGCCCCACCTCCGCGAGGTGGTCGTAGGCCGCCCACACCGGTTCGGTCAGCTCCTGATACGCGGTCCCCGGCTCGTCCGGAAACCCCGCCGCGCGGAGCGCCGGCAGTTCGGCGACGGCCGATTCGATGCCCGACACCGCGGCCGAGAGCTGTCCGGCGTCGAGCCCACCTGCGAGGTCGGCCCGGATGGCCTCGCCCATCGTCGCGAACTCGGCGGTCGACTCCGCGCTGACCGCGCCGCGGATATCCGAGAGCGAGAGTTCGCTCGCTGCCCCGACGCCCCCAGTCACGCCGAGCACCTTCAGGAAGTTTCGCCTGTCGCGCTCGTCGACGTCCGGTACACTGTCAGATACGCGTGTTCGATTGTGTCCCATTCCCAATCCCCACGGGAAACACACTGTTGTCGGAAAACTACTTTTCCCTCGGGAACGACCGGTAACAGGCTAAAATTTCGGGAACAAGGTATCAGAGAGAG
>NZ_QLVG01000037.1 GCF_003382685.1 Halorussus litoreus | reverse complement strand
CCCCGCCGCGAGGAAGCCGAGGCTCCCGGCGAGCACGAGGACGCCGAGCACGGCGACCGTCAGCGCGCGGCGCGATCCGGACCGTTCCATCACTCCGGGGTCGAACCTATTCGGAAAAGTAGGTGACGGTTAGCGTGTGGAAGGGCGATTTCTCCCGGACAGATTAGTCGATGGCGGGTACGCGCTGATCCTACCATCACCATCACCAGCACCAGCACCAGCAGCAGCACCAGCAGCGCGCCGCAGGCGCGCGCACGAAGAAAAACAGAAGATGCGAGCAAGACGGCGGCGTGAAGCGCCGCCGTCGAGCGAGCGTGTCGCTTTTGGTGGAGATTTTTACCAGGAGTGGTGTTTAAAACGCGCGAACGAAGTGAGCGCACGAAGGCACCCGACGAAGTAAAACGGTCCTATTCGAACTCTTCGATGAGTTCGGGGACGACCTCGAACAGGTCGCCGACGATGCCGTAGTCCGCGATGTCGAAGATGGGCGCGTTCGGGTCGGTGTTGACCGCGACGATGGTGTCCGCGCCCTTCATCCCGGCCACGTGCTGGACCGCGCCGGAGATACCGATGGCGAGGTACACCTCGGGCGTGACGACCTTCCCGGACTGGCCGACCTGCCGATTCTTCGGGAGCCAGCCGTTGTCCACGATGGGCCGCGACGAAGCGAGCGTCGCGTCGGACGCCTCCACGAGGTCCTCGATGAGCGGGAGGTTCTCCTCTTCCTCGATGCCCCGCCCGATGGAGACGATGAAGTCGGCCTCGCTGATGTCGACGTCGCCGCCACCAACTTCCTCGAAGCCGGTGACGGTCGCGCCGCCCTCGTCGTCGATGCCCACGTCGAACGGCGCGATCTCGGCGTCGCCGACGCCCTCGGCGGCGGGCCACTCCGCGCCGCGGATGGTGACAGCCTGCTGGTCGCCGCCGACCTCGACCGTGGTCTCGACCTTCGAGCCGTACATCTCGCGGGTGACCGTCAGGCCGCCGTCGTACTCGATGCCGACGGCGTCGGTCGCGAGTGGGAGGTCGAGCCGGTTCGCGACCGCGGGCGCGTAGTCGAGCCCGTTGACGCTGTTGGGCATCACGAGCACCTGCGGGTCGATCTCGGCGTGGAGCGCCTCGACGGCCTGCACGTACACGTCGTGGTCGAACTCCTCGCCGTCGCCGACAGTGTGGACGTAGTCGACGCCCTCGCGGTTCAGGTTGTCGGCGAACGCCTCGGTGTCGCCGCTGACGACCGCGACGTGGAGGTCGCCGCCGGTCGCGTCCGCGACCTGTCGCCCGGCGGTGAGCAGTTCGTAGCTCACGTCCCGCAATTCGCCGCGGCGGTGTTCCGCGACGGCGAGCACGTCACTCATTCTGCCACCCCCTTCTCTCGGAGGACCTCCGCAAGTCTCTCGGCCGTCTCGCCCGCGTCACCCTCGAAGATCTCGGCGTCGCTCTCGCTCTCGGGTTCGTACATGGCGGTCATGGTCAGGTCGCTCTCGATTGCTCCGGCGTCGAGTCCCACGTCGTCGAGGCTCTTGGTCGCGATCTCCTTGCTCTGGGCCTGCCGGATGCCCCGAAGGCTGGCGTACCGGGGCTCGTTGATGCCGGTCTGGATCGTCAGGACGGCGGGCAGTTCGATGTCGGTCAGCTCCTCGACGCCGCCCTCGAGTTCGCGGTGGACGTGCGCGACGCCCGCGTCGTGGTCGTAGTCGAGCGCGTTGACGACCGCGCCCCACTGGAAGCCGATCTCGTCGGCCAGCGAGACGCCGGTCGCGCCGAAGTTGTCGTCGCCCGACTGGACGCCGGTCAGCACGAGGTCGGGATCCTCCTCCTCGACGACGGCTTCGAGCAGGTTCGTCTTCGTCTCGACGTCGAGCAGGTCGGCGTCTTCGAGCGCGTCGTCCCACACTCGGACCGCGCGGTCGGCTCCTTTCGCCAGCGCCATCCGGATGGTCTCCTCGGAGCGCTCGGGACCGATGGTGACGGTCACGACCTCTTCGACCGGGCCCTCTTCCTTCAGCTGGACGGCCTCCTCGACGGCGTAGTCGTCCCACTCGTTCAAGTCGTACTCGAGGTAGCGTTCGCCTACCTCTGTCCCCTCGATCTCGAAGTCGTCGGCGACTTCGGCGACTTCTTTCACGGTCACTAGGACCTTCATACCCGAAGGGTAGCCGTCTTGGGGGTAAACGTTTACGAAACCCGCGACGCGGTGTCGGCGGTTTCTCTGGAGTAAAAGACGTCTGACTCAGTCGAAGTCGGTCACGTCCTCGTCGGGCAGCGTGATGAGGTTCTCGCGACCGATGCGCAGCTTGTCCACCTCGCCGTTGTCGTTCATCTTCGAGAGCAACTGGGACACCTTCGCATTCGACCAGTTGGTCTCCGTGACGATGTCGGCCTGCTTCATCCGACCGTCGTTGTCCCGGAGCAGCCGGAGGACGCGCTCCTCGTCGCTCAACAGCTCCGTGGGTGGGCCGTCCTCGTCGGCGTCCTCGGTCGACTCGTCGTCGCCCGCGGCGTGTTCGTCTTCGCCGCTGGCGTCCGCAGTCGGGGCGCTCGCTGGTGAGCCGCCGGCCACGGACGACTCATCGACGTCTGGGTCCGGGCCCCGTCGCTGGGACATCGCGTACGCGCCGAAGCCGATGCCGAACACCACCAACACGACGATGAGTCCGGACGTCCCCGAGATGTCGGGGAAGCCGTCGGTCGTCGTAGCGGTCGTGCTCGGCGGGCCGGTCGTGGTCGTGACCGTCTGCTTGGGCGCGTAGGTCACGGAGAAGTCGCCCGTCTCGAACGTCCGGGGCCCCTCGAAGTGGATGCGGCTGCCTCCGGAGATGGGTACTCTGGAACTTTCGACGTAGTAGCCGGGCGGCCCCTCGATAGTCAGCGACTGGTCGGCCGTCAGCGCGGGAAGCCACGTCTCCGTACCGACCCAGAACACGTCGCCGAAGGCGATTCGATTCCCGTCGACCGCCGCGAAGTTCGTCCACGTGAACGACAGCGACAGCGTTCCGACGCTCCCGTTCTCGGCGAGGCTGCCCGAGCGCGAGACGTTCCGTATCTCCATCGACCGGTCGGTGTCGGTCGCCGCGCGGTCGAGCGCGCGGACGAACGTCTCGCGAGTGAAGCCCGCGTCCGTGGTTCCGTTCCGGTAGTCCCGTTGGAGCTGGCGGAACGCGGCGGTCTCGTTGTCGTCGTCGAGGACGAACTGGGCCGTCACGCTCCACCGGGCGTCACCGTTCTCGTTGACGGTGACGTACATCTCCGTGCCGTCGTTGGCCGTCACGTTGGCCGAGGAGTTCACGTCGTGAGGTTCGACGGAGTTGTCGTGAAGGCCGACAGACGTGTCGTGAGGACCGGTACTGGCGTCGGGGGTGGCTGTCAGGGAAGTGGGGCCGGTTGTCGGGGAACCGAGACTGGCCCTCGGGTAACTGGGACCGACTGGCGGCGAGACGGAGAGGCCAGCGGATGGGGCAGGCGCAGCGCTGGGGGAACGCGCGGGGTCCTGACCTGGCTGGCCTGCTCCGACGCCGGCGAAGGCGCTGATGACGAGGAGGACGCCGACGAGCAGGGCGGCAGATGACCGCATATCATCGCGTGAACCCGCCGACAAGAAAATACTTTCCATCCGGAGATAAAACGTCACAGCGCTCCCTGAAACGTCTCGGGCGTTCTGGGTGGCTCTCCGCCGACTTCACAGTTCCGTGCATATTTTTATGGTGGGTGTTCGAGTAACCCCACGTGATGCGACACATCCCCGTTATGCTGGCGTTACTGCTCGCCCTCTCTCCCGGAGCAGTCGCGTTTCAGGCGGCCGCGCCGAGCGCGTCCGTGGCCGCGGAGAGTCCGCCCGAGGCCTCGGTCGCGGAGTCGCCGAGTGACGTGACGTCTGCCGCGCGGACCGACGCCGTTCAGCCCGCTCCGAACGGCAACACGACGAACGTGATGACGCTCGGAACGGAACCAACCCGCTCGGCGTTCGACTCGCCGACGTTAGCGCTCGGAGAGTCGCTCGCGACCAAACACAACGACGTTCGGGCCCAACTGAGCATCGATTCGCTCGACGAGCAGTTGAAGAACACAGACAGGACCGAGCAGAAAAAGCGGATCTTGAACCGGTATCGGTATCGAATCGAGAACCGAATTATCTCGTTGAAGGCGAGCGAACGACAGGTGGCTACCGCCTTCTCGAACGGAACGCTCTCTAAGACCGAGTATCTCTACGCGCTGGGACGAATCGATGCGGAGGCCGAGGATACGCACCGAAAGATAAACGCGCTAAAAGAACGCGCCAGCACCACGGACTTCGCATTCGATGCGAGGTCGGTGAAGACGAAGTTGGTTACGCTGGAGGGGCCCGTACGGGATCATGTCCTCGACGCTATGAAGGGCGGCCAACCGAGTACCAAAATATACGTTGCGACCAACGACAATGGCGTCGTTCTTGCGATGCTCCGAAACGGGGAGTACGTTCGAGAGGTTTACCGGGCGGACAATCGCGATTCGAGTTCGAACGGACAGATGTCGTTCGAAGAAGCCGAAAACGAGGTCCTCGGACAACAGTTCCCGTGGGTGCTGGACATCAACAATATCAACGGAGCACAACAACGACAGTACTCGTCGTTGAGCGTACTGCGATTCATCTACTTCCATCAGCACGGCGAACTAACGGCGTACGTCGACACGAGTACGGAGAAGATATATCGGACGATTCAGCAGAAGCAGTTGTTCGGCGAGAACTCCCTGCCGCCGGGCCCCGCCGTGAACGAGTCCGCGGAGAATCTCACGCTCAGCGTCAGTCGGACCTACTCCGGCGGTCCGCTCCGGGTGAAACTCACCAACGCCACGGGTGCACCGGTTCAGGGCGAGATCAGTATCGACGGAGAGCCCATCGGACGGACGACCGAGAACGGCGTCCTCTGGACGCTCGGGCCGAACGAGGAGTTCCGGGCCGGCGCGACGTACGACGGCAGGACGGTCAACGTGACGACCACGCCGGTCGACGCTGCGTCGTCGAGCAACGTCACGACGGCGCTGGTCGACTCGGCGTAGCTCCCTTCTTGCTTCACTGAGCGCGGTCGTTCCCTCGCCGCTTCACCGAACGCGTCGCTGTGCTTCTTTCACCCGGTCCGAAGGTTCAAGGCCGAAGACGGGACGAACCATCCCCATGTCGTCTCGTGCACTCTCCCCCGTCCTCGGTGTCGTCCTCCTGTTGGTCGTCACGGTCGCGCTCGCTGGGGTGGTCGCTACCGCGGCGCTCGACGCGTCCATGCCTTCAAGCCCACCCAACGCCGCAGTCGACCTGCGCGTGGACGCCGACGCGAATCGGCTGACGTTCGTCCACCGCGGCGGGGACGCGCTCGACGTGACCGCCGTGACCGTCCGCGTTCGGATCGACGGTACCTCGCTGGCCGTCCAGCCGCCGGTTCCGTTCTTCTCGGCGGACGGCTTCCGGCCGGGGCCGACCGGACCGTTCAACAGCGGGAGCGGCTCGGAGTGGACGGCGGGCGAGCGCACGAGTTTTCGCCTCGCGGGAACCAACGAGCCGGCGATTTCGCCAGAAGCGACCGTGGCGGTGACGCTCTCGCTCGACGGCACGGTGATCGCCGAACTCGAAGAAACGGCGTGAGACGAACGGAGTCGAACCCAGAAGGCGGTTCGCTGGCGAACGGTGCCGGTTCGAAGCTAGCTAGCCGAGGCATATGAGAGCCCGTACCGCCCTGCACCGCGACCGCAACCGCGGGCCTCAGACATCCCTAGCCGTAGCGGCCGCGAAACGGCGTGCGCCGGGTGTTGAAAATGAAGGTGCCGAAACCGGCTACTCCTCCGGGTCGCGCGCGACGGTCGTGATCGCGATGTCGGGGTCGTACGAGGGGCCCATCTCGCGGTGCTGGATGTCCACGTAGCCGGCCTCGCGGAACATCCGGTCGGCCTCTTCGCGGTCGTAGAACAGCATGATGGCGTCCGCGAGCTTCCCCATCAGCGACGAGTCGGGGTCGTTCGGGCCGACGACGAGCACCTGTCCGCCGGGCTCGACGACTCGGCGCATGTCCCGGAGGGTGGCGACCGGGTTCGGCCAGTACTCGATGGAGCCCGACGACCACACCACGTCGAAGCTGTCGTCGCGGAACGGGAGCCGCTCGGCGTCCCCGCGGTAGAAGCTCACGGGCTCGTGCTTGCCGAATTTGTCCCACGCCTGCTCCAGCTGGTGGACGCTCTGGTCGAGCCCGTGGACGTTCCGTGTGTGCTCCAGCAGCCCCTCGGTGCCGAAGCCCGTGCCACAGCCCACGTCGAGCACCCGGTCGTCCTCGTCGATGTCGAGCATCGCCAGCGCCTCGTCGCGCATCTCCTCGTTCCAGATGAACGGGTTGACCGTGTCGTACACCTTCGAGAGGTACTTGTAGAACACCTGCGCCCGCCGCTTGTCTTCGAGGATACCCATTACTGCCGAATTCGGCCCGCCGGACAAATAATCCTGCCATTCTGTCGCCCGTTGGACGCGACTCGTTCGACGGTGAAACCGAACAGTTCCCTCGGCAAGTGTCAGAATAACACTCCCACCGAAAGTGGCGTGTGAACGCACGGCATGGCGATCTCGTCCGGAACAGGTTCCGCAAGTAGTTTATAGGCGCTAGCGCAACTTTCGGACGATTAGTATGCCGAGGCCAGAGGTTCTCGAACGAATCAAGGAGGCCGAGCAAGAGGCCGACGATATAGTCGCCGAGGCCGAGGAGGAGCGCGACCAGCGCATCTCCGAAGCCCGGGAGGAGGCCGAATCGGTCCGCCAGGAGGCCGAGGAGGAGGCGGCCGAACTCCACGAGCAACGGCTCGCCGAGGCCCGCGAAGAGATCGACGCCGAGCGCGAGGAGATCCTCGACGAAGGCGAGGCCGAGCGTGAGGCGCTCGTCGAGCAGGCCCGCGAGAACGAGGAGGAGGCGGTCGAACACGTGGTAGACCTGTTCGAGGAGGCGGTGCATGCTCAGACCTGAACGAATGAGCAAGGTGTCCGTGACGGGCTCGCGAGCCGTCATGGACGACGTGATCGAGGCGGTCCACGAGCTGAATCTGGTGCATCTCTCCGACTACGACGGCTCGTGGAACGGGTTCGAGCCGGGCGACCCCATCGAAGGTGCGGACACGGCGTCCGAGAAACTCGTCACGGTCCGGTCGCTAGAGAGCATCCTCGACCTCGACGAGGAGGACGCGGGCCCGAGTCGAATCGTCACGGAGGACGAGCTCGACGAGGAACTCGAGTCGGTCCGAACCGAGGTCAACGAACTCGAAGACCGCCGGACCGACCTCGAAGGCCAGCTCCGCGACGTCGAGGAGCGACTCGACTCGATGGAGCCGTTCGCGGACCTGGGCATCGACCTCGACCTGCTCTCGGGCTACGACAGCCTGCAGGCCGCGGTCGGCGAGGGCGACGCCGACGAGGTCCGGAGCGTCCTCGGCGCGGCCGACGCTGTCCGCGAGTACGAGGTCTTCACCGGCGAGGGCGACGCGGTCGCGGTGTTCGCGTACCCCGCCGCCGACGCTGACGACGACGCGCTCGACGACGCGCTGGTCGGCGTCGACTTCGCGCTACTGCAGGTTCCCGACGCCTCTGGAGCTCCGAGCGACCACGCCGAGGAGCTGCGCCACGAGCGACAGAAGCTCCAGTCCAAGCTCGACAGCGTCGAGAACGAGATCGAGGAGGTGAAGCTCGAGACCGCGGGATTCCTGCTCGCGGCCGAGGAGAAGCTCTCCATCGACGTGCAGAAGGCCGAAGCGCCGCTCAACTTCGCCACGACGGAGAACGCCTTCGTCGCGGAGGGCTGGATTCCGACCGACCGCTACACCGAGCTCACCACGACGCTCGGCGACGCGGTGGGCGACCGCGTGGAGGTCGACGAACTCGAACGCGCCTCCTACGACGCCCACGATTCCTTCGGTCACGAGGAGCCCGCCACGCACGACGAGACGCCGGACGGTGAGGTCGCTGCCGACGGCGGGACGACCATGGACGACGACCAGCCACCTGTCGTCCAGGACAACCCCGGCGCGTTCAAGCCGTTCGAACTGCTGGTCAAGACTATCAACCGACCGAAGTACTCCGACCTCGACCCGACGGTCGTGCTGTTCCTGACGTTCCCGGCGTTCTTCGGGTTCATGATCGGCGACCTCGGGTACGGCATCCTCTACATGGGGATCGGCTACTGGCTGTACAGTAGCTTCGACAACGGCGCCATCAAGAGCCTCGGCGGCATCGCGCTGTGGGCGGGCGGCTTCACCGCGCTGTTCGGCGTGCTGTACGGCGAGATATTCGGCCTTCACCAACTCGGCGAGTTGGTCTGGGGCGGCCATCCGCCCATCGAGAAGGGACTTCAGCCCGTCGGCGAGAGCTTCGCGCTCACGTGGATGGTCGTCTCGATACTGCTGGGTCTGCTTCACATGACTATCGGGTACGTCTTCGGCTTCGTCGAGGAGGTCGGCCACAACCCTGTCGATGCGGTCCTCGAAAGCGGCTCGTGGGTCCTGCTGTTCGCTGGCGTCTGGACGTGGATCTTCAGCACGCAGGCGAGCGCGACAAAACCGGACTTCCTGTTCACCGTGTTCGATGGCGACCCGTTCGCGTTCGGCTTCGGCGGGTTCTCGCCCGAAGTCGGGACCCTCGGGCTCGCGGTCGGGGCCGTCGGCTTCCTTCTCTACGTCGCTGGCGAGGTCAAGCACTTCGGCGGTCCGGGCATCGTCATCGGCGCGCTCGAGAGCCTGAGCGTCCTCTCGGACGCGCTCTCGTACACCCGGATCGCTGCGGTGCTGCTCGCCAAGGCGGGGATGGCCTTCGTGGTCAATCTGCTGTTCTTCGGCGTGTACGCCGTCGACCACGGTCACGGCGAGGAGTGGCACTTCATGATCAACTACGGTCCCCAGTACGCGCTCGACCACTACGAGGGAGCGTCGATCATGTTCCCCGGTCTGATGCACTCGGGCGTCGCCGGGGTCGTCGGTGGACTCCTCGTTCTCGTGCTCGGCCACCTGCTCGTCCTCGCACTCGGCATCACCAGCGCCGGACTGCAGGCGGTCCGTCTCGAGTACGTGGAGTTCTTCGGCAAGTTCTACGAGGGCGGCGGCGAGGAGTACGAGCCGTTCGGCTACGAGCGGCAGTACACCACCCAGGACTGACCGTCGCGTTTACCCCCGCGATTTCGGCGTGATTTGGCTTTCGGCACGCACGTCGACGGTGTGCGCTCGATTCTGAGCCGATTCGTCTCGACCGAGTGAGTCCCAACTCGATCCACTGCCGTTCATCACCCTTGGTATTCGGTAGCACAAAATCCGGTTTGGGGCGCTCAGACCCGCCTCTGGCGAACTCTTTTGGGAAGCTTTATGATGGCAGTAACGGGAAATACGACTGTTCGGTTACGAGCGCAAAAGGAGACTTCAGAAACTATGTTCGATGCTATACTCGCGATGGTCGAGACCAGTGTACTGTTCGCACAGGGCGGAATCGACGCTCTGACGCCGCTTCAGGCGATCACCGAGAACGGCATGGCCGCACTCGCGGTCGGCCTCGCCGCGCTGGGTGCAGGCTACGCGGAGCGCGGCATCGGGAGCGCGGCCATCGGTGCCATCGCCGAGGACGAGAGCCTCTTCGGGACGGGGCTCATCATGACGGTCCTGCCCGAGACGCTCGTCATTCTCGCGCTGGTCGTCGTGTTCCTCGTCGGATAACCAACCCGCTTTCCCTCTTCATCAATGAGTCTGGACACGGTAGTTGAGGATATACGAAACGAAGCCCGCGAGCGCGCGCAGGAGATTCAGTCGGAGGGCGACGAGCGCGCCGCCGAGATCGTCTCGGAGGCCGAGGCCGACGCCGACGAGATACTCGCGGAGCAAGAACAGGAGACCGAGCGGGCGATAGAGCAGGAGCGCGAGCAGAAGCTCTCCAGCGCGAAGCTGGAGGCCAAGCAGCAGCGCCTCGAAGCCCGACGCGACGCGCTGCAGGAGGTTCGCGATGCAGTGGAGCAGCGACTCGCCGACCTCGAAGGCGACCGTCGCGAGGAGCTGACGCGCGAACTGCTCGACGCCGCCAGTGAGGAGTTCGACGCCGGCGACACCGTTCGGGTGTTCGGCAAGCCAGAGGACGACGAGCTGTTGACCGATATCGTGGCCGACTACGACGGCTACGAGTACGGTGGCGAGCACGACTGCCTCGGCGGCGTCGTGGTCGAGAGCGAGCAGTCCCGAGTCCGGGTGAACAACACGTTCGACTCGGTGCTGGAGGACGTCTGGGAGGACAACCTGCAGAACATCAGCACCCGCCTGTTCGAGCAATGAGCGCACGAAAGACCGAGGGATCGTCGAACTACGAGTACGTCAACGCTCGGGTCCGAAAGCGCCGGTCGCTGCTGTTCGACGACGAGGACTACCGGAAACTCCTCCGGATGGGTCCGAGCGAGATCGCCCGGTACATGGAGGAGACCGAGTACGAGGAGGAGATCAACGCGCTCGGCTCCCGGTACGGCGGCGTCGACCTCATCGAGTACGCGCTCAACCGCAACCTCGCCAAGCACTTCGACGACCTCCTCCGGTGGGCCGACGGTGAGCTGTACGAGCTCATCGCCCGGTACCTCCGGAAGTTCGACGCGTGGAACGTCAAGACGGTGATCCGCGGCCTCTACTCGGGGGCCGACGCGGACACCATCGAGTCCGACCTCGTCTACGCTGGCGAGTTCGACCGGCAGTTCCTCGACCGACTCACGGAGGCCGGCTCCATCGAGGAGGTCGTCGAACTGCTCGACCGCACGCGGTACGGCGACCCGCTGGCGGACGCGTACGCCGACTTCGAGGAGACCGACGTGCTCGTCCCGCTGGAGAACGCGGTCGACCGCAGCTACTACGAGGGGCTGCTGGCCGAGACGCCAACGTCGAGCGGTCGCGCGATGGAACTGTACGTCGAGTTCCTGCAGGCCGAGATCGACTTCCGGAACGCCCGGAACGCGCTCCGGATCGCCCGGAGCGGTGCGGACCTCGACCCGGCCGAGTACTTCATCGAGGGCGGCCAGCTGTTCCGCGAGTCCGAGCTGTCCCAGCTGTCGACGAACGTCGACGAGCTGAGCACGTTCATCCGCGACAGCACGTACGGCGACGACCTGACCGAAGCGCTCGACGACCTGGAGCGCACCGACAGCCTCATCGGATTCGAGCACGCACTAGACGCTGCACTCCTCGAGTACTCCGACCACCTCTCGCACGTCTTCCCGCTGTCGGTGTGTCCGGTGCTGGCGTACGTGCTGGCGAAGGAGCGGGAGGTCGACAACATCCGCGCCATCGCTCGCGGACGCGAGGCTGGACTGACCGAGGACCAGATCGAGAGCGAACTGGTGATAACATGAGCCAGGAGATTGCGGTCGTTGGCAGTCCCGAGTTCACCACCGGGTTCCGACTTGCCGGCGTCCGGAAGTTCGAGAACGTCCCGGACGACCAGAAGGAGTCGGAGCTCGACGACGCGGTGACCCGCGTGCTCGACGACGACGACATCGGCATCGTGGTGATGCACGACGACGACCTCGACCGCCTGTCGCGGACGGTGCGACAGGACGTAGAGACCAGCGTCGAGCCGGTGATGGTCTCGATCGGCGGCGGGGCCGGAAGCGGCGGGCTGCGCGACCAGATCAAGCGCGCCATCGGTATCGACCTCATGGACGAAGACGAACAAGGTGACAACGAATGAGCCAATCAACTGACACCGACGCCGTTCGAGAGGACGGGGTCATCGAGAGCGTAAGTGGACCGGTCGTCACGGCGACCGACCTCGACGCCCGGATGAACGACGTGGTGTACGTCGGCGAGGAAGGGCTGATGGGTGAGGTCATCGAGATCGAAGGCAACCTGACGACGATTCAGGTGTACGAAGAGACGTCGAACGTCGCGCCGGGCGAACCGGTCGAGAACACCGGCGAACCGCTGTCCGTGGACCTCGGGCCCGGAATGCTGGACTCCATCTACGACGGCGTCCAGCGCCCGCTGACGGTCCTCGAAGACAAGATGGGCGCGTTCCTCGACCGCGGGGTCGACGCACCCGGCATCGACCTCGAGAAGACGTGGGCGTTCGAGCCCGAGGTCGAGGAAGGCGACGTCGTCGAACCCGGCGACATCGTCGGCACGGTGCCCGAAACCGAGAGCATCGACCACAAAGTGATGGTGCCCCCCGACTACGAGGGCGGCGAGATCGTCGCAGTCGAGAACGGCAACCACACCGTCGAGCAGACGGTGGTCGAACTCGACAACGGCGAGGAGATCTCGATGCGCCAGGAGTGGCCGGTCCGCGAGGCCCGACCCTCCGCCGACAAGAAGACGCCCCGGACGCCGCTGGTGACGGGCCAGCGCGTGCAGGACGGCCTGTTCCCGCTCGCGAAGGGCGGGACCGCCGCGATTCCGGGGCCGTTCGGCTCCGGCAAGACCGTCACCCAGCAGCAGCTGGCGAAGTGGGCCGACGCCGACATCGTCGTCTACATCGGCTGCGGCGAGCGCGGCAACGAGATGACCGAGGTCATCGACGACTTCCCGGAACTCGAAGACCCGGTCACCGGGAAGCCGCTGATGTCCCGGACCTGCCTCATCGCGAACACGTCGAACATGCCGGTGGCGGCACGCGAGTCGTGCGTGTACACGGGCATCACCATCGCGGAGTTCTACCGCGACATGGGGTACGACGTGGCGCTGATGGCCGACTCCACCTCACGGTGGGCCGAGGCGATGCGCGAGATCTCCTCGCGACTCGAGGAGATGCCCGGCGAGGAGGGCTACCCCGCGTATCTGGCCGCGCGCCTCTCGGAGTTCTACGAGCGCGCCGGCTACTTCGAGAACATCAACGACACCGAGGGGTCGGTCACCGTGGTCGGCGCGGTCAGCCCGCCCGGCGGCGACTTCTCGGAGCCGGTCACCCAGAACACGCTGCGCATCGTGAAGACGTTCTGGGCGCTCGACGCCGACCTCGCCGAGCGACGCCACTTCCCCTCGATCAACTGGAACGAGTCGTACTCGCTGTACACCGACCAGCTCGACCCGTGGTTCGAGGACAACGTCGCCGAGGACTGGCCCGAGCAGCGCCAGTGGGCCGTCGACGTGCTCGACGAGGAGGACGAACTCCAGGAGATCGTTCAGCTCGTCGGCAAGGACGCACTGCCCGAGGACCAGCAGCTCACGCTCGAGGTCGCCCGCTACATCCGCGAGGCGTTCCTCCAGCAGAACGCGCTGCACGACGTGGACACCAACTGTCCGCCCGAGAAGACGTACCTCATCCTCCAGGCCATTCGGACGTACAACGACGAGGCGTTCGAGGCGCTCGACGCCGGCGTCCCGGTCGACGAGGTCACGAACATCGACGCCGCGCCCCGGCTGAACCGCATCGCGACGACGCCGGACGACGAGGCCGACGAGTTCGTCGCGGACCTCGAAGCCGACGTGAAAGACCAACTCCGCGACCTCTACTAGAACAATGAAGGAATATCAGACCATCACGGAGATCAGCGGTCCGCTGGTGTTCGCCGAGGTAGACGAACCTATCGGCTACGACGAGATCGTCGAGATCGAGACGCCGAACGGCGACACGAAGCGAGGACAGGTGCTCGAATCGAGCGACGGGCTCGTCTCCATCCAGGTGTTCGAGGGTACGGAAGGCATCGACCGGAAGTCGTCGGTGCGGTTCCTCGGCGAGACCATGAAGATGCCGGTCACCGAGGACCTGCTCGGTCGCGTCCTCGACGGCTCGGGCAACCCCATCGACGGCGGTCCGGAGATCGTGCCGGACGAGCGCCGGGACATCGTCGGCGCGGCGATCAACCCGACCGCCCGCGAGTACCCCGAAGAGTTCATCCAGACCGGCGTGTCGGCCATCGACGGCATGAACACGCTGGTCCGCGGACAGAAGCTCCCCATCTTCTCCGGCAGCGGCCTGCCCCACAACGAACTCGCGCTCCAGATCGCGCGACAGGCGACAGTGCCCGAGGAAGAGGAGGAAGCCGGCGAAGACGACGAGGGCTCGGAGTTCGCAGTGGTGTTCGGCGCGATGGGCATCACCGCCGAGGAGGCCAACGAGTTCATGGAGGACTTCGAGCGCACGGGCGCGCTCGAACGCTCGGTGGTCTTCACCAACCTCGCGGACGACCCCGCGGTCGAGCGGACGGTCACGCCGCGGCTGGCGCTGACCACCGCGGAGTACCTCGCGTTCGACAAGGGCTACCACGTGCTGGTCATCCTGACGGACATGACCAACTACTGCGAGGCCCTGCGAGAGATCGGCGCGGCGCGCGAGGAGGTGCCTGGCCGGCGTGGCTACCCCGGCTACATGTACACCGACCTCGCCCAGTTGTACGAGCGCGCGGGCCGCATCGAGGGCCGCGACGGGTCGGTGACCCAGATCCCCATCCTCACGATGCCGGGCGACGACGACACCCACCCGATTCCGGACCTGACCGGTTACATCACGGAGGGTCAGATCTACATCGACCGCGACCTCAACTCCCAGGGCATCACGCCACCGATCAACGTCCTGCCGAGCCTCTCGCGGCTGATGGACGACGGTATCGGCGAGGGACTCACCCGTGAGGACCACGGCGACGTCTCCGACCAGATGTACGCCGCGTACGCGGAGGGTGAGGACCTACGCGACCTCGTGAACATCGTCGGTCGCGAGGCGCTCTCGGAGCGTGACAACACGTACCTCGACTTCGCCGACCGGTTCGAAGAGGAGTTCGTCGACCAGGGCTTCGACACGAACCGCGACATCGAGGACACGCTCGACATCGGCTGGGACCTGCTCGGGATGTTCCCCGTCGAGGAGCTCAACCGCATCGACGAGGAGCTCATCGAGAAGTACTACCCCGAGAGCGAAGACGAGACGGCCGAGGAAGTCGCGGCGGACTGACGACGGATTCGGAGTTCGGCTCTCGTTTTCACCTGTTGCGGTTTCGTTCGCTCGTTTCGCCGTGCCGACGATACTGTCTCACGGGCGGCATCGCACTCGGAGACGCCGCGTCGAGCGACGCCGACTGTAAAAGGTTAACCCGCTCCAGCTACAAATACCGGCCAAGATGGCCAAGGACGTCAAGCCCACTCGGAAGAACTTGATGCAGATCGAGGACCGCATCGAGCTCTCCGACCGGGGCCACGACACGCTGGAGAAGAAACGCGACGGCCTCATCATGGAGTTCATGGACATCCTCGATCAGGCCCAGGACGTGCGCTCGGATCTGGAGGGCAACTACGAGCGCGCCCAGCAGAAGATCAACATGGCCCGCGCGATGGAGGGCGACGTGGCGGTCCGTGGGGCCGCGGCCGCGCTCAAGGAGCACCCCGAGATCACGACCGAGTCGAAGAACATCATGGGCGTGGTCGTCCCCCAGATCGAGTCCAGCAAGGTCAGCAAGAGCCTCGACGAACGCGGCTACGGCGTGCTCGGGACGAGCGGCCGCATCGACGAGGCCGCCGAGGCGTACGAGGACCTGCTCGAGAGCATCATCCTCGCCGCGGAGGTCGAGACCGCGATGAAGAAGATGCTCACCGAGATCGAGACCACCAAGCGCCGCGTGAACGCCCTGGAGTTCAAGCTCCTGCCCGAACTCACCGACAACAAGGAGTACATCGAGCAGAAGCTCGAAGAGCAGGAGCGCGAGGAGATCTTCCGACTCAAGAAGATCAAGGCCAAGAAGGAACAGGAGGCCAAGGAGGAGCGCGAGGCCGAGGCGGCCGAGGCCGCCGAAGCGGCCGAGACGGTCACTGCCGACGACTGAACTGCGACGACGCGTTTCTGCGGTCGTTTCTCCGAAGGAGGTCGCTCTTTCCGAATCGGATCACTCGTCGGCGGTCACGACGGCCTCTTTCATGTCCTCCGAGAGGTCCGCGACCGTGTTGCTGTCGGTCTTGAGCTCCTTCATCACGAACTGCGAGGAGGTCTCGTTCACCCCGTCGATGGCGACGATATCGTCGACGAGCCGGTTCATCTGGTCGCGGTTCTGGACTCGCGAGACGACGACGAAGTCCACGTCGCCCATCGTGTAGTACACCTGCTGGACGCCGTCGATGTCGGTCAGCTTCGACCCGATCTGGTCGGCGTAGCCGGTGTCGTGGGTGACCGACACGTCAGACAACATCATCATGTTCAGTCCGAACGCGAGCGGGTCGAGGTCGGCGGACACGTCGGTGATGACGTCCTTCTCCCGGAGCTTGTTGAGTCGGTAGTGGATGGCGGACTTCGAGAAGCCCAGCTCCTCGGAGAGTTCCTCCAAGTTGACGTCGAAGTCGTCCTCGATGCGTTCGAGAAGCTGGAGGTCGACGTCGTCGAGGTCCGCGACGGGGCGATCTGTGTTTTCCATACGACCTTCAACTTCGGACAAACTCAAAAAGATACTGGTGACATCGAACGCAGACAAACAATGTGGTTAATTCCCGCTCATTTTTGATTTCTGTTCGATTCGCGCGGTCGCTCGGCAGTCCTACGCGGGGACTGCCTGCCGGCTACTCGCAAGCGACTGGACTGCCGGCCGGCTGCTCGCGCGCGGCCGGTCACGACCGGCCGCGCGCGAGCAGCCACCGCGTGGCGGCCGTCCCACCGCGCGACGGCCACGCAGCAACCGTCCACCGACCGCGCTCGGTTCTCCGTCCACCGACCGCGTTCAGTCCTCCATCGCGGCGTCGGAGACCGACAGCGCGTCGTCGATGTGCGAGACGGCCTCGTCGACGTCGTCCTCGGTGATGGTGAGCGGCGGCGCGATGACGAGCGTGTTGATCATGTTGGCGACGTAGGTGCCGTTCTCGTAGGCGCGCTCGGCGACCTCGTCGACGACCGTCGACCCCTTCGAGATCTTGTCCTCTCGGCGGCCGAACGGCACCCGGCCCTCGCTCGACTTGGTGAGTTCGACGCCGCGGAACAGGCCCACGCCGCGGGTGTCGCCCACGCTCGGATGGTCGTCGGCGAGGTCGTCGAGGCGCTCGCCCAGATACTCGCCCACGTCGGCGGCGTGCTCGACGAGGTTCTGCTCCTGGTACGTCTTCACGGCGGCCAGCCCCGCCGCGCAGGCGACCGGGTGGCCCGAGTACGTGTGGCCGTGACAGAGCATCTCGTCCTCGAAGTGGTCGGCGATCTCGCTCGTGACGATGGTCGCGCCGAGCGGGGCGTACGCGCCGGTCAGGCCCTTCGCCATCGTCATGATGTCGGGCGTGACGCCGAACACGTCGGAGCCGAACCACTCGCCCGTCCGGCCGAATCCGGACATCACCTCGTCGCAGATGAGGAGCGCGCCGTGGTCGTGGGCGATCTCCTTCAGCCGCGGGAGGTACTCCTCGGGCGGGACGAGGATGCCGTTCGAGCCCACGATGGGTTCGACGAGCACGGCGGCGACCGTGTCGCCTTCGAGTTCGAGCATCTCGTCGATGTAGTCCAGACTCTCCATCGGGTCCATGTTCGAGCCGTAGGCGTACGGGTCGGGGGCCTTGATGGTGCCCGGAATCCCGGGCTCGGCCTTCAGCCGCCGGGGGTCGCCGGTGACGCTGATCGAGCCGGCGGTCGCGCCGTGGTACGACCGGTAGCGCGAGAGGATCTTCTGCTTGCCCGTGTAGAAGCGCGCGATCTTGATGGCCGCCTCGACCGCCTCGGTCCCGCTGGTCGAGAAGAACGTCTTCGAGAGGTCGCCCGGCGTCACGTCCGCGAGGAGTTCGCCGAGTTCCGCGCGCGGCTCGGTCGTGAACCCGGGCGCGAAGTACGCCCCGGTCTGGGCCTGCTCGGCCATCGCGTCCGCCACGTCGTCAGCCGAGTGGCCGAGGTTCGAGCACATCAGCTGTCCCGAGAAGTCGATGCGTTCGCTCCCGTCGGCCTCCGTGAACCGGACGCCGTCGGCTTCCACGATCTCGGTCGGCGAGACCTCGCTCTGGTACGACCACGTCCCGAAGACGTACTCCTTGTCGGTCGCTTCGGTCTCCGTCGGGCGGTCGT
This sequence comes from Halorussus litoreus, assembly GCF_003382685.1. Taxonomy (GTDB): domain Archaea; phylum Halobacteriota; class Halobacteria; order Halobacteriales; family Haladaptataceae; genus Halorussus; species Halorussus litoreus. Next base: position 55,440 of record NZ_QLVG01000037.1, on the reverse strand, counting down.
CTACCGTCTCCTCGTATGCCATATATGGGGACAACTGACACTGCACGAATTAATAAACCTTCCGACCTTCGGGATAATCTTCTTACTCTATCCACGATAGCGGTGATTACTCCGAATTTTGTTCACTACTCCATCGCGACTGGAACGCCTCCGCGACGCCGCCGCTGGCGAGCTGCTGGACCACGTAGAACGCGGTGACGGCGATTGCGGGGCCGGCTCCCGCGCCGAGCGAACCGGCGATTATCAGCCCGATGCCGAGGTTCTTCAGCGTCGAGGAGAAGAAGACGGCCGTCAGTTGTCGTCGCCCCGGGCCGATCGCCTTCCCGCCGGTCGCCTTCCCGCCGACCGCCTTCCCGCCGACCGCCTTCCCGCCGACCGCCTTCCCGCCGACCGCCTTCCCGACCGCCAACACGAGCGCGAGGCCGACGCCCATCACGGCGAGCGCCGCGAGCGCGACCTCGCCGAGGTACGCGACCGACGTTCCGGCCACGTCGCTCGACGCGACGCTGACGTACACCAGCGCCACGATTGCCGCGAGCGACCCGCGTCGGAGGTGTGTCTCGTCGAGCGCGCGCTCCGGGACGGCCCAGTACAGCGCGACGGCCCCGCCGACCACCACGAGGAGCCGCCGGACGACCGGCACCACGTCGAGCGACAGGTCGGCGGTCAGGGTCGCGGAGAGAATGACCGGCGCGACGACCGGTGCCAGCAGGATGGAGACCAGCGCGACCACGGCCGCTAGCCCGGTGTCGCCGTCGCCCAGCCGGGTCCAGACGATGGCGCTGCCCGCGGTCGTCGGCGCGGCCACGGCCACGAGGACGCCGGTCGTCGCGGCGGGCGAGAGGACGACCCGGCCGAGCACCACGGCGACCGCCGGGAGTGCGAGATAGCCGATACTCAGGCTCTCGGCGACTGCCCGCAACGAGGGCGAGGGCCCACCGCCGGTCCGGGCGTCCCGGAGCGACCCGAACACGAGAAAGACCACGATGGGCGTCGTCAGCGGCGCGAGCGCGTCGCCGACCGAGGGGACCGCGACGCCCGCCAGCGCCGCGACTGCGACCAGAATCACCTTGTAGCCGCGCACGAGCGCGCTGGCGAGCGCGTCCGCGACGCGCTCGCCAGCGCGCCGCGCGGCGACGCGACTCCCGTTCACACTGGCCCAACGAGCGAGGAGCTACAACAGTGTACTGATGCCCGCCGACCCGCTGGAAATTTTTCAGCGAGGATTGCCGTTTTCTCCGCTTTCGGTCGCCGATAGCTGTCGGTTCAGCAGCTCGACCCCGCCAGCAGTGCGAGCCCGGGGGAAAGCGCTCGCTCCAGCAGTGCGAGCCCGGGGGAAAGCGCTCGCTCCAGCAGTGCGAGCCCGGGGCGAGAACGCTCGAACGGCGTCCCGAGGACGTAGGTTTATTACTAGCTGTGTCAATCGATACCCCGTGACGAAGGAACTGTGTTTCGAATCCGCGGCCGACCTCGTAGACGACATCCGAAACGGCGTCGTCTCGCCGGTGGCGGTCGTGGACGCGTATCTCGACCGCATCGCCGAGCGCAACGACGAGGTCAACGCCTACGTGACGGTGCTCGGCGAACGAGCCCGCGAGGCGGCCGAGGAAGCCGAGCGGGCGGTCGAGCGCGGCGACGACCTCGGCCCGCTCCACGGTCTCCCGGTCGCCATCAAGGACCTCACCGAGGTCGCGGGCGTCCGGATGACGTTCGGCGCGAAGCCGTTCGAAGACCACGTCGCCGAGCGCGACGCGGCCGTGGTGCGCCGACTGGAGGATGCGGGGGCCATCGTGCTCGGGAAGACCAACACCCCGGAGTTCGGCCTGAAGGTCACGACCGACAACCTGCTCGCGGGACCGACCTCCACCCCGTTCGAGATCGGGAAGAACGCGGGCGGCTCCTCGGGCGGGTCGGCGGCCGCCGTGGCCGACGGGATGGCACCACTCGCGGAGGGGTCCGACGCGGGCGGGTCGGTGCGCATCCCGTCGGCGTTCTGCGGCGTAGTCGGGTTCAAGCCGTCCTACGGCCGCGTGCCGGTGGACAGCCGCCCCGACGCGTTCGGCACCCACACGCCGTTCATCCACGAGGGCGTCCACGCCCGAACGGTCGCCGACGCCGCGCTCGCGCTCGACGTGCTGAGCGGTCCGGACCCATGCGACCCGTTCAGCCTGCCCGACGACGGCACGGACTTCAAGGCGGCGGCCGAGCGCGACGCCACCGACCTCTCGGTCGCGTACACCCCCGACTTCGGCATCTTCCCCATCGACCCCGCGGTGCGCTCGGTGGTCGAGGCCGCGGTCGAGGACCTCCGCTGGGCCGGGCTGTCGGTCGAGGAGGTCGAGGTCGACCTCGGGCACACCCTCGACGAGCTCATCCAGGACACCTCGATGGTCCAGTGGGAGGTGTCGGTCGCCACGCTCGCCGACCGGCTACAGGAGGCGTTCGACCTCGACGTGACGGGCGCGGACAGCGACCAGTTCCCGGACGGGATGGTCGAGATGGCCGAGAACGGTCGCGAGCACAGCGGGGTCGAGTACACCCGCGCGAGCCGGGGCCGGACCGACGTGTTCGACGGCGTGCAGGACGTGTTCGACGAGTACGACATCGTGGTCAGCCCGGTGACGACCGTCCCGCCGTTCGAGAACGGGATGCTCGGCCCGAGCGAGGTGAACGGCGTCGAGGTCGACTCCCGGTCGGGCTGGTTCCTCACGATGGTGTACAACCTCACGGGCCACCCGGCCGCGTCCGTACCGGCGGGGCTGACCGACGACGGCCTGCCCGTGGGGCTGCAGGTCGCCGGCCGGCGGTTCGCGGACGAGGACGTGTTGGCTGCCAGCGCGGCCCTCGAAGCCGTTCGCCCGTGGCGCGACGATTATCCCGGCGCGCCGTGAGCGGCACCCGGACGCCCTTCGGCGAGGCTTCGGCGGCAAGCTGGCGGGTCATCGCCTCGACGGCTCCCTTCGCGGGCGTGTAGTCGGCCGTGGCTCGCCAGCCCACCAGCGCCGCGATGGAGCCCGTGTTCACGATGGCACCGCCGCCCGCGTCGTCCATCCCGGGCAGGACGGCTCGGCAGCCGTTGAACGTCCCCTCGACGTGGACCCGGAACGTCCGTCGGAGGTCCTCGACGGTGATCTCCTCGAAGCGGCCGCCGCTGCCGACGCCCGCGCAATTGACCGCGACGGTGGGGTCGTCACCGCCTTCCTCGGTCGCGACGCGGACCGCCTCGTCGACCACGGCCCGGTCGGACACGTCGCCTTCGAGCAGTCGCCTGCTCTCGACGCGCTCCTCGAACGACGCCCGGCCGTCCGCGGGGTCGGCGTCGAGGTCGAGTCGTCCTGCCCGTCGCCGGTACACCCCGCGAGCGACGCCGCAGCGGCCGCAGTACCGGCGACCCGGAGCACGGGCCGACGACTGACCTCGTCGGCAGACGATCTATCCGATGACATAGCAGCGCCCTTGGTACTTACCCACATAAAGGTTCCCCGAGATCTCCTCGTGGCACAGAAATTTTTCACGTTCAACACGATGTTCTGAAGAACGTTCGAAAAAATGCCGATTCAGCCGGACATCCAAAAGACATAACGTCTCCGCACCGCTCTACACCGAGTATGAGGATTCCTCACAGTGACGTCGACGTACCGACCGACCTGTACGTCGGCGGCGAGTGGTCGCCGGCCGGCGACGGCGGGCGGCTGGAGACGACGAATCCCGCGACCGGCGAGCCGATCACCGAGGTCGCGGCGGCCACGGCCGACGACGTGGACCGCGCGGTCGCGGCAGCGCGCGAGGCGTTCTCGGCGTGGCGCGACACCGACCCGGACGAGCGCGGGCGCATCGTCCGCCGGATCGGCGAACTGGTGCGCGAGCACCGCGAGGAACTGGCCGCCATCGAGAGCCTCGATCAGGGCAAGCCGCTCTCGCAGGCGAAAAGCGACATGGGCGGGGCCGCCCGCTACTTCGAGTACTACGCGGGCGCGGCCGACAAACTCGAAGGGACGAGCGTCCCGGTCGGCCCGGACCAGATCGACTTCACCGTGCGCGAGCCGTACGGCGTGAGCGCCCAGATCACGCCGTGGAACTTCCCGGGTAACCTGTTCGCCCGCGGCGTGGCACCCGCGCTCGTCGCCGGCAACACCGCGGTCGTCAAGCCCGCCGAGCAGACGCCGCTGTCGTCGCTCAAGCTCGCCGAGTTGTGCGCGGAGGCGGGCGTCCCCGACGGCGTCGTCAACGTGGTGAACGGCTTCGGCGACCCCGCGGGAGCCGCGCTCTCGTCCCACGAGGGCGTCGACACCATCACCTTCACCGGGAGCGTGCCGACCGGACAGGCCATCATGAAGCAGGCCGCCGACACGGTCACGCCGGTCACGCTCGAACTCGGCGGGAAGAACCCGGCGCTCGTGTTCCCGGACGCCGACCTCGACGAGGCGGCCACCTGGATCGACCGGGCCATCTTCACGAACGCGGGACAGGTCTGCTCGGCCGCCGACCGCGCCATCGTCCACGAGTCGGTCTACGACGAGATGGTCGAGCGCCTCGTCGCGCGCGCCGAGGACTACGACCTCGGCCCCGGCGCGGAGGACCTCGACATGGGGCCGCTGGCCTCGGCCGAGCAGTACGAGAAGGTCACCAGCTACATCGAGACGGGAGTCGAGGAGGGCGCGACGCTCGCGGCGGGCGGGAATGCGCTCGACCGCGAGGGCTACTTCGTCGAGCCGACCGTCTTCACCGACGTGGACAACGACATGCGCATCGCCCAGGAGGAGATCTTCGGCCCGGTGCTCACCGTCATCCCGTTCGAGACCGAGGCGGAGGCGTTCGAGATCGCCAACGACGTGGACTACGGGCTCACGAGCGGCATCTTCACCAGCGACGTGCGCCGCGCCCACCGCTTCGCGCGCGACGTGCAGGCGGGCAACGTCTACGTGAACAAGTGGTTCGGCGACACGAACCAGACGCCCTTCGGCGGCTACAAGCACAGCGGCATCGGCCGCGAGAAGGGCCTGGAGGCGCTCGACTCGTACCTCCAGACCAAGAACGTCGCCATCAACCTCGCCGAGGGCGAGTCGGACTCGCTCCCCGGCGCGTAATCGGCCGGACACCCCGGGATCTGATCGACCGCGCTCCGCAGTCGCCTGGGGTGTCCCCGGCCATCGCCTTCGGCCGGGCCGTTCCCGACCATCGCCTTCGGCCGGCGCATCCCCATCTAGGACGGCGGGGCTGGCGACGACCCGGCGACTCGACGGTCGCCGGGTCGTCGCCAGCCTCGACTTCGTTCGGACGCCGTTCACTCGCCTACACACTTCTTCGAAAAATTGCGCATAGATTGGCGATAGTTTGATACGGGAGAGAAATAACACTGTGGTATGGGTTTCACCGACAAGACAGCAGTCGTCACGGGAGCGGGCTCCGGGATGGGTCGCGCGACGGCGCACCTGTTCGCCGAGCGCGGCGCGAACGTCGTCGCGGTCGATCTCGACGCCGAGGCGGCCGACGAGACGGTCGACGAACTCGACGACCTCGGCGACGGCGGTACACTCGCCGTCACCGCCGACGTATCCGACGCCGACGACGTCGAAGCGTTCGTCGAGCGCACGGTCGAGGAGTTCGGACAAATCGACGTGCTCCACAACAACGCGGGCATCCCGCAGGAGTCGACCCCGGTCGAGGACGTGACCGAGGAGACGTGGGACACCATTCAGGACGTGAACCTCAAGAGCGCGTTCCTCGGCGCGAAGTTCGCCGTGCCGCACATGCGCGAGCGGGGCGGCGGGGTCGTCCTCAACACCGCGTCGACCGCGGGCATCCGACCCCGGACCGGCCTGTCGGCGTACGCCGCCTCGAAGGGCGGGATGATCACGCTCACCAAGCAGTTGGCCCACGAACTCGCCGAGGACGGCATCCGGGTCAACGCCATCTGTCCGGTCGCGACCGACACCGACATGCTGCCGGACTTCGCGGGCGGCGACCTCAGCGTCCAGGGCATGGCCGACACCATCCCGCTCGGGCGGCTGGCCGAACCGGAGGACATCGCCAACGCCGCGGTGTTCCTCGCCAGCGAGGAGGCCGAGATGATCACGGGCACCGCGCTCGAAGTAGACGGCGGGCGGGACATCTGACATGGCCGAACGCACAGCCGTCTCGAAACAGGAGATCTACGACGCGGTCGAGGCTCGCGAGGACGACATCGTCGAGTTCCTGCGCGAGTTCGTCGCCATCGACACCGAGAACCCGCCGGGCAGGAACTACCGCGAAGGAGCCGAGTTCCTCGGCGAGGCGATGGCCGACCGCGGCTACGACACCGAAACCATCGAGGTGCCAGACGATGTCGTGGCCGAGCACTACCCCGACCGGACCGACCACGAGCGGGTGAACGTGCTCGGTCGGAAGTCGGGCGATGCCGACAGCGAGGGCGAGCGAGACGACGACGGCCCGCACGTCCACTTCACGGGCCACTTCGACGTGGTGCCCGCGGGCGAGGACTGGACGTACGACCCGTACGACCCGGTGGTCGAGGACGGCCGCCTCTACGGCCGCGGCTCGAGCGACATGAAGTCCGGCATCGCGGCCAGCCTGTTCGCCGTCGACGCGCTCGAAGCCGCGGGCGTCGACCTGCGCGGGTCGGTCACCCAGAGCATGACCGTCGACGAGGAGACCGGCGGGTTCACCGGCCTCGGCCACCTCGTCGACGAGGGATACATCTCGCCGGAGAACACCGACTACTGCGTCTACACCGAGTGCTTCGACTCCTCGCGTATCTGTCTTGGCCACCGTGGCGTGCTCAAGTTCCACGTCACCGCGCGCGGCGAGAAGGCCCACGGCTGTATGGCCCACGACGGCGCGAACGCGGTGATGGCGATGAACGACTTCCTCACCCGCGTCGGCGAGTACGAAGACGAACTCCACGAGCGCACGACCGACCTGCCGGTCACTCCGGCCGAGTCCCGCAACGCCGACATCTCGGCGACGATGGTCGACGCGGGCTACTCCGAGAACGTCATCCCCGACCGCTGTCGCGCGACGTTCTACCGCGTGCTCGTCCCGGGCGAGACTGTCGAGTCGGCCCGCGAGGAGATCCGGGACCTGATGGACGCGGCCGAAAGTGCGACCGGCCACGGCTTCGACTACGAGGAGATCATGTTCGCCGAACCCGCGAGCGTCCCCGAGGACTGCGAGGTCGGCCGGGCGTACACCGACAACATCCTCGACTTCTACGACGAGACCGATCCCGTGGTCTCGCCCGGGTCGGACGACCAGCGCTTCGTGGTCAACGACGCCGGCATCGAGGAGTGCATCGTCTACGGGCCGGGACTGCTGGACCAGGCCCACGTCGTCGACGAGTACGTGCCCATCGAGGAGGTCGTCACCGCGGCGAAGGTGATGGCCGCCTCGACCGCCGACCTGATGGGGGTGACCGAATGACGACCGACCCGCTGGGGGTGACGGGATGACGGCAACCGACTCGGGCCCGAATTCGGGCTCGGACTCGCCGTCGGGAACTCCGGCCGAGCGCCTTCCCGACCCCGAACAGGTCGTTTCCCGCGCGGAGGAAGCCACCGCGGACGGCGACGTGAACCTCGTCGTCGCGGGCGCTGTCGACCCCGAGACCGTCGAGCGCACGGACGATGGCTACGTCGGCGAGTCCGCCGGAGCCGTCGGGCGTCTCGCCGCCGCGGTCGAGGCCTGCGAGACTGTCGCGGAGACTGGCGGCGCTGCCGCCGACGTGGCGCTCCACTACCCGGAACCGGCGTTCACTGCCGACGGTCCGTGGCTCGTCCTCGCACCGCTCGGAGGGTTCGCCTCGACCGTCACGAAGGGCACCGGCCGGGCCGAGGTCACGGTCGAGTACGACGCGCGCTCGGACCACACCCTCGACGGCCTCGACGAGCGCGTGTCGGCGCTGACCGAGGCGCTCGCGCCCCACCACGACCACTATCCGGTGGAGTCCGACGACCGGGGCACGTTCACCACGGGGCTGACAACGTTCGCGCTCGACTCGCTGTCGGTCGACGGGGACCTCACCGCGACGTTCGACGTGTCGACGACCCCCGCGACCAGCCCGAGCGCGGTCGAAGCTCGCCTCGCGGACGTTGCAGATTCCGCCGATCTCGACGCTCGCGACGCCAGCGACGGCGTCGCTGGCGTCGCGAGCGTCGAGTCGGTCGACTTCGAGACGGTGACGGGCGTCGAGCGCGCCGCGCCCTCGGCGAATTTCCGCGAGGCAGTCGAGGCGGCCCACCGCGAGGTCCGCGGGGACTGCGAGTACGAATGGCTTCCCCAGCCCGGCGTCTTCGCCGAGATTCCCGGCGCGGAGAAGCTGGCGCTCGGCACGGGGACGCCCGGCGCGCAGGAGTTCTCCGCCGAGCAGCACCGGACCTGCGTCGACCTGCTGGCGTCGACGCTGTCGAGGCTGGAGGTGGTCGCGTGAGAACCGTCGCCAGCCCCGTCGAGGGGACGGAGGTCCGCGTCGAGCCCAAGCAGTCGCCGGGAATCGAGGTCAACGGCGTGCCCGCGACCGTCGACTACGTCGGGAAGGCCGACGTGCGGGTCGACCTCGTGGACGAGACGCGCTCGGACCTCGTGGACGGGACGCGCTCGTTCGTGGTCGAGCACGTGCTCGGGGTGCTCGGCCTCCGGGGCGTGACGGCTGCGAACGTGGTCGGGACCCGAGAGGAATGGGACTTCGCCCGGCCCGAGCACCGCTTCTGCTACGCCGCCGAGATGGACCCGGGCAACGTCGTGGGTCACGCCGCAGGCCTGCCGAACCCCGCGCTCGCCGAGGCGCTCGGCGAAGCCGACCTCGCGGCGGGCGATTCGCAGCCCCGCCAGACCGTGACCGAACCGGTGACTCACGCCGCGAACGGCGGCGAGATCGAGCTCCGGCCCCGCGAACACGGCGCGGGCGTCCGGTTCGACGTGACGTACGGCGACGCGACCATCGAGGCGGAGGTCGACCCGCGCGCGGACAACGACGAGGAGCTGATCGAGTCGGTGATGGACTCGAAGACGCCGTATCTCAGCCCGAGCGAGGAGGAGGCGGTCACCCACTCCATCGTGGATCTGGTCTCGGACGTCGCGGTCGTCGGCGGGTTCGACGACCTCGTGGTCGAGGCCGAACTGGCCGACGCGTACCACGAGCTGACGATAGGTGCGTCGTGCAAGGCCCACGAGAACGGGCTGGTCGAGCGGCGGCGGGAGTCGTAACCTCGAAACGTTCCGAAACTCCGCGCTCGGGTTCGCGATGCCCTCGCCGCCGAGGTCTGGAACGCTGATTAATGTTTGTGCGGACTCCGTCTCGGAACGATTCTGTTCAACGACACCGAATTATTTTCGTAGATTTTCGGAGACGCAGAGAATCTTATAGAACGCGACTCGAAGCGACGCTAAACTTTTATGGCGCTGCCCGACCATCCCCTTGCCAACGAATGACGGCCGATCTCCCGAGCGTGTACGGCGGCGACGTGCTTCACGTGGACCTCGACGCTGGCGAGCACCGGATCGAGTCGCTGGACTCCAAGACCGCGCGGCGATTCCTCGGCGGCAACGGGCTGGCCGCGAAACTGGTCCGCGACCACGTGCCGACCGACGCGGACCCGTTCGACCCGGAGAACGTGGCGGTGTTCGCGGTCGGCCCGATGACCGCCACTCCGTTCCAGAGCACCAGCCGCGGCGTCGTCGGGTTCGTCAGCCCGATGACCGACGGTTTCTTCGACAGCACGTTCGGCGGCACGTTCCCCGCCGCCCAGAAGTCGACGGGGTTCGACGCCATCGTGCTCCACGGAGAAGCCGACGAAACGGTGTACGTCCGCGTCGACGAAGATGGCGCGAGCCTCGAACCCGCCGGAGAGCTGTCGGGGAAGGGCACGTACGATACCTGCGCGGAAATCCGCGAGCGCGAGGGGCAGGGGTACGACACCCACGTCGTCGCGGCCGGCCCCGCCGGTGAGAATCGGGTGCGGTACGCCTGCCTGCTCCACGACTCGGAGCGCCGCGAGGGCGTCGCTGGCCGGGGCGGTAGCGGGGCCGTCCTGGGGTCGAAGAACGTCAAGGCCGTCGCGGTCCGCGAGGGCGACTTCCAAGCCGAGCCCGAGAACGAAGGCGAACTCCGCGACCTCGCGACCGGCCGGATGGGCGAACTCATGCAGGAGACCGAGATGCTCCAGACCCACGGGACCGCCGGGCTCGTCAACCCCGTCAACGAGATGGGGAAGCTCGGCCGCCGGAATCTCCAGTCCGAGCAGTCCGGTGAGGCGGAGGCCGAGGCGGTCAGCGGCGAGCGCATCAAGGAGGAGTTCGTGGTCGAGGACACGACCTGCACGGCCTGCCCGGTCGCCTGCGGCAAGCACGTCACCGTCGAGTCCGAGGGCATCACGGAAGGAAAAATTCCGGAGTTCGAGAGCCTCTACGCCACGTCGACGATGCAGGAGGTGTTCGACGTCAAGCGCGTGATGAAGGCCAACGATCTCTGTGACCGGCTCGGGATGGACACCATCAGCTTCGGGGTGACCGTCGCGTTCGCCCGCGAGTGCTACGAACGCGGCCTCGTTCCGGACGAGGCGTCCCCGCATCTGGAGTTCGGCGACGCGGACGGGCTGGTCGACCTCGCCGAGCAGATCGCCCACCGCGAGGACTTCGGCGACGACCTCGCGGAGGGGTCGTTCCGGCTCGCGGCCGACGTGGGCGACGGCGCGGACGAACTCCTCTACGGCGTGAAGGGCCTCGAAATCGCGGCCCACTCGGCGCGCGGGCTGAAGGGGATGAGCATCGGCTACGCCACCGCGACTCGCGGCGGCTCGCACCACGACACCCGGCCCACGCTCCAGTATCAGGGCGAGCACGACGAGACCACCGAGGGAACCCCGGAGTTCGCCGCGCGCTCCCAGCACTTCACGGCGCTGGGCGACTCGCTCACCCAGTGTCGGTTCGTCAGCGAGGGCGGGTGGGGCAAGTACGTCAACGACCGCTACCGCGACGCCATCAACGCCGCCACCGACTGGGACCTCACGACCGAGGAGGTCGAGGAGATCGGCGAGCGCGTGTACAACCTTGAACGGCTCATCAACGTCGAGCGCGGGGTCGCCTCGGCCGAGACGGACACGCTTCCCCACCGCGTCCAGCACGAGGCCATCCCGGACGGTCCCGCCGAGGGGATGTACTGTCCGCCCGAGGAACTCGACGAGATGCTCGAGCGCTACTACGAGTTCCGCGGCTGGGACGCCGCTGGCGAACCCACGAGCGAGACGCTCGACAGGCTGGAACTCGCGTAGCGTCTCGGCGCTTCGCCTCGACTGCACCCCGTTTTCGCCCACGTTTTTCACCGCTCCGACCCAACCGCGGGTATGACCTGTCCCGACTGCGGCGGCGACCAACTCGCGTTCCGCGTCCCCGCGGACCTGCGCGACCACCTGCCCGAGGCATCCGCCGCGGTGGCGATCTGCACGCGGTGTCTCGCCATCGACCCCGTCGAGGAGTCGGACGTTCCCGAGGGGCCGCCCGACTTTTCGGCCATCAGCGACGCCTTCCCCAGCGGCGACGCGGGCGTGGCGATGGCGCTGGCGGTCGGGCTGCTCGACTCGCTGGCGCTGTACCGCGCGGAGCTGTCGGCCCTGCTGGAGCGCGTCGAGCGTGCGGGGTCCGATCCGTTGCTGGTGCTGGACCGGCTGGCCGCCAACTCCGGCGTCGACCCCCACTTCGACGTCGACCGGCGACGGACGCAGGCCGAGCAGTTGCTGTACGGCTGAGAGGACGATACTCGCTGAGTAGCTGGGCCGGGCCGGTCGGCGGCGCGCGCCGACCGGCCCGGCCCAGCCAGTGGCGTTAACTCGCTGGACGCCGTCCGTTGCATCCGTCATGGCCGACTCCCTCTTCGACCGCGAGACCCTGCTCGACATCTCGGTCAACATCATCCCGATGGTCATCATCCTCTTTTTCACGCTGTTCCTCCTGTTTTTCTCGCCGTTCCCGGACTACCCGTTCGCACAGGTCGTCGCCATCGGACTGCACGTCGTCCCGTTCGTCCTGCTCGGGCTACTCACCTACGTCGCGGCGACGGTCATCGAACGCTGACCGACTGCATACCGGCCCGAAGAGCCCAGTGAGGTCCACGCGGCCGCAGTCCGTCAGTTTCACTTTCGCTCCGGACGGCTCACCTTCTTACCCTCGCACCGACAGGTAACGAGTATGAACGCTCGATTCGCTCGCGCGGAACGCCCGGCTGACGGCGACGACCGCACCGTACTCGACGTGTCCGGCGTCGAGACCGACCGCGTGGACGAGTACGTCGGCGAGTGGCTCGCGGACGCCGAGGTGTACTTCGAGCGCAAGGGCGGCAAGACGTTCCTCGTCGCCGGGGAGTGAAGCCGTCGCTCGCAACTCGATCAACAGCCGAGCGGACGCGACCGGCCGACGGTCCACCGGGGGCGCGCTGGTGAATCGTCCACCGGTCGCGCGCCGGTGGCCTTTCCACTGGGGGCGCGCTGGTGGATCGTCCACCGGTCGCGCGCTGGTGAACCGTCCACCGAGAGCGCACCAGCAGTTCTCCCGCGAGCGAGGCGGCGGCGCTCTGCGCCGTCGCCGAGCGAGCGGCCCAAGCGAGGACCAGAGCGAACGCAGTGAGGGGCGGGACGAGCGCAGGTTTTTGATCAACCTCTTGCCAGCGAGGCCGCGGCGAGCCGACGGCTCGCCGGGGCCGAGCGCAGCAAAAGGTTGTACGTAAACGTTTAGGCCAGTCGGCGAGTAGCCTCGGTCATGCCGGACTGTCCACTGGCCGACGAGTGCCCGAGTTTTCAGGAACGGATCGAGGGGATGGGCTGTCAGCACTACGGCGACCGCGGGGGAGCCGAGTGGTGCAACCACTACAGCCAGCCCATCTCGGAGCTCAAGACCGCGCCGGTCCAGCCGGGCGAGGAGGTCGTGGTGGACGTCGAGGACATCCACGAGAGCGGTGCCGGCGTCGGCCGCACGGAGGACGGCTTCATCGTGATGGTCGACGGCGTGCTCCCGGACGCCCGCGCGAAGGTGAAGATCACGAACGTCCACGGCAACCACGCGCAGGCCGACGAACTCGAACGCCTGCCCATGGACGACGAGAAGGAGTCGGCGACCGACGCCGACGGCGAGTCGGAGGAGGCCGACGGCGAGGCCGACGACGCCGAGGCGGCCGACGACGACGCCGACCAGAGCGACAAAGACGACCGCGGACCGCGCCTCGGAAGCCGCGACAACTTCTGGGGTAGCTGAACCCGGCCCTCACCGGGCCGACGGGGTGGACAGTCCCAACAGCGTTCGTCGCCGCACAATAGCGTTCGTCGCCGCGGGTTTTTTCGGGTGGCGTGCGTACACTGGTCCATGAGGCGAATCTACCGCGCTCCGGTCGATGGTCCACCGGAACGACAGCGCCCCCGGGCCTCGCCCGCCGGACGGGGGGGTCGACCGTGAGCGACGACCACGACGTGGACGAGATCCTCGACCGGACGGGGTTCGACGCCGAGACGAACGTGCTGACTCGGCGACAGGCGGAGGTGCTGGTCCTGCGCGAGCGCGGCGTCGCGCAGGCCGACATCGCCGACCGACTCGGCACCTCCCGCGCGAACGTCTCCAGCGTGGAGGCCAGCGCTCGCGAGAACGTCCGGAAGGCCCGCGAGACGGTGGCGTTCTCCGAGGCACTCCGGGCGCCGGTGCAGGTGACCGTCGAGGTTGGGACCGACCTCTACGACGTGCCGACGCGGGTGTACGACGCCTGCGACGAGGCCGGCGTGAAGGTCAACCACGCCGCGCCGGAGCTGATGAAGCGCGTGAGCGACGCGGCCGGGGACGCGGTGTCGGGCCGGGAGGTCCAAGAGGACCTGCTCGTCGGCGTGACGACCTCGGGCGAGGTGACGGTGCGGACTTCGAGAGAGTCACACACGGAGTAGCGTTCCGTCCAGAGTACGGGTCTACGTCTCGCGTGTTCCGCAGCCATTCTCCCGATATTCGTTATCTCGACAATAACCGTCGGTAGCCGACTGGCCGAAGTTCTCCCGCAGATCATCCGCCACCCCGAGAACTTTTAGCTCGGACTCCGAACCGGTGAGCATGGACCTCGGAATAGCGGGCAACGCAGCACTGGTAACGGCGAGTTCGAGCGGGCTCGGCCGGGCGTCGGCGAAGGCGCTCGCGGCCGAAGGCGCGAACGTCGCCATCTGCGCGCGAGGCGAGGAGAAGCTACAGGACGCGAAGGAAGAGATCGACGCGGCGGGCGACGGTGACGTGGTCGCGGTGCCAACCGACATCACCGACCCCGACGAGATCGAGGCGCTGGTCGATGCCACCGTCGAGGAGTTCGGCGGGCTGGACCACATCGTCACCTCGGCGGGCGGACCACCCAGCGGGAGCTTCCTCGACACCACCGAGCGCGACTGGTACGAGGCGTACGACCTGCTGGTGATGAGCGTCGTGAGACTCACGAAGGCCGCCCACCCGCACCTCGTCGAGAGCGACGCCGGCAGCATCGTGAACGTGACCTCGACCAGCGTGCGCGAGGCCATCGACGGTCTGGTGCTCTCGAACGCGGTCCGGCGCGGCGTCGTCGGCCTGATGAAGACCCAAGCTCGCGAGTGGGCACCCGAGGTGCGGGCCAACGCGGTGCTGCCCGGCGCGCACGAGACGCCACGCATCCAGGAACTCGTGGAGGCGTCGGTCGAGCGCGGTGAGTACGACAGCTACGACGAGGGGCTGGCAGACTGGTCGGCCGACATCCCGCTCGACCGCGTGGGCCAGCCCAGCGAGTTCGGTGACGCCGTCGCCTTCCTCTCCAGTGAGCGCGCCAGCTTCGTCAACGGCGTCGCGATGCCGGTGGACGGCGGGCGGCTCCGGAGCTGACGTGGCGGGGACGGCCGACGGCGACTCGCCGCCCACGGTGCTCTCGTGGAGCGGCGGGAAGGACGCCAGCTACGCGCTCCGGGAACTGATCGAGTCCGGCAACGAGCCAGTCGAACTACTCACGACAGTTTCGGCGGACACCGGCCGGTCGAGCATGCACGGCGTCCGTCGGGCCCTCTACGAGCGACAGGCCGCGGCGCTCGACCTGCCGATCCGGTTCGTCGAAATTCCGGACGACGCCTCGAACGACGAGTACGAGTCAGCGATGGCCGAGGCGACCGCCGAGTACGAGCAGCGAGGAGTCCAGCGCATCGCGTTCGCCGACCTCTATCTCGAAGACGTGCGGGCCTACCGCGAGGAGCGCCTCGCCGACACAGGAGTCGAGGGGCACTGGCCCATCTGGGGCCGGGACACAGGGACGGTCGCCCGGGAGTTCGCGGACGCCTTCGAGGCCATCGTGGTCGCGGTTGACGGCGAGGCGCTGGACGCCTCGTTCGCGGGTCGCCGCCTCGACGCCGACTTCCTCGCGGACCTGCCCCAGGGCGTCGACCCCTGCGGCGAGGACGGCGAGTTCCACACGTTCGTCTCTGACGGGCCGATCTTCGACCGCGCCGTGGCGGTCGAGTGCGGCGAGCGGGTCACGAAGCAAGTCGGCCCCGACGACACCCCCGTCCATTATTGGGACCTGCTTCTCCAAGCCTGACTCGCGGAGACCGGTGCGTCTAACTCCCCCGAAAAGAACGAGCTTCGTGTCCTCACTGCGCCCCGAGCACCTCGTCGGGTTCGATCCAGACGACGTGGTCTCCGTCAGCGAACACGCCCTTCACCGAGCCGCTGGCGACCGTGTCGTCGAGCGCGTCGGTGGCTACGCGGCGAACCTGATACACTTTGTCGACGAGCCACCCGACCGCCTCCTCGGCTTCGAGGACGACGACCTTACTCTTCGAGCTGTCGGTGTCGAAGTCGAGCAGTTTCGTCGGGTCCACTATCGCCGTGGTCTCGCCGCGCAGGTCCATGACGCCCTCGACGTGCGCCGGGGTGTCCGGCATCGGCGTGACCCCGCCCGTCCGGACGACCTCGACCACGCACTCGATGCGCATGCAGCACCGCTGGGAGCCGAGCGCGAACTCGAGTACGGTGAGGGCCTCGGTCCTGTCGTCGGCTCCGGTGTCGGTCTCTCTCGCGCTCATCGGTCTCCCTCCGTCCATTCGAAGCCGTTTCCGTCGGCGGTCAGTCTATGGCCGCTAGAGTCGCCCGCTGCGGGCGCGACGTCGTCCTCGTCGACGGATACCTCGAACTTCCCGAGGAGCGAGTCGAGTTCCTGGGACTTCTCCGAGAGGCTCTCGACCTCGGTAGTGACCTGGCTCAGCGAGGCGGTCTGCTCTTCGGCGGCCGCAGAGACGGTCTGGGCCTCAGCGGAGGTCTCCTCGCTGATGCTCGCCACTTCGCTCGCCATCGAGACGATCTCCTCGGTCGAGGTGGCCTGGTCCTCTGTCGCCTCGTTGATCTCCTGGACGCCCTCGTTGGCCTCCTCCACGTCCGCGACCACCTCGTCGAGCGTCCCGAGGCCTTCGTCGATGGTCTCCATGCCGGCGTCGACGCGCTCGCGCATCTCCTGCATGTCCTCGACCGTTTCGGAGGTCGAGTCCTGAACTTGCTCGATGAGGTCGCCGATCTCTTGGGTGGCGTCGCGGGTGTCCTCGGCGAGATCTTTGACCTCGTTGGCGACGACCGCGAAGCCCTCGCCCGCTTCGCCCGCCCGGGCGGCCTCGATGGAGGCGTTGAGTGCGAGGACGTTGGTCTGCTCGGCGATTCTATCGATCATCTCCACGATGTCGCCGATCTGGGCCATCTCGTCGTCCAACTGCTCGACGGTTTCGACAGTCTCGACCGTGGTCTCCTCGATGCGGTCCATCTCGTCCATCGCCTCGTCCGAGAGTTCCCGGCCCGTGGCACCCTTTTCCGCCGCCTGGTCGGACAGGGTGGCAACCTGATTGGCCGACGCCGCGATCTCCTCGATGGTGGCCGAGAGGGTGCTCATCTCGTTCGTGACCTCGTCTACGTGGTCGGCCTGCTCGACCGCGCCTGCAGAGATGTCCTCGATGGACTCGGCGACCTCCTGGCTCGCGTTCTCGACCTCCTCGGCCCCGCTGCTCGCCTCTTCGCTGGTGTTGGCAACGTCTACCGAGAAGTCCTTGATCTGCGTGATGGTCTGCTCGATGTCGGCGATCATGTCGTTGAACTGTTGGGCGATCTGCTCCATCGCCTCGCTCCGGCTCTCGGGGTCCATCCGCTGGGTCAGGTCGCCCGCGGCCGCCGCTTCCATGACGCCACCGAACTCGTGGGCCTTCTGTTCGAGCGCGGCGTTGAGCGCCTCGGCTTCGGCCTGCGCCTCTTGGGCCTCGGCTTGCGCTTGTTCGATGTCTGTGATGAGCGCTTCGAGATCGTGGTGCATCGCATCGAGCGACTCGCCGAACTCCCCGGGCACCTCCTCGTCCAGCACCGGGTCATCGAAATGCTGGTCGGCCAGCGCGTCGGCCTGATTCGCGGCCGTGTTGAGGTAGGACTTCATCGACCCGAACGCGGTCGTCACCTCGCCGACCTCGTCGATGCGGTCGGTCTCGTCGATCTCCACCCCGAGGTCGCCAGCCGCGATGGCGTTGGCCTTCTCCGCGAGGTCGTCGAGCGCGTTGACAGTGTTGCGACCGATGGTCGCGCCCAGCACGACGAATCCCAGCACGAACATCCCGAGCAGCATCAGGATGTCGTTCCGAACCGTCGATTTGAGGGCGTACGCGTTCGACTGCGGGACGTGCATTAGGAGGACCCAATCGGTGCCCTCTATCGGTGCGACCGCCATGATGTGTTTCCGGTCCATGACGCCCTTCATCGGGCCCATGTCCATCGTCTCGGTCTTCCCGTCGAGCCCTTTCTTCAGCGCCATCGAGTCGGCCTTGCCGTACTCTGTGAGGATGGCCGATTTGTCCGACGCGACGACGACGGTCCCATCGGCGTTGACGACCACGGTCTTGGTCCCCTCGATGGATTGCTTGAAGTGGTTCGCCCGGGCGGCCGTGTCGACGGTCAGCAGGATTGCGGCGTCCCTCCCCTCGACCGGGGTGGCGAACGCGGTGACCTTGCTCCCACCGAGACTGAACGGCTCGGAGACCGCGGTCGTCCCGTTCTCGCCGAACGCCAGCGACCCTTCTGCCCACTCGACGCTGCTCTCTTCCAGCGACATGCCGACCGCGCTATCGTCCGTGCTGTGGACCACTTCTCCGGTCGAGCGGTCGACGTAGTGTAACGCGTGGGCCGCCTCCGGGAGTTCCCCGAACTGCTCGTCGAGTTCCCGGTCGATTTCGCCGCCCGACCCGCTTCGGAACGCTTCGTTCTCACCGAGCGCGGCGGTGAGCCGCTTCTGCTCGGCTATCCACTCGGATAGCTGGTCGGCCTCCAGAGCGGCGAGCGATTCGAGCTCGTTGTGTTTTTCGTGCGTCAACTCTGCAGACACTTCTTGCTGTATCCATAAACTGACGCCTGCAGTGGCGACGAGCATCACGAGCAACACTGCCCCGAACTTCCGAAGGTAGCTTTTCCTGATGGAATTAGGTAATAATTGTTGGAACTTCACATCCCGATATCTCAGAACCTATTTATAGTCATTAGGGTCGAATTATCACTGTTAATATGCTATAATCGGCCGCGAGAATTTTGGTCATTGGCAGTAGTACCACAAGACATCTTCGCGATTTAATTATAGAATGCAAGATGTAAATAACATCTTACACCTACCTGCCCGACCTCCATTACAATTAATTCTACAGTACGGACACTCGATTCTTTCCGCCCGCTTCATCTCCTTGACGACTCTCAGTTGTCACTTCCGAGTTATCAGCACCTGACTGCCCTCCGTTCAGCAGCCGGTCGTGGCTCCGCCGATGGAGGAGTATCACTTCGTCCACGGATTCTCGATGGCCGGACGACCACCGCCGTTCGCAGTCAAGACTCGATCTTCTCGACGATCTTCGTCGCCTGCTCGCGGGCCTTCTCCTCACCGACGTTCTTCTTGATCAACACGCTCTGGACCAGCCAGTCGTCGTCGCCCACCCGGTCGCCGGTCCGGACTTCGGCTCCTTCCGAGACGTCCCGAGCGGCGTTGGCGGCCCAGTCGGGCGTCCGGATCTCGTCGAACTCGTCCGGGTCGCGGAACCGGACGTGGATGAATTCGTCGCCCGTTTCGACGGTCTGGACGTCTGGCGCGTCGGCCATGCGTCGAGGTTCGACGTTCCGAGTGAAAACCTGAACGGCCGTCAGTAGTCGATTAGAGGTACTCCTCGACTTCGAGAACCTGCTGGCGAGACGGATGCGTGTGGTCACGGTCACTCGTGACGAGCGGTGCACCTAACTCCCGAGATACTCCTGCGGCGAGAGCGTCGACCGCCGACAGGTACGGGCCTTGATCGTCGGTTTCATCCGCTATCTCTGTAGCGTGTTCCGCGGTTTCTTCACTAACAGGATACGTTTCGACCCATTCGAGATTCTGTCGGCTCTGCCGGAGTGAACTTTGCTCGCCGTACACTCCCCCGAGTAGAAATTCGACGTACACCGGGACCGGAACCACGAACTCCTCGTCACTGTGGTCTAACAGATACTCCTTCGTAGCGGGGTGCCCATCTTCGTAGTCCATCAGAAACGAACTGTCGAGGACTTTCACTCGTCATCCCCCTGCTTGGCGATTTCTTCAATCCGCTCGGCACTCTCGCGCTCCCCTCGGTCGTGAATCTCCTCGACTACCTTGCGCTGGTTCGTATCTTTCCACGCACCAAATCCAGCGAGGAGGTCACGGTCGTCGTCGAGCAGACGGTCAACGACGTCGTCGAAACTCTCTCCCTCGCGTCGGCGTACTTTCAGCCGTTCGTAGCTCTCCTCGCTGATTCGGACGTGCTTGTCGGTAGTGCCCATACTGGATGTAAACGCCCGAGTTAACATCAAACTTTGGCACGTTAAAACCGGTCCTGCTCGCGCAGTTCTGCCACCACCTCGCGCACGCGCTGGGCGTCGTCCTTCGGTGCGACCAGCACCCTGTCGCCGTAGGACGCGACGACCAACCCTTCGACACCGACGACGCTGACGTGGGTGTTCTCGTCGGCGGCGACGACGTTGTCCGCGGCGTCGATGGCGAGCGCGTCCCCGAAGATCGCGTTGCCGTCCGCGTCGCTTTCGACGACGCGCTCCATCGCGTCCCACGATCCCACGTCGTCCCACTCGAAGTCGGCCAGCACGACGTACGCCTCGTCGGCCCGCTCCAGCACCGCGTAGTCGACGCTCACCGACTCGACCTCGCGGAACCCGCGCTCGGGGTCGCCCTCCTCCAGCGCCGCGACCAGCGGGGCGAGCGGTGAGTCCTGAGCCTCCCGGAGCAGTGCTTCGGGCGTCCACGCGAACAGGCCGGCGTTCCAGTAGAAGCCCTCCTCGACGAACCGGCGGGCGGTCGACTCGTCTGGTTTCTCCCGGAACTGCTCGATTCGGGCGTATTCGCCGTCGTTCTCGCCCGGTCGCGGTTCGATGTAGCCGTACCCCGTCGCGGGTCTGGTCGGCTCCACGCCGAACGTTACCAACCCCTCCGTTTCGACTGCGGCGCGGACCGCGGTGCGGGCCGTCGTTTCGAAGTCGCCCGCGACGAGGTGGTCGCTCGGGACGCAGAGCAGCACGCACTCGCCGATCTCCGTTCGTGCGCGGTGGGCGGCGTACGCCAGCGCAGGCCCGGTGTCTTTTGCCTCGGGTTCCACGAGCACGTCCGCCTCCGGGACCGCCTCGGCCACCCTGTCGGCGTGTTCCGCGGCGGTCGAGACGTAGATTTCGTCGGCGAAGCCCACGCGCTCGACGGTGTCCCGAAGGAGCGAACTTCTTTCCTCGGTATCGTCGCCGGCGTCGCTCTCGCCGAACGAGAGGAACTGCTTGGGCCGGTCGGCCCTGCTCGCGGGATAGAGCCGGGTTCCGGTCCCGCCGGCCATCACGACCGCGACGAGCGGGCAGTTCGGCTCGTTCGAACCGGGTCGCCATCCGGCGTCGTCGCCCGCCATGCTACCACGTCTCGATGCGGCCGTCGCGCAGGTCGCGGACGCACCCCTCGCAGTCGGGGTGGTCGGGGTCGAAGCAGGCCGGGCGGGCCTTCGCGTCGAGTTCGACGGCCCGGCGCTCGGCGTACCGCCGACAGACGATTCGAGCCTTCCCCTCCTCGTCCTGCGGCAGATCCGCGAGCGCGGCCCGCCGGGCGTTGGCGTAGGCCCGCTTGGCGTCGGCGTACTGTCGCCCCGCAGACCGGATCTTGGTGCGGAGGAAGTTCCGGAGGCGGTCGTCCATTTGACTGGAGGTTCGGGGCCGGGAAAGATAGGTCTGTTCGTGGGCTACCAGTCTACGGAGTTCCCACCAACTGCACGTTCCGCCCGCGTCTCTAGATTTCCCAATCTGACACCAGCAAAATCGTGTTTAAGGCGAGAGAGTACAGTAATTAAAATATTTATGAGGTTGTTGTGAAGAAGCCCCCGATGGGTGACCTACGTTCTAATCGAGATTTTATCGGGCTGCTCGCGGGCCGCATTATAACGAATATCGGCGATAGCCTGTACACTATTGCGGCGATGTGGTACGTTCACGAACTGACGTCCTCTCCGTTCTACACCGGGGTAGCGGGGTTTCTACTAAACCTTCCACGCCTGTTTCAGTTTCTGGTCGGTCCACTCGTAGACCGCTTTCCAGTACGACGGATACTGGTCGCCACGCAGTTGACGCAAGCGGTACTCGTCCTGTCGATTCCGTTCATCGCGCTGCAGTACGAACTCTCGGTCTGGTACGTCATCGGACTGATCCCGATGTTGGCGATGCTGAATCAGTTCGTCTATCCAGCCCAGAACGCTGCACTCCCACGTATCGTCCCCCAAGAGAGCCTCACTAAGGCGAACTCGCTCTTCTCGTTCTCCTACAGATCCGTAGACATCATCGGGCAGGCTATCGGTGGGTTACTCGTCGCGGCAATCGGGGCGGTTTCGATCTACGTCATCGATTCCATCACCTTCCTCCTCGCGTGTGCGTGTTTCGCGGCCGTATCGGTCGGTGTTAACGGGGATGATACGGACGAAGACGAGGACGGAGACAGCCAGACCCAGGACTATCGCAGCGAACTCCGGGAAGGAATTCAGTTTGTCTGGAACTCCTCACTGCGATACATCATCCTGAGTGCCGTCGTCGCGAACTTCGCGATGGGACTGTCTATCGCGATCCTTCCTGCCTTTGCGGATTCCTACGGCGGAGCGAACGTGTACGGATACCTCATGGCGTCGGTCTCGGCAAACATCCTAGTGGGGTCGCTTCTCGCTTCGAAATTGGAATCCTATCCGTTCTCCCGAATACAAGCGCTGATGTTCGCCTTCAGTGCGGTTCTGTGGTTCGCGTCTGTATTCATGGGCAACGTCTGGCTCACCATCGTCATCTTCGGACTTGCTTGGGTTCCAGTCGGCGTGTACAACGTGATGATCCAGACGATACGACAGACGGCGGTGCCGGAGGACCTCATCGGCCGCGTCACGTCGGTCGCAGTCAGTGGGTCAGCGTTAGCGGCACCGCTCGGGTCCATCAGCGGCGGGGCGATAGCAGAGGTCATCGGCGTCAGGTTGACGCTGGCAGGCGTGAGCCTGTGCTTCCTTCCAGTCGTCGTGATATTCGCCACCCACCCACAGTTGCGCAATCTCCCGTCGCTTGCGTCGATCTCTCCGGACGATATAGTCCTTGAGACGTCGAAAAGCAGCTAGAGGACGGGGACGGACGAACTGGATATTTAACAACACTTTCGTTGCAATAAATATTTACGGCAAGGATTATAATAGAAATCAAGATGAGTGGAAAAGATGGGAAAGGGCCGGACGAGACGGACACCGACCGGTATCAGTCGCAACTGAACGACGTGATCAACGGGGGCGGTTGTACCGAGATCTGGGAGAAACTCTCGGAACGACGCACGGAAGACGACTCGTCGGATAACGCGGAGTAATCGACCGGTTCTGTCTTCGTCATCCGACAACGCACTGGCTGCCGATTTCGAATCCGTTGGTCATCTGCGATTCGGCGTCGGAAAATCGGCGTATTCAGGATTTCACCCGTCCAGACAGAGATATTTCTACGATAGCTAGACATAAATACAAAATAGTCTCAGTAAGTTTTATCAACGACAGGGTAGATTTTCGAATTGTGTCAGAATCTACAAAGTCGACGGTCAAAGACGACGTCGACAGCACGTGGGAGCAGTTCATGGACCGCGTTAGCACCTTGCGGAACCTTCGCAAGGCGGAGTACATACTGCTCTGGGATCAGGAGGTCATGATGCCCGAGGGCGGGAAGGAGGCGCGCTCCCAGCAGGTCGGGAAAGTTTCGTCTGTCATTCACGACCTGGCGACGGACGACAAGATGGGCGAGATGCTGAACGAACTTGAGAACGCCGATCTCTCCTACAGGAAGGAGCGGATCGTCGAAAAGATCAGGGAGCATCGCGAGAGTGAAATCAACCTCCCGGAAAGCCTCGAGGAAGACATCATGTCCACGAAGTCGAAGGCCCACCTCGAATGGCGGAACGCCAGAGACGCGGACGACTTCTCGGAGTTCGCCCCCGCGTTCGAGCGCCTCGTCGAGCTTCGGAGTAAACAGGCCTCGGTCATAGACTCCGACGCCGACCCGTACGCGGTGCTCTACGCCGACTACGACCCCGATAGCGACTTCGAATCCATCGTACAGATACGGGACGAGGTTCGAGACGAACTCGACCTGCTGATCGGGAAGATCCGCGAGAGCGACGTCGAACTGGAGACCGACGCGTTCCGGGGGACCTACGACCCGGACGTCCAGCAGGAACTCTGCAGGGACATGCTGGACATGATCGGCTGGGACTCGGACCGCTGTCGTCTCGACTCGGCACCCTACCCGCTCACGTCTGGGTACCAGTACGACTCGCGCATCGCCGGTCCGTTCGACGAACACGACTTGCTCCAGACGATCAGCTGGGTGCTCCACGAGGCCGGTCCTGCCAAATACCAGCTGGCGCTCAAGGACGACGAGTACGGCAACCCGGTCGGTGACGCTAACGACGTTCTCCACCACGTGATGGCTCGGTTCTGGCAGAACCAGATCGGCCGATCCGAGGAGTTCTGGGAGCAGCTGATGCCGAAGATCTACGAGCGGTTCCCGAACACCACGCACGTCACCGCACGCGACGCCTACGAGAGCATCAACTACGTCCGCGACGACAGGCTCGTCCGAACGCAGGCGAACGAACTCACGCGAGCGCTTCACATCGTCATCCGATGGGAGATCGAGCAGGACCTGATCGAAGGCAACCTACACGTCGAAGACGTGCCAGCAGTCTGGAACGACAAGTGCGAGCAGTACCTGGGCATCCGTCCGGAGTCGAACGCCGAAGGCTGCCTCCAGGACGTCCACTGGGCGAACGGAGCGTTCGCTTACTTCCCGGTCTACTTGGTCGGGTCGGTCATCGCCGCACAGCTGCACGACGCAGCGGTCGACGACATCGGTGACCCGCGAAAACTCGCTGGCGAAGGGGAGTTCGACGTCATCAACGACTGGCTGCGCGAGAACGTCCTCAAACACGGCAAGCTGTATCCCATGCCGGAGCTGATCGAGGACGTCACTGGGGAGAAGCCCAACGTGAAGTACTACATCGACTACGTGACCGACAAGTACGGCGACCTCTACGACCTCGACAGCTACTGAGCAGTCGGTTCGACGTCGCTCCCGAAAACTTTTCCGGGCGGCTGAACGCGTCACGCTGGAGAGAGTCGTGGCTAGCAGACCGCAGTGGGGTTCGCGTCTCGTCGTCCTGCGTGGGCTTCCTGCTCGAAGTCGGGTCAGCGTTCACGGACTTTCTATAATACTGAAGCTATACTGATAATACATTAAAATAGGGAAAATTTATACTCGGTGATTTCTGAGTTTACGGTAGTCTATACGCGGAGGCTACTGTTCCAAATGCTAACAAGTGACCTCGGATCGTGGCGGGCGGAGTTTCCTACGATCTCGCAGGAAGAGATCGTTCACCTCAACCACTGCATGGTGTCGCCATTGCCCCAGCGCGCGCTAGACGCTCGGCGAGAATGTGAACGAAAATGGCAGACGGCGCATCCCCATCCGTGGGACGAGTGGTACGACAAGATCGACGAAGCGAGGGAGCGATTCGCCGATCTCATCAACGCCGACACGTCGGAAATTGCAGTCGTCCCGTCTGTCACACAGGCGGTTTCACAGATCGCTAGCGCGTTCGACTCCGACGGCGGACAGGAGGTGGTCATGACCGAGATGGAGTTCCCGTCGATGTGGCAGTTCTGGGACGCCCAACAGCGCCAACGGGACGTCACGGTTCGGATGGCAGAGTCGACCGACGGACGGCGCATCACCGAGGACGGGTACGCGGAGGCGATAACCGACGACACGGACCTCGTTACCACGTCGCACGCATTTTCCGCCACTGGGGGAACGATGGACCCGAAGACGGTCGCCGACCTCGTCCACGACAGAGGCGGCTACCTCTTTCTGGACGCCTACCAGTCGGCGGGTATCGTTCCAATCGACGTGGACGAACAGGACGTCGACATGCTGGCGGCCGGCACTACCAAGTTCTTGCTAGGCGGTCCGGGAGCCGCGTTCCTCTACGCCGATTCGGATCTGATCGCCGAACTCGAACCGTCCACTCTCGGGTGGTTCAGTAGCGACGACCGGTTCGAGGTCGAGGACCCCGACTACGCGGAGGACGCGACCCGATTCCAGCTCGGCACACCTCCTATTACGAATATGTACCAGGTGAGTGCGGGGCTGAGCGTGGTCCAGGAGGTCGGCGTCGACACGATCACCCAAGCTATCAGCGAACTCACCGACCATCTCATCACCGGGGCCGAGGAGCGCGGCTTTACTACGGCGACACCGAAAGACTCCGACCTTCGTGCCGGCATCGTGAACATCAAAGTCGATGACTACGAGGCGGCCTGCGAAAAGCTCGTAGACGACGGGTTCCGACTGAGTTACATCGAGAGCCGGGTCGTCGACAGCGGCATCCGGTTCTCGCCACACTTCTACACGACTCACGAGGAGATCGAGGCGGCCCTCGATTCGCTCGAAGAACACGCGACGCCGTACTCGGGATGAGCCGGGAGTTCGAGCAGTCGATCACCGTCGCATTCCCTTCCCGACCCGTCCCGCTCGGTCGATTCGTTCCGAACTCGTCGCTAGACTACTCATCAAAACCGAACGAAAATTTTAATTCTTTAAGAGAGTATAAACTCGTATGAGAACTCAGTCGGTAGCACGACCAACTAACGGTGATTCTGCTCCGTACGTCGTTGTCGAGTCCGCTTGTGCGCCATTCCGGAGGAAACGACCGTGGTAGTGTACACGACCAGCGACGACGAGTTCGCGTCGGCGGTCGACCGGATCGCTACCGTTCGAGGGGAGTCCGTCGTCACGGAGTTCGAGTCGGCAGTGGAGCGCGACGGGGCGGTCGTCTGGGTCGACTCGCCGTCGAACTTCGCCGAGCGAACGCTGTCGGCACTCCAGCGGCGGTTGCTCGACCGCGGCCCCGAGGACGGAGCCTTCGGCCTGATCAGCGGCTTCACGCCGGCGGACGCCGAGGATCTCTACTGCACCCGAACGGACCCGAGCGGCGAGGACGTGCTCCTGTGTAGTCACCACCTCGACCCCATCATGCCCGACCAGTTGCCCGAAACGCCGGGGTTGCTCACCGGGGATCGAGCGACTGCGAAAGCGGTCGAGAACCGAACGGAGACGCCGATTCAGTCGTTTCAGGTTGCGTCGGCCGGGCGAGAGATCCACATCTCTCTCTCGGACGGATACCTCTGTGGATTCCCCAGTTCACGGGACGTCGAAGCGTTCTCGGGCCCACAGCCGTTCTGCGTTGACGACGGCGAACGGGACTGTCCACTGGACGGTCAGTTGGTTCCAACGGACGCCATCGATGCGGCGCATCTCTTCTTGCTCTCCTGCACGACAGTGATCGACAATGGTTCGGCTGGACTCCCGGTTCACGCTGCGATGGGGCTGCTCGACGGTGCGGAGTCGATGATCGGTTCGTACCGCGTCTCGACGAGTCGCCCCCACGAACTGTTCTTCCATAACAGCCTCCTGCAGGCGGGGTACGACGTGACCGAACGGTGCTACCTCCTGAACAAGAACGCACACGCGAATGGGTTGATGTTTCATCCGTACGTGGCGTTCGGGAAGCCGGACGCAGCAATCGACGACCCCCACGAGCCCACGTTCGACGTCGAGGTTCGTGCCGGCGAGCAGTTGGACTCCGACGTTCGATCCGGCGACGACTGTCACGTTCACCTGACGGACATCGACGCGCACGTGATCGACTTCCGAATCCCGCAGACGAACGTGCCAACGCACGACGACCGCCTGTACGTCCGAACTTTGAACGACGTGGATGAGCAGGTGTACTACGCCGCGTTCGAGCAGGACGGCGACCTTCGCGTCCTCGTGTACACCGGTGGGCGGATGCAGCTCGACGCCCTGGAACTGGCGGTCAGTGCCGAGCGGATTCATCACGTTCAGCGACAGATCGCACTGGACTCGGTCACTGTCCTGCCGCACTTAGACCGGCTCGGGTTCGTGGACGACGCGATGGCCGAACAAGTCGATCAGTTCGAGAACCAGGTTCGGTCGTTCGTCAAACGGACGAAAGACGAGAAGTACAAGACCGACCTCGACGCGAGCGTTCAGCAGCAACTCGACAGTATTCACGGCCACGAAAGCCACGTCAGGGAGGCGTTCCTGTCGCTCCTGCGCGAGAATCCGAGCACGCCACATCGGATCTACTCGGGGAACGTCGTCTCGGAGGACAGCTATCCGGTTCGAGAGAGCTGTCCGTACTGCTCCGACGCGCCGGTGTTCGTCGAACAACTCGACGGCTGGTCGGGAATGGAGAGCCGCCTCCTGGGGAGCTGTGGGAACTGCGGTCCGATCTTCAACGTCCCGGCGAACGGGGCCTGTTCCGATCCGACGTACCCGGTCGTTCACTGCGATTTCTCGGGCGACGAGCGCACGCAGTCGGTCGAGATAGCGTTCGAGAACGACACCGATACGCCGATGCGGACGACGTTCCAACCGGTACTGGACCACATGGACAACGTCGCGGAGCAGTTCTTCGAACCGGAGCGAGAGGACGTGGTTCTGTCCCCCGGCGAGTCACACACCGCCGAGTTCGTGATCGACACCGGACAGATCCCCGACTACCGGTACAAAGTTCGGGGTCAGGTGGTCGCAAACCTCGACCTGTACACAGGGAACACGACGACGGTTTTGGGCGACAAAGCGGGATATTACCCGCCGCATCTCCGGTAGCCGCCCCGTCTAATCCCGGTTCGGGAACTGCTTCGCTCGTCGTCAGCGTCGCTCGGTGAAGACCTCGAGGTCGAACCCCTGAGAGACCAAAAGAAATTTATCCAAGTATAAGTAGTATTTATTATGAATTATAGGGAAATGATGTTCCTCCGTGCAGTCCGTAAGAATGGGCTCGTCGCGGTGCTCGCGACGTCACCCTCGACACCGGCGGAAGTCGCCGAGGAGACCGGTATCACGGAACGCGCTGCGTCGATCTCCCTCGAAGCCCTCGTCGGTCTGGGTTTCCTGACTGCGAACGACGGGACGTACGAGGCCACCGACCGGTTACGACGACTTCACACGGACGACGTAGCGGAGATGTCGTCGCTCGCGTTTCGATTGGACGGTCTCGAACGGTGGATCACGCTCCCGGAGACGATGTACACGAACGACCCGGTGGACTCCCCGGAGAACTACACGAATCACTACATGGGGGCGATGCACGACATGGACGAAGAGACGGTCCGCGCTTGCGTGACCGCGGCCGTTCACCAGCACCCGGACGCCGAGCAGGTGGCCGACGTCGGTGGCGGTCCGGGAGCGTTCGCCAGGGAGTTCGTCAAGCAGGGACACGAGGTCACGCTCGTCGACCGCCCAGACGTGATCGGTCTCGACGAACAGCTCCTCGACTCGGAACCGATCACCCTGGTCGAGGGCGACATCCGGGAGTCGGTTCCCGGCGAGCACGACCTCGTGTTCTGCTCGCGCGTGTTCCAGACGCTCAGTCCCGAGGAGAACCGTCGGATACTGAACGCTGCCTACGACGCACTCTCGCCGGGCGGGTCGGTCGTGCTGATCGAAGTCGTCCGCGGACGTTCGCCGGACGCCCGGATGTTCGGGGTGACGATGCTCGCGCAGGCCGATAGCGACGGGAACACGTACACGGAATCACAGTATCGGGACTGGTTCCACGACGCAGGCTTCGAGGACGTACGCGTCACGGACGTTCCGGGGACAAAGTACCAGACCGTCGCTGGCGACCGCTGAACGCCGACGGTACGTCGCCCGCAAGACGCTCGCTCGGTGGCAGTGCCGCTCCCGAGTCGGGAACGTTCGCGCCGATCTCGCGGGAGCACGTACCGATATAAATTTATGCTGCCGTTCCACAATTAAATGTGTAGGGGTAGCCAAGCACGGTCAAAAGCGCGGCACGCAAAGTGCCGTCTCCAAGGAGTTCGGAGGTTCGAATCCTCCCCCCTACATCCTGCCTGGTCGCGGGTGAAAATCCTGCGTCACGAGTGAAAACCACAGTGCCCGTCGTCGAGATCTCCGCGGACCGTTCGAGTCGTCCAGTTCCGTCAGTAGGCGCGGTTGATTTCCAAAAAAGAAGGCATCGAAAGAATAACGTCGCGGCCTCCTCGTATGCTTTTGCATGATCATCGTTTGTAATTCTGCGCTGGGCTCCTATCGCCAGTTAGCGGCGGAGATCGCAGCCGAGAACGACACCGAGGTGGTCGACTCGGTCGCCGAGGCCGATGATGGGCCACTTCTCTACGTGACCGGGCCGACCGAGGTCGACGAAGCGGTCGTCCTTTCGCTTCAGCAACGACTCGCGGAACTCGGTCCCGACGCCGGTGGGTTCGGCGTCATCACCGGCCCCACCGCGTCCGCTGCTCGGGAACTGTACGAGCGCGGCGCAGCGGACGGCGTGGACGCCAGCCAGCGGAGCGAGCACTCGATTCTGCTACGCGAAGAGACGACCGACTGGTTCTCGTACGATGACGAGACGTCGGTCTCCACGGGCGACGACGTCACCGTCGCCGACCTCGGATCTACGTTCTCCGACCTCGAATCGCTCTCCATGCTGGTCCACGGGCGGTCGATGCACTTTTTCTTCGGCGACGGGTTACTCTGTGGCTTTCCACAGACGCGTCCGAAGCAGTTCGACGGTCCACAGCCGTACTGCGTCACCGACGACGGACGGATGGACTGCCCGCTCGAAGGGGAGCTTCTCCACGCTGACGAGATTCGCGTTCCACACCAGTTCGTCGACTCCTGTGCGTCGATGCTCCCGGAGAACGACTACGAGGGCATCCCCGTCCACGTCGGGATGGGGTTGCTCGACGGAGCGACGAATCTCATCGGCGCGTACCGACAGATCGACTCGCTCCCACAGCTTTCGTTGCTTCACTACTGTCTCGTCCGTGCCGGGTACACCGGGGCCGAGCGCTGTTATCTCCTCAATCTCGCCGCCCGAACCTACAACACCGCCGTCTACCCGTACCTGTTGTTCGGTCGCCCCGAGACGGTCGCGTCATCGGCCGACGACCAGTCGTTCGAGGTCGAATCGATAGAGGGGAACAACGTGACGCTGCGAGACGTCGACGCCCACGTCGTGGACGTGCGACTCGACCTTCCGGTGTCGGGCGAGGAGTTGTACGTTCGCAATCGCACCGACGCACTCGCGGACGCGCCAGTGTACGCGGTCGCGTTCGAGTCCGGAGACGACGCTCGGCTCCTCGTCTACACTTGGGGTCGGTTCGAGTTGGAGGAACTCGTCCTCGAAGTCGACACGAGTCCGGTCCGTCGGGACGAACAGTCGATCACGGTCGATGCTCTCAGGAACGCCGACCGGCTTCGGTCGTTGAACTACCTCGACAGCAAGGCCAAGGGACAACTGAAGGACCTCCGCAACCGGATCGAAGGGTTCGGTGACGACGTACACGAGCAGCGGTACGACATCAACGCGCATCGGGAAGTCGGCGAACAGATCTCGGACGTGACCGACGCGCTCGGCCGGATCGAAGACCGCGTCCGCTCGAAACTGGAGAGTCGGTACTCGACGTTCCTCTCGGACGACTACCGCGAGGACTTTCGCAGAACGGCGACGAACGCCGTAGACCGACGCTGTCCGAACTGCGGTCGCCGCGTGTTCGAGAAGCGAATGGAAAGCGCCTCGGGCGTCGCTCGGCGCCGCCGAGACATCTGTCCCCTGTGTGGGGTCACTGCCGACGTCCCGGCTCTCGACGGGGCCGTCGGACGGCCTCGGGTCGATGGCGAACTCGTCCCCGTCCACGACGGCGTCGAAGTCGACGTCGCGTTCCAGAACCGTCGGGACGTCCCGGTCCGTGCGACGTACGTCCCGTGGCTGGGCACCGACAACGACGAGTACCGGGGACGCGACGTGTTCGACCCCGACGCGGTGACGACCCGATTGGCACCGGGCGAACAGAAGTCGGTCACGTTCGACCTGGACGTCTCTGACCTCGAACCGAACGAGTACTGGGTCTGCGGATACGTCCTCGGTAACCTGAACGTCTACCAGGGACTGCGGAAGATGGTCGTCGGAACCGACTACGGCCACCTTCGCAACGACCTGCGGAAGTCGGACGAGTGACCGAACCGGTCCACCGACGACACCACAGTACCTCTATCAGTCCAGTAGCCTGCTCAGTCCACAGTAGCCCGATCAGTCCACAGTAGCCTGCTCAGTCCACGTACCACGACAGCGGAAGGTAGCCGCCTCGCACGTCTCCGGAGGTCGGGACCGTTCCGATCGTCCGCCAGCCTTCGTCGGGCCGGCGTCGCAGCAGCGTCCCGCGATGTGTCACGCCCAGGATGTCGTCGCCGACTGCACACCATCCAACCGCGACCTCCTCTGGAGTCGGCGACGGCACCGCTTCGAGCGTCTGGCCGTCGTGGCACTCGAACAGTGCGTGGTCGGCGTCCTCGTCCTCCCACGACGACGACGATTCGAGCGCGCCACCAGCGTAGATGCTCCCGTCGTGGACGAACGCACCACGGAAGTACCGCTGATCGTGTTCCTCGTCTAGCCGCGCCCATGTGCGTCCGAGGTCCGTCGAGCGGTAGAGTCCGCTCCCCGTCGCGACGACCATGGTCTCGCTGTCCTCCATGACGATGCGATGGACGTCGTCCAAGTGGGGCGCGTCGAACCCGTCGATGGACCTCGTCGTCCACGACGCTCCGCGGTCGTCGCTGACGTGAATCCCGCCGACCTCGACTCCGGCGATGATCGAGTCCGGTGCGTCCGGATGCGTGCAGAGACTTCGCACCTGCGCGACGTTGTCGTGACGAGGCAGGCTCCAGTCGCCCTGTTCTCGCAACTCCCGAAACTCGGAGACCGCCTCCCATGCCTGCTCGTCGGTGGGAAGCGTCGAGTCGGCCGCGGCGACGAACAGTCGGGCGGGTCGCGTCCCGGCGTACAGTCTGTCCCCGGAGGGAGTAGCAGCGACTGCATACACCTTCTGCTCCGGGAGCGAGAGCTCCGTCCACTCGCGGCCGTCGGGCGAGTGGTACAGCCCCGACCTCGCGGCGACAAACAGCCCCTCCAGCCCCTCGAACTGCTCGATGTGGAACACGTCCTCGGCGTCGAGTACTTTCTCGGCCGTCACGTCCCCCGATTCGATGACGCCGCTGACTCGGTAGACGCCTTCGTCGCTACCTGCAAAGAGCATGGTCCATGTACTATCTCTCACATCTTATTTCCACCGAAACTTTTTCATTCTGTGAACTTTCCACGGACGAGAAATCCCGAAGTCGCGTCGGCGGCGTCGGGGTCGGCGGCGGGCCGAGCAGCGCATGAACTATCCGTCACGACTATTCAAAGATTTTAATATCGGTGCGTACTGTTTTTAAACCGACTATGACTGATGTCGCTGTCGTCGGTGGCGGTCCCGCTGGGCTCAGTGCCGCACTGTTCACGCAGAAGAACGGTCTCGACACCGTCGTGTTCGATACGGACGAAACGTGGATGCATCTGGCTCACCTGTTCAACTACCTGGGCATCCGGAGCATCGGTGGCGAGGAGTTCATGGCGATAGCTCGAGGGCAGGCCGAGGACCGCGGTGCGACCCTCAACCAAGGTGAAGAAGTCACCGAGGTGTCGAAGGCCGGCGACGGGTTCGAGATCGTCACGGAAGCGGACACGTACGACGCCGATTACGTCGTGCTGGCAACGGGGCGAAGTCGTGAACTCGCCGAAGACCTCTCCTGTGAACTCACCGAGGAGGGTGAGATCGACGTCAACGTAAAGATGGAAACGAGCGTCGAGAACGTGTACGCGACGGGTGCGATGGTCCGAGGCGAGGAGATGGAGGCCATCATCTCTGCTGGCGACGGTGCGGCCGCTGCGTTGAACATTCTCTCCAAGGAGAAAGGGGAGCCGTTCCACGACTTCGACAAGCCGGGAGACGTTCCGACGCTCGCCGAAGACTGACGACGCGTTTTCGTGGAGGCGAAGCCGCTTCGGACGGAGACTGTAGACGAAGTCGACTTCGAGGAGGCCGTGGCGGCCTTCTACACCGGGCGAATGGGAGCGTCGGACCCGCAGCCCACCGTTACTCCGCAACTGCACCGACCCAGTCTAGCTGTGCCTCGGTCAGCATCGCGTGGTTGTACACCGTCACTTGCCCGTCGGTTTCGGACCGAACCGCGTCCACCATGGCCGACAGCTCCGAAGCACTGCCGAGGACGGACGGGTCCAGCGTGAGGCCGACGTCTATCGGAACTTCGACGCGCCGCCGGAGTGTTCGAATCCGGTCCCGTACGACGTCCGGGTCGGAGACGTAACAGAGCGCGGTCAGTCTATCGGAGTGGGTCTCCAGCACGTCGAGGGTGCGGCCAGCGAACCGGTCGGGGCTCGACTCGCGAACGTACGTGTTCACTCGGACGCCGTCGGCGGCGGCAGCGATGCGTTCGAGGAGGGCGTCGATGGTCGATATCCTGAACTCGATGAGATCCCGCAGGACCGGCTCCTGACGTAGCAGCTCGGAGAGCGTCGGTGGGTCGGTGTCCGGTCTCCGGAACGATTGCCGAACGAGGTCCCGAACGACCGAGCGCGCCCGTTCCATGTCGACGGCGTGCGTCCGCGCGCGAGACCGGCACGCGTCACAGAAGCACTGCGAGAACAGCCGTTCTTCCACGTTCGTGGCGAGTACCTGTCGAGCGTCGTGACCGAAGGTCGTTCCGTGGCCGTGGAAGACGGAGGGGAAACGGATCGCTTCCAGTTCGACTGCCGTGACGTCGCGGTCGGCGGCTTCGGCGGTGATCGCCGCGAAGTACCGGCGAACCGCCGGATCGGACGGACAGAGTGCGTGTTCGTGCGACGTGCCGAAGGCGTCTTCCAGTTGGTACGCCGGATGCGAGGCACCCAGTCGCGAGTTGTGCATGTGGACGATCCACGCGTTCGTCTGTAGCCCGTAGCTGTCGGCGACCGAGACGACGTCTCCGAGGGGGTCGGACGCACCGTCGATGTCGTTTTGAATCGGCCGTATCGGCAGGTCTGCGAATCGGTCGTCGTCCGGGTCGAAGTAGCACCCGCCTTGGCGTCGTTCGAAGTGCGCGTCGGGAAATCGAGGTTGAAAGACCCGCGCCGAGTGGTGATGACAGGCGACGGTGAGCTTCTCGATCCCGCGTTCGACGAGCGACCTGCACGCGTCCTCGACTCCCTGTTCGTACAGCGTCCAGGGGTACGTCCAGACTCCTACCATACTATATGGGTCTCGCTACGTGCAAGAAAGCGTTGTCCATACGACGGGCGTCGCTGCCCGTCGGCGCTACCGGCGTCGACGGTCGCGTTCGAGCGGCGTCACCGGGGCGGATACGAATCGACCCACGGACGTGCGCGTTCGAACGCCGCACTCACGGCGAGCGTCCGGTCGTCGGCGAATCGGGGACAGAGTATCTGCATGCCGACGGGGAGGCCATCGACGAAGCCCGCCGGAATCGACGCGGCAGGGTGGCCCGTGAAGTTGACGAGATGCGTCATGCACCAGCCGATGGTCGGATCGACCTGTTGTCCGTCGATCTCCGCCGGACCGAGGGTCTGGCCGTCCGCGTCGTTTTCCACTGGAAGGCAGGCCAGCGTCGGAGAAACGAGTGCGTCGTAGCGCTCGAACACGTCCGTGATGGCGTCGTACACTTCGGTGTGGAGCGTCTGGACCTGCAGGTACTCGACCGCGGTCACGTCTCGACCGCGTTCGATCAACTCGACGACTTCGTCGGCGATCTCCGCACGACGTTCCTCCAACAGATCTATCTCCCGTTCCCGACCGATGGCGTCGGCCAGCGTGGCGTAGCCCACCGCAGTGGAGAGCCGCCACGCGTCGGTCAGTTCGTCGTGCGAACGGTCCAACGGGAACTCGACCTCCTCGACGGTTGCACCTGCTCGCTCGAACGCGCCGACGGCGTCCTCGACGACCGACCGAACCCGCTCTTCGACCGGGAAGGTGCCGAAGTCGGGCGTGTACGCGATCTCGAAGCCGTCGATAGAGCGTTCGGTCGCACGTCGATAGTCCGTCCCGTCGTCCGGGAGGCACGTCGGGTCGCGCGGGTGTGGTCCCGCCATCACGTCGAGCATCAGCGCGGCGTCTTCGACCGAGCGCGTGATCGGACCGTGATGCACGTAGTTGCCGATTGCGCCGTTGAACGCGTTCGGTCGCGACGCGTCCGCGACCCGTCTGTACGTCGGTTTGATGCTGTACACGCCGGAGAACGACGCTGGAATCCGCAGGGAGCCACCGGCGTCGCCGCCGTGGGCCATCGTCGCGAGCCCGTCGGCGACGGCGGCCGCACTCCCGCCGGACGAGCCACCGGCGTTCCTGTCGAGGTCGAACGGCGTGCTCGTGGGGCCGAACAGTTCGTTGTCCGTGGTCCCCTTGTGACCGAACTCCGGCGAGTTCGTCATCCCGAGGACGATTGCGCCGGCGTCTTCGAGTCGCTCGACGAACGTCGAGTCGTGGTCGGGCACGTTATCTCCGAACAGCGCCGAACCGAACGTCTGCCGAACGCCGCTTTTGAACCCGTAGAGGTCCTTCAGTGCGATGGGGACCCCCGCGAGTGGTCCGAGGCGCTCGCCGCGTTCGACTGCCCGCTCGACTTCCATTGCCGCTTCGCGTGCGCTCTCCTCGGTGGTCGTCACGTAGGCGTTGACGTCGGCGTTTCGACGGTCGATCCGCTCCAAGAAGTCTTCGACCACGTCCACGGGCGACGTTTCTCCCCGCCGAATCCGCGACGAGAGTTCGACCGCTGGCGTGTAGTACGGGTCCTCCATAGTAGCGAGTAATCGTCCGATTAATTTAATACTAAGGTAAGAAGTCTTATTTTTACGAGAGCGTGAGAGAATGTGTTCAGATTCGGCCGCTCCGGCGTAGTCGCGCTATCGTGCGCGCTCGACCGCCTCTTCGAGGACGGTGGTCACCCGCCGAATTTCGCTGGACGACAGATCGGCGTGCATCGGCAACGAGAGCACGCGCGAGGAGACCTCGACAGTCGTCGAGAGGTGGTCGACCGGGCCGTCGTACGTGTCTCGATAGTACGCGCTTCGATGCACCGGATCGAAGTACACCTTCGAGGACACGTCGTTCTTCGCGAGTAGTTCGACGACCGCGTCCCGGTCGATGTCGGGTGCGAACGTGACGGTGTAGAGTTGGTAGACGTGCGTGCCGTCGTCGGGGTCCGCCATCGGCTCAACGCCGTCGATTCGGGCGAGTTCGTCGGCGTACTCGCTGGCGACGCGGCGGCGGCGCTGGATCAACTCGTCGACGCGATCAATCTGCCCGACGCCGATGGCGGCGACGACGTCGGGCATCCGGACGTTGTTACCGACTGCCCGATACTCCCCGGTGTCGTGCGAGTCGAAGTAGTCGTCCGAGGCGCGACCGTGCGAGCGGAAGAGTCGGAGCTCTGCGGCGAGGTCGTCGTCGTCGGTGACGACGGCACCGCCTTCGCCGGTCGCGACGACCTTGTTCTGACAGAAGCTGAACATGGCCGAATCGCCGACCGTCCCGACCGTCGTATCGTCGAGGGTCGCACCGAACGCCTCTGCGGCGTCCTCGACGAGGACGAGGTCGTGTGCATCCGCCACGTCGGCCACCGCCTCGATCCGGCAGGGTGTTCCCGCGTAGTGGACCGGAACGATGGCTCTCGTGTTGTCGGTCACGACGTCGCTCACGCTGTTCGGATCGAGGCCGTAGCGTTCGTCCTCGATGTCCGCGAAGACTGGTTCTGCCCCGACGAGTCGAACGGCGTTGACCGTCGCGATGAACGTGAACGAGGGGACGATCACTTCGTCGCCGTCGCCGATCCCGTGCGCGCGGAGCGCGGAGACGAGCGCCGTCGTCCCGGAGTTGAACACGACGGCGTTCTCGACGCCGACGAACGCCTCGATGCGATCCTCGAACTCGCTGACGAACGGCCCGTTCGCCCAGTAACCCCCGCGAGTGACCGAGTCCACGACGTTCGTGACCTCCTCTCGTCCCCACGAAATTTCGAAGAGTGGAACGTCGTCGGGTCCGTCGTCCGGCCCCAAACCGCCGTCGGTCATAGCTTCGAGGTCGGTTTCTGGCGAGTCGTGCCTCGAACCGGCGACGACCGTGGCGGAAACTGTGACTTCACCCGTTCGGCGATCTCGCTCGGTGAGAGGAGTTTCGAGTCCACCGACGTGTACTCGTGATCGAGCGAACTCTCCATCTCGTACGGGAACTCCTCGCCGAAATCGACGTGTGGGAGGAGAACGAACTTGTCGTCGACTTCGTAGGTGTTCTCGATCTCGTCGGAGGAGACGAGTTTCTCGTGGACGCGTTCGCCGGGTCGGCCCCCGACAATCTCAACACCGATGTCCTCGCCGTCGTAGCCGTGGGTCGGCGCGTACTCGGCCCGGAGTCCCTCCGCGAGGTCTCCGACCCGGAACGCGGGCATCTTCGGGATGACGATCTCTCCCTGGGTCATGGATTCGTTGGCCTCGAGAATGAGATCGGCTGCACGGTCCGGGGACATAGTGAACCGCGTCATCTCGGGGTTGGTGACGGTGAGGGGGCCGCCGTTTCTGATCTGATCGAGGAACACCGGAACGACCGACCCGGTCGAACCGAGGACGTTGCCGAATCGGACGCAGTTGAAGCTGGTGTCGTGGTTGTAGGTGTTCGCCGCGACGACGATTCGCTCCATGATGAGCTTCGTCGCACCCATGACCGACGTCGGGTTCGAGGCCTTGTCCGTGCTGACGGCGACCAACGAGTCGATCTCCTCGTCGAACGCGGCACGGACGACGTGCTTCGTGCCCGTGACGTTCGTCTGTGCGGCCTCGAACGGATTGTACTCGCTGAGTCCCACGTGTTTGATCGCCCCAGCGTGGAAAACGACGTCGACGTCTTCCATGACCGTCCGTACTCGATTCTCATCTCGGAGGTCACCGAGGACGAAGTTGAGAGGGTGTCCGTTCCCGTCGAGTCGCCTCTTCAGGCGGAACAGACTCTGTTCGTCGTTGTCGAAGACTCGGACCTCTTCGACCCCCTCGTCGGCTATTCGTTCGACGAGTGTGCTCCCGATAAAACCACCCCCTCCGGTCACGAGTGCAGTTTTGTCCCGTAGTGAATTCATTTGTTAAATAGGATTCGTACCACCAAATAAAACTAGCGTTTTCAATTCTGGATTCGACAACTGGAGATGAATAGAACGTCTCGATGTCCGAGTGCGGGATAGCGCCGACCGGCGACGACAACTCGACGCGACCGGCGACGACATCGACGCCACCGTACCGCCGAACGAGCTCTTCTCACCGGTACTCGAGAAACAACAAAGTATAATGCTCTTTGAAAGGAAGAGGGGGTATGCGAATCGACGAGAGGAGAACGGGGGACGGTTCAGTGTTCTTCATCGCCGAGGCTGGAGTCAACCACAACGGAACTCTCTCTCGCGCACGGGAGCTGATCGACGTCGCTGCGGAGACTGGTGCGGACGCGATCAAGTTTCAGACCTTCACTGCTGACCGACTCGTCACGAAAGAGGCACCGAAGGCCAACTACCAGACCGAACGGAGCGGTTCCGAGGAGGTGCAGCGGGACATGCTCGAACGATACGAGCTGAGCGAATCCGATCACGAGGAACTGCTCGATTACTGCGAGTCGAGGAGGATAACCTTCCTCTCGACGCCGTTCGACGTCGAGAGCGCCAACCTCCTCGACGAACTCGACGTTCCAGCGATCAAGATCGGCTCCGGCGACCTCACGAACCACCCGTTGTTACGGCACGTCGCTCGATTCGAGCGCCCGATGATCGTGAGTACGGGGATGGCGACGATAGCGGAAGTCGAGGACGCCTACGCCGCGATACGGGAGGCGAGCGACGAGGTTCCAGTGACGCTGCTCCACTGCGTCTCGTCGTACCCGGCCGAGATGGACGCCGTCAACCTCCGCGCGATGGCGACTCTGGACGACCGTTTTCCCGTCCCGGTCGGCTATTCGGACCACACGACGGCACTCGAGACGCCGGGGTTCGCCGTTGCAGCCGGGGCGACCGTCGTCGAGAAGCACTTCACGCTCGACCGGACGCTTCCGGGGCCCGACCACGAAGCGTCGCTCGAACCGGGCGAACTCGTACGAACGGTCGAGATCGCTCGCTCGGCGGCGACCGCTCGCGGGAGTCGTGAGAAGGCACCGGTAGCTGCCGAGATGGAGAACAGGACGGTTGCACGAAAGAGCCTCCACGCTGCGACTGCCCTCGAACGGGGCGAGACGATCCGGCGGGACGCGGTGTCGGTCCTGCGACCTGCGGACGGACTTCCGCCTTCGGAACTCGAATCTGTCGTCGGTCGTCGCACGACGGCGGCGCTCGAACCGCACGACCCGATAACGGGGGCCGACGTCGAGGGCGACAACTGGAGTGAGGGACAGACGTGACACGGACCATCACCGTCGTGACCGGAACGCGCGCGGAGTACGGACTTCTCAAGTCGTCGATGACGGAGATCCGGCGGCGGTCGGAGCTACAACTCACGGTCGTCGCGACCGGAATGCATCTCTCCCGACAACACGGCTCGACCGTCGAGGAGATCCGCTCGGACGGGTTCGACGTGACCAGCA
This sequence comes from Halorussus litoreus, assembly GCF_003382685.1. Classification (GTDB taxonomy): domain Archaea; phylum Halobacteriota; class Halobacteria; order Halobacteriales; family Haladaptataceae; genus Halorussus; species Halorussus litoreus. Next base: position 15,307 of record NZ_QLVG01000037.1, on the reverse strand, counting down.
CCGTCGATACGCTCCTCGAAAGCGACACGGGAGTCGGGATGGCGAAGTCGCTCGGACTGGGAATCAGCGGCCTCGCGGAGACGCTCACCGACATCGACCCGGACGTCGTGCTGGTTCTCGGTGACCGAAACGAGGCGTTCGCGGCGGGCGTCGCCGCGGCACATCTGCAGATCCCCGTCGCGCACGTCCACGGCGGTGACGCGATGCAGGGGGCCACGATAGACGACAGCATCCGACACGCACTCACAAAGTTCGCACACCTCCACTTCCCCGCGACCGAGCGGAGCAAGGAGCGGTTACTGGGCCTCGGGGAGGAGGAGTGGCGGGTGACGACGGTCGGAACGCCGGGGGTCGACGACGTCGTCGCTGGCGAGTACGACGACGCCAGCGTCCTCAGAGCGGAGTTGGGATTCGACGCGGAGCGGCCGCTGCTGCTCGTCGTCCAGCATCCGGTGACGACACGGCCACGACGGGCGGGCGAACAGATGCGACGCACGCTCGACGCGGTCACCGACTTCGACGGTCAGATCACCGTCATCTATCCGAACACCGACGCGGGCGGCAAGCGGATCATCGAAGCGATCCGGTCCCACCCCGAGTCGGAGCAACTGACGACCTACGACAACCTGCCGCGACGGCAGTATCTCGGCCTTCTCGACGCGGCGGACGTCATGATCGGCAACTCCAGTAGCGCCATCATCGAAGCGCCGTCGTTCGGTCTTCCGGTCGTCGACGTCGGCCCGCGACAGACCGGCCGAGAGCGTGCGGCGAACGCGACGAGCGTTCCCCACGAGACCGACGCGATACGGAACGCCGTCGACGCCGCACTCCACGACGACCGCGTCGAGCGGCGAGCACGGACGTGCGACAATCCGTACGACCGCGGTGGAGCGGGGGAACGAATCGCAGATCGATTGGCGACGGTCCCACTCGACGACGACTTGCTCACGAAACGGATCACCTACTGATGATGGTCACGAAACGGATCGTCTACCGATGACACCCACGAAACGGATCACCTATCGATGAAAGTCCTGTACTGTGCAGGCGAACAGGCGCGAGTCGTCCTCGACATCCTCGACCGGCGGGACGAGGCGGACGACGTGGTCGTTCTCGACGACGACCCGGATCGACACGGGGAACGGATCGGCGACGCGGAAGTCGTCGGCGGGAGCGAGAAGCTACCGGAGTTCGACGCCGCCGAGACGCGGGCGCTCGTCGCGTTCGGTGCGAGCCAGGGCGTTCGACTCGAACTCGCGGAACTGATCCGGAAGCGAGGAATCGAGTTCTTCGAAGCCATCGACGACGACGCGACCGTGTCCGCGACTGCCACGCTCGGCGAGGGCGTCACCATCAACGCACAGACGTACGTGGGGCCCGGCGTCCACCTCGACGACCACGTCCTCGTCGACAGCGCCGTCAACCTCTCGCACGACGTTGCGGTCGGTGCCGGGAGCATCGTCGCTCCGAACGCGACGCTCGCAGGCGGGGTTCGCGTCGCCGCCGACGCGTTCGTCGGCGCGGGTGCGACCGTTCGCGACCACGTCGAAATAGGCGAGAGTGCGCTCGTCGGCGCAGGATCGGTCGTCGTCGAAGACGTCCCGCCGGAGGCGACCGTCGCTGGCGTTCCCGCAGAGCCCCTCGAACAGTCACGACGCTAGCTGATCGTCCACCCGCCGTCGACCACGAGGTTCTGTCCGGTCACGTACGAGGCGGCGTCGGACGCCAGGTAGACGACCGCACCGACGAGGTCGTCCGGATTCGCCATCCGTCCGAGCGGCGTTCGCTCCTCGTACTGCCGGACGAAGGTTTCGCCTTGGTCGTTGTACACCCCGCCGGGACTCACGGCGTTGACTCGAACGCCGTGTTCGCCGAGGTACGACGCCAGATACCGCGTGAGGTTGAGAACGCCGCCCTTGATCGCGGCGTACTCCACCGGACTCGTCAGGTCCGTTCCCTCGTACAGGGTAAAATCGGGGGCCTGTACGCCGTAGATCGAGCCGAAGTTGACGATGGAACCGCCGGTTTCCTGTGCTCTCATCGCGGCCGACGCCCGATACGCGGCCGAGAAGTAGCTGTTCAGATTGAGGGTGACGTTCTCCTCCCAGTCGTCCAACGTCATCTCCTCGTACGACTGCCCGTAGTTCTCGTTGCGCGGGTAGGCGCTGTTGACGAGGACGTCGAGCGAACCGAAGTTCTCGACCGTCGTCTCGATCAGCGTCTCCACGTCGTCTTCGTCGGTAACGTCGACCGACGCGAAGTGGGCGTGTCCGCCGATCTCGTCGGCAACCTTGCCCCCGCGACTGGCGTCCACGTCGGCGACGACGACGGTCGCACCGTGGTCCGCGAGCCCGCGACTTACCGCTCGTCCGATGAGTCCGGCACCACCGGTAACGACCGCCGTCTTCCCGTGGAGGTCGAACGCGTCCGTCATCGTCGCGCTCCAGCCGAAGGCCGGTCGGCGAGTCGGTGATTCGGTCGCGGCCGCGTTCGCCGGCTGTTCGTCGCGAGTCGGATCGTTCGCAATCGTTGCATAGATCTCTTTTCGGCCCGAAGGCATTAAAATACGAGCCATTTTTAGAACATTCCAGAATTCACAAAATCAAAATAATAAAGGCAGCCCGTCTGGACCCTTCACTAAATGACGTACAAGGCTGGTGTCATCGGGTTCGGTCGGGTCGGCCGGAACCACGCCGAGGCGTTCATCGAATCCGACGAGATCGACCTCGCGACGATCTCCGACCTCGACGAGACGTTGGTCGCCGAAATGGGCGAGCGGTGGGGCGTTCCGGACACCAATCGCTACTGCGACCACGCCGCGATGCTCGACAGCGAAGCGTTGGACGTCGTCTCGGTCGCGACGCCGGACCGTTACCACCACGCTCACGTCCTCGACGTCGTCGAGTCGTCGGCAGATCCGGACGTCATCTGGTGTGAGAAACCGATTGCGACGACGGTTAGCCGCGCCGACGAGATGGTGGCTGCCTGCGAGGAGGCCGGCGTCGAACTCGTCGTCAACCACTCCCGGCGGTTCTCGTCGCTGTTCGAGACCGTCCACGAACTGCTTCACGACCGAACGCTTCTCGGCGAGGTGCAGTCGGTGCGCCTGTTCGCCGGGGCGGAGTTCCTCAACATCGGCACGCACTACGTCGATCTCGTCCTCTATCTCCTCGACGCGAAGGTTCGAAACGTCCGTGGTGGGTGCGTCGAACCGGTGGCGTCCGAGGGGGCCACCCGGTTCGAGGGAGGGGGAACGTTGGTCATGGACAACGGCGTCGTCGCGTACGTCGAGCCACGACCCACCGCTGCGAGTCGGCTCACCGTCGAGGGGACCGCGGGGACCCTGTCCTTGCCCCTCAGCATCGCAGCGGACGCCCCGCACGAGGTGCGCTACCGGCGCGTCGACGAAGACGGGTGGACGTCAGTCAGTCCGCCGGAACCGCTCGAAGAACTGTGGCAGACGGACATCTCGGGGCGACACTCGACGCACGAATCGGGAATGGTGCCCGCACAGCGACTCTTCGAAAACGCCACCGAACACATCGCGGATGTCCTCGCAGGTCGCGCCACCAACCCGTCGCCGGGAACGCGGGCGACTCACGGACTCGAAACGCTCGCCGGAATGGTCGTCTCGGAGTACGCCGACACCAACGTCACGCTCCCGCTCGCCCGTCCGTTCCGGGAGATCCCGCTGCAACTGGACGAGCCCCTGGACGTGACCGGGGGAGCGGGACGACGTGATTCGAGAGACGAGTCCTCGACGCGATAACCTGTGCTGATCGAGACGCACCCGAACGGCCAACTGACCGACCCGGCCGGACGAACTGGTGGGAAGGGAGGGGGAACTTGCGGGTGAGGGTCCGAACGCTTCGAGGCTCCCGGTTCGGGTTCGGCTCGAATTACGGAAAGCACCACGTTTACCTCCCGCACTGCCGATGGCTACCCTACTCGAATGCTCACGGGCATCGACCTCCAGACCTACCTCGTGTTCGTCTCGGCCGCGATGGCGCTCATCCTCACGCCCGGCCCGGACACCGTGTTCGTGCTCACGCAGGGCGTCTCCGCGGGCAAGCGCGGCGGGGTCGCCTCCGCGCTGGGAGTCAGCACGGGCATCCTCGTCCACACGACCGCCGCGACCCTCGGACTCGCCGCGCTCCTGCGGGCGTCCGCGCTCGCGTACGCGGCGGTCAAGTACGCTGGGGCGGCCTACATCCTCTACCTCGGCGTGCAGACGATCCGGCGGCGCGACGAGTTCGAACTCTCCGGGGGCGCTTCCGGCGGCGCAGCTGAAACCGCCGACCCAACCGCGACAGGCCCCACCGCGACCGACGCCGACCTCGCGAGCGGCTACCTCCGCGGGGTGACGGTCAACGTGCTCAACCCGAAGGTCGCGTTGTTCTTCCTCGCCTTCCTCCCCCAGTTCGTCGGCTCGGGCGCCGGTTCCGGAGTTGGGGCCGCGACGCCGGCCGTCGAGATGCTGGCGCTCGGCGGAACCTACGCCGCGCTGACCGCGCTCTACCTCGGGACGGTCGGCCTGCTCTCGGGCGGCGTCCGGTCGGTGCTCCGGGCTCGCCCCCGCGCGGCGGACGGCCTGCGCTGGGTGTCCGGGTCGGTGCTGGTCGGCCTCGGCGCGGCGCTCGCGCTCGAATCCTCGTAGGCGGGCGTCCGCATAGGTGCGACTCCTCGGAGGCGGGAAACGGCCGGAGAGCCGTCGAGAGCTTCACCTTCACTTTCACTCCGGGTACCAAGCGTTTTATACCATAGCGCACTAACCCGTCGCATGTCTCCCGAAGAAAACGACGCGGAGACGGATACACCATGAGCGATGTGCGCCAGCACGCCGAAGAAGTCAGCGAACAGTTCTCCGAGCATCTCGACCTGTCCGTCGAGGAGGTCGAGGACCGCCTCGACAACCTCGTCAACGAGTACCGGGTCCCCCTCGAGGAGGCCCGACGCAGCGTCGTGAGCCACTACCTCGACGAGGCGGGACTCGAACGCGACGAGATCCGCAGCGGTGGCGGCGGCACCGAGCAGATGAACGTCGAGGACGTGGACCGCGACGAGATGTGGCTCGGCCTCACCGCCAAGATCGTCGACCTCTGGGACCCGCGGAGCGACGCCGTGGGACAGGTCGGCCTGCTCGGCGACGAGACGGGCCGGATCAAGTTCACCAAGTGGGCCGACTCCGACCTCCCGGAACTGGAGGAGGGAACGGTCTATCGCCTCGGCAACCTCGTCTCCGACGAGTACCAGGGCGACTACTCGGTGAAGCTCAACCGGACGACCACCGTCGAGGAGGTCGACGAGGAGATCGAGGTCGGCGACGACACCGTCGAGGTCGAGGGCGCGCTGGTGGACATCCAGAGCGGCTCCGGGCTGATCAAGCGCTGTCCCGACGAGGACTGCACCCGCGTACTCCAGAACGGCCGGTGTTCCGAACACGGCGAGGTCGAGGGCGAGTTCGACCTCCGCATCAAGGGCGTCCTCGACGACGGCGAGGAGGTCCACAAGGTCATCCTCGACGAGGAGGCCACCGAGGAGTTCACCGGTATCGGCCTCGAAGAGGCTCAGGAGATGGCGATGGACGCGCTCGACACGACCGTCGTCGCCGAGGAGATGCGCGAGCAGACCCTCGGCCGGTACTACCGCGTGAGCGGCCCCACGATGGGCCGCTACATCCTCACCAACGAGGTTGAGGAGCTCGCCGGGCCGGCCGACGCAGAGGACGTTCTCATCAAAGCGAGGTCGATCTAAATGTCCGGAACACCCACCCGAGAGGTCGCCCGCCGCGTGTTCGCCGGCGAGTTCAACGACGCGACCCACACGTTCAAGGAGTCCGACGAGGAGCGCGCACCGGTGTACGCCCTGCTTCCGACCGGCGAGCGGGCCAACCGCATCTTCGTGGTCGGTACGCTCACCGAGACCGAGGACGTCGGCGAGGACAGCGAGTACTGGCAGGGACGGGTCGTGGACCCGAACGGCGACCCGTTCTTCGTCTACGCGGGCCAGTACCAGCCCGAGGCTGCGAGCATGCTCCGCGAGCTCGAACCGCCCGCGTACGTCGCGATCACGGGCAAGCCCCGGACCTTCGAGACCGACGACGGCACGGTGAACGTCTCCGTGCGACCCGAGTCCATCACGCTGGTCGACGCCTCGACCCGCGACCGATGGGTGGTCGAGACGGCCGAGCGGACGCTCGACCGCATCGAAGCATTCGACGACGACACCAACGAGTACGCCCGGATGGCCGACGAGCAGTACGGCTCCGACCTCGGGCAGTACCGCCAACTGGTCATCTCGGCGCTCGAAAGCCTCGACGAGAGCGACGGCGGGGCGGCCGACGAGGCTGAAGAGGCCGGGACGAGCGAGACCGACGCCGCCGAACCCGAACCGCAGGGCTGACTCCGGGCCGCAGGCCTCAGCTCCGGCCCGCAGTCGGCCAGGGCTGACGCGACGACTGCAGACCGGAACGACGACGATTGCAGTCCCAGACGATTGCGACTGCAGGCCGAAACGAGAGTCACGGTTGCGCGAGTGCGCTCGCGGTCGCGCAACCGTGCCAGCATCGCCACGCAACCGATCTCGGGGGGACCGTTGCGGGGGAGACTGAGAGACAGGAGAGTACGCGACCACGGGAGAACAGCCCACCGACCAGCCCAGCGACCGCGCTTCGAAAGTGCGCCGGGTGGTACCAGCACCCGTCGCTGGGCGTGCCCCAGATACGAGCAGCCCAATGTCTACGGATACGCCACGGTCACAAGAAAGTACCGGGACGATCACCGGACCGCACGACGGCACCGACAAGGACGGCGATCTCGACCACCGCTACTGGCGGTGCCGGCGGTGCGGTCTCGAGAGCATCGACTCGCGGCTCCGCGAGGGGTGTTTCAGGTGCGGCGCGGCCGCCGCGCGCAGTTCTGCGGGGGGCGGCCCCCCCGCCCGCGCGGGGGGCGGGGACGCGGGCGGCGCTCTTCCGTGCGGGGGGCGGCCGCGCCGCACGCGAGGAGCGCGAACAAGCCGACGACGAGTCCGAGGTCGAGCGCGACCGACCCGAGGTGGAGCGTGGTTGACGACCGCGCGTCGCCCAGCGCCGGCTGGCGGGAGGTCGCCCGCGAGATGGGTGTCAGCACCGACGCCGAGGAGCCGGTTCGCGGTTGTCCGACCTGTGGTCGGGAATCGAAGAACGTCCTCCGGGACGTGTACGAGTGCGAAGAACACGGCGTCTTCCGGGCGTCTGCGGGGGCCGGCGAGGACTCGCCGGCCCCCGCAGACGCCGCCGCGGACGACTCGTCCGACGGCGAACGCGACCCATCAGAGGAGGCGACCGACCGGGCGACCGGCCGCGCCGATTGACGCCGACTAATCGGCCCGTTCTCCGACCGTCCCGCTCGGACTGGTCAGCGGCCGACTACTCGGCTTCGCCGGCCTGTCCGGCCCCGATGACGAGCACGGGCCGGTCGCTCTCCAGCAGCACCTGCTGGGTCACGCTGCCGAACAGCGCCTTGCCCGTGGGCGAGCGCCCGCGGGGCGCGAGACACAGCAGGTCGGCGTCCAACTCCTCGGCGGTCTCGATGATGGCCTCCGTGGCGTCGCCGCTCGACTCGGCGTACCCGACCTCGATCCCCGCGTCTTCGAGGTGTTCGGCCGCCCGGCGGACCGCGGCGACCTGATGGACCGACGCGCCCGAGGGGTTGTCGGTGAAGTCGTGGAACAGCTTTACCTCGATCTCCTCTCCTTTGGGGAGGTCGGCGATCGCGCGGGCCTGTTCGAGTGCGCGCTCCTCGTCGGTGCCGATGGCCGCGAGTATCCGGTACATACGCGTTCGTTCGAGGGCCCGCCTCTTAAGTTTCGCACCGACTCTCGGTTCCGGGGAACCGTCACAACGCCTTTCGCTTCGCCCCGAGCAGCTCAGTCGAGTGACTCGCCGAGCGCGTCCTCGACCCGTTCTTCGAGCAGCCCCGACGCCACGAGCGCGTCGGCCGTCTCGATCTCCTCGTGGAGGGTCCGATCCTCGACCAGCGGCGGCACCGCCTCGCGGACCGCCTCGTAGGCCGCGCCGGTGCCCACGCCGTGGTCCAAGTCGTCGTCTCGCGGGCGGTGCCCGCTCGACTGCTCCGCGGCCATCGCCTCGCGCGTAACGAACTCCGCGGCCTGCGCGCCGCAGAGCAGTTCGATGCCGACCACGGTGACGGCGTTCTCGACCGCGGCGCGCGCGTCGAACGCCGACTGGGCGCTCATGCTCATGTGGTCCTCCTGATTGCCGCTCACCGGCGTGTTGTCCATCGAGGGCCGCCCGGTCGCACGGTTCTCGTTGACCAGCGCGACCGCGGTGTACTGGGCGATCATGTAGCCCGAGCGTAGCCCCGACTCCTCGGTGAGAAACGCCGGGAGATGAGACTCCTGGACGTTCGGGTTCACCATTCTGTCGACCCGGCGCTCGCAGATGGCGGCCAGTTCCGTCACCGCGTTCGTGAGGTAGTCCAGCGGGAGCGCGAGCGGTTCGCCGTGGAAGTTCCCGCCCGACAGCACCGCGGCCTCGTCCGTGCCGGAGGCTCGCGGGTCAGTCTCCGCGGCGTCGAAGATGAGCGGGTTGTCGGTCGCGCTGTTGAGTTCGACCTCCACCGCTTCGCGGAGGTGGCCTATCGCGTCCCGGACCGCGCCGTGGACCTGCGGCAGACACCGCAACGAGTAGGCGTCCTGCACCCGGTCGCAGTTGCGGTGGGACTCGACGATCTCCGAATCGGCGGTGAGCCGCTTGACGTTACGCGCGCTCTCGGCGTGGCCCGCGTGGGGCCGGACCGCGGCGATGGAGCCGTCCGACGACGCCGTGGTCCCCATCGTCACCTCGGTCGTGAGCGCGCCGGCCACGTCGGCCGCGCGGACGGCCCGCTCGGCGTCCACGACCGCGAGCGCCGCGAGTCCGACCGTGAGCTGAGTGCCGTTGATGAGCGCGAGGCCCTCCTTGGCCCGGAGTGTGAGCGGTTCGAGATCGGCCGCGGCGAGCGCTTCGTCACCTGGCAGTCGCTCGGTGCCGGACTCGCTTTCTACGTCCGCCTCACCCTCCCCGATCAGCACGAGCGCGAGGTGCGCGAGCGGCGCGAGGTCGCCGCTCGCGCCGAGGCTCCCCCGCGACTTCACGACCGGGTGGATTCCCTCGTCGAGCATCGTCAGGAGGTGGTCGACGACGACCTCGCGGACGCCCGAGTGGCCCTTGACGAGCGCGTTGAGTCGGCCGAGCAACAGCGCTCGGACCTCCTCGCGGGCGAGTTCCCGGCCCGCGCCCGCGGCGTGGCTCCGGACCAGATTCAGCTGAAGCTGTTCGATCTCCTCCTCGGGGATGCGCTCGTCGACGAGTTCGCCGAAGCCCGTGTTCACGCCGTAGACGGCTTCGCCGCTCTCGACGACTTCCTCGACGCGCTCGCGGGCCGTTCGGACCCTCTCGCGTGCGTCCTCCGGTACGACGACCGGCGCGTCCTCGCGGGCGACCCGGGCGACGTCTTCGGGTTCGAGGGTCTCGCCGTCGGCTTCGACCGGACCGGCGTCCGATCCCGACTCGTCAACCACGATAGACCACCTCGCCGCCCTTCAGCACGGTGTCGACCGCGTTCACGCCGAAGTTGTACGGGACGTGGACGTAACTCGGCGCGTCCAATACGGCGATGTCGGCGGGCGCGCCCTCCTGAAGCGTCCCGACTTCGGCTGGCAGGTCGAGCGCCGTGGCGGCGTTCGTGGTCGCGGCGACGAGCGCCTCGGCGGGCGTCATTCCCATCTCGACGCACGAGAGCGACGCCGCGAAGCCCATGCTCTGGCTGTAGCAGTTGGGGTTGAAGTCCGTCGCGATGGCAACGTCCGCGCCGGCCTCGACGAACTGCCGGGCGTCGGCGTAGTCCGCGCCGAGGCCGAACGCCGTCCCGGGGAGCAACACCGGCACCACGTCGTTCTCGACGAGCGCCGCTACGTCCTCCTCGGTCGAGTGGAGCAGGTGGTCCGCGCTCGTGGCCCCGACCTCCGCGGCGAGCTGCGTGCCGCCGATACGGGCGAGTTCTTCGGCGTGGACCTTCGGCGTGAGTCCCGCCTCTTTGCCCGCCTCCAGTACGCGCCGGGACTGTTCGACCGAGAAGACGCCCTCCTCGCAGAACACGTCGCAGAACTGGGCGATGCCCTGCGACTCGACCGCGGGTATCTGGTCGTGGACGACCTCCTCGACGTACTCGTCGGCGCTCCTGCCTTCCGGCACGGCGTGAGCGCCCATGAACGTCGGGACCACGTCGACCGGATGGCGGTCGTCGGCGCGGTCGATGAGCTCCAGCATCCGGAGCTCCGTCTCGGTGTCGAGCCCGTAGCCGGACTTGACCTCGACCGTGGTCGTCCCGTGGGCGAGCATCTCGTCGAGGTGCCCGAGCAGGTTGGCCAGCAGTCGCTCGTCGCTGGCCTCTCTGGTCGCGCGGACCGTCCGGAGGATGCCGCCCCCGTCTTCCAGGATCTCCTGATACGTCTTTCCCCGGAGCTTGGCCTCGAACTCGTCGGAGCGGTCCCCGGCGAACAGCGCGTGGGTGTGCGGGTCCACGAACCCCGGGATCACCGCCTTCCCGTTGGCGTCGACCGCGTGGGCCGCGTTCTCAGGCGGGAACTCGCGGGTCACTGGTCCGGTGGGACCGACCCGCGCGACCCTCCCGTCTTCGACCGCGACCGCGGCGTCCTCGTAGACGGCGAGTTCGGTGTGAACGTCTCCGTCGCGCTCGCCGTCCGTTCGCTCCTCGCCGTCCGCTTCGTCCGCCCGGTCCTCGTCGGTCGTTTCGAGCGTGACGACCTGCGCGGCGTCGTGGACGACTGCCGTCAGCGTCATGACCCACCCTTCGCGCCACGGGCACTTAGCAGGTGGGCGACGGCTCGCGCCCCGGCGGTCGCGGTCAGGTTCGTCGTCCCGGGTTCGAGCGGCGGCGCGCACTCGACGACCTCGAAGCCGGCGAGCCGGTCTTCCGCGCCGAAAAGTCGCAGCATCCGGAACAGCTCCCGCGAGGAGATCCCGCCGGGCGTGGGCGCGCTCACGCCGGGTGCGGCCGACGCGTCGAGCACGTCGAGGTCCACGCTGACGTAGATGCGGTCCACGTCGCCCATCGCGTCGATTGCGCGGTCGACTGCGGCGACTTCGTCGTCGCCGACCTCCTCGCTCGTGACGACTTCGCCGCCCCGCTCGCGGACGAACTCGGCGTACGCCGTGGAGGTCTCGAAGTGGCGCGCGCCGACGCAGGCGTAGGCGTCGAGCCCCGCCTCGTACAGCTGGCGGTACGGCGTCCCCGAGGTCGGCCCCACGCCCTCGCGAACCTCTCGCACGTCGAGGTGGGCGTCGAAGTTGATGACGCCGAGCGAGTCGTCGTCCAGCAGCGGCGCGGCGTTCGGGTAGGTCAGCGAGTTGTCACCGCCGAGGAACACCGGGAACGCGTCGGTGTCGTGGACCTGCTCGGCGACGCCCCGGACGCGCTCCTGCAGATCGGCGACGGAACTGTCGTCGGTCGCGAATTCGCCATCGCCCAGCGTCACGTCGCCGAGGTCCGCGACCGACCCCACCGGCCCCGCGTCGAAGTGGTGGGTCTTGGTGCCCGCGAGTCGCTCGCGGAGGGCAGCGGGGCCTTCGGCCGCGCCCGTGCGACCGATGACCGCCCGGTCGAACGGTTCCCCGACCAGTACGGCGTCGAAGCGGTCGGCGTCGTCGATGCTCGCCAGTTCGACCACGTGGCCGAACTGCTCGTCGTTCGAATCGTTCGAGGGTCCCATCCAATCGGAGGTGCGTTCGAGTCCGGTCATTCGTCCGCCCTGTCGCGCATCGGCACCGCGACGTTCGACGCCTCGGCCTCGTCGATAGCTTCCTCGTATCCGGCATCGGCGTGGCGGATCACGCCCATGCCCGGGTCGGTGGTGAACACCCGACGAGCCTTCTCGGCCGCGAGGTCGGAGCCGTCGAGCACTACGTGGTTGTTCGCGTGGAGCGCGTTCCCGATGCCGACCCCGCCGCCGTCGTGGACCGACACGATGTCGGCTCCCGCCGCGCAGTTGAGCAGCGCGTTCAGGATCGGCCAGTCGGCCACGGCGTCGGAGCCGTCGCGCATGGACTCGGTCTCGCGGTTCGGACTGGCGACGCTCCCGGCGTCGAGGTGGTCGCGCGTGACGACGACGGGGGCCGAGATCTCTCCCTCGGCCACGAGGTCGTTGATGCGGAGCGCGAACCTGGCGCGCTCGGTGAGAGCGTCCCGGTCGTCGCCCTCGTCGCCCGCTTCGGCGGCTTCGCTGCCTTCGTCTCGATGCGGCTCCGGCGCATCGCCCGCTTCGGCTTGATACCCCAGCCAGCAGACGCGGGAGGGCAGCCCTTGGAACTCGACCTGCTCCTGCGCGAGGTCGATCCAACGGTGGAGGTGGTCCTTCTCGGGGAACAGTTCCTTGACGGCCTCGTCGGTGCGGTGGATGTCGTCGGGGTCGCCCGACAGCGCGGCCCACCGGAACGGTCCCTTCCCGCGGCAGAACAGCGGCCGGATGTACGCCGGCACGAACCCGGGGTAGTCGAACGCGTCGTCTCGCCCTCTGTTCTCCTTCACCTGCCCGCGGATGTTGTTACCGTACTCGAAGGCGATTGCGCCCTCGTCCTGCATCGCGAGGATGGCGTCGACGTGGCGCTCCATCGTGTCCAGACTCTCCTCGCGGTAGCGCTCGGGGTCGTCCTCGCGGAGTTGGTCGGCCGCCGCGACGGTGTAGCCCGAGGGGTAGTACCCTTCCAGTTCGTCGTGGGCGCTGGTCTGGTCGGTGATCACGTCCGGGACGAAGTCGCGGTCGAGCATTCCCTCCAGCATGTCTGCGGCGTTCATGTGGACGCCGACCGAGTAGGCTTCGCCGGCCTCCGCAGCCGCTCTCGCCTTCTCGATCGCCTCGTCCAAATCGTCGGTCTTCTCCTCGCAGTAGCCCGTCTCGATGCGCCGGTCGATGCGCTCTTCGTCGACCTCCGCCGCGATGCAGACGCCGTGGTTCATCGTCACCGCGAGGGGCTGTGCGCCGCCCATCCCGCCGAGGCCGCCCGTGACGACGATCTTGCCTTCGAGGCCCCGGTCGTCGGGGTAGTGCTGGGTGGCCAGTTCCGCGAGGGTCTCGTAGGTCCCCTGGATGATGCCCTGCGTGCCGATGTACGCCCACGAACCCGCGGTCATCTGGCCGTACATGATGAGTCCCTTCGCTTCGAGCTCGTGGAAGTGCTCCCAGTTGTCCCACTTGCCGACGAGATTGGAGTTGGCGATGAGGACTCTGGGCGCCTCTTCGTGGGTCTCGAACCGGCCGACCGGCTTGCCCGACTGGACGAGCAGCGTCTCGGCGTCGTCCAGCTCGCGCAGTTCGGCCAGAATCGCGTCGTAGGCATCCCACGACCGCGCGGCGCGGCCGGTGCCGCCGTAGACGACGAGTTCCTCGGGCTTCTCGGCCACCTCGGGGTCGAGGTTGTTGTTCAGCATCCGGAGCGCGGCCTCCTGTCGCCAGCCCTCACACTCGATGTCGGTGCCGGTGGGCGCGCCCTGGTACTCCTGCCACTGGTCGCTCGGCTCGCCGATAGACCACTCGGGTTCGGCGTCCTGCTCGTCTCCCGACCCGGCGTCATCTCGCTCCTCGGTTTCGGGGTCGTCTGGTCGGCCTTCGCTCATGGAGTAGTGTTCGGGCGCGAGACGCAAATACCTGAATACCACCATAAGGAGGGTATTTTAAATACCCCGGAGGAGAATCTCCGCGAGATGCACGAGGCGCTCCTCGGAATCACACACCCCGGCGCGTACGCCGCGGCGACCGCAGGCACCGACACGACGGTCGAACTCTGGTGCAACGATCACTGCGACCTCCTGCACGTCGGCGGTTCGGGCGGCGAGGCGGTCGTAGCGCACGTCGAGGAGGTAGTGGGGGTCCGCGAGCGAATCGAGGAGGACGACGAGCGCCTGCTCATCACCGCCGAGTGCCTGAAAGAGCGCGAGGACGACCCCATCGAGGCCCGGCTCGCCGACCACGACTGCCTGCTGGTCCCGCCGCTCCGATACGCCGAGGGTCGGAAGTGGTGTCGGGTACTGGCGCTCGACCCCGCCAACCTCACCGCGTTCTACCGCGACGTGGCTGCGGAGTTCCCCGTGACGGTCGAGCGCAAGCGCGAGGTCGGGTCCGTGACCGCCGATCAACCCCTGCTCACCCTCGACTCGGCGCTCCCGGACCTCTCTCCTCGGCAGCGTGAGACCCTCCGGACCGCGGTCGAAATGGACTACTACCGAATTCCGAGGGGGAGTATGACCGCAGAGGTCGCGGCCGCACTGGGCGTCGAGCGACGGACCGCCGAGGAGCACCTCCGGCGGGCGGAGAACAAGGTGGTCGCGGGACTCGCCGAGTACCTCTGACTACCAGTTCTGCGGCAGGTCGATACCCGCCGCCGCGAACCGCTCGCTGACCGCTTCGAGGTACGCCGAGCGGATGGTCACGAACGCCTCGCGGGAGGGCCGGTCGATCCAGTACCTCGCCTGCACGCCCGCCCGGCCGTTGTCGAGTTCGACCACCCGGACGGTCGGCGACGGCCGGTCGAGCACGTCCTCGTGGTCCTTCGCGGCATCGACGAGTAGCGAGGCTACCTCGCCCAAATCCTCCTCGTCGTCGACGTGGAAGGTGTGCGAGAGCCGGCGCGGGGACTTGGCGACCGCGTTGACCACGGCGGTGGTGGCGAGTTGGGCGTTGGGCACGGTCAGGAGTTCGTTGTCGAACGTCCGGACGCGAGTCACCCGGAAGCTTACGTCCTCGATGATGCCCTCCCTGTCGCCCCAGCGGATCCAGTCGCCGATGTTGAACTGCGGGTCGGTGACGATGAACACGCCACCGACGAGGTTCGAGGCGATGTCCCGGCTGGCGAACCCGAGCGCGACCGTGAGCGCCGCGACGATGGTCGGCGGCAGCGAGAGCAGGTAGCCGTAGTCGGCGGTGTCGAGCGCGAATCGGAGCGCGACCACCGCGACCGCGGCGTGGAGGAGTTTCACGAGCGCGCTGGCGACCGTCTGCTGGATGCGCCGGGTGCTCAGCGCGCGCTCGGCCAGCGGGACGAGGACCCGGCGACCGACCGCGTACAGCACCGCGAACGTGACGACGAACACGCCGACGTCCCAGAGGATGCCGAGGTAGCCGTCGAACGGCAGAGCAGACACGTCGATTTGGAGAGACGTTCGCACTGTCGGGAAATCCACGACTGACGCGACCCTCAATATTCCGGCCGTTCAGTCGAGTGCGCGCCCGGCGGCGCGGTCCGGACCGC
>NZ_KZ859515.1:59196-73460 GCF_003382685.1 Halorussus litoreus | reverse complement strand
TCGCGGCGAGCCGAAATCGGCTCGCCGCGACGCCCGCAGTCGGTGGGTTTCGATTTAGATTGCCTCGCGAGATTGTTCGAGGACGAGATGCGGTCCGCCTACGATACCGCCCAATCCGAACGTGGTACGCGCGCTGAAGCCGCCGCGCTCTCGGCGCGGCGGCCTCAGCGCGCGTACAGCTTCGCGCCGAGCAGGGCGGCCAGCGAGGTGTCGTCGTCCGGCGAGACCGCGACGTAGGGCCGCGAGGTGGGGCCGAACACGTCCACGACTCGGCCCACCGCGTTCAACTGCTCGTCGACCGCCTCGGTGCCCACGTCCGGCGGGTCGTCGTCCGGACACCTGACGATGGCGAGCCCTTGCGCGGTCCGGACCACCTCGCCGATCCTGTGCATCAGTCTCTGAGCGCGGTGACGTACGCCGCCACCGCCTGAATCAGGTCGTTCTTGGTGGAGTCGTCAGCGTTGCGCACCAGCACGCGACCCTCCTCCGTCCAGTTCTGTCGGGAGTAAGCCTTGTCGCGCTCGATGACCGCGTCGTACCCCACCTGCTGAACTGCCTTGGCGATCTCGTCGACCGTCGGCTCTTCGACGGCCATCTCGGTGGCCACCCGTCGGCCCTCGGCGCGGGTCTTGGACGCGTCGAAGTAGGCGGGCCACAGCACTTTCTCGACCATACTCGAAGTGGTCGTGGGTCCGTTAAACAATTTAGGAAAGAGCGAGCCGCGAGTTCCGGGCCCCGACAGCGACTCGCGGTGAACGGCGACAGCGATTCTCAGTTCAGCGACGGCGCGCGAGCAGGACCGCTCCAACCAGCGCGGCGACCGCCGCGGACGCGCCGAAGCCGGGGATGGACCCGGACGACTCGTCGGTCGTAGTCGTCTCGTCCTGCATCGCGGCTTCGGTAGTCGTCGTTTCCGTCGGCGCTGCGGTGGTGATGTCCGTCGCGGTCTCGTCGGTCGTCGGCTCGGCCGTGGTCGTCGTCGAATCGTCCGTGGTCGAGTCGGCGGCGGCCTCGGCGTACGCGTCGGGGTGGAACGCCTGCGCCATCGCCACGACCGCGTTGACGACGCGCGGCGCGGGCTGGCTGACGTTCTCGTTGGTCACCGTGAGAATCTGGTCGTTCTGGACCGCGTCGGTGCTGTTGTACGCCTCGGTCTGCGGATACGCGCCGAACTGGCCGATCTGGACGATCCACTCGGGGTTCTGCTGGACGACGACCTCCTCGCTGATCTGGCCGTAGCCCGAGATGTTGGTCTCGGCCGCGACGTTGACGCCGCCGGCGAGTTCGACCATGTTGCCGATGAACGTGCCCGAGCCGGCGGTCCAGCCGCCGCCCTGCGAGATTAGCACGCGCGGCGAGTCGGCGTTCTCGACCGCTTCACGGACCGTCTCGATGCGGTCGCGCATCGACGCGACCGTCTCGGACGCGCCCTCGCAGTTGCCGGTCAACTCACCGATGCGCTCGGTCTTGTCGTACACGTCCTCGACCGAGGTGGCGAACTCGGCGCGGTAGACGGTCAGGCCCGCTTCGCGGAGTCGCTCGACCGTGTCGTTGGCAATGATGTTGGCCGCGACCACGAGGTCGGGCTCCTGAGCGACGACCTCCTCGACGCTCACGTAGGTCCGCCCCTCGCCCGAGACGTTGGCCCGGTCGTCGGCGCCGTCGAGGTACGAGGCGTACTGGGTCACCCCGACGACCTGGGACTTGCCACCGATCTCCCACATCGTCTGGGTCGCGCTCGGGCCGAGCGTGACCACGCGCTCGGGCGCTTGCTCGACCGTCACTTCCGAGCCCGTCGCGTCGGTTTGCGTGACGGGGTACGAACAGTCCGCCTGCGCCGCGCCAGTGGTGCTCCCCATAGCATTCGTCGAAGCCGCCGCGGCGGGCGCGACGCCCGCCACGAGCAACAGCAGTACCGCGACCACAGTCGTGAATTGTCGTCTCATGCGTCCCCATCTCCGGCAGTATCCAATAAGTATTTACCTAAAGCAACCAGGATTTCATACGATGCGTGATTCCGCGCGAATCGCGGGCTGGTCGGGCGGATTAGCGGGCACGCTGGCGGTCGTCGTGGTCGTCAGCGCCGCCATCGGTCCGGTGAAACTCGACTACCTCGTGGTCGGGAAGGTGCTGCTGAACGCGCTCGCGGTTCCGGTCGGAATCGAACTCGCCGAGAGCAGCCTCCACCTGTGGGGCGTCGCGTTTGCGGTTCCGACGCCGACAGTCGAGTTCGCGCCCCTGTTCGGCTTCGCGGTGCCCGATACCGCCGAGACCATCGTCGTGACGCTCCGGCTCCCTCGCATCGCGCTCGGGGCGATCGTGGGCTTCGCGCTGGCGACCGCGGGCGTCGTGATGCAGGGCTTTTTCCGGAACCCGATGGCCGACCCCTCCATCATCGGGGTCTCCTCCGGCGCGGCGGTGGGCGCAGTGGCGACCATCGCGCTCCCGTACGCCGTCCCGTTCGCGCTCCCGACCGCCGCGTTCGCCGGGGCAGTCGCCGCCGCGTTCGGCGTCTACCTGCTCGCCACCGAGGACGGCCGGACCCCGGTCGCCACCCTCCTACTCGCTGGCGTGGCGGTCCAGACGTTCCTCGGCGCGGTGGTCTCCTTTCTCTTGCTCCAGACCGGCGAGAGCATGGAGCGGGCGGTGTTCTGGCTGATGGGCCACCTCCACCTCGCGTCGTGGGACGACGTGACGCTCGTGCTCCCGGTGGCCCTGTTCGGGTTCGGGACGCTGCTGGCGTACTCGCGGGACCTGAACGTCCTCCTGCTCGGCGAAGAGGACGCCCACGCGCTCGGCGTGGAAGTCGAGCGCACCAAGCGCCTCCTGCTCGCGGTCGCCAGCGTGATGACCGGCGCGGCGGTCGCGGTGACCGGCGTCATCGGCTTCGTGGGCCTCGTCGTTCCCCACGTCATGCGCCTGCTCGTGGGGCCGGATCATCGCATTCTGCTCCCGACATCTGCCCTCGCAGGTGCGACCTTCCTCGTCGCCACGGACACGGTCGCGCGCTCCGGCCCGGCCGAGCTTCCGGTCGGCATCGTGACCGCGTTCCTCGGCGCGCCCTTTTTCCTCTATCTGCTCCGCACTCGGGAGGTGCACGCGCTGTGAGTCGGGGTTTCGCTCACGCCCGGCGGAAGCGACTGGCCGCTTCCCTCTCTCGGGAGCGCCCGACCGACCATCCGACTCCGGCGTGTGCTGGCGCGACCGCTTGCTGGTCGCGCCAAATCGCGCGAGGGACGAGTAGCGCAGGGAGGAACGGAGTGACGACTGAGCAACGCAGTCGGCTGGGGAGGACGAGGCCTTCGCGCTCGGCCGATGGTCCACCAGTCGCGCTCGGCTCCGCAGACTCTAGGGTGGGACTGAAAGGGGCCGCCCGCTCGCGGCCGAAGGCCGTGGTCGTCTCAGCGACCACTATCCGGCGCGCGGTTTGCGCCGGATATGTCGCTGAGCGACCGCGAGTGGGCGGGGGCTTTCGAAACCATGATTCCAGTGGTTCTGTTGTTCGTTCTCGCACCAGTTCCACCATAGAGCGAGCGGTCAGGGGCTTTCGAAATCGTGTTTCCAGTACTTCGGCTATTCGTTCCCGTTCTAGTTCCACCATAGAGCGAGCGGGCGGGAGTTTTCTAAATAACCACAACGACAGTTCCGACGACGTGGATAAAACGAACCGAGAGGGCGATTCAGAATGATAGACGTAGCCGATATTTCGGTCGAACTCGGCGACACCCGGATTCTCGACGGCGTCGCGACCGGCGTGAGCGAGGGCCAGTTCGTCGGCCTCGTCGGCCCCAACGGCGCGGGCAAGACCACCCTGCTCCGCACCGTCACCGGCGCGCTCGCGCCCGACCGGGGCGAGGTCCGGGTCGACGGCGACCCCGTCCAATCGCTCTCCTCCAAAGAGGCCAGTCGCCGGGTCGCAGTGGTCCCGCAGGACACCCACCTCTCCTTCGACTTCCCGGTCGAGGAGGTCGTGGCGATGGGTCGTCATCCGTACCAGTCGCGGCTCTCGGGCGCGGGCGAGAGCGACCGCGAGCGGGTCGCCCGAGCGCTGGAGCGCACCGAGGTCGACCACCTCGCCGACCGGCCCATCACCGCCGTCTCGGGCGGCGAGCGCCAGCGCGTGCTGCTCGCCCGCGCCCTCGCACAGGACGCGCCCGTCCTCCTGCTCGACGAACCCACCGCGAGCCTCGACATCAACCACCAGGTGCGCACGCTCGAACTCGTCCGCGATCTGGTCGACGACGACGACAAGACCGTGGTCGCGGCCATCCACGACCTCAACCTTGCGGCCCACTACTGCGACGAACTCCGACTGCTCGCGGACGGAGCTATTCGGGCCAGCGGCAACCCCGAGACCGTGCTCTCGGAGGACCACCTCGAAGCCGCGTTCGACACCCGCGCCGTGGTGTCGCGCCACCCCGTCACCGGCTCGACGTACGTCACCGCGTTGCCCGAGCGCCCCGCGGACAGCGAACCCGAAGGACGAGTTCACGTGGTCGGTGGCGGAGGCACCGTCTCGCGCCTGCTCTACCTGCTCTCCGCTGCGGGCTACGAGGTCTCGGTCGGCGCACTCAACGAGGGCGACTCCGACCTCGAAACCGCTCGGAGCCTCGGCCTCGACGCGGTGACCGAGGAGCCGTTCGCACCGGTGGGCGAGGCGGCTCGCGCCGAAGTCGAGTCCAGAGTCCGAGACGCCGACGCGACCATCCTCGCGGACGTGGAGGTCGGCGCGGGCAACCTCGCCAACCTCCGGGCTGCCCGCGAGGCCGACTCGGTCGTCGTGGTCGAACAGCGACCGTTCGCCGAGCGCAACTACGCCGGGAGCGAGGCCGCCGCAGTGTACGCGGAACTCTGCGAGCGCGGCCGCGTAGTCGGCCCGGACGACCTGCTCCCTGCGGTCGAGGCGGCGGTGGCGTCCGCCGATGCGTCGGCGGACGCCACCGCCGCCTCGACGGAGTGATTCGTTCCGATTTCGCCGTCGCTCACCAGTCCCGAGTTCTCAGTTGCCCCGCAGTCCCGATTCTGGGGTCGCTCAGTACGCCACGCGATACTCGCACTGCGACCCGCTCTCGGCTCGGCACTCCTCGCCCGTCTCGCTGACGAACGCCATCGGCGGGTAGGTGAACTCGTAGCCGAACGCCCGGAGCGTCCCCTCGATGATGCCCTCGTCGAACGAGCAGGGGTAGGGGTTGGCACAGACGACCCGCTGCTCGCGCTCGCCGACCTCGACGAACTCGTAGTAACCGACGTCGCCGCCCCGGTGGTTGAGCTGGTAGGCGTCGTCGACCGTGGCGAACCCGCTCTTGGCCGAGTCGGGGTCCGGCGGCCACTCGACCCCCTCGGGGACCGACCTGCCGACGTGGGTCAGCGCGTCGTCGCCGAGCGCCGCGCCAATATCCTCCAGCGCCTCGATCCACGCCGACAGCGGGTACCACACCTCGCGCCGTGGCGTCTCGATGCCGTGGTCGGCGAGGATGTCCAGTCCGCGCGCCGCGTCGTCGGACGGGAGACCGTCCAGTCCCTCGACGACTTGCTCGACGACGTGCCCGCTCGTCTGCGCGCCCTCGGGGACTGCGTCATCGCGTGTCATGAGAGTACGTGCCTCACATATCGGAGTTGTCACATAATTCTTTCCCGGCGTCACCGCAAGGAATCGATTTGGTACCGACTCTCACGAACGCTTTTGTCGGCGTCGGTCGACGCTGGGAGCATGTCCGACGGCTCTTCGACGGCCGACGACGCCGCGTCCGACAGTTCGCCCGAGGCCGACAGTACGTCCGCCGCCGCGGCCGACCCATTCGGTCGCGCGATCCGGGACTTCCACCGGGACGAGCAGGACGACCCCCTGATCCAGCGCGACAGCGAGTGGGCCCGCGAACACCCCATCGAGCGGTTCTACTTCGGCGACTTCGACGCTTCGGGAACCAACGACGCGTGGCTCGCCGACCGGCTCGACGGCTCGCTGCTCGACCTCGGAGCCGGCGCGGGCAGACACGCGCTGTACTTTCAGGAGCAGTTCGAGACCGTCGCGGTCGAGGTGAGCGACCACCTCGTCGAGACCATGCGCGAGCGAGGGGTTCGGGACGCCCGGCGCGCGGACATGTTCGCGCTCCGCGAGTCGTTCGACCGCGACCGGTTCGCGTCGGCGCTCGCCATCGGCACGCAGATCGGCCTCGCGGGGTCGATGGACGGCCTCCGACGATTTCTGACCGACCTCGCGCACGTGACGACCGACGACGCCGCAGCGGTGCTCGACTGCTACGACCCCGAGCGCGTCGACTCCGACGAGATGCTGGGCTACCGCGCCGACCCGACGCCCGGCCTCGCGTTCCGCGTGATGCAGTTCGAGTACGACGGCGCGGTCGGCGAGACGCTACTCTTCCGGCTGTTCGGCCCCGACCGAATTCGGGAGGCCGCGGTCGGCACCGACTGGCAGGTCGAAGAAGTTCGGTACGACGACGAGGGGGCAGTTCACTACCGGGTCGCGCTGGCGAAACGGTAGCGACGGGTCGCGCATCCGGAAGGACGAGCGGGTTAAACGCCCGCACGCTGGCGCTGCTGGACTAACTCGAAGACCAACAGCCCCGCGAAGCTGCTCGCCGCGAGCAGGACCATCCCGGCGACGCCGACCGGGACGCTCGGCGCGGCCAGACTCACCGCGCCGAGCGTCCCGCCGGAGACGGCCGCGAGCGCGGCCTGTCCCGTCGCCGACAGCGACGCGCACTTCTGGGCGACCGTCGGGTCCAGCCCCACGATGCGGGTCCAGACGACGTAGAGGGCGGCCACGAACAGGAACGCGAGCAGACCGACGCCCAGCAGTAGCGCGAACTTCGCCGGGTTCATTCTTCCGAATATGGTAATGGTTCGGATAAAAACGTATCGATGACACGTCTGGTCGCGGAGAGTATCGGGCGACGCGGGACGAAAACCGGTTCCGCAGGCCGTCGATTTAAGGGCGTTCCGTCCCGAGAAAGCGGCATGAAACGAGAAGACCGGTCGGCGGAACTCGACGGCCGGTCGGTCACCGTCGTCGGGAGCGGGTTCGGCGGCCTCTCGACCGCCTGCTACCTCGCCGACGCGGGCGCGGACGTGACGGTCGTGGAGAAGAACGAGCAGTTGGGCGGCCGGGCCAGCGTGCTCGAACGCGACGGCTTCCGGTTCGACATGGGGCCGTCGTGGTACCTGATGCCCGACGTGTTCGAGCGCTTCTTCGGCCACTTCGACCGCGAGCCCACCGACTACTACGGCCTCGAACGCCTCGACCCCCACTACAGAATCTTCTTCAAAGATGGGGACGACGTCACCGTCTCGGCCGACCGCGAGGCGACCAAAGAGATCTTCGAGTCGTACGAGGACGGCGCTGGCGACGCGCTCGACGAGTACCTCGCGGAAGCCCGCGAGACGTACGAGATCGGAATGGAACACTTCGTGTACACCGAGCGCCCGCGATTCCGGGACTACGTCGACCGGACCGTGTTGCGCCACGCCCGCGGGCTCACGTTCCTCGGGTCGATGGAGGCCCACGTCGCCGACTACTTCGACCACCCCAAGCTCCGCCAGATCGTCCAGTACAGCCTCGTCTTCCTCGGCGGCTCGCCGTCCAACACCCCCGCGCTGTACAACCTGATGAGTCACGTCGACTTCAACCTCGGCGTCTACTACCCGGAAGAGGGGATGGGCGGCGTGGTCGACGGCATCGCCGAACTCGGGTCGGAGCTCGGCGTCGAGTACCGCACCGACAGCCCGGTCACTGCCATCCGGGGCGATGTGGGCGACTTCCGCGTGGAACTCGCAGACGGCGGAGGCGACAGCGAAGGCAGCGACGTGGGTGGGACCACCGACGACTTCCTTCGGAGCGACCTCGTGGTCAGCGACGCCGACTACGCTCACACCGAGCAGGAGCTGCTGCCGCCCGAGAAGCGCCAGTACGACGACGATTACTGGGACTCTCGGACGTACGCCCCCTCTGCCTTCCTGCTGTACCTCGGCGTGGAGGGCGACGTGGAACCGCTGGCCCACCACAGCCTCGTGCTGCCGACCGACTGGAACCCCCACTTCGAGCGCATCTTCGACGACCCGGCGTGGCCCGACGACCCGGCGTACTACCTCTGCGTGCCGAGCCGGACCGACGACTCGGTCGCGCCGGAGGGCCACAGCAACCTGTTCGCGCTGGTCCCCGTCGCGCCCGGGCTGGACGACGACCCCGAGACGCGACAGCAGTACCGCGACTTCGTCCTCGACGACATCGCGGAGAACACGGGCGTCGACCTCCGGGACCGCATCGTGGTCGAGGAGCGCTTCTGCGTCTCGGAGTTCGCCGACCGGTACAACTCCCGTGAGGGCACCGCGCTCGGCCTCGCTCACACCCTGCGCCAGACCGGGCCGCTCAGGCCGAATCGCCGATCTTCAGAGGTCGACGGGCTGTACTTCACGGGGTCGTACACCACGCCCGGCATCGGCGTCCCGATGTGTCTCATCGGCGGTCAGCACACCGCCGACGCGCTCCGCGAGGACTACGGGAGGTAGCCGTGCTGCGGTACCTCCTCAGGCTCTCGCGGCCGCGGTTCTGGCTCTACCTCGCCGGCCCGGTGCTGGTCGGCGTGGCCTACGGCGCGTCAGGTCCGAGCGACCTGCGCTCGCCCGCCGCGGTCGCGCTGTTCGCGTACTTCCTCGTGCCCGCGAACGTCTACCTCTACGGGGTCAACGACGTGTTCGACGCCGACGCGGACGCCGAGAACCCGAAGAAGACGGGCGAGGACGCGCGGGAAGAGCAATTCCGCGGCGATACTGCGGTCACTGTCGTCGTCGCGCTCTGTGGCCTCGCGGGCGTGGCGCTCGCGGCCGCGCTCACATCGGGCGCGCTGGGTACGTCCACTCACGCGCCTGCGCTGGCGGCCGCGGACGAGTCCGCGGCCGCCAGCGCAGGCGCGTGGGTCGTCGCCTTCCTCGCGCTCGGCTACGCCTACAGCGGCCCGCCGTTCCGCCTCAAGACCGTCCCGCCGCTCGACTCGGTGTCGAACGGCCTGTACGTCCTCCCCGGCGTGGCGGCGTACGTCGCGGTAGCTGGTCGCCAGCCTCCGCTGCTCGCAGTTGTTGGCGGGTGGCTCTGGACGATGGCGATGCACACCTTCTCCGCGATTCCGGACATCGAACCCGACCGACGAGCCGGACTCCGGACCACCGCGACCGCGCTGGGCGAGCGGGCGACACTCGCGTACTGCGCGGCGTGCTGGCTGCTGGCCGCCGTCGCGTTCGGCCTGCTCGATATTCGAGCGGGGGCGCTCTTGGCGCTCTATCCCGTGCTCGCGGTCGCGGTGGCCGAAACGGACGTGTCGGTGACGCGGGCCTACTGGTGGTACCCCGCGATCAACGCGGTCGTCGGCGCAGTGCTGACGCTCGGCGGGCTCTGGGGTGTTCTGCGTGGCTGAGCAGCCTG
The DNA here is from genome assembly GCF_003382685.1 of Halorussus litoreus. Lineage (GTDB taxonomy): Archaea > Halobacteriota > Halobacteria > Halobacteriales > Haladaptataceae > Halorussus > Halorussus litoreus. Next base: position 64,024 of record NZ_KZ859515.1, on the reverse strand, counting down.
CTGAAGCCACAGCAGAGGGCTTCGGCCGCCGGGCATTCGAAGCCCGCTTCTCCGCGGCGGTGCGAGAGAACCGGTTCACTATCGCGGTCGTCTTCCCGCTCGTCGGGGCCGCGCTGTTCGTCGCCAGCACCGAGGCGTGGCTCCCGCCGTGGCTGGCGATGCATCCCGCGCTGGTGCTGTTCGGGACGCTCGTGATGCGGACGCCCCTGCTCGCCGGGCTCGCGCCGGTGGTCGACCGCCGGGCTGGCGTCGGCCTGCTGGCGGTCGGGGGGTACAGCTACGCCATCGAGTACGTCGGGATCCATTACGGCGTGCCGTACGGCGAGTTCGAGTATCTGCTCTCGCTCGGACCGATGGTCGGCGGCGTCCCGGTCGGCCTCCCCGTCTTCTTCGTGCCGCTGGTCCTGAACAGCTACCTGCTCGTGCTCCTGCTGGCCCCGAAGGCAGGGTTGCTCGCCCGGACCGCGGCCGCGCTCGGGGTCGTCCTCGCGGTGGACCTCGTGCTCGACCCCGCGGCGGTCGGCCTCGGCTTCTGGGCGTACGACGCCGGCGGAATCTACTACGGCGTCCCGCTGTCGAACTACGCGGGCTGGGTGCTGAGCGGGCTGGTCGCGCTGTCGCTCGTGGAGTGGGGGTTCGACCGTGAGACGCTGGCGGCGCGGCTCGAAGCCTGTGAGTTCGCGCTCGACGACTTCGTGAGCTTCGTGGTGCTGTGGGGTGCGATGAACGTCTACTTCGGCAACTGGATCGCGGTAGCGCTGGCGGTGGGGCTGGCGGCGGGCCTCGTCCGGACCGACCGCTTCGATTTCGCCGGGACGGGCCGGGACGTTCCCGGTCGGGGGTGACCCCTCCGGGTGCTCCCACCCGTCGAACCTACTCGACTTGCGGAACGCCGCCGGCGAAGTCCGGCGTGTCGTGGCCCGTCTCGCCGTCCGGCACGGCGCTCACTTCGCGGAACACCGCGACCGGGTCGCGGGTCCGGTACCAGTGCCACCGAGTTTTCGCCCACAGCCACGCCGCGCGGAGCGGGCCGACCGACGGCGGCGACGAGAACACGTCGTAGTCGTTCGCCCGGATCTGTCGGTGGTGCTCGGCGTACAGCACGGCCGAGTACAGCACCGCGAACTGGCAGTCCTCGGGCAGGTACTCGATGCCCGCCACGCCCTCGCGGTACTTGCGCTCGGCCCGCCGCAGCTCCTCGGCCATCGCCGCGCGGAAGCCCTCCGTCGGGTTGCAACGCCGAATCTGGGCCTCCGTGACGTCGTGTCGCTCGCGGGTGCTCGCGGGCAGGTAGATGCGGCCGTGGTCCTCGACGTCCTCGCGCACGTCGCGGAGGAAGTTCGTCAGCTGGAACGCCTCGCCGAGCGCGACCGCGGGCGGTCGGGCCGCGTCGCTGTCGACGTCCATCACCGACAGCATCATCACGCCGACCGCGGCCGCCGACCCGCGCATGTACGCCGCGAGCTCGTCGTACGTGTCGTATCGATCCTTCTCGACGTCCTCGGCCATCGCATCGAGGAACACCTCGATCTCCTCGGCGGGGATCTCGTACTCCTCGCGCAGTTCGGAGAACGCCGCCACCACCGGGTCGTCGGCGTCCGTCCGCCCCAGCGCTTCGGCGCGGAGGCGGTCGAGCCGCCGCCGTTGTTCGTCCGGGGTCGGGTCCCCGTCGCCGTCGACCACTTCGTCGGCGACGCGGAAGAACGCGTACAGGACGTACGTCGGCTGGCGGATGCGCCGAGGGAGCAGCCGCGTGGCGAAGGAGAAGGTTCTGCCGGTCCGCTGCTGAATTGCCTTGCTTCGTCGGAGTTGTTGGTCTGTGACCATCGCTGTTCACTTGTTTGTGCAGAGTCCGGCCGTCCAGCAGGGTGCCTGCAGCGTTCTGACTAGGTTCTCCTGTGGGTTAATTGTTGGCGTCGCTCACTGCCCCTGCCGGTTGTCGGACGTTCGCACCGACACGACAATTTTCGGATTCGTTCCACGTCAGGTCCGGGAGAGGTCATGTCGAATCAGAGTGACGACTGGGTCGCCGCGAGCGACCGATTTTTGGCTTCGCGTTCCGCGAGTAGACGCATGGCACACGACTCCGAATCTGCCGACGCCGAACTCGCGGCGCGAATCCAGCACACAGAAGTCGGGGCGACCGCGGACCGCGACCGCGTACTCGACGTGCTCGACGAGTGTATCGAGTACGGGTTCGACGGCGCGATGGTCCAGCCCTGCTGGGTCCCGCTGGCTGCCGACCGACTGTCGGACACCGACGTCAAGGTCTGCACCGCGGTCGGCTACCCGATGGGCGGGGACCTCCCGCTCACGAAGGCGACCGGCATCCGCGACGCGGTGGCGGCCGGAGCCGACGAACTCGACGTGATGGCGAACATCAGCTTCCTGAAGTCCGGCGAGGACGAGGCGTTCCAGCGAGAGTTGGAGACGTTAGTCGAAGCCTCGGGCGACGCGACCATCAAGCTCATGCTGGAACTCGGCGGGCTCACCGACGAGGAGGCCGAGCGGGAGATCGAGTACGCGGTCGAGGCGGGCTTCGACTACCTCAAGAACTCCAGCGGCTTCGGCGCGGGCGGAAAGGCGTCGGTCGAGAACGTGAGCTTCATCGCCGAGCGCGTGCCCAACGACGTCGGCGTGAAGGCCAGCGGCGGCATCAAGACCGCCGAGGGAGCCCGCGACCTGCTCGACGCCGGGGCCGACCTGCTCGGAGCCTCCAGTGGCGTCCAGATCGTGACCAGCGAAGACGCCGATTCCGGCGGACAGGGGGACTCCAACGCGAAGGCCGACAGCGACCATGACTACTGAGAAGGCGACGGTCGCGGTCGTCGGCTCGTACAACCACGGGCTCACGATGTCGGTCCCGGACATCCCCGTGCCGGGCGAGACGGTGCTAGGCAGCGACTTTGAGGAGGGCGTCGGCGGCAAGGGGTCGAATCAGGCCGTGGCGGCCGCCCGACTCGGCGCGGACGCGACGTTCGTGGGTCGGATCGGCGACGACCGGTTCGGAGACGACGCGGTCGCGCTCTGGGACGAGGCGGGCGTCGACGCCGCGGTCGAGCGCGTGCCCGGCGAGCACACGGGCGTGGGCTTCGTCGTGGTCGAGCAGAGCGGCGAGAACGCCATCGCGGTCGCGCCCGGCGCGAACGCCCACCTCGACGGCGAGGCGGTCCGAGCAGAACGGCAGGCCATCGCCGACGCCGCAGAGAGTGGCGCGGCCACCGACGCCGACGCGGGCGCTCCCTCCACCGAGGTCGTGTTGAATCCGGCTCCCGCCCGCGAGCTTCCCGCGGAGATCCTGTCCGACGTGGACGTGCTGACGCCGAACCGGACCGAGGCCAATATGCTGCTCGGGCACCCGCCCGACGCCGAGCGCGACCCCGCGGCGCTGGCGCGCGAACTCCTCGAACGCGGCCCGTCGGCGGTCGTACTCACGCTCGGGGCCGACGGCGCGCTCGTCGTCACGGGCGAACAGGAGACCCGCGTTCCGCCGGCGGACGTGGACGTGGTCGACACCACCGGCGCGGGCGACGCCTTCAACGCGGGCTTCGCGGTCGCGCGCGGGGAGGGCGCGAGCCTCGTCGAGGCCGCCGCGTTCGGCTGTCGAGCCGGCGGACTAGCCTGCACCGCGTACGAGGTCGTCCCCGCGCTTCCCGAGCGCGAGGCGGTCGACCGGTTGGCCGGCGAATCGCAGTGAGGGAAGCGCGTTTCCGGTGTCGGTAGCTATTTCCTCGGGCTTTCCATACTGGCGTCCATGAGCGACGACGCGCGGCGAGTCATCGTGGACACCGACACTGCGGGCGACGACACGCAGGCGCTCCTGCTGGCGGCGACCAGCGAGCGCCTCGACGTGGAGGGCGTCACCATCTGTACCGGCAACGTGGAGTTCAACTACATGGTCGAGAACGCGAAGTACACGCTCGGCCTCGCGGGCCTGGCCGAGGACGTGACCGTGTACGAGGGGGCGCGCGAACCGCTCGTCAAGTCCCACGAGCACGCCGAGCACGTCCACGGCGAGGGCGGCCTCGGCGGCGAGCTGTTCCCGGACACCGGCATTCCGTCGGGCGACCAGCACGGCGCGGACTACATCGTCGAGCAGGCCCGCGAGCACCCGGGTGAGATCACGCTGGTCTGCATCGCGCCGCTGACCAACGTCGCGCTCGCGCTCCGGAAAGAGCCGAACCTCGGCGAGTTACTCGACGAGGTGTGGGTGATGGGGGGCAACGTCAACTGTCTGGGCAACATCACGCCCGCCGCGGAGTTCAACTTCTGGGCCGACCCCGAGGCCGCGAAGGTGGCCCTGCGCGAACTCGACGTGACGCTGTTCGACTGGGGCGTCACGGTCCGGGACACCGCGTTCGACGCCGACACGCTCGCGCGATTCGAGGAGAGTGACACCGAGTACGCCGAGTTCTTCGAGGAGATCACCCAGTCGGTCCGCGAGTTCAACCAGGAGTCGTTCGGCGAGGACATGACGACCCAGCCCGACGCCGGACTGGTGGCCGCGCTGATAGCGCCCGATCTGATCGAAGCGTCGGGCACCTACCACGTCGACGTGGACGAACGCGAAGGGCTGACGCGGGGGTACACCTCGGTCGACGAGAACGGAGTCACGGATGGCGAAGCCCGGACGAGGGTCATCGAATCGTTCGACGCCGAGCGGTTCGAGTCGATGTTCGAGGCGATGCTGTTCGAGGAGTCGCCCGAGGCGGGGCTGTAGTCAGTTCGTTGGCGTCGGCGTGGGGGGGGGGGGGGGGGGGGGGGGGGGGGGGGGGGGGGGGGGCCCCCCCCCGCCCCCCCCCCCCCCCCCCCGCGGCCCACCCCCCCC
>NZ_KZ859515.1:8622-59186 GCF_003382685.1 Halorussus litoreus | reverse complement strand
GGGGGGGGTTCTGTTCTTGGGGTGGGGGGGGGGGGGGGGGGGGGCCCGGGGCGCCCCCCCCCCCCCCCCCCCCCACGACCACGGGGAGCCATCTACTCGCGAGCCGCCCGCCCGAAAACGTCGTTTGTGATACAGGAACGGAGTTCAGTAGCCACGATTACAGAAATATAGTTCAGCTTACACTTATGGCGATGCCGCTCCTACGTCTATCTGTAATGAGACGTGCACAGACCCACGATCCAGGCCGCCACCTGGACCCGGCTTCGATGCACAGCCTCGGCTACACGCTCGTGGCCGCAGCATTGCTCACGCTCGCAGGAATCGCGCTGACGCTCGCCGCCCTCTATCCCGTCGCGGCGACTGGGGTTGTCGCCCTCGCTGGCGCGCTCTGGCTCTCCATCCGGAAGTTCCGGCGCTTCTACCGGACGCGACGCCGCGCCGGTTGGACGCGCACCGTCTGCGTGCCCGGAACCGGCGTCTGCGTGAAGCTATAAGCCGATTTTCGGCGTGGTTTTTGAGCAGATCCGGCGATTACGGCCGCTACACGACGTGCGCTTCAGTGGCCGTGATCGTGATGACTGCCGTCCGCGTGGCCCTCGGGCAACCGGTCGGCGTGCGCGTGCGGGTTGCCCTCCACGAACTCGTGGCCGTCGCGCTCGCCCGCCTCGAACGCTTCGACCCGCGCCGCGAGGTCGCCCGGGTCGAGCAGTCCCCGGTCGACCAGCAATCCTTCGAGCGCGCCCAGCCACTGGTCGTAGTAGACCGCCTCGGGGTCGTCGCTCCCCCTGTCGTTACTCTCTGCGCCAGTACCCGCCGTGTCCGCGTCCACTTCCGCGACGAGGCGGCGCTGGAACTCGTCCCACGAGACCGCCTCGTCGTCGCGCTCGTCGGTCAACGTGACCGCGAGGGCGAACGCGCGGGCCTGCCACGGCGCGTCGAACGTCGGGGCGTCGTCGCCGGGCTCGGGGGTCGAGTCGCGCTCGGAAGTCGAATCGGTCATGCGAGCCGCTCCACGCCGATCATGGCGTTCCGGGTGACCAGCTCCCGCAGTTCGTCTTCGCTCGCGCCCTCGGTTCCGGGCGGGCGCTGGGGCAACACCATGTAGCGGATCTCCGAGTTGCTGTCCCAGACTTCGAGAGAAACGTCGTCGGGAATCTCGGTGTCGAACTCCTCGCGGAGCAGCGCGCGGGGTTCGTCGACGGCCCGCGAGCGGTACGCCGGCGTCTTGTACCACGTCGGCGGGAGGCCGAGCACCGCCCACGGATAGCACGAGCAGAGCGTACACACGATCAGATTGTGCGTGTCGGGCGAGTTCTCGACGACGCGGAGTTCCATCACCTCGTCGTCGACCTGTACGTCGAGTTCGGCCACCGCCGCGATGCCGTCGTCGAGCAAGCGCTCCTCGAACTCGGGGTCGGTCCAGGCGCGCGCGACGACTTTCGCGCCGATCTGGGGGCCGATCTCCTCCTCGTAGGTCCCGATGACGTCGTCGACCGCGTCGGCGCTCAACAGTCCCTTCTCGGTCAGCAGCGACTGGAGCGCCCTCGCGCGGGCCTCCGGGTCGCGGTCTCGAAGGTCGGTCGTCTCGGATGCGGAATCAGATGTGTCGGTCATGGTTGCGTGAATTTTCTTGTATTCGGACCGAAGCCGTCACGGCTCCGTCAGATAGCTCTCCCAGAGTTCGAGGTGGACGCCGTCGGCGTCGGTGTGCTCGTCGCCCCAGAGGTCGGCGGCGTCGAACCGGACGTTGTACAGCGGCTCCGCGCGCTCGTCGCCCCGAACGTTCGCGTCCGGCAGGACGTGCGTTCCCCGGTGGGCCTCGACCGTTCCGCGGACGCCCCGGACGTACTGCGGACACCGGGTGTGGCCGTCGGGATGGCACTTCCGAACCCGAATCTCATCGCCGGGCGCGAAGGCGGGGTCGACCGGCTCGCGCGCCGTCTGGTACACCTCGGCGACGCCCTCACTGAGTTCGTCCAGTGACGGGCCGGGCGTGTCGGTGACCTCGGCCTCCCCGCGCTCGAATGCCGCCGCACGGTCCGCCAGTTCCTCGCGGTCGACGACATCGGCGTCGAGGAGCAGCGACTCGACCCCGGCCAGCCAGCGTTCGTAGTACGGCGTTTCGAGGTAGAACGCGGGGTCGTGTCGCTCCAGCGCGTACCGGAACTCGTCGAGGTCGAACGCGCCGCTCGCGATGGCGGCGACCCAGAGCGCGTACACCCGGCCCTCCCACTCCTCGTGAAACGGCGACGCGTCGTCGGGCTCGTCCGGCGGGAGGTCGTCGAACCCGTCCATCCCGCCAACGTCGTGGATGCCGTCCATACGCCTCCGTCGCTCCCAGCGGGTGAAAATCCTTCGCCAATCGGTAACTCGGGACGGTCGAGCGGGAAACGGAGTCCCGCGCGACGGCGCGTCAGATTTCCGCGTACGCGGCCAGCATCTCGTAGACGCCGACTTCCGCCTCGGCGAGGCTCGCCGTCTGGTCGGTGCCGTCGAGGGCGACGAACTCGTGAGGCCCGTCGGTGCCCTGATGGCCGAGGCCGACGCCGTGGAGCACGGGCACGTCGTATCGACTGGCGAACGCGGCCCACGGGACGCCGCTGGCGGTGTACGGCCAGAGGGTCAGGTCCGCGCCGCGGTCGGTCAGGACGCCCTCGACCGCGGTCACGAGGTCGGCGTCCCTGTCGGTCTTCGACCAGCGGTGGATTCCCAGCACGTCGAGGTCCACGTCCTCGAACCCCTCCGCGTCGAGGTGGTCCCGAATCTGGCCGAGCGCCACCTCGGGGTCGTAGCCCCGCGGCAGGCGCACGTCGAAGGACGCGGTGGCGCGGTCCGGAAGCCGGAACCGCTCGGTGTTCGTCTCGGGGCCGAGGAAGCCCGAGCGCAGCCCCTGGAGGTTGAACGATTCGACGCCGTAAAGCGCCTGAACCAGTGCTTCCTCCGGGTCCTCCTGAAGGTCGTCTTTGAGTCGGGCCACTTCGCCCGGCCCCGCAGCGACGCCCGGGACCGCCTCGATGGGGTCGTCGATGCCCAGTTCGTCGATCAGGTCGCGGAGCTCCCGGCGCTCCTCGTCGGTCGCCGGTTCGTGCTGGTCGTAGAACCCGGGGACCGAGATCTCGGTGCCGTTCTCCTCGGTGAGCGACGCGAGCGCGTCGACGAGTCGCCATGCAGGCGCGTCCACTGCGGCGTTGCTCATCGCGTGGAGGTCACCGTTCGCGGGCCCGCGGCCCCACGCCTCGCCCGAGACCTCGAGGTCGAAGTAGACGCCGCTCTTGTACCCGAGCGCGGCGGTCACGTCGCCCCGCTCGGTCTGCGCGAGTGCGGGATCGAAGCAGGCGTCGGCTTCGGCCACGCGGTCGTCGTACTGGTCGAGCATCTCGTAGTAGTGCGGACTCCCGACCAGCTCCTCGACCTCGGCGAGCACCATCACGTTCACCGGGAGGCTCCCGAGCGCCTCGCGGGCCGACGCGAGCGCGTCGAGATACGAGACGAACGCCGCCTTCGCGGTGGCCCGCCCGACGACCACCTCGCCGTACGGCTCGATCTCGGTCCGTTCTGCGCCGAACGGCGGGTAGTCCCAGTCGTCCTCGTCGGTCACGAGCCGGGTGTCGAGCATCCCGTAAGTGACCACGGTCTTCTCGGCTCCCTCGTCGGAGTAGCCCCAGACGCCGGGCACGCCCGCGGTCTCGACGAGTTCCGCCTCGTCGAAACCCGTCTCCTCGAGGAGTTCGACCGCGAGTTCCGCGGTCTCTTCGAGCCCCACGCGGTCGACGCTGAGCGTCGGCTGTCTGATGACGCGTTGGAGCCGCTCGACGTGGTCCTCGAAGTCGTCCGCTACCTGCTCGCTGACCGCCTGTCGGTCTGACGTGGCTGGCATGGTATCTGGAACCAATCCGCAAGTAGCGTAAAGCAGTTTCGGGCTGGCAGATTCGACTGCCGATGTCGGTATCAGTACTCAGGAGACAGAAGTCGAAACGCCGGGCCGAGAAATCGGTCGAAGCCGGTGGAGGGATTTGAACCCTCGGCCTATTCCTTACGAAGGAATCGCTCTAGCCAGTCTGAGCTACACCGGCACTACGGTGTACTTCTTACTACCTCCTACGGACAAGATAAGAGTTGCGAAACGCCGTGCCGTCAGCGAGTCAGTCGCACGTCGAGACAGACGTTCACCTCGTGGGGCGCGTACGACCGGACGACGTGGCGATTCTCGACCGTCACCTCGTACTCCGGCTCCGCGGCGGCCCGGATGGCGGCCTCGCCCGGGCCGAACGGGTCGTCTTCGTGCTGGATGTCGTAGTAGTGGAGCACGCAGTCGTCGCCCGCCAGCGTCACCGCCGCGTCGAGGAACTCGTCGGCGCTGTGGGGCAGGTTCATCACCACGCGGTCGGCCCAGTCGGCGTAGTCGGGCGCAACGTCTCGGACATCCCCCTGAATCGCGGTCACGCGCTTGTCGACGCCGTTCAGGCGGGCGTTCTCTCGGAGGTACTCGACCGCGCGCTCGTTGAGGTCCACGCCGACGACCCGGCCCTCGGGGCCGACGCGCTCGGCCATGGGCACGACGAAGGGGCCGACGCCCGCGAACATGTCGAAGACGCGCTCGCCCTCGCTCACTTGCTTTGCGACCCGGTGGCGTTCGGTGGCGAGCCGGGGCGAGAAGTACACCTCCGCCACGTCGACCAGGAACTCGTTGCCGTACTCGCGGTGAACCGTCTCGGTCCCGGAAGACGCGTCTTCCGGCCCTCGGCTCGCTTCGCTCGCCTCGGTTCCCTCGTCGACCAGCACCTCCCAGTCGCGGACGCGGAGTTCACCTTTGACCTTCGAGTCGCGGTTCAGCACCGTCCTCACCGGCAGGTCCGAGGCCATCACCGCGTCGGCGATCTCGCGGGCGCGCTCGGGGTCGTCCTCGTCGAGGATGACCGCGTCGCCGAGGCGCTCGTAGGAGGGCTCGAAACCGAGCAGTTCATCCGGCGTGTCCTGCGTGTCGCGCGCGCCGACCTCGCGGGCGACGACCGGCAGGTCCTCGGGCACGGCGTCGGGGTCCGCGACGGGGAGGTAGAGGTACCCCTCCGCGACCTCGATCTCGAACTCCTCGGCGAGGAGGTCGGCGTCGGCGAGTCGCCGACGGGTCTCCTCGCCGCGCTCGCGCTCGACGCGCACGCACGGCGTTTCCATACGGCCACTTGCCGGAGCGGCGCGGTAAGCGTGACGCTTCGGTCCCGCGTCACGGGTCGAACCGTACCCACCCGTGACGAAACTACGGCGCGTCGGCCGGCGACTCCGTCGTCGACGTGACTTCGCGTTGTTGCTCCATCCAGTTCATCACGGCGTTGGCAGAGATGCCGTGGACCACGATGGAGGTGAGCGCGATGAACCCGACCAGCGCCCAGAGCTTCTCCGCGGCGACGAGCAGTTCGATCTCGCCGAACGACGCCTCGTTGAGCGCGAACGCCAGATAGTAAAAGGAGCCGATACCCCGAATGCCGAACGACGAGACGACGAGGCGCTCGCTCCACGACATCGCGGTGCCGAAGAGCCCGATCATGCCCGCCACCGGTCGGACGAGGAAGATGATCACGAGCGCAACCGCAACGTCGAGGGGCGTCAGCGGCGCGAGCAGGCCGCCGGCGATGGCCCCGCCGAACAGCACCAGCACGGTCGCCATCACGATGCGTTCGATCATCACCGCGTAGTCGTGGAGCGCGACGTAGTACTCGTGTTCCCACTCGTAGTGGCGGAGTTCGAGCGCCGCGACGAACACCGCGATGAAGCCGTAGCCGTGGACGACCTCGGTCGCGCCGTACGCGATGAGCGTGACCGCCAGCGCCTCCGCGCCCTCCATGACCTTGCCGAGCTGGGTCGTGACCGCCTCGCTGAAGACGAGGCGCGCGAGCACCTGTCCGGCGAGATACCCCATCACGACTCCCGCAACGATCTCGTAGAGGAAGTGGACGAGGAACCACTCGCCGACCCAGTCCAGCGTCGAGGCTCCCGTGGCCGCGGCCATCGCGATGGCGAAGTGGGTGAACGGGAACGCCAGCCCGTCGTTGAGCCCCGCTTCGGAGGTGAGCGTGAATCGGACCTCGCCCTCCTGCTCGTCGGGGTCTGCCTCCTCGTCGACCTCCTCGGTCGGCGGCGTGGCCTGCACGTCGGAGGCCAGCACCGGGTCGGTCGGCGCGACGACCGCGCCGAGCAGCGCGGCGGTGGGCAACAGCGTCCCGAGCACGCCCCAGCCGAGCACCGCGGTCGCGAGGATGGTCAGCGGCATCGTGATGGCGAGCAGTCGCCACGTGTTCGACCACGCTCGGAAGTCGAACGGTCGGTCGAGCTTCAGCCCGGCACCCATCAGCGCGATGATGACGACGAACTCGGTGAGGCGTTCGGCGAGGTCGCCGTGCTCGACCGGATCGGGAATCTCGACCCCGAGCGGCAGCGAGAACAGCGCGATTCCGGCGACGACGTAGATCAGCGGAAACGACATGGGCTTGTCCGAGAGCACCCGCGGTAGCACCACGGCTCCCAAGATTGCGATACCGACGAGTAGGAGTGCGGCTTCGTAGGCAGCCATTCGACCACGGGCTACGCTACTTCGACGTAAAATTCCGTTGGGCGTTGAAAGACGTATTCGGAACGTATCCTGTTGCTGTCGCGGTTGCGGTGGCGGTTGCGATTGCTGTGGCGTGGGTGGCAATCGCGGTTGCGACTGCGGCTGCGGTCCTCACAGGCTCAAGAATACCGGCGGTCGCCGTTGCGGAGGCAGTCGCGGTTGCCGTTGCGCATTCGAAGACGATTCGCACAGAATCATCGGACGGAGCAACCGTTGAACCCGTGAGAACCGCAACCGCGACCGCGACGGTGACCGGACCCGCAACTGCTTCAGCGACTGCAACCGCGACCGCACCCGCATCCGCACTCGTAACCGCCACCACACCAGCAAACGCTACGGCAACCGCGAACGCGAGGCGCGACTCGAAAGGCTATAGCCGCATCCGACCCGTAGTCGTCGGCATGCTCACGTTCATCGGGCTCGGGCTCTACGACGAGCGCTCCATCACGGTCGAGGGGCGGGAGGCCTTGCGGGACGCCGACCAAGTCTTCGCGGAGTTCTACACCAGCCGGCTCCTCGGCGCGAGCGTCGCGGACCTCGAAGCCTACCACGACGCCGAGATCGAGGTCCGGGACCGCGCGGGCGTCGAGCAGGACCCCGAGGCCATCCTCCGGGCCGCGTCCGAGGGCGAGGCCGCCTTCCTCACCGCGGGCGACACGATGATCTCGACCACGCACGTCGACCTGCGGCTCCGTGCCGAGGAGCGGGGCATCGACACCAGGGTCGTCCACGCGCCGACCGCCGAGTCGGCCGCCAGCGGGCTGACCGGCCTCCAGAACTACCGGTTCGGCAAGGCGACCACGCTGCCGTTCGACTACGCCCACGGCGCGGACGGTGTGCCAGCGAGCGTCACCGACGCGCTCGACGAGAACCGCGAGCGCGGGCTCCACACGCTCGTCTATCTGGACATCAAGGTCGACAAACCGAGCAGTCGTCAGGGCTCGTCGAGCCACGACGACGAGCGCGAGGAGTACATGACCGCCGACCACGCTGCCCGAGTGCTGGCCGACGACTACGAGGACGTGCTGGCGGTCGTGGTGGCCCGCGCCGGGAGTCCCGAACCACTGGTCGTCGCCGACCGGCTGTCGGCGCTGGCCGACCAGGACTTCGGCGACCCGCTCCACCTGCTCGTGGTTCCGGGCGACCTCCACCACGTCGAGGCGGACGCGTTGGAAACCCTGGGCGATGCGCCCGAGGAATTGGTCGAGGGAGAGTAGTACAGGCGATTTTCTCCCTCGCTTCGATAGCTGCTCTTTTCGACGGGCGTGCGCTACTCTCGTCACTCCACCCCGGCGCGCGCTGGCGTCTGCGCGAGAGAACCGAGCGCAGGCTCGTGGGAGCTCTGCTCCCACGGCGCGAGTTCATCTCGCGCCAAAGCGTGCGAGGGACGAGTAGCGTGATTCGAGAGAGCGAAGCTCTCTCGTCATCCCGAAAATCTGTGATTTTCGGAGACAACGAAGTGAGCAACGCGGGAGGCTGGGGAGGTCTGAGGCTGCGGTGCTGTTGCGGTCACGCCGAGGCGAAAGCAGTAGCTAGCTATGATTTCGTCCACTCCCAGAGAAGTTACAGTGAAGCTAGCTATTGCTGATACACATGAGTCGCCGCAACCTCACACCTCCCCAGCCTCATCGTTCGCTTCGCCCACTCGTCCACCGTCGGAGACAAGCTCCGACGAGCCTTCGGTCGCTACGCTCCCGAAGACCTCGCGCGCGTTGCTCGCGCGCGCCGGAGTCGAAAGTAATCCAAGGAGACACGAAAAGTCGCCGAACGCAACGCCAGACGAGTAGAAATGGGAATCGCAGAGAAGACGCTTCGATCCTCGAATTAGTCGCCTTCACCGTCGGCCCGAACAGCCGTCTCCGAGGCCTTCGCGTTCACCGCCTCGTGGAGGTCGTACTCGTCACCGGTGGCGATGTACAGCACGTCCTCGCCGACGGTGAGCAACTCGGGGAGTTCGCGGGCGACCGCCCACGCGATGCCCACCAGCGCGACCACCGAGAGGCTCTGAGCGATGATGCGGTCGGAGATGAAGTACGACACCATGTTGGGATTGTCGTAGCCCACCAGCGCCATCGTCGGGTCGACGAAGATCTGGAGCCACTGCTGGCTGAAGGCGAGCGTGATGAACACCACGCGAGCGAGGTTCAGCACCCAGATGACCGACACCGCGATGGCGAGCGCTCGGAGTTTGCGCCGGATGGGTGCCCGCACCGCGGCGATGAGCCCGCCGAAGATGGCCATGCTCCCGAGGCCGGTGCAGGCCAGCAGGACGTCGACTCTGAAGTCACCCAACTGGTCGTTCGGGAAGAGGTACTGCCCGCGGATGATCCCGTCGCCGCCGGTCACCTCCTGGCGCTCGACGACGTGCAAGTCCGCGCCGTAGCCCAGCGCGTCCATCACGATCTCGCCCTGCCACGTCACGAGTTCGATGAGCGCCGACTTCGCGGGGAAGAGCAACGAGAACGGCAGGTAGATCAGGCCCATGAACGCGACCGCTCGCGACAGCAAGAACAGCGTCTCGCGGCCGTCCACGAGCAGGTAGGCGGCGTACAGGCACGCCGGCAGCGCCGCGAGGCTGAGCGCGCCCTCGATGAAGCTGCGCTGCACGAACGCGAAGTGTGGGAACAGCACGAGCCAGAACACGCCGAAGACGACCCACGCAGCGGCCGCGAGGTAGCGTGCCCGGCCCACGCCCCGGTCGCCGTCGTACCAGTCGAGCGCGACGGCGGCGACGAACAGTCCCACGACGAGCCACGCGAGCGCGTCGGTCGACCCGGTGAGCCACGCGAGTTCGTCCGGCAGCGGCGTAGTCACGGTTGTACGGACGAAAGCGCGCCCGCGATAAAGAGTTGACGGCTCGGAGCTGAGAGCGTTACCCGCGGCTTACCGGCGAGGAAACGCGGCGTTTCCACGCTGGTGTTTCCGTGCCGGTTGTTCCGCATCGGTAGCTTCCCACAGATAGTCGCGCGGAGCCGTCGCTATCCGACGTAGCGTCCGAAAGAATGGAACCGCGAAACGAATCGAACCCGGAAGGGTTCGGTGGTTAGTCAGCTATTCAGTTGCTGCGGCGGAGAGCCAGCAGCGCTGCCGCGACGAGTGCGACAAGCGAAACCATCATGCCGAAGCCGGGGATGCCGCCACCGTTGTCGTCAGGCTCTTCCGTGGTGGTGGTCTCCTCCGTTTCTTCGGTCGTCTGCTCAGTCTCTTCCGTCGTCTCGGTCGTTTCCGTCGTCTCGGTCGTTTCCGTCGTCTCGGTCGTTTCCGTCGTCTCGGTCGTTTCCGTCGTCTCGGTCGTTTCCGTCGTCTCGGTCGTCGTCGCGGGCTCGTCGGTCTGCTCGACGAACATCGCGTCGATGACGTCCGAGTTAGCGTCAGTGAGACCCGCGTTCGATGCGCTCACCGTCGCTTCGGTGCCGACGCTCATCTCGCTGAAGTCGAAGCTAGTCTCGAACATGCCGTCGTCGGTGACTTCGACCGACGTGCTCTCGAGGACGTTGCTGGTCTCGACGTCAACGCTGAACTCGGTGCCAGGCGCGAGGTTGGTCTCGCCACTGACAGTCGCGTTCTCGCTCGCGGGGATCTCGATGACGTCCGAGTCGTTGATGTTCGAGAAGCTGACTTCCCGTGCATCAACCGAGAGGTCACCGCTGACCTCTTCGTCGCTGTCAGCACTCAGCAGCTTGTAGCCGTCCGTGCCGCCGGTGAGGCTGACGTTCGCCGCAAACTCGTCGCCTGCGCTGAAGTCACCGTCGCCAGTGTTGTACACCACGTAGAACGTGTTGTTCTCACTGTCGACCAGGACCGACTCAGCATCTTGGCCGTAGACGACGTCGCCGTTCACGTTCGCGCCGGCGTTCGTCTGCGTCAGCGTGACGTTTAGACCTTGCCGGGTGGTGTCATCAACGCCATCGATGTTGGCGTTCGGGTCCGCGTTCAGGTCGGCCACCGTGGCGTCGCTGTCGAGGAAGCCGTAGATACCGGACGCCTGGGCTTCGACGATCGCGTAGTCGTCGTACGCGACCGTGCTGCTTTCGGTCAAGTGCTCGTTGAGTTCGTCGAATTCGTCAGGCGTGCTGTCGGCGCTGGGCTTCGTCCAGATGTCGACGCTCTCGAGCGATGGCTCGTTCACGACGAGCTGGGTCTTCGAGTCGGTCGAGTCAGCGCTGGTTGCGGCCGTCACCGTGTACGAACCCGTCGCGATCGGGTTGTCGAGACCGCCCTGGGTCCACGTGTCACCGTCGTACGTGTGGGTCCCCATGTCGACGTCGTCCGTGTTGGGGTACTCGGTGAAGCTAATGCTGCCGGATTCGGCCGTCACCATGTTCTGGTTCACGTTCGCGGTCCCACCGTCACTGTCGATGCCTTCGTCAGTGTTGTAGGTGTTGAGCTGGACAACCACGTAGCCATCCTCGTCGTTGTCGATGGCGGTGAAGTTGACCTTCCAGTTGACGTCCGTCCCACCGATGGTGACGTTCGCGCTTTTGGTGTTGGCGAGCGAGACGTTGAATTCGGCAACGTCACCGCGCTCTTGGTAGACGGTGTCGCCCGAGAGCTGGGCTTCGATGTCGCCCGGCTCCTTGACCGTGATGTTCGCGGTGTCTTCGGCGGCCGTGGTCGTCGTGCCCACGGTGAACGTGTAGTTACCCGTGTCGACTTCCGAGGCGCCGAAGTCGGCGCTCAGCGTCGTGTCGGTGTTGGTGATCTTCTTCTGGATGGCGCCGTCACTGTCACCGCCGGCTTCCTCGGCGTCACCATCGAAGAGCGTGTCGAGTTCGCTTTCGTCGAGGCCGTCGGCCGAGATGTTGGCCACGTAGTTGTTACTCGACGAGGTCAGGTCGAGGTCGACCGAACCCTCGGTCGTCACACTGTCCGAGGCGAACTCCGCGTCCATCTTCTGGGACGCAACCTCGAACGACACGTCAGCCGTACCCGCACCGTTGTTGGTGACGTAGTACTGACCGTCGAGGTCAGACGTGTCAATCGTGACCCAGCCGTTCGGGCCCACGTTCAGGTCCCGCTCGTAGCTATTGTCCGCACCATCTGCGGTGCTACCCGAGCGCAGGACGTACGAGTGAGTATCGGCAGTATTGTCGTAAGCCGAATTGCCGTCTCCCGTCCCAGCGTCAGCTTTTGCGTTCCAGGAGTAGGTTTCACCCTGGAAGACGACGCTATCCTGCGTTACCGAAGCAGCCGTTAGGGTTGCAGTGTCGGAGTCCAGCAGGGTGTCGCTGTCGTCGATGATAGCAGCAACGTACGTATCTCCGTCATTAACATTGGCACTGCCAATGTCTAGGGTTTCGACTGAGTCAGCACTTGTGCCAGTGGTGGCCAGTGCGTCAGAGGCTTGACTAGCGCTGTCAAACCCGCCCTCGGTGAAGACTGCAACTTGGGCACCGGAGACACTTCCATCTATGCTACCAACTTCGACTGTCACTGTCCCGTCGGACATCTGATCGCTGAACGTGACACTTGCGTTCCCGACTGCGTTCTCTTGGTTGTATGCGCTCACCGGTGCGGACGCGGCGAACACAGAGACGACCAACAGTGCAGCAAGGAATATGCCACGAACCTTGTCTGTTTTGCTTGTCATGGTTTGGTTGTTTGTTCGGTCGGCGACAGCATCTTTCCGCTGGCCCTCGCGGCAACCCGGCACCGCACCGGGCGTGGGCCGTCTGTACTTACTACTGCCACCATGGGTAGGGGTACACTCAAAGGGTTAAGCCGCGGTTATAAATGCTTTGTGGTCTCGCAAGAGGGTCGTCAACGCTTCTCACGGCCCTCAGCGGCCGTAATCGGCCGTTGCGTAATCCGGTGTTGCTCCTCTCGCTCTCGTTACCAATTTAAAGAAATACGGCGTTTCCCGCGCGAAACCCGCCCGAGGGACGTTCGTATCCGGGATTTTACTCGGACAGGAATTAATACTCTCGTTTATTCGTCGCGCTCGACCACTTCGATCTCGTGGCCGTCGGCGTCCGTGGTGAACGCGTAGCGGTCGTCACAGGACTCGGGGTCGCGGTAGTCCTCGGCCTCGCGCTCCATCAGCGTCGCCCAGTCGTCGCGCAGGTCGTCGGCTCGGACCGCCAGGTGGCCCCACGCGTCGCCCAGGTCGTACGTGCGCCCGTCGTAGTTGTACGTGAGTTCCACGGCCATCGCTTCGTCGGCCGCGCCCTCGGGCTTCAGGAAGTAGTTCGCAAAGGTGTCGGACTCCCAGCGGCCGGTGTGCTCGTACTCCAGCTTGCGGGTGTACCACCCGAGCGACTCGTCGGCGTCCTCGACCCGGATCATCGTGTGGTCGAGGCTCCACGGCGCGCCGTAGTCGCGCTCGACGATCTCGACCTCGTGACCGTCCGGGTCTTTGACGAAGGCGTAGGAGCCACCGCAGGAGTCGGGATCGCGGTAGTCTTCGACGCCTTCGTCCATCAACTGCTCGTAGGCGTCGTACACGTCGTCGACCCGTACGGCGATGTGGCCCCACGCGTCGCCCAACTCGTACGACCGCCCGTCGTGGTTGTAGGTGATCTCCAGCAGCGCGCCCTCCTCGTGGACGCCCTCGGGACCGAGGTAGACGTTCGTGAAGGTGTCGGCCTCCCACCGGCCCTTCTCCTCGTAATCGAGGTGGGTCCCGTACCAGTCGAGCGTCGCGTCGAGGTCCTCGACGCGCATCATCACGTGGTCGAGCGTCGCGTTCATAACGGTTCGTACTGGTGTTTCCTGAGCGAAAAGGCTACCGCTCGCGGAAGGTGGTTCAGCGGATAGGGGTCGCTTTCTCGACGATTTCAACTGGCTCTTTCTCTCGACGGTCGTAATTTTCTGGACTACCGTATTTCGACTACGGTATTTTTGAACACCGGCGCGCGCGAGCAACGCGCGCGAGGGACGAGCTATCGCAGGCCGAAGGCCGAGAAGCGCAGGAGGCTGGGGAGGTGTGAGGCTGCGGTGCTGTGCGGTGCGGTTGCGGTTTCTCATATGCCTCGGGAGTAGCTAGCTTCACGCTGTCGTCCGCTTCTATCTGAAAACTGCCTGAGCTAGTTACTGCTTGAGCCTCGGAGTAACTGCACAGCACAGCACAGCACCGCGACCCCACCTCGTCCTCCTCAACCGCCTGCGTTGTCTGCGAACTGCGTTCGCAGAGCAGCGAGACGCCTGCGGCGTCTCGCAAGCCTCGGTCGCTTCGCTCCACGGTCTCCAGAAATCGGAGATTTCTGGGATGACGAAAATCTCCGATTTTCGAACCACGCTACTCGACCCTCGCGCAGTTTGGCACGACACGGGGTCGCGCCCGCACGCGCCGAAAAGAAAATCGAAGGCAGCGCACGCCAGAGTGGATTATCGAGACTCGCGTCCTATCCCCGAGAAAGCGAATCCCGAAGGTCCGGCCAGTGGAACCACCACGCCGCGGTCCAGAGCAGGAGCGACCCGGTCGGCACCGCGAGCAGGCCCAGTCGCGACAGGCCCAACGAGAACCGGAGATGACTCGCACCCGCGAGCACGAGCAGACCACCGGTCACCCGACGATCTTCCCAGCCAGCCGTGCCGAGAGCCGCACTCACCACCGCGAGGAGGTACAACAGAA
Source organism: Halorussus litoreus (assembly GCF_003382685.1). Lineage (GTDB taxonomy): Archaea > Halobacteriota > Halobacteria > Halobacteriales > Haladaptataceae > Halorussus > Halorussus litoreus. The sequence continues at coordinate 45,009 of NZ_KZ859515.1, read as the reverse complement.
CCGCAATCGGCCACGCGAGCAGTCGCGCAGGAAGGCCCGCGGTGTAGACGAACAGGTAGTCGGGAAGCGTCGTCACGTGAAGCGGGTCGACGGTCGCCAGTCCCCACGCGAACACGAAATCGCCAGCGCCGAGTACGGTCCACGGAGCGATAGCGAGAGCAGCCAGTGCGAGCAGTCGTCGCATTTACTTCCGGGTGATGATGCGGAGCACGTCCTCGTCGGCGAGTTCGTGGTCCGTCCCGACCTGCTGTTCGTCGTGTTTCGCGCTCGGACCCGACACGCGGGCGAAGCGGAACCGGTCCTCGAACTCCCCGCCGAGCTTGTCACAGGCGTCCGCGATAGTCGACCCCCGCTCTAACACCAGCGGTTCCTCCCAGTCGACGCCCCGGCCGGGCTTGTCCATGTAGATCCGCATCAGCCCGAGCTCCTCCCAGATGGTCTCCTTGAGCGAGTCCAGCCCCTTCTCCTTCTCGGCGGAGATGAACACGGCCTCCTCGGGGTCGATATCGTGGTCGCGCAGTTCCGCCTCGACCGTCTCGACGTAGTCGGGCTCGATGAGATCGACCTTGTTGACCGACACGATGGAGGGGATGTACTCGCGGTTGTCCATCACGCCGTCGACCAGCCGGTCGATGTCGACCTGCTCGCGAATGGTCACGTCGGCGTTGACGTAGCCGTGCTCGCGGAGCACCTCCGAGACCACGCGCTCCGAGAGGTCCAGGTCCACGCTCGACGTGACCCGGATGCCACCCTTGCCCTTCTTCGCAATCTTGACGCTTGGGGACTGTTGGTCGAGACGGATCTTGTTCTCGTACAGTTCGGTCTTGAGCCGCTCGTACTGGTCGATCTCGAACACCGAGAGCACGAACACGACGAGGTCCGCAGCGCGCACGACCGAAAGCACCTCCTGGCCGCCGCCCCGGCCCTGCGCCGCGCCCTCGATGAGCCCCGGTACGTCGAGTAGCTGGATGTTCGCGCCGTTGTACTGCAGCATGCCGGGGTTGACGTTGAGCGTCGTGAACTCGTAGTCGCCGACCTCGCTCTCGGCCGCGGTCAGCGCGTTCAGCAGCGTGGACTTCCCGACGCTCGGGAAGCCGACAAACGCGACTGTGGCGTCGCCGTGCTTCTCGACGTGGTAGCCTTCCCCGCCGCCGGCGGAGGACTGGTTCTCGAGTTTCTCCTTCTTCTCCGCGAGCTTGGCCTTCAGCCGTCCGACGTGCTCCTCGGTGGACTTGTTGTACGGCGTCTCGGAGATCTCCTCGCGGAGGTCCTCGATCTCGTCCTCCAGACCCATCGTGTGTTGGTCGGCCGCGCGAGCCGAAAAACCCTTTCTTTCCGCGGGAACGTTTCTCCTGCGGGACGACTGCGAGGAGTCACACTTAGCAAGTCTTAAAACTGCCGCGGGGGTTCGTACACGTATGGCTGAGACGATAGAAGTACTCGTCCCCGGCGGGCAGGCGGACCCCGGTCCGCCGCTCGGACCCGAACTGGGACCGACCGCAGTGAACGTACAGGACGTCGTCAGCGACATCAACGAGCAGACCGAGGCCTTCGACGGCACGGAGGTCCCGGTGACGATTACCATCGAGGACGACGGCAGCTACGGGATCGAGATCGGCGTCCCGCCGACCGCGGCGCTCATCAAGGACGAGGCCGGGTTCGAGACGGGCAGCGGCGAACCCCAGAAGGACTTCGTCGCCGACCTCTCCATCGAACAGGTCAAGACCATCGCCGAGCAGAAGCATCCCGACCTGCTCGCGTACGACACGCGGAACGCCGCCAAGGAGATCGTCGGCACCTGCGCCTCGCTCGGCGTCACCATCGAGGGCGAGGACGCCCGCGAGTTCAAGGAGAAGGTCGACGCCGGCGAGTACGACGACGTGCTCGGCGTCGAGGAAGCCGCGGCGTAACTCGGAGTTCTCCCGTTTCTCGCTGTCGTCACTCGTTGTTCGAAGTCGCCACTCGTTTCTCGCAGCCGTCGCTCGTGACCAGCGACCGCACCGCCACCGGCGCGAAACCGAGTGCCCGTGCGAACGAGTTACAGCCCCGCTCGCCGTCGATGCCGCCCGACTCGCCACTGCTTCGACGGGTTTAAGTTCCAGATGACCTTCGTTTCGACCGAGACAGGCGTAGCCTGTGTCACTGAAAATCCGTAGGAGCGTCCTGCGTACTACGGAGGTGAACAATGGCAGATCAGGAGATAGAGCAAGCAGTCTCTCGCGCACTCGACGATTCACCCCAGCGGAACTTCCGCGAAACGGTGGATCTCGCGATCAATCTGCGCGACCTCGATTTGAACGAACCGTCTAACCGCGTCGACGAGAGCGTGGTGTTGCCGGAAGGTACCGGACAGGAGACCAAGATTGTCGTGTTCGCGGAGGGCGAGACCGCCCTGCGCGCCGAAGACGCCGCCGACGAGGTGTTCGACGGCGACGAACTCGAAGACCTCGGCGACGACGACGACCGAGCCAAGGACCTGGCCGACGAGACCGACTTCTTCATCGCCGAAGCGTCGATGATGCAAGACATCGGTCGCTACCTCGGTACCATCCTCGGCCCGCGCGGGAAGATGCCCGAACCGCTCCAGCCCGACGACGACGTGGTCGAGACCGTCGACCGCATGAAGAACGTCGTCCAGCTCCGGAGCGGCGACCGGCGAACCTTCCACACGCGCGTCGGCGCGGAGGACATGAACGCCGAGGAAATCAGCGACAACATCGACGTCATCCTCCGGCGACTCGAAGCGAACCTCGAGAAGGGCCCGCTCAACATCGACTCCATCTACGTGAAGACGACGATGGGGCCGTCCGTGGAGGTAGCCTAACATGTCCGCCGAAGCCGAGCGCAAGACCGAGACCATCCCCCAGTGGAAACAGGAGGAGGTCGACGAACTGGTTGACCTCATCGAGGGGTACAGCAGCGTCGGCATCGTCAACGTGGCGGGCATCCCGTCGCGGCAGCTCCAGACGATGCGGTCGAACCTGCACGGGAGCGCACAGCTCCGCATCAGCCGGAACACCCTCCTCGAGCGCGCGCTCGCGGAGGTCGACGAGGGCGTCGAAGAGCTAGCCCAGTACGTCTCCGGCGAGGTCGGACTCATCGGCACGAACGACAACCCCTTCGGGCTGTACAAGCAGCTCGAGGAGTCCAAGAGCCCGGCACCCATCAGCGCGGGTGAGGTCTCGCCCGACCAGATCCTCATCCCCGAGGGCGACACGGGCGTCGACCCCGGTCCGTTCGTGGGCGAACTCCAGAGCATCGGCGCCTCCGCGCGCATCATGGAGGGCTCCATCCAGGTGACCGAGGACAGCGTCGTCGCCGAAGCCGGCGACGAGGTCTCCGAGGACCTCGCGAACGTCCTCGCGGAGATGGGCATCGAGCCCAAGGAGGTTGGACTCGACCTGCGGGGCGTCTACTCCGACGGCGTCCTGTTCGAGCCCGAGGAACTCGACATCGACGTCGACGAGTACCTCGCGGACGTCGAGGCCGCGGCGGCGCGCGCACGCAACCTCTCGGTCAACGCGGGCTATCCGACCGAGACGACCGTCCCGACCCTCGTCCGGAAGGCCGAGGGCGAGGCCAAGAGCCTCGGGCTGGAAGCGTCCATCGCGAGCCCGGACCTCGCCGACGACCTCGTGAGCAAGGCGGACGCGCAGGTTCGCGCGCTCGCCGCGCAGGTCGACGACGAGGAGGCGCTGCCCGACGAGCTCAGTGACGTCGAGGCTCCCGCCCAGACGGAGACTGCCGACGCCGAAGACGAAGACGAATCGAGCGACGAAGCGACCGAATCCGACGCCGACGAGAGCGAAGACGAGGACGATGACGACGACGAGGAGGGCGGCGACGCTCTCGGCGCGATGTTCGGATAGCGACCAACACCACCCAAACTACTACCAATGGAATACGTTTACGCTGCACTCATCCTGAACGAATCGGGCGAAGAGATCAACGAGGACAACCTCACCAACGTGCTCGACGCCGCCGGCGTCGACGTCGAGGAATCCCGCGTCAAGGCGCTCGTCGCCGCGCTGGAGGACGTCGACATCGACGAGGCCGTCGAGCAGGCCGCGGCCGTGCCCGCAGGCGGAGCCGCCGCAGGCGGCGCTGCTGACGAGGGCGGAGCCGACGAGGCCGAGGAAGAGGAAGCCGACGAGGGCGGCGAGGAAGAGGAAGCCGCCGAGGACGAGGGCGACGACGAGGACGACGAGGCCAGCGGCGAGGGCCTCGGCGAACTCTTCGGCTGAATCGGTCCGACGCGACGAGATCAGTTTTTTCTTTCGCGCGCTATCGGATAGCCGTCGCTGGGTAGCTGTCACCGTGGTGGTTCGGACTCACTCGACACTGCTTCGAGCGCCGGGACTGCTGCTGCAAGCGACCGCCACCACGCCTCCGAACGTCACTCTCGCTTCCCGGACGATTTAACCCGCTCGGGTAACTGGTCGGGAGTATGGCACGATTCGACTCCGTCGGCGCGTTACTCCGAGTCGCCGCGGTCTTCGTCGTCTACAGCGTCGCGGTGCAGGCGTCACAAGCGATAATCGACTCGCTGTATCTCGGTGGCGTCGTCGCGTTGCTCGTGACGCTCGTCGCGGTGCTGGCGCTCGACGCCGTCCCCGCGCTGGTCCGCGGCCAGACGCCGTCGTTCGGTGAGGGGAGCTACTTCTACGCGGGGCGCGGACTCCTGACCCTCGTCGGATTTCTCTTGGTCACGGCGGTGTTCGTCGACTGGCTGCGCACGAGTGCCGCATTCCCGGAGTGGCTCGCGGTGCTCGTCGGGGCGCTCGGTGCCGCAGTACTGGTGTTCGGCGGACTGGTCGCGTACTACTGGCGGCGCGCGTCGGGGACCGCTTCGGCGGGGTAGCACTCCCCGACATCAATTCTCGCACGAACGTTTAAATCGGAGGGCGGGACGAAAGTGCCCCGATGGAGGCGCTCGGCGTCCGACTCGCGGTCGACCCGGCCGGCACAGCCGTCGCGCTCGCGTTCGTCCTCGGCGGAATCGCGCTCGGGACGTGTAGCGGGCTCACGCCCGGCCTGCACGTCAACAACCTCGCACTCCTGCTGGCCTCGGTCGCGCCCGCGGTGCCCGGACCCCCGCGTCTCGTCGGCGCGGCGATGCTGGCCGCGGGCGTCGTTCACTCGTTCCTCGACGCCGTCCCAGCGCTCGCGCTCGGCGTGCCCGACGCCGCGATGGCCGCGACCGCGCTCCCTGGCCACCGGCTCGTCATCGCCGGTCGGGGCCGCGAGGCGGTTCGGCTCTCCGCGCTGGGGAGCGGCCTCGCGGTCGCGTTCGCGGTCCCGCTCGCGGTGCCGGTCACCCGTGCGATGACCGCGGCGTACCCGACGGTTCGAGCCCACCTCCCACTCGTCCTCGGCGGCGTGGTCGCGTTACTCGTACTCACCGAAGGCTCGAAGTCCGCGATGGTCGGCGCGCTCGCGGGGTTCCTCGGAAGCGCCGCGCTCGGTCACGCGACGCTCGACCTCGAACCGGCCGCCCCGCTGGCGGCCGGTGGGATGCTCACACCGCTGTTCGCGGGACTGTTCGGCGCGCCGGTGCTGCTGGAGGCTCTTTCGGGGGCTGGCGTGCCCGAGCAGGACGACGCCGAGATCGCGATTTCCCGGAAGATGGTCGCGCTCACGGCGTTCGCCGGGAGCGTCGCGGGCGCTATCGTGGGCTACCTGCCGGGCGTCTCTGCGGCGGTCGCGGCCGTGCTGGCGCTCGGCCTCGTACCGGGCTCGACCGACGCTCGCGGGTTCGTGGTCACGACCAGCGGGGTCAACACCGCCAATACCGTCTTCGCGCTGTTCGCGCTGGCCGCGCTCGGCACACCCCGGACCGGCGTGATGGTCGCCCTCCAGGAGGCCGACGCACCGGTGAACCCCCCGCTGTTGCTCGCGAGCACCGCGCTCGCCGGCATCGCGGGCTTCGTCCTCGTGCTCGGGGTCGGCGACCGCTACCTCCGGCTGGTCGGCGCGGTCGACAACGTCCGGCTCTCGGTCGGCGTGCTCGCACTCCTGACGCTGGTGAGCTGGCTGTTCGCGGGCTGGGTCGGCGTCGCGGTGTTCGCGGTTGCGACGCTGGTGGGGCTCGTCCCCGCCAAATACGGCGCGCGCAGGGTCCACCTGATGGGGGTGTTACTCGGACCGCTGATGCTCGGCGGCTGAGGAGTCGCCGCGTCAGCGAAACTACCCCTCCAGAATCCGCTTCGTCCGGCGGTGGCGCTCGCGGAACATCGGCTCGAATCCGAACCAGCCGAGCGGGCCGAGCAGTCCGCCGACGACGGGGAGTTCGTACGTCAGGCGGTCCCGGACGAGCGTCTCATCGGTCGAGGCGGCGTAGAACTGGTGGGAGTGGTGCCACGCCGGGAACGGCCCGTCGACCATCTCGTCTTCGAAGACGGCGGTTCCGTCGCCTTCCTCCCGTCGAGTGATCCGGGAGATCCACCGCTGTCGGGGACCGACTCCAAACGGCCGGGCCGAGAGCCGGATCTGGGTTCCGGCGTCGAGGGGCTCGCCCTCCGGCAGTTCGGTGCCGTTCGGGCCGGCGAGTCCGTCCACGCGGAGATGCATCCAGTCGGGCGTGAGCGCTTCCAGCCCGTCGACCTGCGAGTGGAACGCCCACACCTCCTCGAGCGGTGCGCCGACTCGGACCTCGCGCTGGTAGGTGGGCACGACCGAGCGTAGGGGCGGCGGCGGGAAAACTCCCTCGGCAAATACTGACCCTCACGCCGACGCTTTATGCGCCGAATCCCCTTTTTCCACTGCACATGGTTTCGGAGCGCGCGACCCGGACGACACCGTTCGCCGCCATGGACGTGCTCGAACGGGCTAACCGCATGGACGACGTCGTACACCTCGAAGTGGGCGAGCCGGACTTCGACACGCCCCCAGCAGTCACCGAAGCGGCGGTCGCAGCGCTCCGAGCGGGCGAGACGGGCTACACCTCCTCGATGGGCAAGCCGGAACTCCGGCGGGCCATCGCCGACTACTACGACCGGCGGTACGGCGTGGACGTGTCGCCCGACCGCATCGTGGTCACCTCCGGGTCGTCGCCCGCGCTTCTGCTGGCGTTCTCGACGCTGATCGACCCCGGCGACGAGGTGGTGCTCACCGACCCGTACTACGCCTGCTACCCCAACTTCGTCCGGCAATGCGACGGCCGGCTCTCGACGGTCGACCTGTCGGCCGCCGACGGCTTCCGCCCGGACGCGGCCGCGTTCGCGCGTACGGTCGACTCGGAGACGGACGCGCTCCTGCTCAACTCTCCGGCCAACCCGACCGGCGCGGTGTTCGACGGCGACACGCTCGCGGAACTCGTCACGCTGGCCGAGGCCGCCGACGCCACGGTGATCTCCGACGAGGTGTACCACGGGCTGAGCTACGGCGAGCCGGCCCACTCCGTGCTGGAGTACACCGACGACGCGTTCGTGGTCGACGGCTTCTCCAAGCGGTTCGCCATGACGGGCTGGCGACTCGGCTGGCTGGTCGCGCCGCCGGAGTACGTCGACCACGTCAACCGCATCGCCCAGAACACGCTCATCTGCGCGCCGAACTTCGTCCAGTCGGGGGGCATCGCCGCGCTCGAATCCGGCGACGACTTCCTCGACGACGTGCGCGAGACGTACCGCGAGCGCCGGGACTTCCTCGTGAGCGAAGTCGAGAAGTGGGGCCTGAGCCTCGACTACACGCCCGGCGGAGCGTACTACCTGCTGGTCGACGTGAGCGATCTGCCGGGGGACGCGTTCGACGCCGCGGACTTCTTCCTCGAAGAGGCCGGTGTGGCGACCACGCCGGGGCCGGACTTCGGGACGAACGCCGAGGACTGTCTGCGCATCTCGTACGCCAACAGCGCCGAGAAGCTGGCCGAGGCCAGCGAGCGGATTCAGGACGCGCTGGCCGGCGTGGAACTACAGGCGGCGGACTAGGAGACCACCGACTGTTTCGAGACAGGGACCAGCGACCGTTTCGAGATAGGGACTTCTCCAGCCCGGCGCGTGCTGGCGCGGCTTCATGCCGCGCCAAAACGCGCGAGGGACGAGTAACGCAACGGAGCGAAGCGGAGTGAGTAACGCAGGAGGCTGGGGAGGCGTGAGGCCCGCGGTCGCGGTGCGGTGCTGTTGCGGTCACGCCGAGGCGCAAGCAGAAACTAGCTCAGATTGACTCGGAAATCCAAGAACCTCGAAGCTAGCTACTGCCGAGGCACATGAGAAGCCGCAACCTCACACCTCCCCAGCCTCCTCGTTCGCTCCCGCTGGTCGCTCACTCGTCCCTCGCGCGCGTTGCTCGCGCGCGCCGGGGTTCAAACAGAAATATCTCGGAACCTACCGATAAAGCATCCTCAAGCGAGTAGAAGTGAAATCACGAATCGCCCGCCTTCGACCGGAACAGAGCTGTCTCCCCGACCCCGCAACACCGACGAGTTGCAACGACCTACTTCAGTCGCTCCTGAAGGAACGACGGGTGGGCCGCAGTCAAGCCGTCGATGGCGTGGATCTTCTCGCTGATGACGTCGCCGACCGCGTCGCCGTCCTCCGCGCGGACCTCCGCCATCAGCATGTGGTCGCCCGACGACGAGTACAGCGTCTCGATCTCGTCGAGTTCCTTCAGTTCGCGGGTCGCCTCGACGTACTTCCCACTGGCGACGTCCATCCCCACCAGTGCGATGGACTTGCTGGAGAGTTTCTTCGGATCGATCTCCGCGGAGTACCCCACGATGACCCCCTCGTCTTCGAGCTTCTCGATGTACTTCCGGACCGTGGGCTTCGAGACGTTCGCCCGTTCGGCGATCTCGGCGTACGAGGCCTGGGCGTCGTCCTCGAGGACGGAGAGAATTCTGTCTTCCGTGGCCTGCGTGCTCATTGGGAGTGTATTTCGGATACGGGAAAAAATACCTTGCGAACCGGAAAACGGTCGCGGACGTGACGGAAAACAGTTGAGTAAGTGACCGAAACCGGACTCGCGCGCTCGCTCGACGCCGTGAAATCCGACAATGGTCGGTCGGTCGTCGCGCTTTTCCAACGCCCGAGCGTATCCCCTGCCATGACCAACTGGTCGCGTCGACGGGTGGTGCAGACGACAGTCGCGATGTCGACCCTCGGTCTCGCCGGCTGCGGACTGCCCGGCGGGGAAGGAGACAGTGAAGACGGAGAGGGTGGCGAGGACGAGGAGGGAGAAACCGACGAGGAGAGCGGCGAGAACGGAGGGACCGAGGGAGAAGACGGCCAGGAGAGCGACGCGCGGTCGGCGGCCGCGTTCGCACCCGACGAGTGACCGTCCGGCTGACGGCACCGATAGCCTGCGACTGCCGACGGAGAGCAGCAGTCGCGCGACACTCGAACGCGAAAACGGAGAATCGACGAACGCAAACCGGAATTCGACGGCCGCGACTCCGAAGGAGGAGCCGGCGCTACTTGTGGCGGTCGAGCAGGTCGTAGCTGCGCTCCCACTCGTAGTCGTCGTCGAAGTAGCGCTCGGCCAGCGGTTCCTCGGGCATGTCGCCCGTGGCCTGCTTCTCCGCCTGATAGGACGGCCGGTCGCTGTCCTTGTAGAACCGGCCGGTCAGAACCTCGCCCTCGTAGAGGGCGTCCTCGGCCTCCTGCATCATCTCCGCGGCCTCGCCGCGGTTCGTGATGTCGAAGTCGTAGTCGTCGCTGTCCTGCACGTCGATGTACGGGACGTACTGCTTGGCGTCCTTGTTCCACGTCGGGCACTGCGTGAGGAAGTCTACGTGGGCGAAGCCGTCGTGCTCCATCGCCTCCACGAGAATCTCCTTGGCCTGGTTCGGGTTGACCGCCGCGGTCCGGGCGACGAACGACGCGCCCGAGGTCAGCGCCAGCGAGAGCGGCCGGATGGGCTGCTTGGCGCTCCCGTGGGGCTGGGTCTTCGACTTGTGGCCCTTCGGGCTCGTCGGGGAGGTCTGGCCCTTCGTGAGCCCGAAGATCTCGTTGTCGAAGACGATGTAGGTCATGTCGTGGTTCTCCCGGGCGGTGTGCATGAAGTGGTTCCCGCCGATGCCGTAGCCGTCGCCGTCGCCGCCCGCCGCGATGACTTCGAGGTCCGGGTTGGCCATCTTGGCGGCACGTGCGACCGGCAGCGAACGGCCGTGGATGGAGTGGAAGCCGTAGCTACGGAAGTAGCTCGACAGCTTCCCCGAACAGCCGATGCCCGTGACGAGCAGCGCCTCCTCGGGGTTGCGCCCGACCTCTGGCATGGCCTGTTTCAGCGACTTCAGCACGCCGAAGTCCCCGCAGCCCGGACACCACGTGGCCTGCGGTTCGATCTCGGGCGTGAACTCGTCGCGGTCTATCTCTCGGTCCTCGCCGATGGCATTGAATGCACTCATGATCAGTCACCCGTTGCGGACTCGATGCGAACGTTGTACTGGCTCAGATCGGCCTCGTCGCCGATCCGCGCGCGGAACCCGGCCGCGACCTCGCTGGGCTCGAACGGGTTGCCGTCGTACTTGAGCAGGCTGTACAGCTTGTCGCCGAACCGGCCGAGCTGGCCCTGGATGTGTCGGCGGAACTGCGCGGTCGCGTTCATCTCGACGACCAGCGCCTCGTCGACGCTCTCTAAGAACGCGGTCACCTCGTCGTTGGCGAACGGCATGATGTCGCTGACGTTCATCGCCTTGACGGAGTGGCCGTCCTCGTTGAGGATGTCGACCGCTTCCTCGACGACACCCTTGGTCGAGCCGAAGCTCAGGACGCCGTACTCGGCGTCTTCGGGGCCGTACACCGGCTGGTGGTCGGCGTTCTCCGAGAGTTCCTCGTGGATGGCGTCGAGCTTGGCCATCCGGCGATTCATCTGGATGACGCGGTTGTCGGGGTCCTCGCTGATGTGGCCGACCTCGTTGTGCTCGTTACCCGACGCGAGGTAGTTGCCGCCCTTCTGGCCGGGGAGCGAGCGGCGACTGACGCCGCCGAAGCCGCTGCCCTCCTCGTCGTCGTACATGAAGCGCTTGAACCGGCCGGCCTCCTGTGCGGCCTCTTCGAGGTCCTGTTCGCTCACGACGCTGCCGAGGTCGGGGTTGGGCTCCTCGTCGAAGACCGCCTCGGAGACAGTCTGGTGGCCGCCAGAGAGCTTCTGATCGTACAGCACGATGGCCGGAATCTGGTAGTCGTAGGCGAGTTCGAACGCCTTCCGGGTCTGCTCGTACGCCTCCGCGGGGTCGCCCGGCGCGAACACGACGCGGTTCGAGTCGCCCTGCGAGGTGTACAGGACGTGTTCGAGGTCGCCCTGCTCGGGCTTGGTCGGCATCCCGGTCGAGGGACCCGCCCGCATCGCCTCCACGAGCACGATCGGCGTCTCGGTCATCTCCGCGAGCCCGAGCGGTTCGGACATCAGCGCGAAGCCGCCGCCCGACGAGCCGGACATCGCCTTCGCGCCCGCGTGGCTCGCACCGATGGCCAGCGACGCCGCGGCGATCTCGTCTTCGACCTGCTCGGAGATACCGCCGAACTCCGGCAGGTGCTGGGTCATGATGGTGAACACGTCGGTCCACGGTGTCATCGGGTAGCCCGAGATGAACCGACAGCCCTCGTCGAGCGCGCCGTACGCGATGCCGTGCGAGCCCGAGACGAGCACCTGCTCGCCGTCGGTGCCCTCCTCGGCTTTCGGCGCGCGGAGGTCGTGGGTGTGCTCGTAGTCGTCCCGGACCGACTCGTACGCCTCGTGGAGGATCTGGAGGTTGGCCTCCAGCACGTCGCCACTCATCGCGTCCTCCATCAGACTCTCGATAGGGGCGAGGTCGATGTCGAGCAGCGCGGCCGTCGCGCCTACACCGGCGGTGTTGCGCATGACCTCGCGGCCGTGCTCCTTGGCGAGGCCGCGGAGGTCCAGGTCGTACACGTGCCAGTCGTTCTCCTCGACGCGCTCGTCGAAGTTCTCGATCTCGTCGGTGTCAAGCAGCCCCGCGTCGTAGACGATGACGCCGCCCTCCCGGAGTTCGTCGAGGTTCTCCGACAGCGGCTTGATCTCCTCGTTGCCGTAGTAGGCCTCCTCCTGTGGGTTCCGGGCGAAGCTGTCGCCCAGCGCCAGCAGGAAGTTGTAGCCGTCACCGCGCGACTTGACGGGGTCGTCCTTCGCGCGGATTTCCACGTACGTGTGGCCGCCGCGGATGCGCGACGGATAGTGGCGGTGCGTGAAGACGTTCAGGCCCGAGCGCATCATCGCTTTGGCGAAGTTCTGGCTCGTCGAGTCGATTCCGTCGCCGGAACCACCAGCGATTCGCCAGATAAGTTCGTCGTCGGTCATATTGTAATCTCACGGCCGTTAGGCCCAGTATTCGTAGTTTCGGGGTGGATACAGTAAAGCCTTTGCTATAGATTAGCAAGCATCTTTCGTGAGGGTTTGGCGGATCGAGAGAATCGTTCGCACGAGCCGAACGTGGAGCTGAACCCACTTACCATTTTCCGGCTGTCAAATTCACCACCATATAAATTTTGTTTCTTTAGATACGAAATTATATAAGAGAAAGCGCGGGAAACACCTCGCATGTGGAGGAAGGCTTCACTCGCCGTCGTCGTCCTACTGGTTGCCAGTTCAGTCGCCGTCGGCCCAGTCGCGGGTGACGGGGCGTTCTCCGCGAACGCCACTGCGACGCAGAACGTCGCAGCGATACAGAATGCCAACGCGATTCAGAATGGAATCCCGACAGATAACGACGCCCCACTGGCGGACGCGGGGCTCGACCAAGCGGTGACTCGCGGCGCGACGGTACTGCTCGACGGAACGGGGTCGCGCGACCCCGACGGAGAGATCGAACGCTACGACTGGTCCGTCCGAACCCCGGACGACGCGACCGTCTCGCCCGACTGCGCCGACTGCGCCCGGACCTCCTTCGAGCCCTCGCAGGTCGGTGAGTATCGCGTCACGCTCACGGTCACCGACGACGACGGCGCGACCCAGTCCGACACGCTCTACGTGGAGGTATCGCCCGGTACGGAGCCCAACATCGCGCTCTCCGGCCCCGAACAACCGACCGAAGGAACAACCGGGACATACACCGCGGACCTCGACGCCGGCACCGCGGCCCTCGACTACGTCGTCTGGATGGTCGACGGCACCGAGTTCGCGAACCACTCGCTCTCGGCGGACCAAGGGACCGCCGAAGTCACGAAGCGCTTCCCGACCGCCGACCAGCGAACGGTCACCGCGACCGTCCACGACGCCGACGGCCAGTCGGCGTCGAGTTCGCTATCCGTGTCGGTCCAGCCCGAGAGCGAGACCGGCGGCTCCGGTGACGGGCCGGAGGACGGACCGTCAGGCGGTGGCACGTCCGGCTCGGGCACGCCCGACTCCGGAACGACCGATCCCGAATCGTCGGACTCCGATTCGCCCATCGCGGACGGCCACGACCCCACTGTTGTCGGCGACGCGGTCGTCACCGGCACGGAGCCGCTTCGCGGCGGGTATCACGTTCGAACGAACGCGTCGGACGACCTGATCGAGTCGGTCGAGTGGCGAAACGTCGCCGAGCGCGTGGGAACGGGTCTGACGCTCGTTCGAGCGTGGGAACCGGGTGACCACACCCTGTACGCGGTCGTGAGCTACACCGACGGCTCCGAGAGCGTGGCGACGTTCGCCGACGGCACGACGACCGTCACCGCGGACCCGAAGCCGAGCGTCTCCCTCGGGTCGCTCGACCGCTGGGAGGCGATTTCGGGCATGGCGTCCGCGACCGACGAGTACGAGAATCTCGACTCGCTTCGCGTCGAAGTCGACGGGGAGACCGTCGCGGTTTCGGACCCGACTGTCCGCGAACGCGAGCAGTTGCACATGGACCGTCAGCGAACGCTTCCGTTTTCGCACGGCGATTTCGAACCGGGCGAACGCTACTCGGTGACTGTCGTCGCGACCGACGTGAGGGGACAGACGACCGAGGTGAGTCGTTACATCGTCCCAGTGGAGGACCCCGAGATCGTTCGCTCGGAGTTCGTCAACGGACCGGTAGACTCCTATCACGAACGTATAGATCCGAGTCGCTACGCGGCCCACCACGTGCTGAAGGTCGATCTGAACGGGGTCGATCCGGAGAACGTTACTGTAGAGACAGGAGAAATTGGTGAAACGATACCGGTAGAAACGGACGGCTATCGACCGAATCAGGAGTACGATGCAGATAAGGATGTCATCACGGTAGAAACGTACTGGGCAGGTTCCATTCCCGGCCAGTACAAAGTAGACTCTAAATTCAAAGTCGACTCTATTGAGTCAAAAAACAATGAGAAAGATACGTTCGACGTTGTTCCGAGCAAACCCGAGCTCCGTCTTGACGTTCTCAACGACGGAACGGAGGACTACATCACCAGGGAACACGGAATCCTCGTCGACGCCAGCAAATCTTTCGACCCTGATGGAACAGAGCTAAAGTACATCTGGAAGTACGGAGCAGAACCGACGAAACCGGACAATACCACCGCCAAATTCGGTGCATACGAGGACGCAGCGAGTATCGTCGAAGACGAACACCGACTCCGTACCAAGCGGACTATGGATTTCCTGTCGCACTTCGTCCCGAACTTGAGAGGTACAGCAGAAATCACGGAAGGGCCATACTTCCCCAACGAGACCGTTCGAGTCCGAGTCGAGACGAAAGCGTTCCACTTCTCGAAGGTGTCGTACTACGACGAATTTGAGCTCGGTGTCGACGTTTCGAACTCGAAGGCAAAACTGAAAAAATGGCAACTGGTCGAGACGTATGATAGCGGACATTCAAACGCGACCGAGGACGCGTATCAGTACGTTGGCATCGTGGAGATACCGGCTTCCGAACTCATTCCCGGCTCGGAGACGCCGACGATAACGGTGTACAACAGGGACAACGAAAAGAAAACAGACCAGATCGAGTTCCGCGAAACGAACGTCCTCCTCCCGGATAAGACGTACTGGGCGAACACGACCGTCCAGAGCCTTAACTACACGGTGGAAAAACCACAGATAAGTGAGAAAACGGTCGAGTCGAAAGAAGAGCGCGACGCGTTCCTCGAAGACGGATATTCTGTCGAGACGAAGCGACAGGAGACTAAACACGTCCTCGAAGAACGCGTCAAAGTGCAGGACGCGGAGTATGAGCAAGTAGAGCGTGAGTTCGATTCCACCATCCACAGAGGAATGTTCCTTGAGAGCCGACAGGGCTGGTACCCGGGCGGAACGACTCAAGAGGAAGTAGCCCGAACGAGGACGAGTACTAGCTGGTACAGTGCCAGTACTGCAAAATGGAGGACAGACTGGTACGACGGGGATCTCTGGAACGGTGAGTACACGGGTCAATCGCGAGAAGTTGTCGTCGATTCAGCAGAGTACCAGACCCAACGGCAGTATCAGTACGAGGACGAGGTACAGAGAACGGGGACCCGGACGGCCACTCGCACGAGAACCGTGCAAGTTCCCCACACTGGGACGCGAACGGTTACCCACTGCATCCCCGGCCACGGCTGTTACACCACTACCACGACGTACACGTACTACGCGACGGAGACGCGGACCTACACCACGACGTACACGTACACCTACACTGTTACTCGAACGGAGACGTACTGGGCGCCGTCGCGCTACGCCAGTCATCACAGTCCGACGGGTGAAACGAGACGGGTGAAAATCGAAGATGCCGAGTACGAGACCCAGTACGAGATCGCAGAGAAGGAAGAATACACGAAGACGGTCAACCGATACGTCGCGGCACGAGATAAGTTAGTTCGACCCGCGCAGTACGAATGGCAGCAGCGGCAATCGACAACTGACTCGATACTAGCTCGCCAACTATCGTCGAGAGATGATTGGCAGATTGGCGAGTCGATCAGGAACACTGAGTGGGCGCTGCGCAAGCAAACGGGCACGACCCGACAGGTCACTTCGCAGTTCGAGAACGAGAGTCGCGTCGTCGAGACGTCGGCCACAGTTGTCGGTAATCGGGTGCAACAGTACTACAACGTCGAAACTGGAAAGAAAGTCGTCCGCTCCGTCGAAAGAACGACTGAGGAGAAGACATTCGACGGAGTGAGAGCGCCGTCAGAGATTCGACGCTCGGTCACAGACAACCGAGAAACGGACGATGAGTGCGAGCTAAAGGGACTCTGTTAAGGACCGAAATCAATAAATGAGCTCCAAAGATAGCCGATATAAATGAAACGGGGACTCATCTCCAGTATGACAATCTTGGCAGTTGGGATAGTGATAACGACCTCGCTACCGGCCACTGCGGGGGTTAGCGAAGGGCCCACCGAAAAGAGAACTATCGTGGATAGCGATGGAGTTGTCTTCAACGTTACATTCTCGGGGCCTGATTCGAGAGTCCAAATTGAAGCTAAGAATCCGACAAAGTGGGATGATGAATTGACCGGGTACATAATACGGGTCGATGGACAACGTGTCCAAAACCAGGACATTCGACTCGACCAAGGTGAGCAACGGACGGATACCGTCAACATCACCCCGGGTATAAACGTCAACGAGGACAACCACACCGTCACCTTCTACACGTACGGAAACTCGACCCAGTTCAACTTCACTCGGGAGATCGACTCGACCGACTCCGGCGACGTTCCGACGTTGTACATCGCGGACGTCGAACTCACGACCGGAACCGTCAAGGGCAAAGAATCCACCGTCGCGAACGTCACCCTCGTCAATCCCTCGAAGCAACTCTACAGCACGAAGCTCATGGTCCACACGGTCGGAACCGACGGAAGCCTGTATCCCGCCTCAGTTCGGGCGGAGAGTTCCCGCACTATCACAGTCGAGTTACTCGACGACCGCGACGACGAGATTGCGGGCGAGGCACGACTGTACTCCGGCAACCTGACCACCGAAGAGGGTGCGATGGACCAGGTCGAGTTCGCTGGGGAAGTCGACAGCGAAACCGACGTGTGGAACACCTCCTACGACCCCGTGAAGCCGACGTGGATGGGCGACAACTACCAGTATCACAACGCCAGCTACAGTCCGGGGTTGGACGAGAAGCTGAGCGGAGGCCAGAAGATCGAGGGTATTCCGGCAGTGTACTTCGTCGCGGTGCTGATCGTTGGTTGGATAGCCGTCCGCAAGATTCGGTAGTTACGGGGCCCGATTCAGGACTCCTTCGTGCGCAATATCTCTCGCATGTTGACGTAGATATCCTTCGGCGAAGTGTCCTCGTCTGGGTCGTATAGGTCGCTCACGCGGTACAACAGCGCCGCGACCTGCTTGCTCTCGGAACTCTCGCCACGAACGTCGTCGGCGATGTCACGGAGCGTCTGTACGCGGTCGGTGTCCGCGGAGTCGGTTTCCACAGAGGCAGTCTCCGACTGGTTGGACCCCTCTCTATTATCGGACATGGTTCACTGTTGGGACCGGCGTCTGATCACGCCGACGTTGTTGGCCACGCTCTCGGTCAGGACGCGGAACGCGTCACCCGTCTCGTTGTCGTCGTCGAGCACGATCGGTCGGCCCTCGTCGCCGCCGGTCCGGACCGACGGGTCGAGGGGGATGGAGCCGAGGAACGGCATGTCGTTGTCCGCGGCGAACGCCGCGCCGCCGTCACGGCCGAAGATGTCGTGTTCGCTCCCGCAGTCCGGACAGACGAACGTCGCCATGTTCTCGGCGATGCCGAGGACGTTGGTATCGTGCTTGCCGAACATCCGCAGCCCCTTCCGGGCGTCGTCGATGGCGACCTCCTGTGGCGTCGTGACGATGACCGCGCCCGTGACCGGCACGCTCTGGAGGAGCGTGAGCTGGGCGTCGCCGGTCCCCGGCGGGAGGTCGACGACCATGTAGTCGAGATGGCCCCACTCGACGTCCTCCCAGAGCTGGGTGAGCACCTTGTGGACCATCGGACCGCGCCAGATGACCGGGTCGTCCTCGCCGACGAGAAAGGCCATGCTCATCAGCTTCACGCCGAACTGCTCGGGCGGGATCATGATCTCGTCTTCCGTGGCCCTGGGAACCTCGTCGGCGTCGACCATCCGGGGGACGTTCGGGCCGTACACGTCGGCGTCGAACAGCCCGACGCGCGCGCCGAGCTGCGAGAGTCCGGCCGCGACGTTGACCGCGACGGTCGACTTGCCGACGCCACCCTTGCCCGAGGCGACCGCGATGATGTTCTCGACGTTCGGGAGCACCTGCTCGTCGGCCGAGACGTCGTCGTCGACGTGCGCGGAGAGTTCGGCCTCGATGCCGTGGTCGCCCAGCACTTCGCGGACGCGGTTGGCGATCTCCGTCTCGTGGGGCGAGTACGGCGCGCCGAGCGCGAGCGATATCTCGGCGGTATCACCCTCGACCGACACGCTGTTGACGAGGTTCAGCGAGACGATGTCGTCGCCGAGGTCTGGGTCCTCGACCTGCCGGAGCAAGTCGCGTACCGCTGCTTCGTCCATAGGAGAGCCTTGGTACCGGTGCGTCGATAAGGCTTGTCAACTTCGGAGGGCCGCGACGAGCCTCGCGGCTTTGTCGACGCGGGCGAGGCGACCGTCGAACGAGGCGGTCGTTCTCGGTGGCGTAACCGAATCACGTTACGAACACCCTGGTTTCGACGGCGAATTTAAGGACGCGCGCGTGAAATGGTGACCTAATGCTGGAGGACGAGTTCGGTCGGGCGGTCTCGGGCGTGCGGGTCTCGCTCACCGACCGGTGTAACTTCGACTGCGTCTACTGTCACAACGAGGGGCTGGGTGACACCCGGGGCCCGATGGACGCGCAGGACGACGAGATGACCGCCGACGAAGTCGTCCGGTTTCTCGAAGTGGCGCGAGAGTTCGACGTGGGGAAGGTGAAGTTCACTGGGGGCGAGCCGATGCTTCGACAGGACCTCGAGGAGATCGTCCGGCGGACGCCCGACGGGATGGAGGTGTCGCTCACGACCAACGGGACCTTCTTGCCCGGGCGCGCCGAAGACCTCGTCGACGCCGGACTGGAGCGGGTGAACGTCTCGCAGGACGCCCTCGACCCCGAGGCGTTCGCGGAGGTGACGAAGTCCGGTGCGTACGACAAGGTGATGGAGGGAGTCGAGGCAGCGCTGGACGCGGGGCTCGATCCGGTCAAGCTCAACATGGTCGTGTTCGAGCACACGGCGGGCTACGTCGAGGAGATGGTCGACCACGTCGCGAACAACGACGGGCTCCAGCTCCAACTCATCGAGTACATGCCCGAACTCACGGGCAAGCCCGAGTGGAACATCGATATCCAGCGCGTCCACGACTGGCTGGCCGACATCGCGGACGAGGTCGAGACCCGCGACATGCACGACCGCAAGCGCTACTGGGTCGGCGGCCCCGCGCCGGAAGACGACGATGGCGTCGGCTCCGCGCCGGACGGAGATGCTGGCACCGACTTGCCGAAGTCGGGCGGTGTCTCGCCGGCGTCGGGCGGCATGGTCGAGATCGTCGACCCGGTCGAGAACCCGCAGTTCTGCGCGAACTGCCACCGCGTGCGCGTCACGCACGAAGGGTATCTAAAGGGGTGTCTGAACCGCAACGACGACTTGCGGCCGATGGGCGAGATGACGAAAGACGAGATTCGGGAGACGTTCCGCGAAACCGTGGCGAACCGGGTGCCGTACTACGGTGAGTACATGGTCCGGAGCGAGGACGGCGGGTGGGAGATCAACGACAAGTACGTCGGGAACGTCGAAGCCTGAGAGATAGACTCGATTGTTCGTTGTTCTGCGTTCGGTGTTTGACTGGAACTGCCTGATTGTCCCTCCAAGCACGCACTGGTTTACCCTTCTATTCGGCGCGCGCCGGGGTGGAAGGTCGAAAACGCGCAAGCAGACGAAGATCAAGAGACGAGAGTCAGCATAACGCCCGCTCCGAATCGAGAACCACAAACTCACAGTTCCGGCCCGCAGGCTTAACCGGGAATCTTGCGAACCACGACGTATGAGCGACCGCGACCTCGCCGAGCGATTCGGCGACCTCGACGTGAACGACCGAGTTCGGGTGACGACCGACGGCACCGAGTTCGAGGGGCCTGCAAGTCCAATCGACTACGTGCCCGAAGAGTCCCTCCGAGTCGAGGTCCGACCGGAGAACAGCGACGAACGATACGAACTGCGCGCTGAGTACGAGGACGGGTGGAGCGACGTGGCGGTTCGACTGGCCGACATGGACGGCGAGGACACGGCGTGGCAGGACCTCGGGACGGTCGAGCGCGTGGAAGCCGAGAGCGAAAGCGGCGAGAGCAAGGGCGGCGAAGGTGAGAACGAGGGGAGCGAGAACAGTGAGGGTACGGAGAGCAGTGGCGAAAACAGTTGGGAGTGGGGCGTCTCGTGATTGCAAGACGAACTCCGAGTCGACCCGCGACCACAAAAACCGTGACCTCCCCCGAGTAGCACAACCGCACCAAGACGGGGCGACGGCGGTCGAGGGCACGTGTCCGATTCGTTGCGTTTATATGGAGTGGCCGAATACGTACGTTTGCATAGAAGCCTGTAGGGGCGCCGGGTCCCGAGTCCGAGAGGGCGAGAATGAGTGCAAGCGTGTCGAGGTAGCCTAGTCTGGCCCACGGCGCAGGGTTGCTAACTCTGTGGCGTCAAGCCTCGAGGGTTCGAATCCCTCCCTCGACGCTCCATACCAACCATGAGTACGGAAGAACAACAGGAGGAAGACGAGGACCTTCGATACTTCGTCCGCATCGGGCAGACGGACCTCGATGGGACGAAGTCGGTCGAACGGTCCTTGACCGAACTGAACGGGATCGGTCATCGAGCGGCGCGCATCATCGCCGACGAGACCGGCGTGGACCGAACCGCGACGTTCGGCCGCCTCGACGACGACGAGATCGACACCGTCGTCGACGCGGTCCAGAACTTCGCCGACTCGGTCCCGGAATGGCTCGCTAACCATCGCAACGACTACTTCTCCGGTGAGACGACCCACGAGACGGGCAACGATCTCAACATGACCCGTCGACAGGACATCAACCGGATGAAGATGATAAACTCCTACAGGGGCGTGCGCCACAAGCGCGGCCAGAAGGTGCGCGGTCAGCGGACCCGGTCGACGGGCCGCACCGAGGGCACCATCGGCGTCAACGTCGAGGAGATCAAAGAAGAGCAGGCAGCCGAGGAGGCCGCCGACGAAGAGGGTGGTGAGGAGTAATGGCGCTCGGAGACAACACCAAGGGTTACGAGACGCCGAACCACCCCTTCCAGGGCGAGCGCATCTCCGAGGAGTCCAGCCTGGTCGACCGCTACGGCCTCCAGAACAAGCAGGAGCTGTGGCGGGCACAGAGCGAACTGCGCGGCTACCGCCGCGAGGCCCGGAACCTGCTCGCCGAGCAGGCACAGGGCACCGCCGACGACGCGACCCAGTCCGTCGAGGCACGCGAGTTCGTCACCCACCTCCAGCGCATCGGCGTGCTGGACGACGGTGACGAACTCGGCGACGTGCTGTTGCTCGACGTGACCGACGTGCTGGAGCGTCGTCTCCAGACGGTCGCCTACCGGAAAGGGCTCGGCAACACGCCGAACCAGGCCCGGCAGTTCGTCAACCACGGCCACGTCACCGTCGAGGGGCGCCGCGTGCAGGCACCCTCGTACAAGGTCGAGGTGGCCGAACAGGACACCGTCCAGTTCGACGAGAACAGTCCCCTCGCGGACGAACTACACCCGGAACGAGCGGAGGCTAACGAATGAGCGCAAACGACGACGACAAGTGGGGCGTCGCCCACGTTCACGCATCGTTCAACAACACCATCATCACGGTCACCGACCTGACCGGCGCGGAGACCATCGCGAAGAGCAGCGGTGGGACGGTCGTCAAGCAGAACCGCGACGAGTCCTCGCCGTACGCCGCGATGCAGATGGCCGAGACGGTCGCCGAGGAGGTCAAGGCGGCCGGAATCGACGGTGTCCACGTCAACGTGCGCGGCCCCGGCGGGAACCTCCAGCAGAACCCCGGTCCGGGCGCGCAGGCGACCATCCGCGCGCTCGCTCGCGCCGGACTCGAGATCGGTCGCATCGAGGACGTGACCCCGATTCCGCACGACGGCACCCGCGCACCCAAGGGCAAGAGTGGATTCTAACCCATGACAGAACAGTACGAGGTCGAGTTCGTCGACCGCGGCGACCGGGAAGCCCGGTTCCTCGTCCGCGGTGTGACCCCGGCGTTCGCCAACGGGATCCGACGAGCCATCGTCGCTGACGTCCCGACCCTCTCCATCGACACCGTTCGGTTCGTGGAGAACTCGTCGGTGATGTTCGACGAGCAGCTCGCGCTGCGGCTCGGACTGGTCCCGCTGTCGACGCCGCTCGGCGAGTTCGAGGAGGGCGACACCGTCACCCTGAGCCTCGACGTGTCGGGGCCGGGGACGGCGTACTCCGGCGACCTCGTGAGTTCCGACGGGATGGTCCAGCCGGCCGACGACAACATCCCCATCATCGACCTCAAGGACGACCAGCGGCTCGAACTCGACGCCGACGCCGTCCTGTCGACGGGGAAGGACCACGCCAAGCATCAGGGTGGCGTGGCGGTCGGCTACCGACACCTCCAGCGCGTGGAGGTCGTCGGCGACCGCGACGAGTACGGTGACGCCGAGGAGGCGAACATCCTCCGCGGAGTCATCGAGGAAGACGGTGAGTTGATTCCCACCGACGAGTTCGACCACGACCTCACGAACCGCTACCCCGGCAAGGAGGTCGAGGTCCACGACGTGCCGAACGCCTTCGTGTTCCACGTCGAGACCGACGGGTCGCTGACCATCGACGAACTCGTGACCGGCGCGGCCGCGACGATCAGCGACCGCGCGGACGAACTCGAACAGGCAGTACAGTTGTAGAACCATGCAGGGCACTTCGAACCACAGGTCGGTCGCGGCGTTCGTCCCGTCCCGAGAGCGGTGCAATCACCGCACGGGGAAGCGGGCGACCGCCAGTCATACCGAAAGTGGTTTGAAGGGCCATCCGCTACACACTGTTGCCCGCGACGGGCTGCACGTGTGTTCTACGTGCAGGGATAGCCAAGTCAGGCCAACGGCGCAGCGTTCAGGGCGCTGTCTCGTAGGAGTCCGCAGGTTCAAATCCTGCTCCCTGCACTGCAATTCTCGTTTCAATCAGGAGGAAGTAGTATGAGCAAGACGAATCCGAGGCTTACTAGTCTCATCGCCGACCTCAAGTCGGAGGCCCGAGACTCGGGCACCGACGTGTGGAGCACCGTCGCGGACCGCCTCGAGAAACCCCGCAGCACGCACGCGGAAGTCAACCTCGGCCGCATCGAGCGGTACGCCGAGGAGGACGAGACCGTCATCGTGCCCGGCAAGGTTCTCGGGAGCGGCCGCCTCCAGAAGACGGTTACCGTCGCCGCCGTGGACTTCTCGTCCACCGCGGAGACCAAGATCCAGCAGGCCGACGGTGAGACGCTTGAACTCGAACAGGCAGTAGAACAGAACCCCAGCGGCTCGAACGTGCGGGTGATCCGATGAGTCTCGCGGAATTCGACGCCGACGTCGTCGTGGACGCCCGGGACTGCATCCTCGGTCGCGTGGCGAGCCAGGTCGCCGAGCGCGCGCTCGACGGCGAGCGCGTCGCGGTGGTCAACGCCGAGAGCGCGGTCATCACCGGCAGCGAGGACGACGTGATGGAGACCTACGAGACCCGCGCCGAGCTCGGCTCGGACCGCGGTCCGTACTACCCCAAGCGGCCGGACATGATCTTCAAGCGGTCCATCCGCGGCATGCTGCCGTACAAGGAAGACCGCGGCCGCGAGGCGTTCGAGAACGTCCGCGTGTACGTCGGGAATCCGTACGACGAGGACGCGCAAGTCCTCGACGGCACGTCGCTGGACCGACTCTCGAACATCCGCTTCGTCCAGCTGGGCGAGGTCAGCGCGAACCTTGGTGCTAACGTCACATGGTAACCAACACGAGTGGCAAGAAGAAGACGGCCATCGCCCGAGCGACCGTCACCGACGGCGAGGGCCGCGTCCGTATCAACTCCCAGCCGGTCGAGCTGGTCGAACCGGAGACGGCGCAGCTGAAGATGCTGGAGCCGTTCCGCATCGCGGGCGACGAGTACCGCGGCGACGTGGACGTCAACGTCGACGTCGAGGGCGGCGGCGTCAGCGGGCAGGCCGACGCGGTCCGCACGGCCATCGCCCGCGGGCTGGTCCAGTACACCAACGACGCCGAGTTGCGCGATGCGTTCATCGAGTTCGACCGGTCGCTGCTGGTCAACGACTCGCGTCGCTCCGAGCCCAAGAAGTGGGGCGGTCCCGGCGCTCGGGCCCGTTATCAGAAGTCCTACCGGTGATACAAATGACAGGAAACCCGCGGTTCAGAACGGAGACGCGATAACCCATGATGGTACCGGTCCGCTGTTTCACCTGCGGAAAGGTCGTCGGGGAGTACTGGGAAGAGTTCAAGGCGCGGTCGTCGACCAAGGAGGGCGACGAGGACCCCGCGAAGGTCCTCGACGAACTCGGCGTCGAACGACAGTGCTGTCGCCGAATGCTCGTCTCGCACAAGGACCTCGTGGACATCGTCGCACCCTACCAGTAATGTCCCAGCAACAACGCTACTCACGGTACGAGAAGGCTCGGATCATCGGCGCGCGAGCGCTGCAGGTGTCGTACGGCGCGCCAGTGCTGACCGACACCGACCAGACCGATCCCATCCTCATCGCCGCCGACGAGTACGACGCCGGCGTGCTCCCGTTCACCGTGCGACGGGGTGAGCAGTAGGCATGACGCTCGCCAGCGAGGTTCGGCTGCGGCAGGTGCTCGACTCCCGCGGTAATCGCACCGTGGAGGCCGACGTGCTCACCGAGAGCGGCGGTTTCGGCCGGGCGGCCGCGCCCAGCGGTGCCTCGACTGGCGAGTACGAAGCGGTCGAACGCGACCCGAGCGAGGCCATCGCCGCGGCCCGCGAGCACGCGGTGCCCCGACTCGAAGGGAAGGTGTTCGTGGGCGACCAGCGCGACGTCGACCACACCTTGCGAGCGGCCGACGGGACCGAGGACTTCTCGGAGATCGGCGCGAACAGCGCGGTCGCCATCAGCATGGCCGCCGCGAAGGCCGCGGCCGACGTGGTCGGCGCGCCGCTGTACCAGCACCTCGGCGGCGCGTTCCGGGGCGAGGAGTTCCCCACGCCGCTGGGCAACGTGATCGGCGGCGGCGAACACGCCGCGGACGCGACCGCGATCCAGGAGTTCCTCGCCGCGCCCGTGGGCGCACCCAGCGTCCAGGACGCGGTGTTCGCCAACGCGGCGGTCCACGCCGAAGTCGGTGACTTGCTCGACGAGCGCGACGTCGCCGCCGGCAAGGGCGACGAGGGCGCGTGGGCACCGTCGATAGACGACGAGGCGGCGTTCGAGATCGTCTCGGAGGCGACCGACACCGTGGCCGACGAGTTCGGCTTCGACATCCGAGTCGGCCTCGACGTGGCCGGTGCCGAGCTGTACGATGCCGACGACGAGGCGTACGTCTATCGGAACACCACCCGCGACCCCGACGAGCAGATCGAGTACATCGCCGAACTGGCCGACGAGTACGACCTCGCGTACGTCGAGGACCCGCTCGACGAGGACGACTACGAGGGCTTCGCCAAACTGACTGATAGGGTCGGTGACCGCACGCTGATCTGCGGCGACGACCTGTTCGTCACTAACGTGGAGCGACTGGAGGCTGGCATCGAGCAGGGTGCAGCCAACAGCATCCTCGTGAAGCCCAACCAGATCGGCACGCTGTCGGACGCGTTCGACGCCGTGGAACTCGCCGTCGAGAACGGGTACGCCCCGGTCATCTCCCACCGGAGCGGAGAGACCGAGGACACCACCATCGCACACCTCGCCGTGGCGACCGCCGCGCCGTTCATCAAGACGGGCGCGGTCGGCGGCGAGCGAACCGCCAAGCTGAACGAACTCGTACGAATCGAGCAGAACGTTTCCAGATCATGAGCGAGAACGACCCAGAACAGGCAGACGATGCGGAAGGCCTCGACGCCGCGGAGTCCGACGTGGACACCGAGCCCGAGGGCGCCGGCGGCGCCGAGCCGTCCGAACAGCCCGACGAGGACGTGGCGGCGCAGGCCGACGACGAAGAAGCGACCGACGAGGAGGCGGCCGACGCGGGGCCGAGCCTCGACGAGAACGTGATGGACAACCAGGAGGAGGCCGACCTCCTCATCCCCGTCGAGGACTACCTCGGCGCGGGGGTCCACATCGGGACCCAGCAGAAGACCCAGGACATGGACCGGTTCATCCACCGCGTCCGGACCGACGGGCTGTACGTCCTCGACGTGTCGAAGACCGACAGCCGCATCCGGACCGCGGCGGACTTCCTCGCGAACTACGCGCCCGAGCAGATCCTCGTGACCTCCTCGCGCCAGTACGGCCGCTTCCCGGCCGAGAAGTTCGCGGAGGCCGTGGGCGCGCGCGCCCGCACCGGTCGGTTCATCCCCGGCACGCTGACCAACCCCAAGTACGACGGCTACATCGAGCCGGACGTGCTGGTCGTCACCGACCCCATCGGCGACGCCCAGGCCGTCAAGGAGGCCATCACGGTCGGCATCCCGGTCATCGCGATGTGTGACTCCAACAACAACACCAGCAACGTCGATCTGGTCGTCCCGACGAACAACAAGGGGCGCAAGGCGCTGTCGGTCGTCTACTGGCTGCTCGCTAACGAGACGCTCGACCGCCGCGGTGCCGAGCCGACGTACGGTCTCGACGACTTCGAGAGCGACATCTGAGCTGGCTGGATTTTCGCCGATCTCTCACGGGCGAGCGCGCGAACGCTTTTGGTACTTCGACTACTCACTCCGCTGTGTTCAGTTTCAGCGGCGATACGTCCGCGGGCGGCGATACGTCCGGAAGCGCCGACGCCTCCGTCAACGTGGCGGGACCGGCTCCGAGTTGCGCCGGGCCATCGTGCGAGACTGGTCCCGCGTCCGACGGCCGAATCCGTCGGGGCGAACGGTCCCGAGGACCCAGATGAGCGCCGCGTTCTGGAGTCTGGTCGCACTCGCGACGATCACCGGCCTGTTCACGGCGTGGGCACTCGGAGCCAACAGCAACTCGCCCCCGTTCGCGCCCGCCATCGGTGCGAACGCCATCTCGACGATGCGGGCCGCGTTCCTCATCGGCATCCTCGCAGCGCTGGGCGCGTTCTTGCAGGGCGGCAGCATCTCCGAGACGGTTGGCGCGGGGCTGATCAACGGGGTCGCCATCACGCCGTTAGCGGCGACGGCCGGGCTGTTGACCGCGACGGGATTCATGGCGTTCGGCGTCTACACCGGCTATCCGGTTCCGGCCGCGTTCGCCACGACGGGCGCGATGGTCGGCGTCGGACTGTCGCTCGGTGGTGACCCGGCGTTCGAGACCTACCGGAGAATCGGGACGTTCTGGGTCCTCGTGCCACCGATGTCCGGCGGGCTGGCGTATCTCACCGCCACGATACTCCGGCGCGACGACGTTCCCGACACGGTCGGCGTCCCGCTGTTGGCGGCGCTCGTCTCGGCCATCCTGGCGAACGTCCAACTGGGCATCGTCCCGTCGCCGCCGGGCGTGAGCCAGTCCTCGGTCGCGGAGTTCGCCGCGCGAGCCGTCGGGGGACCGGCGGTCGCCGGCGTCGAGGCCGCTGCGGTCGTCGCGACGCTCGCCTTCGCAGCCGCCGGGTTCCAGTTCATCCGCAGCCGAACCCAGGAGTCGGTCGAACGCGGCACGCGGACGTTCCTTGTCGGACTCGGAAGCGTCGTGGCCTTCTCCAGCGGCGGCAGTCAGGTGGGGCTGGCGACGGGGCCCCTCGAGAACCTCTACCGGGTCGAACTCGGGCTGTCCGGGGGTATCCTCCTCGCGCTCGGCGCGACCGGCATCCTCGCCGGCGCGTGGATGGGTTCGCCGCGACTCCTGCAGGCGACCTCCCGCGAGTACGCCCAGCTCGGCGCGCGCCGATCCATCGCTGCTCTCGTTCCGGGCTTCGTCATCGCACAGCTCGCAATCGCCTTCGGCATCCCCATCTCGTTCAACAACATCATCATCTCCGGCGTCATCGGCGGTGGGCTCGCCGCCGGGTCGGCCGGCGTCTCGCGCCGGAAGATCGGGGTGACCCTCGGGTTCTGGGTCGTCACGCTCGTCACGTCGGTCGCGCTCGGGTACGGGCTCTATCGGTCGTTATCGTCGGTTCTCGGCATCCAGTAGGGCGTCGCCAGCGACTCGCGGACTATCGCACTACCGTCACCGTCACGGGCGCTTCGGCGACGACCGCCGTCGCGACCGTGCCGAGCAGACGGCTCGCGAGGCCGTTGCGCTCGCCCCCGTGACCGCCCATGACGACGTGGTCGACCGCGTGCGAATCGACGTACGAGAGGATCGTCTCTGCGGGATCGCCCGTCTCGACGACGGTGTCGATGGACCGTCCGGCGTCCGTAGCCTGGGCTCTCGCCCGCTCGACGAGTTCGTCGGCCCGCGCTCGGGCCTCGTCGCGTCGCTCCTCGCCGGTGTCGAGAACGCCACCCTCGATCATCGACCCGTCGAGCGGCGTCACGACGTTCAACACGGTCACTCGGCAGTCGAAGGTTCGGAGAGCGTGTGCCAGCGCCTCGCTGGCGAGCGGCGAGCCGTCAAGCGGGACGAGTACGTGGTCGGCCATAGCGTCTGTACCGTCTCGGCCTACAAGTATTCGAACACGATACCGGTCGGTAGACGCTCCAGCGCAGACGACGTCCCGGGCTGTCGCCGGGATACTGGTCGCGCTCGCGGCCGAACTACTGCGGCTGACGTACACTCACTTCCGGTCCTCTTCGGACGCCCCGACGGTCGACTGGCACTGGGGCGACTGACTATTCTCCCCGGCGCGCTCTCTTTTCCTTCCACACCGGCGCGTGCTGGCGCGACCTCGTGTCGCGCCAAATCGCGCGAGGGACGAGCATCGGAGCCCGGAGCGAAGCGGAGTCCTCGGAAGCGTAGCGACCGAGGGCTCGTCGGAGCTTGCTCCGACGGTGGGCGAGACGCGCAGGAGGCTGGGGAGGCCTGAGGCCCGCGGTCGCGGTGCGGTAGCGGTGCTGTGCGGTTGCGGTCACGCCGAGGCGCAAGCAGTAGCTAGCTTTGACTCGGCTTCAATATCCGTGGATGAGCCTACGAAGCTAGCTACTGCCTCGACACATGAGAACCGCAACCGCACCGCAGCCTCGAACCTCCCCAGCCTCCTGCGTTGCTCGGCCTGCGGCCTGCGCTACTCGTCCCTCGCGCGCGCCGACCGCTAATGGGACTTTAGAAATTCGAGACGAAGACGGTCGCTGAGATAGGCGTCCGTCAGAATCAAGCCGAAGTTCGCCAACTCATTCGTCCAGACAGTCTTCCAGCGGTTCGACGATCTCGTCGGCGACCGTGTAGGGGTCGGTCTCGCGCGCGACCACGCCCTCGACCAGTTGCTCCATGCCGCCGCGGCGCTCGATCTCGACCTCCAGTAGGCTGCCCACGTCGTCGCGGAGCAGGTTGCGAATCTCCTCGGCGTAGCGCATCCGGGCCTTCTCCTCAAGTTGGCCCGACGATTCGAGATAGGCGCGGTGGTCGGCCAGCGTCTCCACGAGGTCCTCGACGCCGGTGGCGTCCTTCGCGACCGTCTCGACGATCTCGGGGTGCCAGTCGTCCTCGCCGTCTTCATCTGCGCCGTCTTCGTTCTCGCTGTCGCCCTCGCCGTCGGCTTCGTCGCCGCCGGACCGCTCCCCGACCGAATCAGCGCCGTGGTGGCCGGTGGCGAGGTTCGCGGTGTTGTCCTCCTGCATGTGGACCATCTCGCGGAGTTCCTGAACCGTGCGGTCCGCGCCGTCGAGGTCTGCTTTGTTGACCACGAACACGTCGCCGATCTCGAGGATGCCCGCCTTGAGCATCTGGACGTCGTCGCCGCTGCCCGGCGGGACCAGCACTGCGACCGTGTCGGCGGACTTGACCACGTCGATCTCGTTTTGGCCCGCGCCCACGGTCTCGATGAGGATCTTGTCCTTGCCGAAGGCGTCGAGGGCCTTCACCGCGTCCGTGGTCGCGGTCGAGAGCCCGCCGAGGGTGCCCCGCGCGCTCATCGACCGGAAGAACACGTCCATGTCGCCGACGTTGCTCGCCATCCGGATGCGGTCGCCCAGCACCGCGCCGCCGGTGAACGGCGAGGAGGGGTCGACCGCGATGACGCCGACCGTCTCGCCCTGCTCGCGGTAGTAGTTCGCCAGCTTGTCCACGAGCGTGGACTTGCCAGCGCCGGGGCTGCCCGTGATGCCGACGACCTCGGCGTCGCCGGTGTGGCGGTGGAGCTCCGAGACGAGGCTGCGATACCCCGGCGCACGGTTCTCGATCTTGGTGATGACCCGCGCCAGCGCGCGGTGCTTGCCCGCGAGGAGGTCCTCGAGGAGTTGGCGCTGGTCCGTGTCGGCGTTCATCGCTGGGGCGCGTTCTCCTGGACGAACTCGATGGTCTCCTCCAGCGGCGTGCCGGGACCGAACACCTCAGCGACCCCCATCTCCTTGAGTTCGGCCTTGTCCTCGTCCGGCACGACCCCGCCCACGAGGATGAGCGTGTCCTCGAACGCGTCGTACTCCTTCAGCCCGTCGATGATCTTCGGGACGAGCGTGTTGTGCGCGCCCGAGAGGATGGAGATGCCGAGGACGTTCACGTCCTCTTGGACCGCAGCCTGCACGATCTCGTCGGGTGCGTTGTGCAGCCCCGAGTAGATGACTTCGAACCCGGCGTCGCGGAACGCGCGGGCGATGACGTGGGCACCGCGGTCGTGACCGTCGAGACCGACCTTGGCGACCAGACAGCGAATTGACTGTGACTCCTGTTCTGCACTCATACGTACGTCTTCCGTCCATTCGGGTTTCACGTTTACGGAAATCCTGCTTAAAGTTCATTTGGTTTCGTGCAAGCAGGGTTGGTTAGATGGTGTGACAGTGGCGTTTCGCGAGGATCGATCCGGACTCTCGGTGTGATGTGCGACGGTCGGCCCTAGGCACGAAGAAAAGCAGCCGACTCGGTTGCGCAGGTGGAACTGACGACCCGGCGCGGGCACGCCAGAACCAAGAGTCGGATGAGCGCTCGACAAACTCCGGAAGAGCATCCGACAAACCGCCGAATTATCGTGTGACTGTCACCCGTGGGTGTGCGTAGTATCCTCGGAGAATCTTCATATCAATCGACTTCATAGAGTGTACTCCCGATGTACGTAGCATCCCAGATTCGAACGGGTCGCACCGCAACGGACGTAGAGAACGGTCGCGTCGAGCGCAAGGACACGCAGTTCGCGTTTCTGTGAGGCGACCGAACGACCCTCGTTTTTCCGCAATTCGACGAACTGGACCGACGTGAGCCCCACGTAGCGTTTGCATTCGCATCGGCGCTAAGTCGTTCCGCTGGACGGACAGTTCAGTCGTTCCGGGTAACGTACAGATACGTCGCCGTGAACGCAACCCCGCCAGCGCCGCCCTGCACCGCCGCACCGAGTGCGTTCCCGTCGAAGAAGACCACGCTGAGAGCGGTCCAGATAACTGCCCAGATTCCGACCACGACGGCGCCGAACAGCCACGGATTCTCGAAGTCGACCATCGACACGGTGGCGAGATTCGGTGCGGGCACTAAGCAGTACCGATACGGCTCCTGCGGGTGTTCTCGTCGAAATTCCTTCGAGCCCTCGGCGAGCATCGGCAGGACAGGGGGGAAGAACACTGTACGGGAACACTGGACAGGAACACACTTGGGCCGGTAGTTCCAACGCCCGGACATGGCTACCACGTCTGCGAAGCGCCGGGTCAAGGACAGTCCCCGCGCCGCGACTGCGGTGCTCTCGGTGCTCGGCTACGTGCTCGTACTCGGGACGTTCGCGGGGCTGTTCCCGTATCCCGAGCTCGAACGCGCGACCGTGGACCTGCTGAGCCACGCCATCGCGGGCGTCAACACGGTCGCGCTGGCCGCAATCGTCCTCGGCGTCCTGTGGATCCGCCGCGGCGAAGTCCGCAAGCACCGCGCGGCGATGCTGACCGCGTTCGCCTGCATCCTCGCCTTCCTCGCGCTCTACCTCGTGAAAGTCGGCGGGGGCGGCGAGAAGGCCATCGCCGCGACCGGCCCGGTGTACTACGCCTACCTCGCGATGCTGGCGATCCACATCGTGCTGTCGGTCGTGGCGGTGCCGGTGGTCATCCACGCCGTGGTGCTTGGGCTGACCCACTCCCCGGCCGAACTCCGGTCCACGGCCCACGCGAGAGTCGGCCGCTGGGCCGCCGGAGCGTGGGGACTCAGCCTCGCGCTCGGCATCGTGACGTATCTGCTGCTGAACCACGTCTACGGCGTCGAGGAGTACATGGCGGCCTTGCTACCGCTGGTCGGACCGCTCGCGGCCGACCGGCGATGAGCGACGTCGGCCCGACACTCCGGCACGCGGTGGCCGAGGCACTCGAAGCCGCCCCTGCCGAAAGTGTCGAACTCGACGGCGGCGAGGTCGGGCAAGTCCGGAAGGTCGCTCTCGCCGACGGCCGGTCGGTCGTCGCCAAGACCGGCGACACACCGCTGAGCGTCGAGGCGTTCATGCTGGAGTTTCTGGGCGACCGAGGGTTACCCGTGCCCGAGGTGCTCCACCACGACGACGACCTGCTCGTGATGGAGTACGTCGAGGGCGACGGGGACCTCACTCCAGCCGCCGAGCGCGACGCCGCCCGCCACCTCGCCGCGCTCCACGAGGAGTCGCCAGCGGGAACGTCCGCCTCGTACGGCTTCCCCAAGGACACCCTCTCGGGAGCGTACCGCCAGCCGAACCCGTGGACGGACTCGTGGATTGCGTTCTACCGGGACCATCGACTGCTGTTCGTCGCCGAACGCGCCCGCGAGGAGGGATCGCTGTCCGAGGAACTGTTCGACCGCCTCGAATCGCTCGCGGCCGACCTCGACGCGTGGCTCCCCGACTCGCCGCCCTCGTCGCTGGTCCATGGCGACGCGTGGGCGAACAACCTCGTCGTCCGCGGGGACGAAGTGCGGGCGTTTCTCGATCCGGCGTGCTACTTCGGCCACGCCGAGGTCGAACTGGCGTACGCTGATTTCGTCGGGTTCGGCGACGCCTTCTTCGAGACCTACGAAGCAGAGCGAGGCGTCGACGCCGGCTACGACCAGGGAAGACGCGACGTCTACCAGCTGTACCCCTTGCTCGAACACCTGCGATACTTCGGGGACGACCGCTACGACGAGTTGCTCGCTCGCAGGCTCCGGACCCTCGGACACTGATCCGGACCGGGAGCCGTCGAACTGCTCCGATACGGAGGTGTTCGCGTCGAAACGGAACGAAACCGGAAGGCGACCAGGGAAGACGGTTCCGAACCGGGACGCCGACCGCATCCGGTCCGCCGACCGGACCGGTCAATCCGCGACTCAATCTGTCCGCGGAATCAGCGCGGCCCCCACGGCGAAGAAGCCGACCGCGAGCGCGGCGAGCACGAGCAGGTCGTCGCCGAACGGTGCGCCGGAGTAGGTCAGGTCCCGGACGCCCCGCGCGAAGTAGGTCAGCGGCGAGAGGTCCATCGCGGGCCGGAACCACGCCGGGAGCAGGTCGGGCGTCACGAACGTCTCCGAGAGGAACAAGAGCGGGAGCGCGATGGTGTTGCTCGCGGCGATGACGCCGTCCTGGGAGTCCGCGAGGCTCCCCAGTATCGCGCCGAACCCGCAGAACAGCGCGACCGCGACCGCGACGAACACCGCGACGAGCAGGAGGTTCGCCGGGCCGAGCGCGAGCGTTGCCGTGTCAGTCACGGCGACCATCAGCCCGAGGATGAGCAGCCCGGCGATGCCGATGATGACGACGTTGACGAGCGTGTGGGCCAACAGCCACTCGGCGCGCGTCAGCGGCGTGGTCGCCAGCTTCTCGAAGCGGTTGCCCTCGCGGTGGCGCGCCACGGTCGAGCCGACCCGCGAGAGGGGCGTGAACAGCACCACGACCGCGAGGTAGCCCGGCAGGTAGTAGCCCGCCGGCTCGGCGAACAGGCCGCCACCCGCGGGGTCCGTGCGGACCAGCACCGCGAAGATGAGGATGAGGATGACCGGGAAGAAGAACGTGAAGAAGACCGCGGTCCGCCGCCGGACGAACGCGTGCCACGCCGCGGTCGCCTCCGCGCGGACTCGACTCGTCGCCGTCACAGTTCTCCCTCCGCGACAGCGTTGCTGGGTTCTGCATCGGCTCCCGATCCGATTGTCGCCGCCTCTCCGCTACCGTCGGCCGACCGCCCGGTCAACTGGAGGAACACGTCCTCCAGATCGGGCTCGGTCCACGTCAGCGCGCCGTACTCGACTCCCCGGTCGTCGAGCGTCCCGACGACTCGGCCGATATCTTCGGGGGCGACGCCGTGGACGACCAGCCCGCGCTCGGTCGTCTCGACCTCGAAGTCGGTGGTCGTGAGCGCGTCCGCGGCCGCGTCTGCGGCCGCGGACGCGCTCGCGACCGAGTCGGGGGCGTCGGTCGTCTCAGCATCGTCGTTCATCTCGGCCTCATCGCTCGCCTCGGCACGTTCGTCGTCCGCTTCGGCGCTCCCGTCGCTCGTCTCGACCACCAGCCGCGTCCGGCCGCCGTGTTCGGCCACGAGAGCGGTCGGCGACCCGACCGCGGCGAGTTTCCCGTCCGCGAGCAGGCCCACCCGGTCGGCGAGTCGCTCGGCCTCGGCCATGTAGTGGGTCGTCAGCACGACGGTCGTCCCCTCGTCGGCGAGCCGTTCGATCAGCCGCCAGAGCGCGCGCCGGCCAGCCGGGTCGACGCCGGTGGTCGGTTCGTCGAGGAACAGCAGGTCGGGGTCGTTGACGAGCGCGGTCCCGACGCAGGTCCGGCGCTGCTGGCCGCCAGAGAGGTTCTCGTACCGCGTGGCGGCCGACTCGGCGATACCGACCTCCGCGAGGATGGCCTCGGGGTCGCGAGCCTCGTCGTACAGCCCCGCGTAGTAGGTGACGAGTTCGCGGGCGGTCAGCCGCTCGGGCGGGTCGAACGACTGGGGCAGCAGGCCGATGCGTTGGCGGTCGACCGCGGTCGGACGGCTGTCGAACACTCTCACCGACCCCGAGTCCGGCTCGGTCGTCCCCGTCAGCGCCCGGATCAGCGTGGTCTTGCCCGCGCCGTTCGGTCCCACGAGCGCGAACACCTCGCCGTCGCCCACCGATAGCGAGACGCCGGACAGCGCCGCGGTGTCGCCGTAGGTCCGCCGGAGGTCCTCGGCGACGAGCACGTCGGTCATGCCCGGCAGTTGTGGTGGTTCGGCCGTAAGGGGTTCGGTTCGGTGACAGGGGTTCGGTGGCAGGGATCCGATTCTCCCGGGCGGTAGCTATTTGGGCCGGACGTTCGACCCGGACGGTATGAGCGAGGCGACCGACGAGGGCGAGGTGGGCGAGCGGAACCGGGAGTTCGAGTCGGCGGTCGAGGCCAGACTGCAGGCCGACTTCGCGTGCGCGGAGCCGGACGCCGAGCGCGTGGCCGCGACGGTCGCGCGCGCCCGGGCGGCCGGCGACCTGCCCGACTGGAGCCCGGTGTTCGTCGTCGAGAAGCTGGCCGACGCGCCCGGTGAGCGCACCATCCATGAGAAGTGGAACTGGCTGCTGGGCTACGTGGGCGGCGACGCCGACAGCGACGAGTACCGACTCGACGGCTGAGCGCGCCGGAACGCGGTTCCGGCGCGCTCAGCCGTCGAGGGCGGTTTTCGGGTCATTACTCGTCGAGTAGCTCCTCCTTGCGGCGCTGGAACTCCTCCTCGTCGATGAGTCCGCGAGACTTGGCGTCGCCGAGGCGTTCGAGGCGCTCGCGGACGGTCTGCGGGCCGCCCGCGTCGGCATCTTCCTCCCTATCGCTCAGATCGGGCGTCGCCTGCTTGCGGCGGTAGGTGGCGTACTCGACGGCCTTCGAGACGGTCTCGCGGTCGAACGACGAGGATATCAACAGATAGTAGGTCGTCTCGGGCAGTCGGAGTTCGACCCGGTGGCGACCCATCCCGTCGTGGGCCTCCGCCGACTCGATCCGGTCGTAGGCGAGCGAGACGCTCTCGTCGTCCTCGGCGACGCCCAGCAGGACGAACACCCGCCGGTCGGTGAACAGGAAGACGCCCCCACGCTCGGGGGCGACCGTCGACAGGGCGTCGATGGTCGCGTCGGAGTCGCCGACCGCGAGGCCGTCGGCGTGGCTCTCGAAGCAAAACTGCGGGCGCTCGCCCTCAGCGAGGTAGGACACGGGTGGCGATTCGAGGTCGGCCACCCCGTCGGCGGTCCCCGCCAGCCGGTCGGCTGTCACCGAGTGGTGGTCGGCCCGCGAGGCCAGCATCGACGCCAGTTGCCGCGCCGCGTCGTCGGGCGGTGCCATGGCTGCCGAGCCGATAGTTCGGACGCATCGAATTTGTAAGTATCTGTGATTATCGACGCTGATACTGCGCCGCGGCGCCCCGCGGGCGCGAGGGGCGGGGCGGGGGGGGGGGAGGGGGTGGGGG
>NZ_KZ859515.1:0-8612 GCF_003382685.1 Halorussus litoreus | reverse complement strand
TATCCGCCCCCTTCAGCCGCCCCCGCGCCCCGCGCGCCCGCCCCGGCGCGGCGCGGCGCAGTATCAGCGGTTCGTCGGTGGCCGGTCAGCTTCAGCGGATCGTCGGTCGCCAGTACAACAGCGCGACCGTGAGGACGAACACCCCGGTGCCGACCGCGTACGACCACTCGTTGGCCGCTGCGGCCACCGCACTTCCGCTTCCGAGGACGCCGGTCAGAAGCGTGGCCAGCACCGGCCAGGTACAGCTCACGCAGGAGGCCAACCCGAGGAGCCCGGACACCGCCGACCCCGCGGCATCGACCACGGTGGCGTACACGAGGTACGCAAGGGTGGCGTAGCCGGCCACCTTGTACGGCATCAGCGCGAGATTGACGGCGTCGCTGCTGTACAGGAGCGCGGGACCCCAGCCGGGCGGGAGCGGCGCGATCCGCCAGCCGAGCGCCATCTCCTCCCCGACGCCCGGCATGAACACGCCGCCAGCGTACGCGAGCAGGAGGAAGTACGCCCCCGCGAGTACCGCGCCGAGGTACTTGGCCCGGACCGAGCCGGGATTCGGCGTCGTCCGGACCAGCGCCCAGAGGCTGACGTTCAGCCAGACGAACGGGTAGACGAGAAATCGGGGTTCCGTCACGGTCACGTCCGCGAGCAGGAGGTACGCGAGCGTGAGCCCGATCTCGGTGTTGACGAGCAGCCCCGCCCACAGCAGGGTGGTCCGGTCCGGAAGCAGCCTGCCGACGTTCACGTCGAGTGTTCGGGGCATGTGAGTCTCGTCCGCCGATGTCAGAACGCGAGCGCGTCCACCACGACGGCGATCAGCAGCGCGCCGAGGTAGGCGTTCGACGCGTGGAACGACCGGAAGGCGGCCTCCTCGGTGCGCTCGCGGTGGAGACCGAGCACGGTCCACAGGAACAGCGCGCCGAACGCCACGCTGGTTCCGGCGTACAGCCAGCCGAGCGTGGTGACCGCCGACAACAGCGCGGCCGCGAGCAGTGTCGCCCCGAGGTACAGCAGGATGTGCTTGCGGGTGACCGCCTCGCCACGGACCACGGGCATCATCGGGAAGCCGCCGCGCGCGTAGTCGTCCTTGTACGCCAGCGCGAGGTTGTAGAAGTGCGCGGGCGTCCAGAGGAAGATGACGCCGGCCAGTACCACGGCAGGGAGGCCAATCTCGCCGGTCACCGCGGCCCCGCCGATGAGCGCGGGGAGCGCGCCCGCGAACCCGCCGATGACCGTGTTCTGGACCGTGTTGGGCTTCAGGAGGAGCGTGTATATCACGCTGTAGAACAGGATTGCGAACAGCCCCAGCACCGCCGCGAGAACGTTCACCGACAGGAACGCGACCAGCGAGAGCGCGGCCAGCGAGACGCCGAACGCCACGGCGTTCCGAATCGGGATCTGATCCGTGGCGGCCGGGCGGTCGGCGGTCCGGGACATCTTCCGGTCCACGTCGCGCTCGAAC
Source organism: Halorussus litoreus (assembly GCF_003382685.1). Classification (GTDB taxonomy): domain Archaea; phylum Halobacteriota; class Halobacteria; order Halobacteriales; family Haladaptataceae; genus Halorussus; species Halorussus litoreus. The sequence goes on along the minus strand of NZ_KZ859515.1, from coordinate 7,153 downwards.
ACGTGGTTGAACGTGCCCGCCGCGCCGATGGCGAGGACCCCGCCCGTCAGCGTGGCCACGACGGTCCCGACCCGCAGGGCCGGTCCGGCCGCCAGCGCCATCGCGGCGGAGGCGACCAGACAGAGCAGCCACATCAGCCGGGGCTTCATCAGTCGGAAGTAGGCGAAGCCGGTTCGCTTCGCGCGAGCGAGAAGGCCGCTCGGCGTGGCGGCTCCGGTCGGTGCGGGGTCGGCCGCGTCGGGCATCTCCTCGGGGTCGCGCGTCCCCATCGGCTCGTCGGGCGTCTCGGGTTCGAGCGTCCACGCCAGCGCGAGCACGACCCCGCCGAAGATGGCCATGCCCGCGAGCAGGTGGGCCGCGGACACTATCGCAGGCGTCGCCGCCGTCGCGGTGAACGCGCCGACGCCGACCTGCACCGGGTAGAGGACGGTCGCGACCGTCAGCGCGGCGCGAACGCGACGTCGAGCGTTCACGCGCCAGCCGAGCACGGTCGTAGCGACCAGAAGGACTGCGACGCCGAGCGCCGCGACCCGGTGGCCCCACGCGATCGCGAGCTGCGGGTCGTCGAGCGGGACGAGCCAGCGGCCGTTGCAGGCGGGCCACGTCGAGCATGCCGCCGCGGCATCGGTCAGCGCCGTGGTCGCGCCCACGACGACCAGCAGGTAGACGCCCATCGCTGTCGCCGCGAGCAGCGAGGCGAACCGCCGTGAGGCTCGACTGCTGGACGCTGTCCCCCGTGGAGTGTGTCCGAACACGCGAATGTCTGTCCCTATACTCAGGACTCGTCGTATTTAGAACGTCCGGAATCACGGGACCGAACACGGAAGACAGCAGGTATTTATGGGTCTCGGACGAAGGCCGCACCAGCATGAGTTCCAAGCGGAAAGCGCTCGTCACGCTACTGGGGGTCGCGGGACTCGTCCTGTTCGCGGACCCCGTCCTCGCGCAGGGCTACGACTCCACCACGGAGGAGCTGATCAAGTCGCTGAACACCCAGCTCCTCTACATGGCGATTCCCATCACGGTGCTGGTCGAGGGCATCCTCATCTACACCGTGTGGAAGTTCCGCAACAACGACGACCCCAAACCCACCAAGGAGAACCGCCGCCTCGAAATCTCGTGGACCATCGCGACCGCGCTCGTCCTGCTCGTCGTGGGCTACGCCTCCTACGGCGTAATGGCCAACGAGTACGTCGCCGGGAGCGACAGTCAGGTCGAGACGACCAACAGCGACGCTGTCCACGTCGAGGTCGTGGGCGTGAAGTACCTCTGGGAGTTCAACTACGAGGGCGAGAACGTTTCCACGACGGGCACCCTCGTGCTCCCGAAGGACACCGACATATACCTCAACGTCACGTCCGACGACTGGATCCACTCGTTCCACGTGCCCGAACTCGGGCTGAAACAGGACGCGCTGCCCGGCCAGCACAACACCATCAAGACCAAAATCACCAACGAGGACACCTACCAGCTCTACTGCGCGGAGTACTGCGGAGTCGGCCACTCCAAGATGCTCGGCGAGATCGACGTCCGCTCTCAGGAAGAGTATCAGAACTGGCTCGACGACCAGCGCGGGAACAGCTCGGACTGACGTCGTCGCACACTTCTCAGTTCCTTCTCCGACTGTCTCATCCGGTCGTACGAGTAGCGGTTTTCAGAACGACTCCCCCGTTTCGGGAGTACTGGATTCTCACTATCTCGTCATCGTTCAAGCGTCGTCGTACGGCCAGTCGCCGATGATCTTCATCCCCTCGGCCTTGTCCTCGGCTTCGAGCGCGTCGGCGATCACGTCGGGCGACTCGCGTGCCACCTCGAACTCGTCGTCCGCGAGTCGGACCGTGAGTTCGGTCAGTAGGACGGCCTGCTCGCGGAGGTCCCGGACCTCCAGCTTGTCGAGGGTGTCGGCGTGGGTGTGGCCCCAGCCCCGGCCCTCGTCACCCGTCTCGCTCATGACGTGGTAGCCCGGCACGCCCCACTGGACGTACGGCCAGTGGTCGCTGTGGGGCGCGACCTCCGGGATGGTCGCTACCGGGTGGCCGAAGTCGTCGGCGACCGACTCGGCGGCCGCCCCCAGCGCGTCGAACCCGTTGGTGAAAAACGAGAGCGTGCGCCCGCGGGCCACCCCGTCGTTGTTCACGATCGCCTTCACGGAGTCGAAGTCGCGGTTGGCCGCGTCGTACCCCGACCCGACGAGGCCGACTTCCTCGGCACCGTAGGCCACGAAGTGGACCGTCGCGTCGAGTTCGTCCTCGCGGGCGGCGAGCGCGTTCGCCAGTTCGACTACCATTGCGGTTCCAGCCCCGTTGTCCATCGCGCCCTCCGCGATGTCGTGGGCGTCGACGTGGCTCGTGACCAGCACCTCCTCGTCGGTGTCCGGGCCGAGTTCCGCGTGGACGTTCTGGCTCGTCGCGTCGTGGATGTCGGCGTCGACCGCCACGTCGACCGACTCGTCCTCCCACCGCCGGGAGAGCCGCGCTCCGACCTCCTTGCTGACGCCGAGGGCGGGAATGTCGCCGATGGGGTCCTCGGCGGTCCCGACGCTCCCCGTGGGCGGCAGTCGTCCCTCGACGTGGTTCTTGAACACGAAGGCGGCCGCGCCGTTCTCGACCGCGTGATAGTACTTCTCCCGACGGTGGACGAAGCGGTCGTAGTAGTCGGGGACGTTGGTTGCGACCATCACGACCTTCCCGTCGAGGTCGGCGTCAGCGAAGTCCTCGGGCAGGCCGTAGCCGAGGTCGACGAGTTCGCCCGACACCTCGCCGTCGGGGCTCCGCGGAAGCGCGATGGCCTCCTGAACGGTGTCGCCCGCGCGGATCTCGCTATCGCCGCGCGTCCAGCCCTGTAGTTCGAACTCCTCCACGCGTGCGTCGCGCGCACCGGCGTCCGCGAGCGCGTCGCGAGTGAGTTTCGCCCCTTGCTTCTCGCCCTCGCTACCGGCCATCCGGTTGCCGAGGTCCACGAGCGATTCGAGGTGCGTCCATCCCGCGTCACTAGTGAACGTCTCGCCGATCCACCGTGTCATGAGGTCGCATGAATCCGGAGACGGCGTAAGCTTTTCGAAGCGAAACTTCCGACGATTCTTCGATTACCCGGGGGTACTCCCGAGGTATCGTTGGCGATTCCGAGCAGCCTTTTTAAGCAGACTGTCTGATTTTAGGTATTTCAGGGTGCCAGCGATGTTTTATTACGATGGGCCCCCTTCTCCCGGCAGACGGTCGGTGATCGACGACATGGCAATACAGGCTCCAGACGTGAATCGCGTCCTCGCTCCGGACGGCACCGTCGACGAACGCGCCGCCCCGGACCTCTCCCGGTCGGCAGTCGAAGAGCTCTACCGGCTCCAAGTACTCGCCCGGACGTTCGACGAGAAGGCGGTAACACTCCACCGGCAGGGCCGGATCGGCACGTACGCGCCGCTGGCCGGCCAGGAGGCCGCGCAGGTGGGCGCGGCGTACGCGCTCGCCGACGAGGACTACTGCTTCCCGACCTACCGCGACCACGCGATGTACCTCGCGCGCGGCCTCGACCTCGAGGACGTGCTCGTCTACCTCAACGGCGAGGGCAACTACGTCGACCGCGAGGACCCCGAGACGCTTCGGACGTTCCCGCCGGCGATCCCGATCGCCACCCAGCTTCCACACGCGGTCGGCGTGGGGATGGCGGCCGACTACCGGGGAGACGACTGCGCCAGCCTCGTGAGCTTCGGCGACGGCGCGACCAGCGAGGGCGACTTCCACGAGGGGATGAACTTCGCCGGCGTGTTCGACACCCCGACCGTGTTCTTCTGCCAGAACAACCAGTGGGCCATCTCGGTCCCGCGCGAGCGCCAGACCGCCAGCGCCACCATCGCCCAGAAGGCCCAGGCGTACGGCTTCGAGGGGATCCGCGTCGACGGCAACGACGTGTTGGCCGTCTACGACGCGGTCCGGGACGCCCTCGACGCAGCGAAGGCGGGCGAGGGCCCGCGGCTCATCGAAGCTGTCACCTACCGACAGGGCGCTCACACCACGACCGACGACCCCTCGAAGTACCGCGACGACGAGGAGGTCGCCGAGTGGCGAAAGAAGGACCCTGTCGAGCGAACCCGGGAGTTCCTCGAAGACGTCCACGGCTGGACCGACGAAGAGGAGCGCGACCTCCGGGAGTGGGCCGACGAGCGCGTGGTCGAGGCGGTTGCCGCGGCCGGGGAGCGCACGGGCCTCGACGTGGACGACATCTTCGAGCACGTGTACGCCACGTCGACCCCGCGACTCGGCCGCCAGCGCGAGCAGGTCGTCGACGAGCCGGAAATCGAGCGGTAGTCGCGTTCGTTTTCTCCGAGCCCGTCGCTTCGGACGCGCGTGCCGACAGTTACGGTTCGGCCAGTGACTCGATCCACCGTCCTGGCCGACTGAAAGGGCGAGGAGCGGTCACCAGAGCGCGCCGAGGATGTTCACGGGCCGAGAGCCTGTTCCGGCCCCGAAACTGAATCCTCCACCCCGAACTAGTTCGCCGACAAATTTTTCCAACAAACCCCGACGCCCGGATGGGTTCAGGTGGCTTTTTACTGTTCGACGCGCAAGCTACCCTCATGACAGTAGCGGACGATTCGTCGGAGGAGCACGGCCACCACCTTCCGGCCGTCGAGGACTGGCCTCGGGGCTTCGGGGAGGCAAGCTGGTGGCCGTTCGTGACCGCACTGGGCGCAGCGGGCATCTACATCGGCGCGGCGCTGTTCGTGCTCGCGCAGGGCTCGCAGGGAATCGTCGACTCGATCTACGGCCCCGTCGTGGTCGTCGCGTCGGTGGGACTGTTCCTCGCCGGGCTGTACGGTTGGGTGTACCACGCCTTCGTGAAGGCGTTCTGGTCGGACGACGGCCACGGCGACGGCATCGGGCTCCGGTGGGGGATGGTGCTGTTCCTCGGCTCGGAGATCGCCACCTTCGGTGCCGGGTTCGTGTACTACTTCTTCATCCGCGTGGGCACGTGGACCACCGAGGGGCTGCCGCCGCTGTTGAGCTCGCTCGTGCTCGCCAACACCGTGATCCTGATCGTGTCGAGCCTGACGCTCCACTGGGGCCACGTCGAACTCCGGCGTGACAACCGCCGGAACTTCCTCGTCGGGATGGCAGCCACCCTGCTACTCGGCGTGGTGTTCATCGGCGGGCAGGTCCTAGAGTACTACGAGTTCATCGAGCACGAGGGCTTCACCCTCGGGTCGGGCATCTACGCCAGCGCGTTCTACGGCCTGACGGGGCTGCACGGTCTCCACGTCTCGATGGGCGCGGTGCTACTTGGCATCGTGTTCGTCCGCGCGCTGTACGGTCAGTACACCGCGGACCGCCACGTCTCGGTCACCACGGTGTCGATGTACTGGCACTTCGTGGACGTGGTCTGGGTGTTCCTCGTGGTCGTGCTGTACGTGGGCGCGGAGATCACGCTCTGAGGCGGTTCACGAACGCCATTTTCTCGCAGTTTGTCGTCGCTGTTCCGACGCGACTCTCCCTCGACCGGCGTCTGCCGACTCCGTACACTTTTCACCGATGGCGGTCCAAAGACTGACCAATGCGTAGCGCGTGCGCGGAGGTCGGTGTCGCGTGACGGTCGGCATCGTGGGCGACGGAGCGCTCGCGGACCGACTCCGGGAGACTGCCGAGAGCGGTGGCGCGAAGACGGTTTGCGGGTCGGCCGGAGAGACGATCGACGAGTCCGCGGCCGAGGTGGTCGCCGAGAACCCCGACTTCGTCGTCGCGATCGGCGAGTCCGCACTGTTCGCGCTGGTCCGGGAAGGCGTCTCGGTGCCGGTCCTTCCGGTAGGGGTCGGGCCGGGCTACGGGGGCGTCCCGGAGGCTGACTCGAACGACGGGGGCGAGTCAGCCGCGCGCGCGGCGGTCGAACGGCTCGTCGCGGACGAGTACGACACCGAGACGCGCGCGGTCCTCGACGCTTCGGTCGGCGGCGAACGGGCGGGTCGGGCGCTCGCGGACGCCATGCTCGTGACGAGCGAGCCCGCCCGCATCTCGGAGTACGCGGTCCACTCGCGCGACGAACGAGTCGCCAGCTTTCGGGCGGACGGCGTGGTGGTGTCGACGCCGACCGGGAGCCACGGCTACGGTCGGAGCGCGGGCGGGCCGTTGCTCGAACCCGGCTCGGGCGTGGTCGGCGCGGTGCCCGTCGCCCCGTTCGCGGTGGACGTCGACCACTGGGTGCTGGCGGCCGACGAACCGGTCGCGCTGACCGTCGAGCGCGACGAGGGCGAGGTGTCGCTGCTGCTCGACGACCGGACGGTCCGGACGATTGCGCCGGGAACGCGGGTCGAACTGGTCGCGGACGACGCGCTGGAACTGGTCAGACCGCCCGATCCCCGGCCGTTCTTCGAGCGGTAGCCCAGTTTTCACCCGAACCGTGCGCGACGGCGCGCGACGATTGGGAAGGATATAATACGTCGGATTCCCGAATATCGGGTATGCAACCGCTGTCGATGTTCGGACCCGTGGACACCTACCTCGCCCCTATCATCGAGTACGTGGTGCTCGCGCTGGTACTCGCGAACATGGGGACGCGCTGGTGGGCGTACCGCGATTACCGCCAGCAGGCCCGGGACGACGACCACGAGGAGGCGCTCGACCGCAACTGGCTCCACGAGATCTCGAACGTAGTGCTCGTACTGGCGTCGTTCTTCCTGCTCACCATCCACCACCACGCGGGCATGGTGCTGTCGTCGCTGGTGATCGGACTGTTCCTCACGGACTTCTTCGAGTTCGAGGCCCGGGAGGTCGAACTCCGCAACGAGGAGCGGCTGTCGAGCCCCAAGGGAGCGATAACCGCCTCGTTCGTCGTCGTCCTCTACGCAGGCTATCTCAGCCTGTTCTTCGTCATCGAGCCGTACTGGAGCGCAATCGTCTGATTCGGCCGCGATTCGTTCTCCGTCCGTTCATCGCCGAGCGAGAGTCCCCTGTGTGAGTCTCGCGACCGCGGAACGTCCGTCGATAGTCGCGCAGCGTTCGCGTTCGGCGCGATTGTCTGCTCAGCCTGCGCGCCCGAGTCTGACTCTCGCGATCGCGTTTCCGGTCGGACTCTTCCTCGCGCTCGCCAGTTCTCTCACTGGTTCGAGGCGTCACTGCTCGACAGTCGCCTGCCGAAGCAACCGAGCGGCCTCGCGGGCCTGCGCCGG
>NZ_QLVG01000033.1 GCF_003382685.1 Halorussus litoreus | reverse complement strand
CCGGCGTCGCCAGCCCAGATGGCCGGTAGGCGCGGCCTACTGGGGCGTCAGGTCGGCCGCCATCACGAAGTCCGGCTCCTCGGCGATGCCGACTCGGCACGCCGCCGCGTCGCTGACGAAACGTGCGCTCTCGGGGATCAGCACCCGCGTTCGGTCTGCTCCACGGTCGGCGGCGTCGCGCGCGACGGCCGCGAACAGGGCGTCGGCGCTCGCCGCGTCGGCCCACGCGCCCACGCCGTACTCGACCCACCGCTCGGTTTCGACGCTGTCGTCTTCCTCACTTTCGCGCTCGTACTCCCGGACGCGGTGGGCGAACCCGGCCGTTCCGTCGTCGCGCTGGACGACGAACAGGCCGCCGTCGTCGGCCGCTCGCTGGAGGTCCTCGCGGGTGAGCAGCGAGACGGCCCACGTCTCCTCGTCGTCGAGCGCCAGTCCGGCCAGCCGGTCGCGGGCCTCGCTGTCGGTCCAAAAGTGCCACGCTGCATTGGGTTCGGCCGTCACGTCGAACGCGGATTCCGCCCCGGCGTCCGGCTCGGGGTGGGCCCACCGGAACTCGGTCACGGGGTCGTAGCCAGTCGCCCGCGACTGGCCGAGCCCGGCCCCGTTCCACGAGAACACCATGTTCCGGGCGACGGTCGCCCCCTGCTCGCGGGCCCACGCGAACAGGTCCACGGTGACCGCGACGCTGACGCCCCGGCCGCGGTAGTCGGGGTTCACGCGCAGCCCCTGGTTCCACGCCTCCCACTTCGAAAGCATGACCGACTGGGCCAGCCCCGCAATCTCGCCGTCGATCTCGGCCACGACGGTTCGCTTCTGGTCGTCGTCGCCCTCGATCCAGTCGTGGTAGACGCGCGGGATGTAGTCGGAGACGCCGCGGTCGGCCCACGTCCCGCTGGTGAACGCCGCCACCGCGTCGTAGTCGTCGTGACGGGCCTCCCGGACCACGACCTCGCCGCTCGACTGGGTGCGGTCGGCGTCGGACCGCTCGCGACGGTCGCCCGCCATCACTCCCACGGCACCGACCGCTCGGTCAGTTCGCCCGCGATGGGCTCTTGCATCGCTTCCTCGGGGTCGTCGCTGTTGGCCAGCGCCCACATCAGCTTCACCTTCGCGGTGCCGGGGAGCGTGTCGCCCGCCTCGACCACGCCCGCGTCGAGCAGGTCCCGGCCCGTGTCGTACACCCGGTCGCAGACCCGGCCCCAGATGCACTGGCTGGTCATGACCACGGTTGTCCGGTCGTCGACGAGGTCGCCGATGCGGTCGGCCCACTCGGAGTGGACGTGGCCCAGCCCGGTGCCTTCGAGCACGAGGCCCGCCTTCCCCTCGGCGAGGTCGAGCACCGACTCGTCCGTGCCGGGCGTGAACTTCAGGAGTTCCACCTCGGATTCGAGGTCGGGGCGGATAGCAAGGTCGACTTCGTTGCGCTCTGCGTAGTCCCTGCGGAACGAAACCTCCGCGTCCCCCTCGCGGTAGTCGACCTCGCCGAGCGGTTCGCGCCCGACCGTCTCGAAGGCGTCCCGCCGCGAGGTGTGGTTCTTCCGAACGCGGGTGCCCCGGTGGAGCGCGCAGACGTCGTCGCTCTCGGAGGCGTGCATGCAGACCATGACCTCCGCGGCGTCGGCTTTGGCAGCTTCCACCGCGCAGACTGCGTTCATCACGTTGTCCGAGGACGGCCGGTCGGCCGACCGCTGGCTCCCGGTGAACACGACCGGGACGGGCGTCTCGAGCATGAACGAAAGCGCGCTCGCGGTGAACTGCATCGTGTCGGTGCCGTGCATCACGACCACGCCGTCCGCGCCCGCCTCGATCTCCTCGTAGACCGCGTGGGCGAGGTCCTGCCAGACCTCGGGCGTCATGTTCTCCGAGAGGATGTTGGCCACCACGCGACCGCGGTAGTTCGCCCGTCCAGCGAGGTCGGGCACCGCCCGGAGCACGTCCTCGGCGTCGAACTGCGCGGTCACCGCGCCGGTTCGGTAGTCGACGGTCGAGGCGATGGTGCCGCCGGTAGAGATGAGCGAGACCGTCGGCAGGTCCTCGTCGAACTCGACTTCGGAGGACTCGTCGGTGTCGCCACCCCCTACGTCGTACACGTCGCTTTCGAGTACGTCCACGTCGGCATCCTCGCGGTCGACGCCGACGTTGTACCCGCCTTCGAGCTTGACGACGAGGTTCTGGCTCGTCGAGGAGGGGAGCAGTACGCCCTCGTAGGTCTGGTCGGTCCGCTCGACGCGGACGCGGTCGCCGGGATTCATGCTCGGGGCTACCGGCCCTGCGGACTTGAAACCATCTTTTCGGCACGTGGGTGTTCGCGGTGCTGGCGGTCGCGGTGATTCCGAGGCTCAAGCGGTCGCACGCTCGTTGTCCGCCATCGGTCTTTCTCGGTCTCGCTCGACTCATCTTATCGCGTTTCCGAACACAGCCACCTCCGAGGCACGAAAAGACCCATTACCTCTCGGGTTCCACCCACACGCATGCCCCAGCGTTCCGACCAGCGCTCCAGCGACTCGGTCGCGGACGAGTACGCCCACCTCCTCGACGACGATCTCGCGGAATCGGAGTCCGACGAGGCGTCCGGCTCTCCGCAGTCCGCCGCGAGCCAGTCCGACTCCTCGGAGTCCTCCACCACGTCGGCCTCGTTCGGCCAACGTCTCCAACACCGCGCGGGCAGTCTGTTCTCCCCGCGAGTCTTCCTCTACGCCGTCGTCCTGCTCGGCGGCGGGATGTTCGCCGGGAACGCGTTCATCCCGATTCCGTTCCTCGACAGCCTCGCAGGCCTCGTGGGCGTGTTCGCAGGCGCGTTCGTACTCGGCCTCGCGGCCGAGCGCTCGACCGTCCTCGAATCGGCCGCCGCGGGCGCGGTCGCGGCCGGGCTGACAGTCCTGCTGACGAACCTCACGCTGTCGGTCGTCAGCGGCTTCGGCGCTCCGATGGCCGCGTTCGGCGCGGGCACCGGCCTGCTGGCGGGCGCGCTCGGCGCGTACTTCGGCGAGGATCTCCGGGACGGCCTGACCGCGGACATCTGAATCGCCCGAGTAGAATTAGCCGTTCTTCTGACCAGCTGAGCCCTCGCCCACACCTCGACTTTCGCTCACGCCTCGACGCGACGGAGCGCACCGTCGCAGTTCGGACACGTCGGCGGCACGTCACCGTTTAGCTCGACGCGAAAGTCGCAGTCGTGGCACTGGCACACCTCCGACCGCCCGGACGAGGCCGTGGCGGCGTTCGGATGGGGGTTTACCGTGGGATGGTCGAGTCCAATCGTCGGTGAGTCGGCCGCTGCCATATGCAAACGTTCGGCGCGAACGGGTAAATATGCTTCATAGCGAATAGACCATCGTCTCGTCGGCTGGTATTCTGTGTGGTTATACGCACCGCTGCAGCTACTCCGCCAGCACCCACTCACCGCCCTCCTCGTTCTCCCCGCCCTCGCCGTCGCGCTCCACCAACCCTCGTTCTGCGAGTTCGTCCAGACACTCCTCGACCACGCGCTCCGGAGCCTCGACCACCCGGCTCACGGCTGCGGGAGTCGTCGCCCCGCCCGCGACGGCCGCGAGTACGTCCGCGTGGAGGCGACGCTCGCCGTTCGCGTCGAGGGCGTCGCCGAGGCGTTCCTGCACGTCGGCGAGGCGGCCGTGGACCCATCGTTGAGCCAGCGAGAGCTCGCTCTGGAGCTGCTGGAGTTCGTCGAGTTCCGACGCGAGGTGGGTAGCGGTCTCGGCGTCCGCCTCGGTTCCGGCGTTCTCCTCGTCGTCAGCTACCTCTTCGGCGGCAGCCACCGCCTCGGAATCAGCTACCTCCTCAGCGTCAGCCACCGCCTCGGCGTCAGTAAGCTCCTTGTCGTCGAAATCGGTTCTGTCGTCGTCCTCCAGTTCGGCACCCATCTGGACGTTGAGCGAGACGTATCTGCATCGGCTCACGTCGAGGTTCGCGCTCGCCGGGTAGGCACTCTTCATGCCGAACTCGTAGGGCGAGACGCTCACCTCCAGCCGGAGGTTGCGCGAGATGCTGAAGTACTTCCGGCGGCGGTCGTCGGTCCGGCTCTCGATCAGCCCCGCGTCTTCGAGCCGCTGGAGGTGGTCGATGACGGCCTTCGGACTGACGCCGAGGTACTCGCTGATCTCGGTGACGTAGCAGGGCTTTCGCGAGAGCAGCCGCAGGATGCGCCTGCGATTCTCGTTGCCCAAGATGTCGAGTAGCTCGGCGGAGTCCATTCGCTGTCGGTGGTAGACGTCGCGCGCTCAAAAGGGTGTCTCTCGGCCGGGACGTATCCTCGGCGAAGAAAAGCTCAGCTTACCAGTTCGCGTCGAGAGCGAGCGAGACGACGCCGGAGAACTCACCAGTCCCCGTCGCGAGCGTCGAGAGTTCGCTCGTGAACTCGTCTGACGGTCCGCCGCCGGTCGCTCCGTCGGGGCCTGCCGCCGTCCTGTTCACCGCCGGCTTCTCGTCGACGGCTGCTTTCTCTTCTACAGCCGTGGTTTCGTTCATCCCCGTGGTTTTGTTCATCCCCGTCTCGTTCACCTCCGTCCCGTTCGCTGCACCCGGAACGCCATCCGCTTTTCCGGGAGCGTCGCCGCTTTTACCGGGCGAATTGCCGTTGTTCCCGGCAGCGTTACTGCCGTTTCGGGGACCGGCGTCACTGTTAGCCGGATTTCCGTCACTAATTCCGACGGCCGTGTCGTTGTCGCCGTTCTCGGCTCCGACGCTGGTTCCGTTTCCAGCTCCGACGCCGTTGCCGTTACCGTTCCCGGCTCCAACGCCCGTACCGTTCCCTGCCCCGACGCCGCTCGGCGGGCCGCCCGCACCGTTCCCGACGCCGGTGAGGTTGCGCGCGACCGCCGCGATCTCCGGCCCGGTCAACTCCGCCGTCTCGGTTCGGAGCCTCGTGACGTTCTCCACGTTCTCGTTCACCTCCCGCGCGCGACTCTCGGTGGCGTTGATGGCCGCGTTCAGGGCGTTGATGCGGCCGACGAGTTGGCCGACGCGAGCCTTGTAGGCGGCGTTGCTGAGGTTGCCCGCCTCGCGCTCGTCGAGCAGTTCCTGTCTGCGGTCCCTGAGATCGGCGAGATCGTCGCGGAGGTCGCCGGTCTGGCGCTCGACGAGTCGGGCGCGCACCGACCGGTTGTCGGTTCCGTTGTACGCCGCGGTCCACATACCGGTCTCGACCGCGCCGCCGACCTCCGCGGTGCTCGACTGCATGAACGACGAGATGTCCGCGCCGAACGAGGAGTTGTTCGCACTATCGTTCGCGGCCGCCGACTGGGCGTCGACCGTCGGACCCGACGTGTTGTCGGTCGGTCCGGACATCTCCACCGACGGTCCAGACGTCGCTACCGACGGTCCGGACGTTTCGACTGCCTCGGGCGAGTCGGAGGCGTCGTCGGCACCGTCGGTCGCGCTCGCCGGGAGAGCCGCGAGGGACGCTCCCACGACCAATAGCGCCAACAGGGCGGCTCGATAGGCACTCATTACTCGCTTCTTACTCCCTCTAGCTTAAAAAGGCAGATATTCGTTCGTTCCGTTCACGCCCCGGTTTTACGGTATCAGAGACATCCTTAGAGTTCAAAAGAGGCGTACGCGGACTCTACGTCTATTCCGCGCTTCGTGGTCGTTCGCGCTGGCCTCGCGTGCCGCCTTACCCACTGTTTCCCTCGTTCGTGCGGTCCTCGCGCGGAACGCCGTTCTCGCGTGGGAGGCGGTCGAACGCCCGCGCGGCCGCGACGACGGCACCGGCCGAGAGCGCAATCGTGGCGGCGGGCAGGACGAAACCGGGCTCGTAGCGGAGCGGCGGGTGGATGCCCAGTAGGTAGTCGAGGGCGTCGTTGACCAGCAGGGCCGCCAGCGCGGCCGCCAGCGCGCCGCGGGTCGTCGCGCCGTAGCGCGGGAACAGGTACGCCTCGGCCACGAACGCGAGGTGAGTGAGGATGATGAACCAGTACGACCAGACCGCGTCGGGCTCCCACGGTGGGCCGAAGTACGACCCGAAGCCGAGGTTGAGCGCGACGAACGTCCAGAGTCCGTACTTCACGAGCCAGACGAACGCGAACGTGTGGAGGTACGCGAGGTAGCGGTTCCGCGGGGCCTCCTCGACCCGCCGCCCGAGGTTCGGGAGGAGCGTCGCGAGCGACACCGTCGCCAGAAACAGCGCGGCGGGCGAGTCGGCGTACAGCGGCCAGAGCACGGTCGAGACGTCCGGCAGACTCTCGACGTAGAACCGCACGCCGACGAGCATCGCCAGCACGTTCACCGACAGGAGCCACGCGAGATTCGGGCCGTCTTCGAGGAACTGGCGCGCGTACCGCTCCGGAATCGCCATGTCCGGGGACGCGAGCGCCAGCGACAAAGGTCTTCCCAGACCGCGGTCAGAACTGCTCGACTTCGTGCTCTCCGGAACCCACTCGACGCCGCCACTTACCACACCAACTTTCAAATACGAGCACGCGCCAAAGCCGTCCTACCCATCGATGGCGAAGAAGATCTGTCTCTCCAGAGCGGCTCACGACCGGCTCAAGGAGCTCCGGCGCGACGGCGAGACGTTCTCCGAGGCGATCCTTCGCGTGTCGGAGGAACTCGGCGAGCGAGAGGGCCACTTCGGCTGACCGACGCTCCGCCGGAGCGAGCTACACGTCTCCAAGTCCGAACGAGGCACAGAACGGCGAGTAGTCCTGCCGGTCGAGTGGGCTTCGGATTTCCCTCACGGCCAGTCGTCGCGCTGGTCCGCCTCGGCCTCGTCGTCCGCCTCGTCGGTTTCCTCGGCGAGCGTCCACTCGGCTGCCTCGGCGGCCTCGGTCACGTCGAGGAACTCCCAGCCGTGCTCGTCGGCGAGATCGCGGTCCGCCTCGCCCGCGGAGACGAAGACGTGGCGGTCGGTGTCGAACTGCTCGCGGACGCTTTCGAGACTCTCGCCTTTCCCCTTCGGCCCGGAGAAGAAGTCCTGTCGGATGCGGTTCTTCCGGGTGAAGTTGGTCACGACGTAGGTCGGCTTGTCCGAGACCACGCCCACGTACTCGCTCCACCTGCGGGCGTCGCTGAACACCGTGCCGGGGTCCGCGAGTTCCTGCAGGGCCGAGAGTTCGAAGGCGAGGGTCATGTCGCCGCTTCCGTTCATACCCACCTCTCGGCGCGTGCGGGGCAAAACGGCTTCGGTCGCGGACTGAAGCGCGGTCGCTGGCTGGAACACCTTCCGTCGCGGACCAGTGCAGAAACCACGCGAACCCGGGTGCGGTGGCGGGGGGGGGGGGCCCCCCCCCCCCCCCCCCGGGGGGGGGGGGGCGGGGGGGCCCCCCCCCCCCCCACCGCACCCGGGTTGTTCAGACGAGCTCGAACTGGAGGTACTCGGAGAACACGACCACCGGTTCGTCCGCGAACAGTGCGGCCGTCTCGGGCGTGACCGCCACGCTGGCTCGGCCGTCGTAGTCGGCAACCAGTTGCTGGGCGGGCTCGGGCAACTCGTCGAAGTGCCGCACCGGCGCGCCCGATGGTGCGGACTCGGTCGGACGAACCCGGAGAGTCCGTCCGTCGCCGTCGGTCCGTGAGGTCGTGTTCGAATGCATGCTACATGGTACCAAATGACGTGGAGAATGTTAAACATTGCGGTGGCTGGAACCAACGGATCGATTCGGAGGAAACTGCTTGCGGGTACCGGGAACGGCCCGGAGCGGGCCGCAAACAGGGCTCAGAGCCGGCTGCAAACAGGACTTCGGAAAAGAATCGTCGCTCGAAACCGCTTCAGAACCGGTAGGCGTCGTCCTCGTCGCCGAGCGACCGCTCGGTGGTCTCCATCATCTCGTCGGCGAACTCCATCTCGTCGCGCTCCTTGGACTCCATCGTGGTCTGGTACTCCTTGATGCCGAGCGACAGGATCTCTTCGAGGGCCTCCTGTCGGTCCACGAACTCCTCCTGGGAGACCAGCTGATCAATCTGCATGTCCACGTCGTCCGACAGGGAAATTTCTAGCTGGGGCATACCTCGGCTGTAGCGGCCACGGACACTAAACCTTGGGGACAGTTGCGATTCGTTCCGGAACCGACGACCGAACCTATCCGCGTGAGACCCACATTCACACTCACCCCGAAGCAATCGTGGCTCTCGCGGGAAGAAGAGAACGGATAATCGAGAACGAAACGCCGGCGTCGCCGACCTACTGCTCCTGCGGGATCGCCAGCTCCTCGGGGTCGAAGTCCTTCTCCAGCAGGACCTCCTTCTGGTCGGCCACCTCGGCCTCCTGACGAATGAGATCCTTGTACTTGCCCTGCGGGGCGATGTCGCCGATGAGCACGCCGCCGATTAGCTTGCCATCCTTGAACGCGAGCCGCCGCCACTCGGTGTCGCTGTACTTGCGCTCGCACTCGTCGTCGCCGAGCGTCGGGAAGCCGAAGCTCAGGAACGGGAAGTCGAAGTGGGTGATGGAGTACGACGACACCCAGCGGAACTCCTCGGTCTCGTCGTCGGCGACCATGTTCTTGGCCGCGACCTGTCCCTGCTCTTTCGCCGAGCCCCACGAGCCGTTCTGGGCGTACTGGTCGAGGATGGTGTCGTAGTACCGGGTGATGTCGCCCGCGGCGTACACGTCGTCGAGGCTGGTCTGCATGTACTGGTCGACGACGATGCCCTCGTCCTCCTCGATGTCGGTCTCCTGGAGGTACTCGGTGTTGAAGTTCAGGCCGATGGCGACGCCGACGAACTCGCTGTCGTACTCCTCACCGTTGGCGTCGACGGTCGAGACGACCTGTCCGTCGTCGTCGGTCTCGAAGCGGTCGACGCCGCTCTCGAGCACGGGTTCGACGCCCTTCTCCGCGAGCGCGTCGTGGATGATCTCCGCGCCGTCGAGGCTCAGGCCGTAGCGCCACCAGCGGTTGCCCCGCATGATGTACTTGGCGTCGACCCCCTGTGCGGCGCACACCGCTGCGAGGTCGATGCCGAGCAGGCCCGCGCCGATTACGGTGCCCGTCTCGGCCTCGCTGGCGCCCTCCTGGATCTTCCGGGCGTCCTGGAACGTCCAGAAGTGGTGAATGCCGTCGGCGTCGGCGTTCTCGATGCCGAAACTCGACAGGCTCGCGGGGGTCCCACCGGAGGCGATCAGCAGCTTGTCGTACTCGAAGGTGCCGCTGTCGTGGGTGTGGACCTCGTGGGCCTCGACGTCCACGTCCGTGACGAACGTGTTGAGTGCGAGGTCGATGTCCCGCTCGGCGTACCAGTCCTCCTCGTGGATGGAGATGGGTGCTTCCGGCAGCTTTCCTTTCGCGAACTCCTTGATGAGGATGCGATTGTAGAGGGCTTCGCCCTCGTCGGTGATGACGGTCACCTCGGCGTCGGGGGCCTCCTCGCGGATGGTCTCCGCGGCCGAACTCCCCGCGATGCCGTCACCGATTATCACGAACGAATCGCTCATACTCAGGAGTTCATCTTCGGGGTTA
Organism: Halorussus litoreus; assembly: GCF_003382685.1. Classification (GTDB taxonomy): domain Archaea; phylum Halobacteriota; class Halobacteria; order Halobacteriales; family Haladaptataceae; genus Halorussus; species Halorussus litoreus. The sequence goes on along the minus strand of NZ_QLVG01000033.1, from coordinate 69,018 downwards.
AAGTGGGTTGCTATCTCCGTATCGTGTCAGAGAGTAGCGAGCAGGATTCGCCGGTAGTCGGCAGTCGCTTCCGACGTCACAGCTTCACGAACGGACGGGCTTTTGGGCGTCGCGCTCCAATCGACACCCCATGAAGATACGCCAGAACGTCCGTCACTTCGCGTCGCGGAAGGCGCTCGAACTGCCGGTGGTGTCCGACCTCGTGAAGGAGAAGCTCGTGGACATGCATACCGACATCTTCCTCCAGCGCGCCGACACAGACCAGCGGGAGGCCCGCCGCGACCGGCTCGACGCCTTCTTCGACGCCACGATGGACACCTACCTCGCGGCGCTCCAGCAGGGCGCGCCGGAGGCCGAGGCCCGCGAAATCACCCACGTGCAGGCCAACTTCGACTTCTACAACCACGGCTGGACCGAGATGATGGAGTTCCCGGTCGACGAGCTCGGCGACCACTACGACCGCTACGAGGCGTTCTTCGAGCGACACAGCATCTCCATCGACGACCCCCTCGGCGAGTTCGCGCCGTCGGGTGGTCTCCCGAAGGCCCCGTCGACCCCCGAGAAGCTCGACGAGCCCGAACACCCCTACGCGGAAGGCGGCTTCGCCGACGACGTGTACGTCGAAGGACCGGACGGCGAGGTTCGCGTCGGCGGTGGGGACGAGCCCGAAGAAGTAGACGTCTCACGAGCGCCCGGAGTCGACGACGAGGACGGCGACCGCTGAGGAGTCCGGAATCGGCTCGATTTCGCGCGGCGAAAATTTGGGCTGATTGGAGACAGGGCTAATCGGAGACGAAGTTCGAAAACGGTGAGTCGTCGGCTCGTCGTCCGGTCGGTGCGGAGTTACTCCTCGTTCTCGTCGTCGGACATCTCTTCGGCGCGCTCCTCGGCCTCGCGTTCGGCCTCCTCGATGGTCTCGCCGGCGCCTTCGATCTGGTCGGCGGCACCTTCGCCGCCCTCGCGGACGCGGTCGGCAACCTCTTCGCTGCCGGACTCGACCTGCTCGGCCGCCATCTCGCCGGTCTCCTCGATGCGCTCGGCGGCCTCCCCGGTCACGGACTCGGTCCGCCCCGCGGCCTCGCCCGAGCGCATCGCGGTCTCGTCGGCCACCTGGCGAGCGCGCTCGGTTGCCTGCTCGGTGATTTCGTCCACCGACCCCATTCGCCTGCGGACCGCGTAGCCGATCCCGACGACCGCACCGAGCAGGAACAGGGTCCGGAGCGTGCTTCGGCCGCCGCCGTCTCGGCCGCCGTCATCTCGGCCGCGCGCCGTCCGCCCCCGGCCCTCGCCAGTCGCCGCTAACCCCTCGTCCGTCGCCACGTCGCGAGCGCGTTCGGCGACCTGCTCGACCGTCGCGGACCGCCCGCTCCGACTGCCGAGTAGGGAGCCGATCGTCGCCCCGAGGTCGACCACGAGGAAGGCACGCCCCCGGTTTCCTCCCGACCCGTCGGATCCGGCCCGCTGCATAGCGGTCTTCACGGCCCGGACGGCACGCTCGCGGGCGTCGGTCGACTCTCGCTGTTCCCCTCGATCTCCCGTCAGAATACTGCTCATGGTAGTTCCCCACGACCTGTACGCCGAAATCGCGGAAAAGGCTTCGGGCAGGGGCGTAGCGCCTCGACGTGCTCAGTCCGCCCGAGCGACCTTAGTCCGACCGAACGATCTCCTTCCGGCCCGCAATCCGATCGGCGCACTCGTAGCCCGCGACGATGCCGCCGTTGAGGCTCCGCTCGGGATACTGCGCGCGGCTCGCCATCCCGGCGTAGTAGAGGTCCTCGGCCACCTCGTCGCCGAGGTCGTAGGGGATGACCGTGTCGAGGTAGCCCCGCTCGTAGATGGGCGCGGCGCGGGGGTTCTTGGCGAGTCGGAACTGCGTCACCGCCGAGCGGTCCCAGTCGGGGAACATCTCCTCGATGTGCCCCAACCACAGCTCCTCGACCTCGTCGGCGTCCATTCCCCAGAGGTCCTCCTCGTAGTCCTGGATGTAGCTGGCGACGTAGAGCAGGTGGTCCCCGCCGTAGTTCTCCGGGGGGATGTAGTTGGTGTGCTCGACCAGCGCGCCGAAGGGGGCGTCGTGGCCCACGTTGAGCCAGTAGGTGTCGGTGAGCGGCTCGTCCATCGTCACGAGCGCACAGACCGCCCTCTGGAAGTCGATGTCGCACTCGTAGCCACAGAGCGCTTCGAGCACGTTCGGCATCGCCGCGACGACCGCGCCGTCGACCTCGTGGGTCTCGGTGGTGGTCCCGCCGTCGGCCTCTGCTTCGACTTGCGTCGCCGCCGAGTCGGCTCCGTCGGCGACCGCAACCGTCAGCGACTCGACCGCGCCGTCCTCGACGCCGAGTTCCTCGACGCGAGCGTTCGTGGTGATGTTCTCCTCGCCGACCGCATCGACGAGCGCGTCGAGGAGTTGGCCGAACCCGCCTTCGAGGTAGCCCAGCGGCTCGCCCCGCAGCAGGTCGCGCTCGCCGCGGAACTTGATGCGGCCGAGCAGCCACGCCGCGCTCACGTCGTCCATCCGGTCGCCGAACTTCGCGCGGAGCAGCGGCTCGAAGAAGCCCTCGTACACACCCCGACTGGTGTGTTCAAGCAGGAACTCCTCGATGGGGACATCCTCGAAGTCCTCCAGATCCTCGTACGTGTCGAACTTCGGAATCCCGCCGCGCACGTCGATCTCCTGGGTGAGCATCGCGAGTCGGAACTTGTCGTAGACGCTCATCTTCGGGTAGGCGAGGATCTCCCACGGCTTGTCCATCGGGTAGACGGTGCCGTCCCAGTAGTAGGCGTTCTTGCCGATGGGCCACTCCAGATCGTCGCCGAGCCCCAACTCCTCGATGAGTTCGACGATGGTCTCCTCCGAGGCCGAGAGGTGATGGTAGAACTTCTCGATGGAGTCGCCTGCGGTCTCGTACACCGCGGCGAGCCCGCCGACCTGGTCGCTGGCTTCGAAGACCTGCACGTCGTGTCCGTGTTGCTGGAGGCGGTACGCGGTTGCGAGCCCCGCGATTCCCCCACCGACGACGCCAATCATACCACCCGATTCACCGGGCGTCGGCAAATGCCTTGTTACTCCGAGTAACTTCTCTCGGGTTCGCGAGCATCGCCCCGCCAGTCGACACGTGACGTGATATTGTATTTTGACCCGGCGCGCGTTTGGGCGCGGCGCGTTCGCGCGTCGCGCCCTAGCGTGCGAGGTCTGCGCGAGTGAAACGAGGGCAGGCTCGGCAGTCGCAGCCCGCGCAGCGAAGGGAGTAGGACCGTCTTCCGGTGGACGAGCATCGCAGGCCGGAACGAAGTGGAGTCCTCGGGAGCGTAGCGACCGAGGGCTCGTCGGAGCTTGCTCCGACGGTGGGCGAGACGCGCAGGAGGCTGGGGAGGTGTGAGGCTCGCGGTCGCGGTGCGGTAGCGGTGCTGGGCGGTCACGCCGAGGCTCAAGCAGAAGCGAGCGCTCTCGTTACCAAAAATCATCGCAGTCGCGGTTGCAGTGCGGTCGCGGTGCAGTCGCGGTTGCAGTGCGGTCGCGATGCTGTGCGAGGCGGGTTCTCCGAGGCCAAACACGAACAGCGGTTTCCTCACAACCGCGAACTGATTCTCCCACAAGCGAACCGTCCCTACCTAAAGGGTTTTACCGCGTGACCGACTAGTCGCGAACAGGAAAATGCTGAAACGCGCCCTGATCGCGCTGTTGCTGATTCCCCTGCTGGACGCGCTGTTCCTCGTCTACGTGGCGACACAGCTCGGTGGCGTCCTCACCGTCGCGCTCGTGGTCCTGACCGCGCTGGTCGGGACGCTGTTCGTCCGGGCCGAGGGACGCCACACCATTCGGAAGCTCCAGCAGACGGTGGGGAAGGGCGAGGTGCCGACCGACGAACTCACCGACGGCGCGCTCCTCATCGCGGCGGGCGCGTTCCTGCTCACGCCCGGACTGGTCACCGACGCGCTGGGCTTCCTGCTGGCGTTCCCGCCCACGCGGATCCTCTTCCGCGAGGCGGCCCAGCGCTGGGTCGTCGAGCCCTACGTCGAGAAGAAGACCGGCGGCTTCGCCACCGGCAACGTGTACACCTTCGGGTTCCCGAACGCCGAGGACGTGGGTGCTGGTGGAGGGAACGCCGGTCCGGGAGCGGGCGGAATGGGTGGCACGGGAGGAATAGGCGGCCCCGGAGGGATGGGCGGCACCGGTGGCGTCGGACGTTCGCGCGAGGACACCGTGTCGGACGACTCCGAGGACACCGTCCGGATGGACGACGACTCGTACGACATCGAATTCGAAGACGACGAGTCCGAAAAGTAGTCACAACAGGCGGTAGCAGTCGGATCCCTTTCCGCAAAACTCCGTGAGGGCGTGCCGTACTCCTGCCGAAAGGAAACGCTTAAACGTTCGACGGGGCAACCTCAGAATGCGCCAATTCGGGCCAATAGCTCAATTAGGTTGAGCGCTCGGCTGATAACCGGGAGGTTCGCGGTTCAAATCCGCGTTGGCCCACTGTTCTGTTTCGGTCAGTTATTATCCCGCAGAAATTTGGCTTCTCGTACTTCTCATCCAGGCAATCTCGGACCCAGAGTTACTCCTCCGGAGTGGTCGACGCTGCGTCGCGTTGAACGACGAGGACGGGACCGAGAAACCGGTCGGCAACCTGGTCGGCCGGCATGCCGAACACGAACGTCGCTAGAGACGGGTCGGTTTCACCCATGACGACCACATCGAACACCTCGGACGCGTCGGTGATCGCATCGAGGGTGTCCGTATCGCGCTCGACGCGCGTCTCGATTCTCGGCGCGTCCACACCCAGGTCATCGAGTCGGTCGACCAGTCCATCGAGCAGTGTCCCGACATCCTCGTCGGTCTCCTCGTCTTCGGCGACGTGGTACAGCGTCACCGACGCGTTCGTCTCACCGAACACGCCTGCGACGACGCGGGCGAGGCGGTCGACCCCGACGGTCCCACGGACTGCGACGAGCACGTCTTCGACCGGTCGCGTCGCGTTCGGGACGAGCACGGCCAGACAGTCGTGCTCGGCTATCGTCCGGTCGATGGTCTTCTGGCCGTCGTGGGTGAACACGAGTCGTCGCTCGACGGTCGCACCCGCCTGCTCGAATAGCGACCCGTACGCTTCGAGCCGGTCGGTCGCGCGCTCTTCGAACTGCATCCGGGCCTGTCCCGGGGCGGTCTGTTCCGGGATAACGTGATATCCCAGCAGGACGACGTGAGCGTTCGCGAGGAGTTCGGACACTCCTTCGGGAATCGATTCTCCTTCGAGCACGCGGATCGGGACGAGTATCGATGGTCTGTCTGTCATCGTCAGATGTCTCCTTTGAGGGTAACGCTTCCAGCGTAATATCGGTACCAGAGGTAGGACGCGGCCATCACCACGACACCGATGGCGATCGAGGCGCGTTGCATGAAGACGATCAGCCCGAAGCTAGCGAGTGCACCCACTGCCGGCACGACCGGATAGCCCGGGACGCGGTAGCTAGGCGAGTACCACTCCGGATTCCGTCGGCGCAACACGATCAGGGCGACGCACATCAGACCGTACATGATCAGGTGGAGGAACGAGGCGACCTCCGCGAGCAGTTCGACCCGACCGGTCCCGACGAGGACCAGAATCGGCCCTCCGGCGGCGAGCAACGCGACGTGTGGCGTGCCGTATCGGAGGTTGACCTCGCTCGCTTTCCGTGGGAGCAAGGCGTCACGGCTCAACGCGTACACCGCCCGCGAGGCGCTGAGGATCGACGCGTTCGCGCTCGAGAACGTCGCCAACAGCCCGGCACCAAGGATCGCAACCGCGCCCGGCAATCCGAGGAAGTCGCGGGCGACCTCGACCATCGCAGTCTCCCCGAACTGCCCCAGCCGATCCGCGCCGAACGCACTGGTCGCGACGAAGATCGTCACGACGTAGAAGACGGTGACGATCACGACGGACCCGACCATCGCTAGCGGGAGGTTCCTGCCCGGTCGTTTGATCTCGCCTGCGACAGTCGCGACCTGAGCGAACCCCAGATACGAGGTGAACACGAGCGCCGCGGTCGTCAGGACGGGAAAGTACCCCCGAGAGAAGAACTCCTCGGGGACGCTTCCGCCGCCGAAGACGCCTACGGCGTCGAGGACGCCGTAGGAGAGAAACCCCGTCAGCACCACGAGCAAGATCCCCACGACCACGTTCTGGATCTTGGCCGTGTTCTCGGTGCCGCCGATGCTCAACGCGGTCAGCCCCACCCCGAACAGCAGTCCGATTCCGGTGACGGGGCTGAACGGGAGTTCGACCCCGAGCTCCACGAACACGGCGCTCGCGTAGTGGCCCAGCCCGACCAGATAGAACGCGGAGGCGAACATCAGGCCCAGCCAAAGTCCGAGGCCGACGACCGCCCCGTACGCCGTTCCCATGCTCCGCGAGATGAAGTAGTAGCCACCACCGCTCCGGGGCATCGCGGTGGCGAGTTCCGAGGTCGGAAGCGCCACGAGCAACGCGATCAGCCCACCGATCACGAACGAGAGCGTGGCCGCGAGACCGGCATTGTCGGCGGCTAACCCCGGGAAGACGAAAATCCCCGCGCCGATCATGGTGCCGATACCGATAGCCAGTCCGCCGACGAGCCCGATGGTCCGTTCGAGTTCCACCTCGTCGTCGTGGACCGTGACGTCGTCGGTGACTGCCTCCGGTTCCTCGACGGGAGCCTGGCCAGCGACGTTTTGGCCCGTGGATTCGACATCGACGCGTTCGTCGGCCATGCTCCTATGGTTGTTTCAGCCGCCGGATAAAACCGCCGGCGGGGCGTGCGCCGATCGCGCCCTCCTCGGTCTCCGACCCCACTACTCCCCGCTCAGCTCCCGCACGCACCACGAGATTCCGATGCCAGCGACCAACAGCACGACAACGTTGAACGCCGCCCGGAACAGCGACCGGTACTCCTGCGCGACGAAGGTGTTGATGGTCTGGTTCACGCTTCCGTACAGTTGGATCACCGCGACCACCGCCAGCAGCGCGAACAGCGCTAACGCGCCCCGGTAGAGGTTGCGCCGGATCGCGAGGTCGGTCGCCGATTCGTCGGGCATGTCGGTGTTGGCGTCGCTCATGGGTTCATCGCGTGGTGGTCGCTCGGAATCGGAGTCGTTCGTGCGCTCGGCCGTCTGGTCGCTCTGGCTCGGATTCCCGCCCGCGTCCGCCTCCTCGCGCTCGCTCGCGTCTTCACGTTCGCTCGCGTCTTCGTCTTCGCGCTCGTCCGCCCGCGCGTCAGCGGTCATGCTCGCCTCCGTGCGAGGAGCAAGCCACCGACCAGCGCCAGCAGAGCTACGACCGGCGTGAAGCCGGGGACGCCGCCCGCGCCGCCGTCGCGCTCGCTGGTCGTCCGCTCCGGTCGGTCGTCCTCGCGCTGGTCGTCCTCGAAGTCGCCCACCTCGATGCCGACCTCGCGGACCGTCTCGTTGGCTTCGAGCGTCTCGGTCGGGTTCAGGTTCGCGACGCTCCGGGCCGTCCCGACGATGACGCCGTCCTTCCACAGCACCGCGTCGAGGTAGTAGTTGTAGCCCTCGGGGACCGCCAGTTCCGCGCCGGGCGAGGCGGTCCGGCCCGGCCGGATGGCTCCCACCGCGACCGCGCGCCGGTCGGCGACGATGTTCGAGTCGGCCTGCCGGACGGTGAACACTACCCTGAGCTCCTCGGATGGCACGTCGCCCTCGTTGGTGAGGAACGTCGAGACGTTCAGCGTCGTGCGGTTGCCCTCGGCGCTCGCTACGGTGTACTCGACCGGCGGGAGGCCGTCGCTTCCCTGCCAGTGGAACCGGACGTCGGTGTCGGCGTACGCCGGCGTGAGCGTGCCGACGCCCCGGACCGACTTCTGCCCCTCTGCGATGCGCTCGCCGTCGCGGTACACCACCGTCTCGATGCGGTAGCCGCCCGCGCGCTCGACGGTGAGATTCTGGACGACCGACACCTCGCGCTCGCCGGAGATGGTCGGGACCGCGGCCTCCGCGGTGGTCTCGACCAGTCCGGATTCGAGGTGGACCGCCCGGACCCGCATCGTCACGTTCTCGGACTCGCTGTTCGAGCTCACCACGGAGTGTTCGAGCCGGGTGTCGACCGACAGCGTCGCCGTGCCGCCGGTCACCTCGCCGGGCGAGATGGCGACCTCCTGAATCGAGAGATGGCCGGGCCGCACCGGGTCGTCCTCGGACACCGCTATCGCACCGGGGACCGCGGCGGCGGCGACCAGGGCTATCGCCACCACGACCGCCGCGCCGCCCGCCAGCATCGTCTCGCGTTTCATATTTGCTGGCTCACAGGAGCGGCTGAAGTGTTTTGTGGTGACCGCACGACGCCTGAGGTCGTCGGGAGACAGAGCCCGGTCCTCGGTCGAGCGTGCGATTCGGGTGGACAGACCCTTGGTCTCCGGGGCCGTACCCGGAAGCGATGACCGTTCGGAGCGTCGTCCTCGACGTGGATGGCACCCTCGTCCGCGGTGACGAACCGATACCCGGTGCCGTCGAGGCGGTCGACCGCCTTCGCGAGCGTGGCCTCGACGTGCTCCTGCTGTCGAACAACCCCACGCGGTCCCCGGCCGACTACGCCGACTGGCTCGCCGACCTCGGCTTCGCGGTCGCCCCCGACGACGTGCTCACCTCCGGCGCGCTGACCGCCGACTACGTGGCCACCGAGTACCCCGACTGCGGGACCTACCTGCTCGGCGAACCCGGACTCCGGGAGATGCTCGCGGCTCGCGGGATTCCACTCGTCACCGATCCCGAGGCTGCTGACGTCGTCGTCGCCTCCATCGACCGGGAGTTCACCTACGGCCGACTCCGGAACGCGCTGTGGGCACTCGACGGCGCGGCCTTCGTGGCGACCGACCCCGACCGCACGATTCCCGCGCCCGACCGTCCGGTACCCGGGTCGGGCGCTATCGTCGCCGCGCTGGCCGAGGCCGCCGACCGCGACCCGGACGCGATGCTGGGCAAGCCGGCGGCCACGGCAGCCGAGGCGGTCGAGTCGCGGGTCGCCGGTGAGGGCGAAGCGGTGTTGATGGTCGGCGATCGACTCGACACCGACGTCCTGCTGGGCGATCGGGCGGGGCTGACGACCGCGCTCGTGCTCTCGGGCGTCACGACCCGGGCCGACTCCTCGGAGGTCGCGCCCGACTTCGTCCTCGATTCGGTGGCCGACGTGGTCGATCTGTTAGACCGAAAGACTCGGCCGTAAGCGTTCACGAAACGCGGGCTTTCGCGACTGGACGACCGACGAGCGCCAGTAGTACGTGGCGGAAGTATGCCACGTTGTGTCCCCTGTCTCCCACCCGGTGTCGGGAACGACCCGAACGGTCCGGGGAGCTACACCTCGTCGGTCGGATGGAGGAACGTCTGGAACTCGATGGCCCGACCGTCCGGGTCCTCGGCGAAGAACTGGTAGATGTCGTACTGCTCGTTCTCGTGGGGTTGCTCGCGGGCGCGGTCGGCCAGCGTCTCGTGCATCTCGTCGACGCCCTCGCGGTCGGGGGAGACGAACGTCACGATGCCCTCGGTGTCGGGCGACTCGCGCTCGCAGAACCCCAGCAGTTGGTTGTCGTACTTCAGGATCGTGCAGTCGGGCTGTTCGAGCCAGACGCTCGCGCCGACCGTCTCGGCGTAGAAGTCGACGATTCGATCCAGATCCGTCGTGGCGAAGAAGGTGATCGCGCTCACGGGCGGGACGTCGCGGTCACTCGGCAAAAATCCGGCGCTCGGAGCGGAACCCTGGCGTCAGACCAGATGCCCGCCGATCACGACCGCGACCCAGAACACCGCGCCGAGACGGAGGGTCGACGGCCACCGTGCGGTCGCTCCCTCCCCCTCATCATCGCTGGCGCTCTCCCCGTTCCCGTCGTCACCGCGAGAGGCTGCCCCGGCCGCGAGGAGTGCGCCCGCCGCGACGACCGCGACGCGGTGGACTGCGACCGGAATCGGAAGTACGGCGATTTCGAGGCAGGCGTAGTCGAGCACCACGCCGACCCCGACGCCGACCCCCGCGAGCGCGCCCGCCTCCGTCGCGGGCAGGCGACGCCCCAGTCGGTAGGCGGCCAGCGGAATCCCCGCGACCAGCACCGGGTACCAGATCGCGACCACCGCGTCGGTCGACAGCCACGGGAGGTGTCGCTCGAACAGGATGCCGCCGGCTCTGACGACCAGCGGGAGCGCCGCCAGCGTCCCCGCGAGCGCGAGTCGTCTCACGTTCCGCGCCGTGGGGCGCAGCCGGAGCCGGCCCCGCGCCAGCAGGGGAGCCAGCGAGAGCGCGACCACTGTCGCCCACCCGTCGGCGTCGTAGGTATCGCCGTTGTCGTAGTTCACCCGCCGGACGGCGAACGCCGACTCGCCAAGAAAGCCCGTCTCGACCCGGATCTGGGCGGTTTCGACGCTGTCGACCGTGTGCGTGATCGTGAACCAGTCCCAGTGCTCGGCGTGGGCCTGCACCGCGGTCCAGTCGCCGTTCGGCGGGCCGTACGCGCGGAGGTGGTACCGTGCCCCGAAGTACGACCCGCGGTGGAGCTGGTAGCGCTCGGCGAGCCACCCTTCACCGTCCACGTAGGTGTAGCGGGGCGCACCCGGAGCGTCCAGCCACGGCACGCGTTCGGCGTCGACCGGCGGGTCGGTCGCGGCGTCCGCGACCCGCGAGTCGTCGGCGTCGCCGCCCGCGCTCCGATTCCACGAGCGCTCGTCGGCGAGATACTCGCGGACGCTGGCCGGGTCGGTCCGGACGACGACGTTGATGGAACTCGCCGGCCGGTCGAACGACCGCTCCGGCCCGACGTACGGCCACAGCCGGTCGTCGCCGACCTCCACCAGCGCGGGCTTCTCGCCGTCTGGCGTCCCGACGCCGTCGACTCCTTCGACCGACAGCGCCCCGACCGGCGTCGTGGGGACGAGGACGGCCGCCCCGACCGTGACGAGGACGACCGCTGCGACCGCGACGAGCGCGACGGCGAACGCGACACCCGTCGTTCGGCGCATGGGCCGCGGTTCTCGGAGACGGTACAAGTAAGTATTGACGAGGGGGGAGCCGTATAGAGCCGTCAGAGCGGTACAGCGTACAATTAGCGAGCCTTTTGGGGAGTGGGCGTCTCGAACTCACTGTGTCGCGTCCCACTCCCCACGCCTCGAAACGCCGCGGGCGCGGCACCTGTCGTCTGCGCCGCGACAGCGCTACAGTAAACAGCCGCTGACGCTACAGCCAGTCAGTCGTCGACGTTACAGCCCGTCGGCGAAAGTCTGTCGTCGATCCCGCGGTCTCCATCTCTTTCCCCCGTTTTCGAGACACGACCCTACTCGATCACTCCCGCGCCGAGGACGAAGCCGTCCGGGAACTGGTAGGAGTAGCCCGCCTCGTCTTCGAGCGTCCAGCGGGTGAGGTCGAGGCTGCTCGACCCGTCGTTGCGCACGTCGACGTACTCGTCGTTGAGCGTCTCGCCGTCCTCGCTGATGGTCGGGATGGAGACGGCGTAGTCCGACTCGTCGGGCGTGTACGGGGTGAACAGCGGGAACGAGGTGTCCAACGCCGTGGTCTCGAACACCGCGGCGTCGGCTCCGACCGGGGTGGTCGAGTCCCGAACCTGATCGGCGTTGACTCGCAGGTCGGTGCCGAGTCTGGCCGCGAGGTCGTTGACGTTCGCCCGGGCGGTCGCCGAGGTCTTGCCGCTTCCCAGCAGGACCACCGCACCGCCGCCCGAAACCGAGTGGTTGACTTTGTTCGAGTCCGTATCGCCGACCGTGACGGAACGAACAGGTAACCGCTGGGGTGACCGCTGATGGGCCGAGCCGAGAAGATCCGATTCGGACTGGCGCTCACGCTCGGCGTCATGGTACCGGGGCTGGGAAAGTACGCCCTCACGAGCGTCGGCTATCCGACGGTCGGGTCGGCGGTGTGGGCCACCGGCTACCTGACCGCGGTGGTCGCCATCTGGTACGTCTGGATTCGACCCATCGACTTCAGCGGGGCGAGCGGCTGACCGCGGAGCGGGGCAGGGGGCTGACCGCGGGATAGCGGAACTTTAAAGGGTATTTCGGGGTGACTTCCGATAAGGATGATAGAGTTCGCGCCACTGCCGCTCATCGACGACTTCCTGATACAGTACAACGTCGGGCAGGCGTTGTTGTTGCTGTTCGTGCTGTCGATACTGGCGGCCATCCCGCTCGGCTCGCGGAAGGTGCTGTCGCTGAACGCGATCACGTTCGGACTGCTGTTCGTGCTCACGCCGGCGAGCATGGTACCGCTCCAGTTCAAGTACCTCGGCATCGCCCTGCTCGTCGTCGCGCCCCTGCTGTACGTGACCGCGAGCCGATAACCCCTCTCTACTTCGCCGACTTCTCCGTTTTCGACTTCCTCTTTTCGGCCTTCTTCGACTTTTCCGCCTACTCCTCGCGTACGAGTGCCACGTTCACCAGCGACGAGCCGCCGCTGACCGTCGCCTCCTGGGTCAGTGCGTAGAGGATCCCCGCCCTGTCGGTCTCGACCTCCTGAAAGACCCCGAACGTCGTCGGGTCGTAGAGGGTGCCAACGCGCTCGCCCGCGTCCACGCGCTCGCCGACCGACCGGTCGGGGTCGGCGCGAAACAGTCCGGACTCGTCGGCAGTCACGCGCCCGAGGTGGTTGCGGGCCACGACGCACTCGCCGTTCGGCTCGGGCTCGCCGTCGAGCAGGCCGAGATGCCGGAGCGCGTTCACCGTGCCCGTCACGCCGGTCTCGACGGCGTCCTCGACGAGCTGCTTGTTGTGGGCCAGCTCGGGCGTTATCGTCGGGACGCCCTCGCGCGCGGCCGCGACCCGGAGCTTGCCGCCGAAGTCCCGGGCGGCCCACTCCTCGTCGGCGTCCTCGCCTGCCTCCTCCGACAGCAGGAGGTCGGTCCCGAACGCCTCAGCGAGGCTTCGAGAGGCCTCGTGGCCCTCGGTGAACACGACGTGGGTCAGCATGTCCGGGCTCCCGGTGTGGAGGTCGAGCACCGCGTCGGCATCCTCGACGTACTCCCACAGCCGCGCGGCCATGCGCTCGTGGACCGAGCCCTCGCTGTCGCCCGGCCACACCCGGTTCATGTTGGGGTTCACGCTGTCGAGTTGCTCGGGCGTGGTGTACGACACCCGGTCGAACGTGAGCGGGTCTGCGACGGGGACCGCGATCAGTTGCCCGGCTAACTCCCACTCGCCGCCCGTCAGCCGGTCGTGAATCCGCCGGAGCACCTCGGTGCCGTTTATCTCGCGGCCGTGCTGGGCGGCCTGCGCGTAGACGGTCGGCCCGTCGCTGGACCCGTCGTAGGTGTGGACGGTCGTCTCGATCTCGACGCCGGAGGGGAGTCGCGCGAGCGTGACGCGCTCGGCGGTGTGTTCCATGTCCGTCGTCTCGGGGGGCCGGCTGTTCAAACTACTGTTCGGAGGCTTCGACCCTCGATTCCCCAGTTCGTCCACCAGAATTTTGACCGGCGGTTGCGTACGATAGGGACATGCATCTCGCGCCGGATATCTCCCAGTCTGCGAACCGCCCCATCCTCCAGTCTGCGAACCGCTCCCGCCCTTGCCAACTATGGTCGACGTGATCACCGCCGGGCACGTCAACTGGGACGTGACCCTCCGCGTGGACGCGCTCCCCGAACCCGACGGGGAGGCCCGCATCGACTCCCAGCGGCGCTCCGGCGGCGGCAGCGCCGCGAACGTCGCGGTCGCGCTGGCGGGGATGGCGTTCGACGCCGGCATCGTCGGGAGCGTCGGCGGCGACGACAGCGGGCTGCTCGCTCGCCGAGAGTTGACGTCGGCGGGCGTGGACTGCTCGCATCTACTGGAGGTCGGGGCCGGCGAGACCACCACGAAGTATCTCATCGTGGACGCCGACGGCGAGGTGATGGTGCTCGGCAACGACGGCGCGAACGAGATGGTCGCGCCCGACGACGTCGACCCCGAGTACGTTCGGCGAGCCGACCACTTGCACCTCACCAGCCAGCGTCCCGACACCGCGGCGGAACTCGCGCGGGTCGCCAGCGAGGCGGGCGTGACCGTGAGCTTCGATCCCGGACGGCGGCTCGCCGAGCGCGACTTCGCCGAGGCGCTGGCCTACTCGGACGTGGTCTTCCTCAACGACCGCGAGGCCCGAACGATCCTCGACGACGAACTGGCCCAGCCCGCCTCCGAACTCCATGGGCGCGTGGTCGTCATCAAGCAGGGCGAGGCGGGCGCGCAGGTCGACACCCCCGAAGCGTCGTTCGAGCATCCGGGCTTCGACGCCGAGGTCGTCGACACCACGGGCGCTGGCGACGCCTTCGCCGCGGGCTTTCTCGCGGTGCTCCTACGCGAGGACGGCGTGCTGCCGAAAGACGCCGACTACGAGCGCGCGCTGGAGTTCGCGAACGCCTGTGGCGCGCTGGCCGCGATGGAAGAGGGCGCGCGGACCGCCCCGTCGTTCGAAGACGTGGAGTCGTTTTTGGACGGGCAGTTCTAGAACGGCCTTCCGTCCGAGGAGTCGGTCTCGATTCGACCCTCTAGTTCACCGGTCAACGCACGACTGATGACGTTGGACACGAACTCCTGTATCTGATCGACGAGCGCGTCGATGTCGGTGTACGAATAGACGGTCACGTTCCAGCGTTGCGAGAGCGAATCGATCATCGCGCTACGAACCGCCTTTTCGTGTACGAAGAGGACTCGTTCCTCGATTTCCGCTGACCCCTCGTCGTAAATCCGTTCGAGAATAGCCCCGACTTCGATGCCGACCCCGAGGTTCTGTCCCCCGTACGGGGCGACGAACACGACCGCGTTGCTGGCGCGAGCGAACTCGATGCTCTGCGTCGCGGCGTCCATCTCCTCCAGTGGGACGTTCGCATCGATGGCGAGAAACGCGTTCACGCCGGGGTGGACGCGGAGTTCGTCTCTCACGTGCAACAGCGGGTCGAACGCTGATTCGTCCTCTTCGCCGTACTCTCCGTACGGACCCATCAGATAGACGAGGAACTGTTGGCGAGCGACGGCACCGAGTTCGTCGAGTAATCGACCACGCATGGGACTGGTTCGTCCCGTCCTCGGATTTAAAATCTAACTCAGTGAACGCTGAGTCAGTAATCATTAAGTCGGAAGGCGAACAAGAGTTCCACATGACCCAGTCAAGTTCGGACCCCGACCACGGAAGCGACTCCGTCTCTCGCGAAGACGGGCCGTCACCCGACCAGATTCTCCCCGACCCGAGTCTCCTCGACCTCCAGGATTATCTCGACATGCAGAGCGCCCTCGGGAACGAGACTCGGTTCCGAATCCTATACACGTTGAAATGTGAGGGGAACAAGAGCGCGAAGGAACTCCGCACTCGGCTCGGCGTCGCGGGGAACACGCTTCACTACCATCTAGACGAACTGGTGGACGTCGGACTCGTGGAGAATCGAATGCGAAACGAACCCGAGAAGGGCGGCGTGTACTCCTACTACCGGGCGAGCGCGATGGGTGAAGCCCTTCTCGAAGAGGGTATCGAGGAACTCATCCGGCGAGACTGGGAGTCCCTCGAACGCTACGCCTGACTCTCACCTACTCCAAGCCACCGTCTCGAACCCGCACGCTTTTTCTCCCGCTCGCGACAAGCAATCCGCATGGCAAAGCAGCCCCACCTCCTCGTGGAAGACGGTGACCTGAACGACGTCGCGCTCATCCCGGGCGACCCCGGCCGGGTCGACCGCATCGCGAACCTCTGTGACAGCTCCGAGGTCGTCGCGCAGAACCGCGAGTACAAGGTCGTCAACGCCACCTACGAGGGCACGGACCTCACCATCTGCTCGACCGGCATCGGCTGTCCCTCCGCCGCAATCGCAATAGAGGAACTCCACAACGTCGGCGTCGAGACCGTCATCCGGGTCGGGACCACCGGCGCGCTCCAGTCGGACATCGAGATCGGCGACATGATCGTCGCGACCGGCGCGGCAAAGAACGAGGGGACGAGCAAGCGCTACGAATCGGTCGAGTACCCCGCCGTGCCGGACTACGGCGTGCTCTCGGCCTTGGTCGATTCGGCGGAAGCGAATGACGAAGATGTGCACGTCGGCCCCATCGCCAGCGACGACGCGTTCTACGCCGAGACCGACGAGTACGTCGCCGCGTGGGAGGAAGCGAACATCCTCTCGGTCGAGATGGAGGCCGCGGCGGTCTTCTCGCTGACCCGCCGCCGGGACATGCGCGCGGGAGCCATCTGCACGGTGGACGGCAACCTCGTGGAGGGCACCCAGAAGGGCGAAACTGAAGACGACGAACTCCCGGAGAAGGCCAAGAACAACGTCGAGCGCGCCATCCGCATCACGCTCGACGCCGTGGTCGAACTGGCGGAGTAAGGGCGTCAGGACGGCGTGGTGGCGTCCTCCACGCTGACCGTGCGCTCGGTGGAGACGTGGCCCCGGACCGACAGCGTCACCGATTCGTCCTCGTACGTCGTGTAGCGGGTGTCGATGTCCAGCGACGCCGTCACGTCGTCGCCGGCCGCGACCGTCCGGTCGACGACGTGCGATTCGTCGTCGTCGGCTATCTGCTTGGTCGGCCAGTAGACGGCCGCGAGGAACCGGCCGTCGGTCTCGGAGCCGTTCGTGACTGTCAGCGACACCGACAGCGTCTCCCCTTGCGCGATCTCGTCCAGTACCTCCAGCGAATCGAGTTCGAATCGCGGTGCCGGCGCTTCGAGGCGCTCGCGCTGACTGGCGTCGAGCGGCCACTCGGTCGCGTCCGACCCCGCGAGTCGAATCCGCGGGTTCGACGCCGACAGCGGGGAGGGTACTGTGAACGCCAGATACGAGCGACCGTCTCCGCCGCCGAGGCGTCGACCGATAGGACCGCCGTCGCGGCCCGCGACCGAGCGGTTGATGGCCCCCGCTGTTTCGGGGAGTCCGGGCGTCCACGAGTCCGAATCGGTGACAAACGAGAAATCGGACTCCGAGAGTTCGCGGTCGGCACGGACCGACGCGACGACGTACTGTTGGCCGTCCCCGGCGAGGACGCCGCCAGAGCCCATCGTCGATTTGTAGGTGATCGCTTTCCGGACGACGATATTCTCGACGGTGACGCCGTCTTTCGTGGCGGACTCGTCGCGCTCTCGGGTGGTCGTCTCGCCGGTTTCGTCATTCGATGGGTCGCCTGTCGAGGCGTTCGTCCGAGTTTCGGTCGGTTCCTCCGTCGGCTCGTCGGTCTCGTTGGTCGGCTGCCCGGGCAACCGGGAGAGACAGCCCGCGCTACCGGAGAGACAGAGTCCACAGAGTGCGAGCACACGGCGGCGGTTCATACACTCCAGTTCACTATCCGGGGTAAAGTGCTTTCAGTAGGCTCAAAGAAGCGTTTGAACTATCGCCTCGATCCATGTCGTCTGACTCGCTACGGCGGGTTCTTGCGACGCGTCGAAATCACTGTATCGGCAGTGGCCGAGTGGATAGACATTTGACGCTCGGGCGGTGACGTGATACCAATGCTGGACGACCTCCGGGCGCGCTATCACGCCGTCCTCCGGCGGCTGCGTCGTATCGAGCGCCGCGAGGTCCGAGAGTTCCGGCGGTGGGTCGAGCACACCGCGAACCTCATCCACCTCTCGATACTCCTGTTCGTCCCGCTGCTCATCGCTGCGGTGACCGCGATCTCGAACTCGGTGGAACTGCTCCCGTTCGTGTTGTTCCCGCCGCTCGCGTCGGGCACGTTCACCCTGTTCGCCGACCCGGAGGGGCCGTACGCGTCGCCGACCACGTTCGTCGGCGGTCTGACCGCCGGTGCGGTCTGCGGGACGGCGGCCGTCTGGCTCGGGCTCCTGACGGGACTCCGGAACCCGCTCGGGTCGGCCGTCTTCGTCGTCTCGCCGACCGAAGCCGCGCTGGCCGTCTTCCTCACGGGCACGGTCACGTGGCTGCTCGACTTCGAGGAACCGGCGGCGTTCTCGACCGCGCTGCTCGCGCTCATCGCACCTGCCTTCAGCGACACCACCACGGTTCGGACGTTCTTCGTCCAGTACGTCGGCTCCGTGTTCGTCGCCAGCAGCCTCGTCGCCGCGGCGTTCCACCTCTGGCGACGAGAGTTCTACGAGCGCAGGTCGCAGTTCCTCTACGAGTCCACGAACGGCGACGACCACGTGCTGGTGCCGATGCGGGGCGACTGCGCGAGCGCGACGGCCACCTTCGGCGCGCGGCTCGCGGCGGCCCACGACGCGGGCAAGGTCGTCCTGCTCGACGTGGTCGAGGCGGCGTCGGCCGAGACCGAAGACGGCGAAGCGACCGACGAGTCGGTCGACCGACTCGAATCCGAGGCCGACCGCATCGAGACCGACGTCGGCGTCCCGTGCGAGGTGGTCGTCGCGGGCGACGGGACGGACCTCTCGGGAACGGTACTCCGAACGGCGCGCGAGACCAACTGCGACCTGATCGTCGCACCCTACGAGCAGACGGACGGGGCCCTCTCGTCGTTCGTCCACGGCCTGTTCCGGGGCGACGTGGACACCATCGCGTTCCGGTCCAGCCCGGAGAAGGAGGTCCGCGAGCGCTGGAAG
Source organism: Halorussus litoreus (assembly GCF_003382685.1). Taxonomy (GTDB): domain Archaea; phylum Halobacteriota; class Halobacteria; order Halobacteriales; family Haladaptataceae; genus Halorussus; species Halorussus litoreus. The sequence goes on along the minus strand of NZ_QLVG01000033.1, from coordinate 50,527 downwards.
CGAGTGCTCGTCCCCGTGCGCAGACCCGGCGACACCGCCCACCAGATGATCGACTTCGCGCGGCGGCTCACCGGCGAGTCAGGGAGCGTCAGCGTCTGCACCTGCATCGACCGCGAGGCCGAGCGCCGGTCGGCCGAGACGACGCTGGCCAACCTCGTGGAGACCTTCGAGGGAGCGTTCGAGACGAGGGTGTCGCGGTCGTCCATCGAGTCGTTCCTCGACGCCAACGACGCCCACTACGACCTCACCGTCGTGGGCGCGAGCACGGACCGGTCGGCGGCCTCCCGGTTCGTCTCGCCGCCGACGTTCGAGCGCTTGCACGAACTGGAGTGCGACGTGGCCATCGTCCACCGGGGATAGCTCCCTCTCGGCCCTCACGGACCGGGGGTACTCCCCCTCGGCCCTCACGGCTCCAGCACGACCTTGATGCAATCGTCGTCCTTCTCGCGGAACGTCCGGTACATCTCCGGCCCCTTCTCCAGCGGTTCTTGGTGCGTGATGACGAACGAGGGGTCGATATCGCCGTCCTCGATGCGCTCTAACAGCGGGTCGAGATAGCGCTGCATGTGAGTCTGGCCCGTCTTCACCGTCAGAGCCTTGTTCATCATCGGGCCGGCAGGGAAGGTGTCCACGTGCCCGAGGTAGACGCCCGGCACCGAGAGCGTCCCGCCCTTCCGACAGCACCGGATGGCCTGCCGGAGGACGTGCGGTCGGTCGGCTTCGAGCTTCGCCTCCTGTTTGAGCTTGTCCGCGTAGCCCATCAGTCCCGTACCGTGGGCCTCCGACCCGACCGCGTCGATGCAACTGTCGGGGCCGCGCCCGCCGGTCATCGCCATCAGGTGGTCGTACACATCCTCCGCCTCGAAGTCGATGGTCTCGGCGTCGCCGTGTTCGCGGGCCATCCCCAGCCGCTCGGGCACGCGGTCGATGGCGACCACCCGACCAGCGCCGAGCAGCCACGCGCTCTGGATGGCGAACTGGCCGACCGGTCCACACCCCCAGACCGCGACGGTGTCGCCGTCGTCGATGTCGGCGTTCTCGGCGGCCATGTAGCCGGTCGGGAACACGTCCGAGAGGAACAGCACCTGCTCGTCCGGCAGGTCCGAATCGACCTTGACCGGCCCCACGTCGGCGTACGGCACTCGCAGATACTCGGCCTGTCCGCCGGCGTAGCCGCCCAGCATGTGCGAGTAGCCGAACAGCCCGGCCGGCGACTGGCCCATCATCTTGCGGGCTATCTCCGCGTTCGGGTTCGAGTTGTCACAGAGCGAGTAGAGGTCCTCCTCGCAGAACCAGCACGAGCCACAGCTGATGGTAAACGGGACGACCACGCGGTCGCCCGCTTCGAGGGTCTCGACCGCGCTCCCGGTCTCGACCACCTCGCCCATCGGTTCGTGGCCCAGCACGTCGCCCTCGCGCATCGTGGGCACGTAGCCGTCGTAGAGGTGGAGGTCCGACCCGCAGATCGCAGTGGCGGTGATCTCGACGATGGCGTCGTGGGGGTTGACGATCTCCGGGTCCGGGACCTCCTCGACGCGCACGTCCTCCTTGCCGTGCCACGTGAGCGCTCTCATCGATTCCCCCTCCCCGTTTCCGGCTTCCGCCGCATTTCCGAGTCGTCCTTCCCCGTTTCCGTGTCATCTCTCCCCACGTTCGGGCTACCACTCGCCGTGTGCAGGAGCACTGTGTTCTCCATGGTGTGAACCGTCCCCGATGACCACAGATGCTTCATTAAAATTGGTGGCTGAATCGGTAGTCGCGGCTTGCGATGCTCGCACAGACGCCAGAGGACGACCCCCGACCTCCGCGGCCGCGCTCGCGTTTGCGCTCGCCCGGCGAGCGCAAACGCGAGCGCGGTCGCCGTGCAGGCTGAACGCGAGCGCCACCGCCGTGCAGCACAAACCCGTCGCGTCCGCGGCGGACGGACAGCCAGAGAAACAGGTAGTTGGTCAGTCGAGCGCGGCGATAGCGGCCCCGCCGAGCGCGCCGAAGACGACGGGATAGACGAGTCCGGCCAGCAGGACGGCGGTCACCGGGTCGAGCGCAATGGTCGGCCCGGACCCCCCGATGGCGTGCTCGGTCAGGAACCCGGTCGCAACCGAGAGCGGGAGGTAGCCGAGCGCGACCGCTGCGCCCGCCGTCACCGCCGAGCGAAGCCCGGAGTCGCGACCGCCCGCAGCACCGCTACGCGGAGCGGAGCCACTGCGTCGCGCCCACGCCGCCAGCGCGCCCGCCGCGAGGAGGACGACCGGCGGGAGCGCGAGCAGGAGGCCCGACCCCTCGCCGGTCACCGCGTTGAACGTCTCGGTTCCGAGCATCGGCGCGGACAGTCGAGCGTCGACGAAGTGCGCGTTCGCGAACAGCCACGCGACGCCCTTCCACGCGGGGATGGCGTCGCCGCCGAGTACCTCCGAGACGAAGCCGACGCCGCGGAGCGCCTCCGAGACGGCGTCGGCCCGCGCGACGTAGACGACGAGATAGCCCGCCAGCCACGCGCAGATTCCCGCGAGAGCGCCCCGGCCGAGGACGCTCCGCGCACCGGCTCGTTCGTTCTCGGGAACGGAGTTGTCGATGGTAGACACGTGCGGGAACTTCCACCGACGGAGGGAGTATCTTGTGGCTGGGGACTCGTCACGTCGAGCGGTCGACCAACGCGGGGTCGCCGTCCGAGAGATTCAAACCATCGGAACGAAAAGTTTCCACAGATGATTATTCGGGACGCTCGCGTGATAGACGGGACGGGTGCGGTCCACGAGGACGCCGCGGTCCGGGTCGACCCCGACTCGGGCCGCGTCGAGGCAGTCGGCGACGCGGAGCCTCGCGGCGACGAACCGGCGTACGACCTCGACGGGAAGACGGTGATGCCGGGGCTGGTCGACGCTCACGTCCACTACTCGCTGTCGGGCGAGGCCAGCGTCGTGTCCGTGGCGGCGATGAGCGACGCCGAACTCGCGCTAACGGAGGCCGAGAACGCCCGGACGACCCTCGAATCCGGCGTCACGGGCGTCCGCGCGATGGGCGCGCGGGACCTCGACGTGGTGCTGGCCGACCGCATCGCGCGGGGCAACCTGCCCGGCCCGCGGACGGTCGCCAACTGCCGGTCGATCACCATCACCGGCGGCCACGGCCACCACCTCGGCCGCGAAGTCGACGGGCCGACCGAGTGCCGGAAGGCGGTCCGCGAGCAGATCAAGCAGGGCGCGCAGTTCGTCAAGTTCATGGCGACCGGCGGGGTGACCACGCCCGGCACGGACCCGAACTCGCCCGCCTTCACCGACGCGGAGATGGACGCCCTCGTCGACGAGGCGCACCGCCGGGGCGTCCACGCGGCCGCGCACGCCCACGGCGCGGCTGGCGCGCGAGCGGCCGTCCGAGCGGGCGTGGACACGCTCGAACACGGTACGTTCCTCGACGAGGAGACCGTCGACCTGCTGGTCGCCGAGGACGTGACGCTCGTGCCCACGCTCTCCGCGCCCCACCACATCGTCCGCAACGCCGACAGCGCGACCGACGAGAGCCTCCGGAAGACCAACGACGTGTACGAGCGCCACGTCGAATCGTTCCGACTGGCGGTCGAGGCGGGCGTCGACGTGGCTAGCGGCACGGACGCCGGAACCCCGTTCAACTACCACGGAACGAACGCCGCGGAGATCTCCTTCATGGTCGAGTACGCGATGGAGCCGATGGACGCCATCGTCGCGATGACCGGCCGGTCCGCCGAGGTGATCGGCCTCGACGACGCCGGCACGCTCGAATCCGGAAGCCACGCCGACTTCCTCGTGCTCGACGACGACCCGCTGGACGACGTGGCCGCCATCGGCGATCCGCGGACGGTGGTCAAGGGCGGCGAGGTCGTCGCCGGCGACGGGTTCGGTTCGGGCGGCGTGGGCGAACGCGTCGAGTGAGAACGCTTGGAGGCTGACGCTGTTGGGCGATTCCGCGACGGGGCGATCAACTGGCAGTTTCGGCCGGTGAGACAGCCGCCAGTAGCGCCCGGTGTCACAGCCGCCAGTAGCGCCCGGTGAGACAGCCACCAGTGGCGCTCCGTGCTACATCTGCGGTCCTGGCGGATGAAAGGGCGAGGCGCGCTCGCGCATCGCTTGGTCGTCTCCACGGGATATCCGTCGGTCGGGTCGGTGCGGAGACCGACGGATATCCCGTGGAGACGACCGCGAGCGCGCCGAGGGCTTTCGGCCTAACCCTAGTCCGAACTATTTCTCCGACCACTCCAGACGAACAACCTAGTGCGTGAACACCAGAATCCGCCCTTCTTCCCGAACAACGCAGAACCGGCCGCCGGGCGGATTGAAGCTGTTTTCCCTGCGCTCGGAGATCAGCAGTTCGTCGAACTGTTCCTCGCAGGCCGGACAGTCGAGGTTCTCGCGGTTCTCCCAGAGTTCGGTGTCGCCCGCGTCCTTCCGAAGTTTCAGGGCGTGGCGGTGGTCGTGAACGTCGAATCGGTCGTCGGTCATGGTCGAGTTCGGTCGTCGGTCGTGGCCGCGTTCGGTCGTCGTAGCTCGGGCTTGGACTCACTCGTCCTTCGTCGCTTCGGTGTCCGTCGTCTCCACGCGCTCGCGGAGCCAGTCGATGGCGGCCCCGACTTCGACGGGATCGGTTCCGGTGACCTTCAGCCGCCCCGGCGTCGATCCAGCGCCGGGGTAGCTCCCGACCGTGGCGTCGAATCGCTCGCGCACGGCGTCGAGCCGACTCACGAGCGCACCCTCCGGTTCGGGTGTGTAGACCACTTCCGAGACCACGTCGCCGCCGAACTCGTCGGCGACCGTCTCGAACATCGCCTCCATCTCGTCGGGGACGCCGGGCAGCACGTAGACGTTCCCGACCGCACAGCCCGGTGCCCATCCGACCTCGGTGGTCAACGGACGGCCGCCCTCGGGGAGCGACGTCGCGGCGTCGAGGTCCATGTCGATGTCGTACTGCTCGGCCATCTCCGGATGCTCCTCGCGGAACTGGCGGGCCTTCTCCGCGAGGCGGGCGCGCTGGTGGGGGTCCACCACGAGGCCGCGGTCGAGGCCGTCGGCGACCGCCTCCATCGTCACGTCGTCGGGCGTTCCGCCGATGCCGCCCGTGACGAGCACCGCGTCGAACGCCTCGGTCCACTCACGGACCGTCTCGGCAATCATCTCGCGGTCGTCGGGCACCGTGAGGATGCGCCGGACGCGACCGCCCCGGTCGTCGATGCGGTCGGCCAGCCACGCGGCGTTGGTGTTCACGGTGTCGCCCGCGAGGAGTTCGTCGCCGACCGACAGCACTGCCACGTTCATGGTGGGCGTCTGGGGAGTGGCGGACTTAGCCGTGTCGGCAGAGGTATCGACCGCATCGAGGTTCTCCGCAACCACTAAACGCCGTTCGCACCTACCCGTTCCCAATGACCGACTGGACCGAGAAATATCGGCCCACCACTCTCTCCGAGCTGCGCGGGAACAACAAGGCCCGCGACCAGTTGCAGGAGTGGGCCGAGACGTGGGACGACCACCGGGAGGCTGCCATCCTGCACGGCAGCCCCGGCGTCGGCAAGACCTCCGCGGCCCACGCGCTCGCCAACGACATGGGGTGGCCGACCATCGAGTTGAACGCCAGCGACACCCGGACCGCCGACGTGGTCGACCAGATCGCGGGCGAGGCCGCCAAGAGCGGGACGCTGACCCAGCAGGCGCAGGGCGAGATCGGCCGCCGACTCGTCGTCATGGACGAGGCCGACAACCTCCACGGCAACGTCGACCGGGGCGGCTCGCGAGCCATCACCGGCGTCGTCAAGGACGCCGGGCAGCCGATGGTGCTCATCGCCAACGAGTTCTACGACATGTCGAACACGCTCCGGAACGCCTGCCAGGAGATCGAGTTCCGGGACGTGTCGGCCCGCTCCATCGTGCCCGCGCTCCGGCACATCTGCAAGCAGGAGGGCATCGAATACGAGAAGGATGCCCTCCAGGCCATCGCGGAGAAGAACGACGGCGACCTCCGGTCGGCGGTCAACGACCTGCAGGCCATCGCCGAGACCAGCGAGCGACTCACTGCCGCGGACGTGGAGGTCACCGGCGAGCGCGACCGGACCAGCGGCGTGTTCGACTTCCTCGACGCGGTGTTCAAGGAGGAAGACGCTCAAGGCGCGCTTCAGGAGTCCTACGACGTGGACGAGACGCCCGACGACCTGCTCAACTGGGTCGAGGACAACGTGCCGAAGGACTACGAAGGGAGGGAACTGGCGACCGCCTACGAGTTCCTCTCGAACGCCGACAAGTGGCTCGGCCGGGTGCGGGCAACCCAGGACTACTCGTACTGGCGCTACGCGGGCGACAACGTCGCCGCCGGGGTCGCGGCGGCCCGCGACGGCCAGAAGGGCGGCTGGACCCGGTACGGCCCGCCGAGCTACTGGCGGAAGCTCGGGAGTTCGCGCGCGAGCCGGAACAAGCGCGACTACGTGGCTCGGAAGATCGCCGAGTCCGACGGCGTGAGCATGTCGACCGCGCGCCGGGAGATCGTCCCGTTCCTCGCGTCGATGACCCACCACTGCAAGAACCGGGAACTGACGGTCGCCATGACCGCGGTGTACGATCTCGACGCCGAGCACGTCTCGTTCGTCACGGGGTCGGGCGAGGACACGAACAAGGTCCAGCGTATCGTCGAGGACGCAGAACAGCTCCGCGAGGAGGCGGCCGTCGAGCACTCCGGCGGCGCGTTCGAGGGAGCGGTCCGCGACGCGTCGGGTGCGTCGGACGCCGACGCGTCGGCGTCCGACGCACCCGACGAGGACGACGACTCGGGCGGTGGCGACGGAGGTGACGGGTCGGCTGGAAGCGACGACTCGGACGACGAGGCCCAATCCGGGCTGACCGACTTCGCTTGAGCGTCGGTCTTCGGAACCTGCCGAGCCCATCGCGGCCGCTGGCGAGCGACCCGTGGGTCACTCGCCAGCGGCCGCGCGGGCTGTCACTTACGAGCAGGGCCACACCGGAATCACGAGCAGGGCCACACCAGTATCTCGCCGTCTCCTCGGACGGTCACGTCGTGGCCCTCGTACTGGAACGTGATCGAGGTCTCGGTCTCGCGGTCGCGCATGGAGGCGACGAACACGTGGAGCGCGTCGGGGTCCATGTACTCGTACAGGGGCGCGAGTTCGGTCACCGGGTCCCCGGTCGCTCTGGAGATGGCGCAGGTGATGGCCGAGTCGAGCGTCTCGCTGCCCGACCAGTCGGCCTGCACGCGCAGGGGTGTCTCGGATTCGTACTCCACCGCGTCAGCCGTCTGCGGTTCGGTCTTCGACATGGGATTTCGCCACCGTAGCCAATGGCGGACACCCGCTTCAAGCCCCCAAACCCTGAAACCCGATTGGGGGGCCTGAGAGCGGTTTGAGTCCGAGTTAAGCCGGATTCAGACTCCCAATGCGGAGATAACGGAAGTAATCGCAACCTACTCCCGAGAAACGAGTCGTTCCACGGCCCCGACCGCCGCATCCCCGGGTGAAACGGCGCAACCCCTTTTTCGCTGCGGGTCGCACGTGTCCGACGAATGGGGGCGCGAGAGTTCGCCGTCCTGCTCGCCGCGACGCTGTGCGTCACGGTCGCGGTCGGCGGCGCAGCGGTCGGTGGGGCGGCTGAGAGTGGGACAGCCACTCGTCCCGCGGCCCAGTCCCAGCCGCCGGGCGTGACCCCCGACACGGTTCTGATGGACGTGACGGTCCACGAGAACGGCACCGCCTCGTGGGAGATCGTCTACCGAACGCGGCTCGACGACCCGGAGACGACCGAGGCGTTCCGGAGCTATCGGGCCGACGTGAAGAACGACTCGGAGGCGTACAGCCAGCAGTTCGTCGACCGGATGACCGCCACCGTCGACAGCGCCGAGCGCTCGACCGGCCGGGAGATGGACGCCCGGCAGTTCGGCGTCGAGGCCAGCGTCCGGGAGTTCCCCCAGCGCTACGGCGTCGTGGTGTACTCGTTCCAGTGGGTCGGGTTCGCCGGGACCGACGGCGACGCGCTCCGGGTCGGCGACGCGCTCTCGGGGCTGTTCCTCGACGAGAAGACGCGCCTGCTGGTGTCGTGGCCCGAGGGCTACGAGCCCGAGACGATCCGGCCCGAGCCCGACGAGCGCCGCACCCGGACCGCGGTGTGGGCCGGCCCGACCGACTTCGCGGCCGATCAGCCCCGGCTCGTGATCGCGCCGCCAGCCGCCGGACCGCTTGACCTGCCGATCTCACCGCTCGCTGTCGGACTCGTCGTCGCGGTCCTCGGAGCTGGGGTCGCGGGCGGCTGGTGGTTCCTCTACCGAGACGGGGGCGGGATCTACCGAAACGGGAGCGCGGGCGACCCCGACGAATCGCGAGACGAGCCGCCCGAGGACCTGCTGAGCAACGAGGAGCGCGTGCTTCGACTGCTCGAACGCCGAGGCGGTCGCATCAAGCAGAAGGCCGTGGTCGACGAGCTGGGCTGGACAGAGGCCAAGACGAGTCAGGTCGTCGGGAGCCTCCGCGAGCAGGGCGAGATCGAGAGCTTCCGGCTGGGTAGGGAGAACGTACTCGCGTTGGCTCGGGAACGACAGGAGCCCTGAACCGAGCTAAATCCGGGTTAATCCGGGTTCAGTAACGGCGGGTTGTTGTCGGTGGGAGGCGTGGTAACGGCCGATGAAAGCCACCTTCCTCGTCCTGTTCGCGGGGCTCGCGCTGGTCGGCGCGGCGGGAGTCGCGGCGGCCGACGATCCGGGAGTTCCGGCGGACAGTTCGGTAGCTGTTGACATAGCCAGCGGGTCTGCGGTCCCGCTCGCGGATCAGACCGTCCCGCCGGCGTGGCCCGGCGACGACAGCACCGAGAACAACACCACCGTCGTCCAGCCGGGCCAGCAGCTCGCGGGCGCGGTGGGCGCGCAGGGTGCCTCTGTCGGGACCGAGCTCTGGAACCGGACGCTCTCGGACCGGCTCGACAACGCCACGTCGCCGGGCGAGCGCGCCGAGGTACTCGCCGAGGAAGCCGACACCATCGAGCAGTACGTCGACCTGCTCGCCGCGGTGCGGGCGAACGTCACCGGCGCGTGGGCGAACGGCACCATCTCGGCGGGCGAGTACCGCACGTCGCTGTCGGCGTTCGTCGTCCGGGCCCACGCGGTCGAACTCCGCGCCAACCGGACCGTCCGGGCGGCCGAGTCGCTGCCCTTCGTGGTGCGCGAGCGCCACGGCCTCAACGTCACTCGCGCCCGGAACCTCTCCGAGCGCGCTCGCGGCCTCTACCAGTTCGAGGACGAGATCGGCCAAGAGGTCGTCAACGAGACGCTGACGAACGAGAGCGCGCTGTCCGAGGTCCCGGTCGGGGTCGAGGTCGACGACTCGAACCGGTCGACGACGCGTCCGTAATAGCGGGCTGACGGGCCGTCGATTCCGTTCCAGTCAGTGAACCCGTTCGAGGAACTGTCTGGCGCGGTCCGTCTTCGGGTTGTCGAAGAAGTCGACCGGTGGGCCCGTCTCGACTATCTCGCCCTCTGACATCAGCACGATGCGGTCGCCCACCTCCCGGGCGAACCCCATTTCGTGAGTCACCACGAGCATCGTCATCCCCTCCTCGGCGAGCCCGCGCATGACCGCCAGCACCTCGCCGACGAGTTCGGGGTCGAGGGCCGAGGTCACCTCGTCGAACAGCATCACGTCGGGCTCCATCGCCAGCGCGCGGGCGATGGCGACCCGCTGTTTCTGGCCGCCCGACAGCTCCGCCGGGAACGAATCGGCCTGCTCGCCGAGGCCGACCTCCTCCAGCAGGTCGAGGCCCCGCTCGCGGGCCTCGCTCTTCGAGAGCCCTCGGACCTGCACCGGCGCGAGCGTGACGTTCTCCAGCGCGGTCTTGTGCGGGAAGAGGTTGAAGTGCTGGAACACCATCCCCACGCGCTGGCGGAGCCGATTCACGTCCACGTCGGGGGCCGAGATGGCTTCGCCCCCGATGCGGACCTCGCCGCTCTGGATCTCCTCCAACCGATTCACGCATCGGAGCAGCGTCGACTTCCCGCTCCCGCTCGGGCCGACGATCACGACCACCTCTCGGTCCTGAACCGCGAGGTCGACGTCTCTCAGGACGTGGTTCTCGCCGAAGTACTTGTTCACCTTCTCGAACTCGACCTCCGGAAGGTCGAATCCATCCGCGCTCACCTGCCGATCCTCCTGATCGTTCGCCGTCATCCGCAACACCTCCAGTCGTTCGCAGCTATCCGCGGACGCCACGCGCTCACCATCATCCGCCGGTCCCCCACTCGGCCCGGTTTTCGAGGTACTGCACCAGCCGCATCAGCGGGAGCGTGATGGCGAGATACGTCACCGCGACGAGCACGATCGGCGTCCACGCGTCGAACTGGTTCGAGTTGATCTCACGGAACACGGTGATGATCTCCGGGAAGGCGATGACGGTCAGCAGCGAGGTGTCCTTCACGAGGATGACCTGATCGTTGCCGATGGCCGCCAGCGCGTTGCGCCACGCCTGCGGGAGGATGATCTCGCGCATCGAATCGACGTACGACATCCCGAGCGACCGCGCGGCCTCCATCTGGCCGCTCGGCACCGCGTTGATGCCGCCCTTGACCGCCTCGCCGACGTACGCCGCGTGGTTCAGCGTGAGCGCGACGACCGCGGTGATGAACGTCCAGTCGACCACGAGCACCGGCGGTGCGAGTTCCCAGCCCCTCGAGATGGGGAACCCGCCGGGCGGCCACAGCGACGGGATGCCGAGGTAGATGATGAACAGCTGAAACAGCAGCGGCGTTCCCCGGAAGAACTGGACGTACGCGGTGGCGATGGAGTGGGTGACGCCGGTTCGGGACACGCGCCCGAGACCCACCAAGACGCCGAGCGTGACCGCGAATACGCTGGAGACGAGCACGACCGCGAGCACGCGAGCGAACGCAACCACGAACCGCGGTGCCACCGAAATCAGCAGGTCGTAGTTCACGTACTCCAGCAGCACGAGCGCGATGAAGCCGACGATGACCGCGGTGAACGCGAGCGACACCGCGAGGCCGACCAACTTGACGCGCTCGTCGGTCAGCAGCCCCTCGTCGCTGACGGCTTCGCCACTCCGCTCCTCGGCGTACGTCTCTCCCATCGCGGATTACCCGCCGTTCGTCGTCGTCTCGTCGCTGGCGGTTTGATTCGTTTCTCCGGTCCCGGTCGTCTCCTCGCCAGCGGTCGTGGTCCCCTCTACCCGGCTCAGGATGCTCTGAGGTGGGTCGCCCGGGAAGTACTCGCTGTATATCTCGGCGTACCGCCCGCTCTCGATGACCGCGGCCAGCGCCTCGTTGACCTGCTGGCGAAACTCGTCGTCGTCCTGCCGGAACGCGATGCCGTAGCGCTCGACCGTGAGCGTGAGGTAGGGCGGCGCGCTCTCGAACTCCTCGGCCGCCTGCCCCTCGCCCTCCAGCATGACGATGTTGTCGCTGTCCTCGGTGTACTGGAGGTTGACCGCGTTGTCGTTGACGACCGCGACCGCCTGATTGTTGAGCAGCGCGTTGAACGCGCCCGGAATCTGGTCGTAGCTGTCGATGTTCAGATCGCCGTCGAACTGCTCCTGTAGCTCTTGGGCTGCGGCCTCGCCGGTCGTGCCCTTCTGGACCGCGACGGTCTGACCCTGTAGGTCGTCGACACTCTGGATGTCGCTGCCCTCCAGTATCGCGACCGTCTGGAACGCCACGAAGTACGGCTCCGAGAAGTCGACCTGCTCGGCGCGCTGGTCGTTGATCGTCATCGCGGACATGATGATGCGGAAGTTGCCGTTGTTCAGGCTCGGGATGATGGTGTCGAACCCGGTCTGGACGAACTCGTACTCCCTGTCCATCTGCCCGGCGAAGACGGCCTCCGCGATGTCCACGTCGAAGCCGACCAGCGTCCCGTCCTCCGTCCGGTACTCGAACGGGTTGTACGGGATGTCCGAGCCGATGCGGATGACTCCCTGATCGCCCTGTCCGTCGTCCTGCGCTCCGGCGAGCCCCCCGAGCGCGACCGCGCCCGCGAGTCCCGCACTCCCCCTGACGAACGACCGCCTGTCGATGTCCATCTTGTTTCCCCCACCGACGTATCTACGCGACACCACATAATCGTTGGTCCGAAAGCTCGGGTTTCGGGCGTGAAAGGCCGTATTTCCGGCGATTTCGCGTCTAAAACCGGGGGCGCTCGGCGCTCGGCTGGTCGGGCCACGCAGCCGTCGCCCGAATGACCGCTCAGTCGTCGCTCGGAACGCCGCTGGCCGCGTCGGCGGGGCTGGCGTCGGGTGCCCGCGCGGTCTCGTACGACCACAGCGTCGTCGCGAGCAGCGATCCGAAGATGATCATCGCGGCCGCGTGGTGGGCGACCTGCACGACCGGCGTGTAGACGAACACCGTCGCGCCGCCGAGCACCATCTGGAGCGGCGTGACCGCCAGCGCGAGGGTCGCCGCGCCTCGGATGCGCTTCTGGGCGGTGTACTTCCACGCGCCGACCGTCGTTCCGATGATGAAGAAGCCGGTTATCATCGCGATCAGGCGGTGGAACCACTCGACGAAGCTCGGGAACGTCTGTGGCAGCAGGCCGCCGTCGCAGAAGGGCCACTGGGCCGAACACGACAGCCCCGCGCCCATCGCGGCGGTGTACACGCCCAGCAGGATGAGCGAGAACGTGAGGCCGGTCGTGACGGCCGCGAGGTGGCGGAACCGGACCATCAGGGCTCACCTCCCGATGGCGTGACTCCCGACCGAACGACTCCCGGCACCGGGACTTCCGTCGACGCGAGTCGGTGGATGCGTAGTTGCACGGTTTGAACTCCCTTGCTGGAGGTTTCGGCCGGTCGTACTTAGGTCTGTTCGACCGTTTCCGGAAACTGGGAACGGACGAAGAATCACCGAAGTCGCCTTCTTGAAGGCTCTCCGCTGCCACGGATAGGACATGACCAAGCGCGAGCGCCTCGACGCCCTCCTCGACGACCGCGACCTCGCCGCGGTGTGGTTCGCCCGCCCGAACTCCGTCGCGTGGCTGACCGGCGCGAACAACGTCGTGGACCGCGAGAGCGACGTCGGCGTGGCCGCGGTGGGCTACGACGGCGAGGAGTTGGAAGTCGTGACGAGCAACGTCGAGGCCGAGCGCCTCCGCGAGGAAGAAGTGAGCGGCGAGATTCCCGTCATCGCGTTCGACTGGTACGAGCGGTCGCTGGCCGAGGCCGTGGCGGATCGGAGCCCCGACCCCGCCGCGGCGGACTTCGACGTGCCGGGGTTCGAGTCGGTCGACGCCTCGCCGCTCCGCCACCCCTTGACCGACGAGGACGTGGCGCGCTATCGAGAACTCGGCCGGCAGACCGCCGCGGCAGTCGAGGCCGTCTGCCGGGAGCTCCAGCCCGGCGACACCGAGTCCGAGGTCGCCTCGGCGCTCCGGGTCGCGCTGTTCGCACGGAATATCGAGTCGCCCGTCGCGCTCGTCGGCGGAGCCGAGCGCGCCCGGAAACACCGCCACTACACCCCGACCGACGCCGAACTCGGCGCGTACGCGCTGGTGTCGGTGACGGCCCAGCGCGGCGGCCTCCACGCCAGCGCGACCCGGACGGTGGCGTTCGAGTCGGCGATAGACGACGCCGAACTCGCCGAACTCCGCGAGCGCCACGACGCGGCGAGCGCGGAGGAGTGGGTGGAAGGGACGAGCCTACCGGCGATGCCGGGCCGGGCGGAACCGCCGGCGGCGTCTTCGCGGCGATACAGGACGCCTACGAGGCCGTCGGTTATCCAGACGAGTGGCAGCGCCACCATCAGGGCGGCGCGGCCGGGTTCGCGGGTCGGGAGTGGTTCGCCGCGCCGGACGCCGAGGACACCGTCACCGCGCCGATGGCCTACGCGTGGAACCCGACCGTGCAGGGCGCGAAGAGCGAGGACACAGTGCTGGTCGGTGGCGAGGGCGGTAGGGGCGGCGGCGAGGGCGGCGACGATGAGGACGAGTTCGAGGTGCTGACCGCCACCGGTCGGTGGCCGACGACCGCGGTCGAGGGTCAAGGGTTCGACGTGACCGTGGAACGGCCCGACGTGCTGGTGCTGGGCGCAGACGGATAAGGGGGGACAGTAACTTCCGGCGTTCTGCGTGATGGGTTCGTCGTCTGTCGAACTGAATTTCGACGGGTTCGGATAGTTTTTTAGTGGCGGGTGCGATTCTTCAGGCCATGGGACTCGACGAAGACGCACTCGAATATCACCGCCAGGAGCCGCCCGGCAAGATCGAAATCTCGACCACGAAGCCGACCAACACCCAGCGAGACCTGAGCCTCGCGTACTCGCCGGGCGTGGCCGCGGCCTGCCTCGAGATCGACGAGAACCCCGACGACGCCTACCAGTACACCGCGAAAGGCAACCTCGTCGGGGTCGTCTCGAACGGGTCGGCGGTGCTCGGCCTCGGGAACATCGGCGCGCAGGCCTCCAAACCCGTGATGGAGGGCAAAGGCGTGCTGTTCAAGCGGTTCGCCGACATCGACGTGTTCGACATCGAGCTCGATCAGGCCGACCCGCAGGACATCATCCGGACCGTGAAGGCGATGGAGCCCACCTTCGGCGGCATCAATCTCGAGGACATCAAAGCGCCCGAGTGCTTCGAGGTCGAGACGACGCTCCGCGAGGAGATGGACGTGCCGGTGTTCCACGACGACCAGCACGGCACCGCCATCATCTCCGGGGCGGCACTGCTCAACGCGACCGAGATCAACGGCAAGGACATCGAGGACCTGAACATCGTCTTCTCGGGCGCGGGGGCGTCGGCCATCGCCACCGCGAGATTCTACGTCTCGCTAGGCGCGCGCAAGGAGAACATCCTGATGTGTGACTCGTCGGGCATCATCACCCAGAGCCGGGCCGACCAGGGCGAGGTCAACGAGTTCAAGGCCGAGTTCGCCCGCGACGTGCCGGAGGGCGACCTCGCTGACGCGATGGCGGGCGCGGACGTGTTCGTCGGCCTGTCGGTCGCCGACATCGTCTCGCCGGAGATGGTGCAGTCGATGGCCGACGACCCGGTCATCTTCGCGATGGCGAACCCCGACCCCGAAATCGGCTACGAGGCTGCGAAGGAAGCGCGCGACGACACGGTCATCATGGCGACCGGGCGCTCGGACTACCCCAACATGGTGAACAACGTGCTCGGGTTCCCCTTCATCTTCCGGGGCGCGCTCGACGTGCGCGCGACCGAGATCAACGAGGAGATGAAGATCGCGGCGGCCGAGGCGCTGGCGGATCTGGCCAAGCAGGACGTACCCGACGCGGTCGTGAAGGCGTACGGCGACCAGCCGCTCCAGTTCGGGTCCGAGTACATCATCCCCAAGCCGCTCGACCCGCGCGTCCTCTTCCAGGTCGCGCCCGCGGTCGCGGACGCCGCGATGGAGTCGGGAGTCGCCCGGAGCGAACTCGACACCGACGAGTACGTCGAGACGCTCGAAGCGCGACTCGGCAAGTCCCGCGAGATGATGCGCGTGGTGCTCAACAAGGCCAAGTCCGACCCCAAGCGCGTCGCCTTGGCGGAGGGCGACGACGAGAAGATGATCCGGGCGGCCTACCAGATGCAGGAGGAGGGCATCGCCAACCCCGTCCTCGTGGGCGACCGCGACGAGATCGAGACGGTCACCGCGTCGCTCGGGCTCGGCTTCGACCCCGAGATCGTCGACCCCGCCGACGGCGACCACGGGGCGTACGCCGACCGGCTGTACGAACTCCGACAGCGCAAGGGCATCACCGAGAGCGAGGCCACGGAGCTCGTCGAGAAAGACACCAACTACTTCGCCAGCGTGATGGTCGAGCAGGGCGACGCCGACGCGATGCTGACCGGGCTGACCCACCACTACCCCTCGGCGCTCCGCCCGCCGCTCCAGGTCGTCGGCACGGCCGACGACGCCGAGTACGCCGCCGGAGTGTACATGCTCACGTTCAAGAACCGCGTGGTGTTCATCGCCGACGCGACGGTCAACCAGGACCCCGACGAGGACGTGCTGGCCGAGATCACCCGCCACACCGCCGACCTCGCCCGCCGGTTCAACGTCGACCCGCGCGCGGCGATGCTGTCGTACTCGAACTTCGGGAGCGTGGACAACGAGGGCACGCGCAAGCCCCGCCACGCGGCCCGACAGCTGCGCGAGGATCCGGACGTGGACTTCCCGGTCGACGGCGAGATGCAGGCCGACACCGCGGTCGTCGAGGACATCCTCAACGGCACCTACGAGTTCTCGGACCTGGAAGAGCCCGCGAACGTGCTCGTGTTCCCGAATCTGGAGGCCGGCAACATCGGCTACAAGCTCCTCCAGCGGCTCGGCGGCGCGGAAGCCATCGGTCCGATGCTGGTCGGCATGGGCAAGCCGGTCCACGTCATTCAGCGCGGCGACGAGGTCAAGGACATCGTGAACCTCGCGGGCGTGGCCGTGGTGGACGCCCAGCAGAACGAGTAGCGAACGCGGGCGATTTTCCGTTCGGAGTTATCCTTCGGCGTACCGGTAACTCGGAATACGAGCGCTCGGTGATCCTACTCAATCGTCGGCGCGCGCGAGCAACGCGCGCGAGGGAGGCGGCCGCGTCTGCGCGAGGGGACCGAGTGCAGACGCGGCCGCCGAGGCTGGGGAGGTACGAGGCCCGCGGTCGCGGTGCGGCGCTGTGCGGTGCTGTGCTGTGCGGTCTCTCGGATGCCTCGGCAGTAGCTAGCTTTACTCATCTTCTCACCAGAAAACAACACGTCGAATCTACGAACTCGCGAACCAGCACGGAAGAGCCAACCACTATTCCAAGTCGACGGTCGACGCCGCGCGCAGACACGCTCGCACGCCCGGCGACTCCGCGAGTTCCACCCGTCCCGCCTCGCGGTCGTACTCGACGATACCGGCGTCCGCCAACCGCGGCAGGTGCATCCGGACGAGTTCGGCCCGCGACTTCTCGACCGCCGCGTCGGTGAGCACCGCGCGGGAGGTTCCGCTCGTGGAGGCGGCCACCCGTTCCGCGAGGTCGGCCACCCCGAGCGGTTCCTCGCTCCGGACGAGGTAGTGACAGACGCAGCGTCGGCGGTAGTCGGCGAGCGCGCGGAAGACGGCGTCGAGCGACTCGCTGTCGTCGAGCGACAGGACTCCCTGCCGACCGACGTCGTCGAGTGACGGTACTTCCCGCTCGGAGACGCGTCGTGGGGAACTCGACTCCCCTCGGTCGTCCTGACTCATGTGTAGGTTTGGAACGTCCCGGTGGGGTTCGCGCCGGTCGTCGGCGCAACGCAAATCGTCTTCGCGGGTCGCCCGGCGGTGGCTCCTCGCCGGCGAGGAGCCACCGCCGGACGACCGCCCCGCACCACGGCACCGGGTGCAGTCCCGTAGTTCCGAAATGCCGGTGACGAACAAAAGGCTGATGCCCACCGTCGTGAGATGTCGCGGCAAAGCTATCGAGAACCGACCGCAGAGAGTCTTCTTCCAGAGAAACAGGATCAGAGGACGCTTCTCTGACGGTTCCCGAGAACGACCCTCAGTCGTCGGCGGTCCCCTCGGCCACCTGCTCGTCCTCGCCGAGCGGCGGACTGTCCCAGTAGTCGTGGTCCTCCACCCGGCGGAAGCAGGCCGCCTGATGGTCCGCGCGTCCCGCCACGTCGTAATCGCCGGGCGACTCCCGCTTGCACGCTTCGCGGGCGTACGGACACCGGGTGTGGAACCGACAGCCCGAGGGTGGACTCCGCGGCGAGGGAACGTCGCCCGCCAGCGGATCGACCTCCCGGCCCTGTTCGCTGGTGTCGGCGCGGGGGACGCTCTCGAGCAGCGCCTCGGTGTACGGATGGCCGGGGTTCTCGAAGATCTCGTCCGCGGGGCCGATCTCGACCACTTCGCCGAGATACATCACCGCGACGCGGTCGGAGATGTGCCGGACCACGCTCAGGTCGTGGGCGATGAACAGGTACGTCAGTCCGAACTCCTCCTGGAGGTCTTCGAGCAGGTTGAGGATCTGCGCTTGGACGGACACGTCGAGCGCCGACACCGGCTCGTCGCAGACGATGAAGTCCGGTTCGAGCGCGAGTGCCCGGGCGATGCCCACGCGCTGGCGCTGCCCGCCGGAGAACTCGTGGGGATAGCGGTCGACCTGCCCGGCCGACAGCCCCACGCGTTCGAGCAGTTCCTCGACGCGCTCGCGGCGCTCGGCCTTCGTGCCGATGCCGTGAACGTCGAGGGGTTCCCGGATGATCTGGCCGGCGGTCATCCGCGGGTCGAGGCTGGAGAACGGGTCCTGGAACACCACTTGCGCGCGCTTGCGGAACTCGTCCAGGTCGGCGCTCTCGAAGACGTTCTCGCCGTCGAAGTACACCGCGCCGTCGGTGGGCTCGCGCAGCCGCAACAGCGTCTCGCCGGTCGTGGACTTCCCGCAGCCCGACTCGCCGACGAGGCCGAGCGTCTCGCCCTCGCGCACGTCGAAGCTCACGCCGTCGACGGCCTGGACGCTCTCGGGCTCCTTGCCGAGCAGCCGGTCGACGAGGCTGTCCTGCTCGAAGTAGTACTTCTGGAGGTCCTCGACGCGAACGAGCGGGTCAGTCATCGGTGTTCACCTCCTCTGTCTCGGCGGCCTCGCGATCCGACCCGGAGGAGTCCTCCGATTCGACCGCGAAGTACTCCTCGGGCAGCGCATCCTCCGGGCGGAACTCGTGGTTCGCGAGGACGCAGCGCGCGCCGTGCTCACCGGGGTCGGTCTTGGGGTCGACGGGCTTCCCCGTCTCCGTGTCGAACTCCGGCGGATGACTCAGACACTCCTCCATCGCGTACGGACACCGGTCGGCGAAGTAACACCGGTCGCCCATCTCGTGGTCGTACAGGTCCGGCACGTTGCCCTCGATGGGCTGGAGCCGGGACGCAGGCTCGTCCAGGTCCGGGATCGAGCCGAGCAGCCCCTGAGTGTACGGATGCACCGGATCGTCGAACACGTCGGCCAACTGGCCGCGCTCGACGATCTCGCCCGCGTACATCACGCCCACCCGGTCGCACATCCGAGCGATGACGCCGAGGTTGTGGGTGATCATCACGATGCTCATGCCGGTCTCGTCCTGCAGGTCCCGGAGCAGGTCGAGGATCTGAGCCTGGATGGTCACGTCGAGCGCGGTGGTCGGCTCGTCGGCGATGAGCAGGTCCGGCTCGCCGGCCAGCGCCTGCGCGATCATCGCCCGCTGGAGCATGCCGCCCGAGAACTGGTGGGGGTACTCGTCGGCGCGGTCGGCGGGGTCGGGGATGCCGACCTGTTCGAGCAGTTCGATGGCGCGCTCGCGGCTCTCCTCGGACACGTAGCTGCGGGACGGCAGGACGGTACTGGCGAGCATGTCGGCCAGCCCGTACCCCTGCGTGCGTGAGCGGGTCGAGCGCGGGTTCGCGCGAGCCCGGCGCTGGACCTCGACCGCCTCGGCGATCTGCTCGCCCACCGTCAGCGACGGGTTGAGGCTGCTCATCGGGTCCTGGAAGATCATGCTGAACGACGGCCCGCGGAGCGACCGCCGGACGTTCTCGGGAACCTGTCGCACGTCCACGAAGTCACCGTCGACCGCTTCGGGGTCGTCGATCTCCTCGGCGAGGTCGGCGTTGCGGTACCACACCTCGCCGCTGGTGACCCGGCCGGGCGACTCCACGAGGTCGCCGATCGACAGCGCGGTCACGCTCTTGCCCGACCCGGACTCGCCGACGATGCCGAACACCTCGCCGTCGCGCACGTCGAAGTCGACCGACTCGACCGCGTTGACCTGCCCCTCCTCGGTGAAGAAGCGGGTCGAAAGGTCCCGAACCCGGAGCAGGTTGCGGGCGTCCTCGTCGGCATCGCTGATAGCTGGACTGGCGTCGCGGGCGTGGGAGGTCTCGTCTCCGGACATTACGGACCACCTCCCTCGCCTTCGATACCGGGGTCGAGGGCGTCCCTGAGCCAGTCACCCACGAGGTTGATGCCGATGACCGTCAGCACGATGGCGATGCCGGGGATGGTCGAGATCCACCACGACGTCGCGAGGTAGTCCCGGCCCTGCGCGATGTCGAAGCCCCACGAGAGGGTGGTCCCCGAGAAGCCGAGGAACGACAGCGAGGACTCCAGCAGGATGATGGCCGCGATCTGGATGGTCGCCAGCACGAGGATCGGGGTCACGCTGTTGGGCAGCACGTGTTTGCGGATGATGAACCCGTCGCTGGCCCCCACCGAGCGCGCGGCCTTCACGTACTCCTCGCTCTGGATGGACAGCGCCTCGCCCCGGGCGACACGGGCGAACCACACCCAGTTGACCAGCCCGACCACGAGGATGACCGTTCCCGGGAGGACGAACGAGTCGGGCATCCCCGACTCGACGCCGAGCGCCACGAGCGGGTCGGGCACGGGGATCGACACCTTGCCGAACAGCCCGACCAGCGCGACCGCCAGCACGAGCGACGGGAACGCGAGCATCACGTCGGCGCTGCGCATCAGCGCGTCGTCGACCCGGCCGCCGTAGTAGCCCGCGGCCAACCCGACGGTCACGCCCACGAGCGCGGCGATGGCGGTCCCGAGGAAGCCGACCATCAGCGAGGTTCGCGCGCCGTAGATGGCCCGCGAGAGCATGTCCCGGCCGAGCGAGTCGGTTCCCAGCGGGTGGTTCGGATCGGCCTCGACGTAGACGGTCTCGTTGACCACCTCGATGCTCCCGTTGACCATCTCCGAAGAGGTCTGGGTCGTCTCCTTGCTGAAGCCCAGCGGCGGGAGGCTCGACCCGTCGAGGTTCTGGGTCGTCGGGTCGTGGGGCGCGAGCACGGGCGCGAACGCCGCGACGAGGATGGCCGCGACGACCAGTACGACGCCGAGTTTGGCCAGCAGACTGTTCCGAAACTCCTTGCGGAGGTTGCGCGCTGTCCGTGGGGAGACGCCTCCCCGGACCGTCTCCCAGACCCCTCCGAACAGTTTGGAGAGCAGTTCCGAGATCATTCGCTTCTCACCTGCGGGTTGATGTACGCGTACATGGCGTCGACCGCGATGTTGACTATCACGAATCCGGCACCGATGACCACCAGCGACCCCTGTATCAGCACCCAGTCGCGGTCGTTGATGGCGTTGATGACCAGCGTGCCGAGCCCGGGCCAGTTGAACACGGCCTCGGTGATGACCGCGCCGCCGATAAGCGTCCCCAGTTGGAGGCCCAGCACCGTGATGACCGGGATGAGCGTGTTCCGGAGCACGTGCTTGTACCGGACCAGCGTCTCGGGCAGGCCCTTGGCGCGCGAGGCCCGAACGTACGTCTTGCCGAGTTCGTCGAGCATCCCGCTCCGGGTGAGCCGGGTGATGAGCGCGGTGAAGTACGTTCCGAGCGTGATGGCCGGGAGCGTGATGTGCCACAGCCACGTCACCAGACCGCCGGGATCTAGATCCGTGAGCAGCATCTCTATCGCGGGCAGGAAGCCGATGGCTCGCCGACTCGTCGGGAACAGCCCGAGCCCGACCGCGAGCACGAGCACCAGCATGATGCCGAGCCAGAAGTTCGGCGTCGAGATGCCCACCAGTGAGAACGTCGTCGCGGCGTAGTCGGCGGGTTCGTGTCGCCGGGTCGCGCTGATGACGCCCAGCGGGATCGAGATGACGACCGCAACGATGCTCGCCGCGACGGCGAGTTCGAGCGTCGCGGGCAGCCGGTTGAAGATTCGCTGTCTCGCCGGGGTGCTGTTGATGTACGAGTAGCCCATGTCGCCCTGTACGAGGTTGAACAGGTACTCGCCGTACTGGACGTACAGCGGCTTGTTGAGCCCGAGTTCACGGGCGATGTTCTGCCGAACCTCCGGCGGTGCGTCCAGCGGTGCGATGAACGTGATGGGGTCGCCCGGCGTGACGAACCGGAGCAGGAACACCACGGTCACGACGCCCCAGATCACGAACACACCCTGCAGGAGCCGCCTGAGTAGAAACCGCCCCATCGACATGCTTGTCACTCACTGTGAAACGCAGGTATAAAAAAGGCGTAGTGTCCGGACGTGTCTGCCGCCGTGGTGGTGTTACTGGTCGGCCGGGCTCATCGCGTAGGCGTCGATGCGCTCGTCGGTCCGGGCGTCCCACGCGACCCGCTCGTTGACGCCGTAGACGCTGTACTGGCGGTTGAGGAACACCCACGGTGCCTGATCGTGGACGACCTGGTTGAGTTCCTGGATGGTGGCTTCGCGCTCGTCACCGGACTGGCTCATCGATTGCTCGTGGAGTTCGTCGATCCGGTCGTTGGAGAACGAGGTGAGCGCGCCGTCGCTGGTCATCAGCGCGCCGATTGTGAGCACGCCCTCGAAGGTGGCCTCGCCCCAGCCCAGCAGGTAGAACGGCGGACTCGTGGTGATGTCGCCGTCCGTGACCTCGCCGGCCAGCGACGCGAACTCCCGCTGGTTGTACGAGCAGGAGACGTTCGACAGGCTGTCGATCTGGTCGGCGACCGCCTGGGCGATCTCGACGTCCCGGAGGTACCGGCCCGACGGGCCGTCGAGCGTGATCTCCACGCCCGCGTGACCGCTCTCCTCGACGAGCGACTCGGCTTGGTCCGGGTCGTGGGGGTACGGCTCGACGTCGGGGTTGTGACCGAAGAATCCCTCGAGCGTGGGCTGGCCCGTGGGGTCGCCGAACGTCTGGAGCACGTTCTCGATGATGCCCTCCAGGTCGACCGCGTAGTTCATCGCCTGCCGGAACTGCTGGTTACTGAACGGCTCGACGTCGTAGCGCATCGCGGAGAACAACACCCGCGTACTCGGGACTGCCGAGAGTCGAGTCGAGCCCTCGCTCTGTACCCGCCCGGCGTCCTGCGGCGGGACGTTGACGATGACGTCGGTCTCGCCGTTGAGTAGCGCGTTGACCCGCGTGCTGGACTCGGAGCCCGCGCGGAACGTGAGCTGGGACACGTCGGCGGGACCGTCCCAGTAGTCGTCGTAGCGCTCGAAGACGACCTGTTCGTCCTGCGAGTAGTTTGCGAGCTGGAACGGCCCGGTGCCGTTCATGTCCTGGTTGATCTCGTCTCTGCTCCGCTCTTCCATCCAGGACTGCTGGACCACGTCGCCGTAGGTCGCGAACGACGAGAAGACGGTCGGGTTGAACCCGTCCGAGGACACTTCCACGGTGTTACCGTCGCCGGCCTCCGCGCCGGTAACGCCCGCGAGCTGGTCGTTCTGCGGGCTCTCGAAGTCGACCTCGGGGTCGACGATGCGATTGATGCTGTACGCGACGTCCTCGGGCGTGAGGTCGTCGCCGCTGTGGAAGGTGACGTCCTCGCGGAGGGTGAACCGGACCAGTCCGTCCTCGACGCGCTCGTACTCGGTGGCCAGCGCGTTGACGACGCTGCCCTCGCGGTCGCGCGAGAGCACGCCTTCGTAGGCGTGGAGCATCACGTTGTCGGTGGGCGTCTCGCGGTGGTCGTGGGGATCGAGACCGGAGGGCATCTGGCCCTGCGTGATGGTGACCTCGAACTCGCCGGAGCCGTCGCCACCCTCCTCGGTGGTCTCTTCGGCCTCGGTCTCCGTGTCCATGCCACCGGCTTCGGTGGTCTCCTCGTCGGTCGTGGTCTCCTGGTCCTCGCCGCCGGTACAGCCGGCGAGCGAAGCCGCAGCCGCAGCGGTACCTGCAGCCTTGAGGAATCGTCGTCTGGACGTGTCTTCGTCGTGCGCCATACGGTGTACAACACTTACTACCCCATAAATATGCTGTGGTGATATGTGGTATCCACCGGTTTCGGCGTTCGTTCGCCCGTCAGGCGGTTCCGGGCCGTAGGTTTAAGTTGCCCGGAACCGAATCCGAAATCATGGCCGTTCACGGCCGTCCCTCCCAACTCCGGGCACTGTTCGACGAATCGCCCACGCCCCACATCGCCCACCCGCCGCGAACGCACCATCGGGACTTCTACGTCGCCACAGACGGCTCCTACAGCCTCGACAGCGACGACGGCGGACTGGGCGTCATCATCGAGACCCGCGACGGAACCCGAGTGGCGCGTCTCGCGCTCCCGGACCACTCGGTGACCGACAACAACGTCGCGGAGTACCGGGCGCTCCACCTCGGCCTCGACGTACTCGCGGCCCGCGCTCCGGACGGGGCGCGGGTGGGCGTCCTCGTCGACCACGACGACCTCGCGGCGAACGTCAACAGCGCCGCGCTGGCGACCCGCCGGGCGGATCGGTCGCCCCCGCGGAAGCTGACGGTGCCGACCGCGGGCAGGAACCACTGGCGGGGCATCCGTTCGCGGGTGTGCGGGTTCGACGAACTCCGGGCCGCGGTGCTCGACAGCGACCAGAACCCGGCTCACGCGCTCGCGAACGCCCCCGAGGAGTACGCCCACGTCAACCGCAAGGCCGACCGGTGTCTCCTGCCGGACGGCTCCGCGTCCAGCGACGCGCAGGTCCCGCCGCCGTCGCGGGCCGACAGGCGAGCCAGCAACCGGCGCGCGAGGGACCGCCGAGCAAGCGACCGCACTGCGAACGACAGTCGAACAAGCGACCGGCGCGCGAGCGACAGTCGAGCAAGCGACCGCCCTGCGAACGACAGCCGAGCAAGCGACCGGCGCGCGAGCGACTGACGAACGCTGGTGTTCGTCTGTCGCTCGCGCGCCGGTCGTGCCCCCGTCGCCCACCGCTCTCGACGGTACTTCGGAACGAGCAGCCCCAGCCCCAGCACGGAGAGTGCGGGATGAGACAGCGACGCGACGCCGAAGAAGTAGAGCGCGCTGTTCGCGGCGACGACCGCCAGCCCGACGGCGAACAGCGCCGTCGCGAGTCGAGACCGAGCGGGCTCGGCCCCGCTGCGTTCGGGCGTCGGGCGGGCGAACTCGGTTCGGCGTTCGGTCATTGAACCGTGGTGTCTGGCCGGGCGTCAAAGTCTTTCTGGAACGGCAGTCGCCGGTGAGCCATCGCCGGCTTCGGGCCTGGGGCGGCTCACCGGCGACTGCCCGCGGTCCGGAGGCGGGGGAGTTCGCGGGCCAGCGCCTCGTGTTTGACCAGACAGAAGCCCGCGAAGATTATCACGAAGCCTGCGACCGTCGGGAGAGTGATTCCCTCTTCGAGGAACCACCAGCCCGAGAGCGCGGCGAACACGGGCGCGACGTAGGAGACGAGGTTGATCTCGATTGGGCCGAGCCGGTCCAGCAGGTCGAAGTAGACGAGGAAACCCAGCGCGCTCGCTGCGATGGCGAGGTACGCGAGCGCCCAGATGGCCTCCGGCGTCCACTCCACGGCCGCCAGCGACTCGGTCGGCCGAGCGACGCTGGCCGCGTGCATCAGGACCGCGCCGAGGAGCATCGACCACGCCTCCATCGTCTCGATGGGGAGCTCGGCGTCGATGCGCCGGGTGAGCACGCTCCCGAGCGCAAACGAGGCCGCGGCGGCGAACACCAGCGCCTTGCCGACCACCTCGGTCGCGAGCAGGTTGTTCGGGTCGGGGTTGCTGAGTACGACCACGCCGACCAGTCCGAGGAACAGCCCCGCCAGTCCGGTGGTCGTCAGTCGCTCGCTCGGCAGCAGCGCTCTGGCGAACCCGGTCGTGAGGACGGGGCTGAGGCTGACCACGACCGCGGCGACCGCGCTCGTGGCGTACTGCTGGCCGACGAACAGGAACGCGTGGTAGCCCGCGATCATGAGCGCGCCGCCGACGAGGACCAGCGTCCACTCGCCCCGGCCGCGAGGCCGCCACCGGTCGACGGCGTAGGCGGCGTAGCCGAGCATCAGCACGCCCGCGATGTCGTACCGAATCGCGGCGAACAGCACGGGCGGGAAGTAATCGAGCCCCGCCTTGATGGCCATGAACGCGGACCCCCACACGGCGGCCAGCGCGACGAACAGCGCGGCGTTCCGGTATCTACTCACGATAGCACTCGACGCCACTCACGCCTCAACGTTTCGGAGCGGGCCGAAGCTTGCCGGTACTCCGGATAGCGACGACCCGGAGTGGGGAACTCAGATTCGAGCGGTGGGGTCAGGCTCCGGTCTGGGCTGCCCGCCGCTCGTCCCGAACGGCCCGAAGAACGTCCTGTCGGGCGACGATACCGAGGAGTCGGCCGTCGTCGTCGACGACCGGCAGCCGGTTGATGTCGCGCTCGTCGTCGGCCAGCACGTCGAGGATCCGGTCGAACTCCTCGTCCGGGCGGATCGTCACCACGTCCTCGGTCATGACCGTGCTGACCGGCTTGCCTGCGTGCTTGAGCAGGTCAAGTTCGGTGTCGAGGGCATCCCACGAGAGGTCGATGGCGTACTCCAGCGTCTCGAGGAACGGCGGAAAGCCGACCGGAATCCAGAGAGTGCGGTCGCTCGGCTGGAACAGGTTCACGAGGTCGCGCTGGGTGACGATGCCGACGACTCGGCCGCCGCGCCGGTCGTCCGACTCGTCGCCGGACTCCGCTTCGACCGGTTCGACGACCGGGAAGCCGTTGAAGTCCGTGCGTGCGAGTCGCGTCAGGACTTCGCTTACCTCGTCGTCGGGGTGGACCGTCTCGACGTCCGTCGTCATCAGATCGCTGGCTCTCATGGTCGAAGCCTCGGGGTCTCGACCCGTATCCTTTCCGGTACTCCGCTGAGAGAGAAACGGCTCGACGGCCGGTCAGCATGATTCGAGAGGATCGAAATCGGGGCGGACCGAGAGGGCGAAGAAATAGGGAGGACCGAGAGCGAGAAGGGCGGAGGGCGGGCCGAAGCGAAGGAGGAACGCGAGGGGACCTACTCGCGCTTGTGGTCGTGACCGGCCAGCAGGGCCGCGACGTTCAGCGCGAGCAGACCGACGAAGGTGAGCAGTTCCGCGTTCGAGGAGATGCCGGTGAACAGCAGGGGGACGTACAGGAACGGCAGCGCGATTGCCACCCAGAAGCCGACGACTTCGACCGGCGTCGTGAGCGTGTGGTCGCGGTACCGTTCGTACAGCGAGGCGAGTTTGGCTCGCCCGCCGGTGGTCTCACCGGCGTCGGCGGGGGAACCGATGGCGGACTTGTTTTCGTTTTGGAGGGTGGATTCGGGCATGGGTCGTCTCGACCTCGATGCATGCTATGACAGGAAGGGTCATATAACGGGCCGAGCGTTAGCGCGAGTTCATCACAGTTCATCGTGAACCGACGCGAACCGAAACGTTTCACGACGGCTTCTAATCCTATTATAAAATTTAAAGCGCCATCTGGGCGTTTTTCTACCGGGTAAATTACACGTATAAATGCCGCCGTACCGGTTCACGACGAGCGGTAATCAGGCGTTGCCTTCGTTCGAACAACGGGAGCCAACTCCGTGCTGTCGGACTCGGACGGGAGACGAAAGCGCTCGAACTGGGGCAGTCCGAGCGTTCGCGGCGATCTCGTTCGGCCGACCTCAGCCATCGTTGGAGACCAATCTCGCGGGGGAAAATCACGAGTACGAGCGCCGACTACGTCCGACCATGCGCGAGCGAGCGGACTGGATGCGTCCGGAGGACGACCACCTGCTCGCCCTGCTTCGGGCCGGGCGCAAGGACACGCTCAACGCCATCGCGGGCCAACTACCCATCCCGCGAGAGCAGGTCGCGCAGCGTTGCCGGACGCTGGCTGCCCACGGGCTCGTCGACCACCTCGGAAGCGACATCTACACCATCAGTTCGCTCGGGAGAGCGTACCTCGACGGCGACGTGGACGCCGACGACCTCGGCGAACCAGACACGTGACTTGGTTTCCCTTCGAGTTGCAACGACTGAAACGGTCGCAAGCGACCGAAACCACCGGGAGTGACGGGGGCGTTTACGTGGCCGGTGTGAGTGGACTGAAGTAGACGCGGGAGCGCCCCGCAACGAACACCACCTTTACCATGACCACCGAGACTACCTTCGACCTGTTGGGAAATCCGGTCCGGCGGAACCTCCTCGCCATTCTCCGCGAATCGAGTTCCATCGAACGAGACCGACTGACGGCGACGCTGGCGGCCGAAGCAGGTGACGCCACCGGCTTCGGAGCCAGTGAGGGTACCGAGGAGGCCCGTCACAGGATGCGCATCGCCCTGCACCACAACCACCTCCCGCGACTCGCCGACGCCGGACTCGTCACCTACGACGAGGAGACGGTGACCGCGACGAATCGGCTGAAAGCAGTCGCCAGCCTTCTCCACTCGCCCGACGACCGGCGGACGACCGGCGACGAAGCGACGCCCGCGTCGATCTGAGATGGTCGTTCACGCACTGGAGTGTACCGACTGCGGGAGAACGCGAGTCGGACGGGACACCGACGACGGCGTCTCGCCGGTCAGAGACGCGTGTCCGGACTGCGGAGAGACCGAGTTCGTTTCGGTCGCCGCGAAGCGCGGGAACTGAGCCGAGCGCTCGTCGTTCTTTCCGTACTGTGTCGGATAGCGAGAGAGCAGTTTCGCCCGACGAGCGTCCCGTTTTGCGAGCGACTGACCGAGTGTGACGAGACGTGACTGGGCATAACAAGCTTCGGTAGAATGCCCGGGGAGGGCTCCGAACCCTCGATCTCCGCATGTCCCAGGTTCGAGGCTCGGCGGGCCTCGCGGACATGAGGAGGCTTCCAAGGCCTGAGTTGTCGCCGAATCTCAGAACCCTATGAGTGCGGCGCTATGTCCAGCTAAGCCACCCGGGCGCGGTTCATCGTAGGTGGGTGGCGGTCTTTAAAGTTCTCATCTACCGGCGGCGCGCCACCGCGACGCATGGTGGTTTTCGGGCGAACACGAGCGGGGCAAGGAGCATCGCCGAGTGATCGCTCCGGCCTGCCGTCGCCGCGAGACTCCCGGAACCTCCAGTTCCGCCGTCGGGCAAGTTTTAATCCGCCGCGCGGGCGACTTCGACGTGATGGCAGAGGACGCCGACTCAGCGGACGCCGACCCGGCAGGTGTCGACGCGACAGATGTCGACCCTGCGGGCGACGACGCCGACCCCGTCGCGGTGGGCGTCGAACTCCTCTCGAAGCTCGAACAGCCCGAACTCAGCGTCGCGGAGGCGGTCGACCGCATCGAGACGATCACCACCCATCCCGCGACCACGCGAACCATCCTCGACGAAGCCGAAAAGCGCGGCGTCATCGAGCGCGAGCAGGGGATCGTCCGGCCGACCGGCGGCGGCTACGTCAGCTTCCAGAGCGAGGTCGTCACGAAGGAGGGCGACTTCTCCTGTCGGCGGTGCGGCGCGAGCATCTCGAAGGGCCACTTCATCAAGCTCGACGCGGCCGAACACGGTCCGTTCGGCCCCGAGTGCGTCCGGAAGGTCACCGGGCGAGATTGACGACGACACGTCCCACGAACACCATCGGCGGACTCCTCACCGACCGCGGCTGAGCTCGTCCACGAGCTGTTCCAGGGTGCGCTGCTGTTCGGCCAGCAGTTCGTTCTGGCGCTCGACCGCCGTCGTCAGCGCCTCCAGCTGGGCCTCGGTGTCGTCGCTCTCCAGTTCCGAACTCGCGGACTCGAAGCCGGAGTCCGCGAAGCCGTTCCCCGACTCCGATCCATCGCTCGCTCGGGGCTCGTCGCCCGCACGCGAGCCATCGTTCGTTCCGCCCGTGTTCGCACTACCGGTGCGAGCCGCGTCTGCACCGTCGGCGTCGACGATGGCAGCGTCCTCCGCGCCAGCGTTCTGGTCCGCGCTCGCGTTCACGCCTGCGTCCGCGTTCGCATCCGCATTTGCGGTCGTATCCGTACCCGCGTTCGCATCCGCATTCGCGGTCGTATCCGTACCCGCATTCGCGTCTGCGCTCGCGTCCGGGGCCGACCCCGCGCCCGCCTGCTCGCCGGTCGTCACGCTCGCGTCGTCCTCGACGATAGCGCCGTCGTCGTCGAGTTCCGGCGGGTTCGCGTCGATGGGGTCGACGCCACCGGCCAGCGGGTCGGCGGTCTCCTCGCCGCTTCCGGCGTCGCCGGTCGACCCGTCGCTGTCGGCCGAGTCCGCGTCGTCAGTCGATTCGGCGTCGGCGTGCTCCCGGGCGAACGCCTCGTAGGAGTCCGCGCCGTGGTACGCCACCAGCGCGCGCTCGATGCGTTCGCGAACCTCTCGGGTCTGGTCGCTCGGCGTCTTGATGCGCTGGGGGCGACCGCCGCTCTCGACGATGATCTGGGAGGAGACGCTGCCCTCCTCGACGCCGAGGCTGGTCACGTCGCCGAAGTGGTACTCCTCGTAGTCCTGGTCCCAGACCGCCGCGCCGACGTGCTTGACCACGCGCTCGCTGGTGATGACCAGCGTGAGCTCGCTGAACTGGTAGGTCTGCTTGACGGTCTCCTCGGCGGTGGTCACGCCCGCGGCGTTGAGCACGCCCGCGAGCACGGGGTGGAGCGCCTCGTACAGGCGGTTGCTCGGCACCTTGAACTTCTCGTCACCCTCGATGCCGTAGTCGAGTTCGATAGCGGACTTGCGCCGTCCCTCCGAGATGGAGATGCGCTCGGCGTCGTGGGGGTACTCCTCGACGGACTCGTCGCTGAGGAGTCCGTCCGCGCGGTAGATGAGGGTTCGGGTCGGAGTCACGAAGAGGCCGTCCTCGCTCCCGAGGGGGACCTGCGCCGCGACCTGTTCGCCGTCGAGCCGGGACTGGACGATACCGGGAACGCTCATGCTCAGGTATGATTAGGCCCCCGGCTTAAATCCGCCGGGTAAGCCTCGCGACATGTCCGCCCAAATTCCGGTTCGCATTCGATGCTGCGAACGCATCTCACCGGGCGGTGTTCGGATAGGAGCGACTAGTTCTCGGTTTCACTCGGTGAATCAGCCGACATCCCTGGCGGACTGAAAGGGCGAGGCGCGCTCGCGCACCGCTTGGTCGTCTCAGCGACCCCTATCCGAAGCGAGCGTCAGCGAGCGGAGGAGATGTCGCTGAGCGACCGCGGCGCGCCGAGGGCTTTCGAGAACGTCGTATCAACTCTACCTGATTTTCTGAACACTATCCTCACGCACCGAACCCAAAAGAAGTTACCCAGGGGCCGAAAACCCACCTCCGATGACCGGGTTCGCGCGCAGGCAAGCAGTCGGGCTGGCCCTCGTCGGCGTCGTCGCGGCCGCCAGCCTGCTCGCCGGCCCGGACCTACTCGTCCGGCCGGCGCGCGAGCTCGCGGGACGACCCGTGCTGTTCGGCGCGCTGCTGGTCGGCGTCTACCTCGTCCGCCCGCTGTTCGCGTGGCCGACCTCGCTGGTCGCAGTGCTGGCGGGCTACGGCTTCGGCCCCGTCGCAGGCGTCCCCGTCGCGCTGGCAGGCACGACCGCGAGCGCGTGCCTCCCGTATCTGGCGGCGCGCTACGTCGGCGAGGGGTCGGGGCTGGTCGCGCGCCTCGGCGACACGGGCGAGCGCTTCTTCGCGGCGACGGGCGACCTCCGCGGGATGGTCGCCTCGCGGCTCGCGCCCGCGCCCTCCGACCCCGTCTCTGCCGCGGCGGGGCTGTCGGGGGTCCGGCCCCGAGCGTTCGTCGTCGGCACCGCGGTCGGCGAAATCCCGTGGACCGTCGCGGCAGTGCTCGCCGGGAGTTCGCTCGACCGGCTCTCGACCGCGGGACTGTCGGCGGTGGGCTGGGAGCTGCTGGTCGCTGCGGGCGCAATCGCGGTCGCGCTGCTCGCGGGGCCGGCGTACCGCGCGGTGACCACTCGCCGATGACCTGTTTTTATCCGTCGCGGGTGTGCGTTCGGAACCGATGGACGCCGAACTGAAGCGGTACCTGAACGTCATCGTCGTACTGCTGTGCCTGATCGTCGGGCTTCTGGCGACGCTGCTCTGGGCCGTGACCGACGTGACGCCGTTCCTGCTGTTCGTCTTCGCGGTCGTCGGAGCGATGCTGGTCGGCTGGGTCGCGTGGCTGGTCGCCGATGCGTCCGCGTGACGGTTCTTCGATGCTGTTCGTCGGTGTGCTGGAACTTCCCCCGTTCGAAATTGGAATAGAGTTGGAAGAGACTCGCCACCGACCCGGAACGAAGTGGGCGAGAGTTCGAAAAACTCCTTTTAGGGCGGCTATCGCCCGTGGAGGTATGCGGCTCGCAACTCCGATTACGATGGTGCTGGTCGCGCTCGCCGTCCTCGTCGCGCCTGCTCCCGCGCAGGAGACGACGACCGAGTGCGAGACGACGATGGGCGACGGGATGAACGAGACGACCGAGGGAGTGATGGGTGAGACGACCGAACGTATGGGTAACGACTCGATGGGGGACGATTCGATGAGTGATTCGACGAACGAGACCACGGGGATGGACGGCGAGAGCATGGCCGAGACAACCACCTGCGCGGACGGCGAGATGAGCGACGACTCGATGGGCGATGACGGAATGACCGAGACCACCGACGAACTGGACGGCGACTCGATGGACGACACCACCGACGCGATGGGTGACGACGGGATGGACGGTGACTCGATGGACGAAACGACCGACGCGATGAGCGACGACGGGATGGACGACACCACCGCGATGAACGAAATGAGCGACCAAACGACCGACGAGGAGTCGAGCGCGTTCGTGCCCGGATTCGGCGTGGCCGCGGCGCTCGTCGCGCTCCTCGCCGCGCTGTACGTGGCACGGGAGTGATACTGTGCGCAATCCACTCGAAGCCATCACGGTCGCGGTCGCGGCGGGCGTCGCTGCGCTCGCGGGATCGTACGCGGCCGCAGGACTGACGCCGGCGTTCGTCGCCGCGCCGATCAGCGACGTCGTGGTCGCCGCGACCCCCGACGCCGTGGTCACGTGGTCTATCCAGACCCTCGGCGACCTCGGCGCGCAGCTCGGATTCCTGCTGGCGCTCGCGCTCACCGCGGGGCTGTTCGCGGTGGCGAGCGCGGCCGGCGCCGCGCTCGCCGACCGGTTCGACGTGAACCCCTCGCCGGTGGTCGCCCTCCTCTCGGTGGCGGTGGGACTCGCGCTCACGGGCGCACTCCTCTCGACGCTGGCGGCGGGTGCGGCCGCAGGCCTCGCCGTCGCCGTCGCGAACTGGCGCGCCGGAGCCACCGGCGGTTCCGCCGGTGGCTCCGGCGCGCCAGCCGGGGATGGCCGTGGGCGCAACACGCGGCGGCGCGTCCTGCAGGCGCTCGCGGGAGCAGTCGGGATCGCCGGCGCTGGCGCGGTGTTGGGCTCCCGGCGGAACGACGACAGCAACGCCGCCCCCGAGACCGACGGCGAGGTCGACGAGGAGGTCCGCACGCTGCTCGACGAAGCCGACGGCAAGAGCCTCGGCGTCGAGGGCATCGAACCGCTCGTGAGCGAACAGTTCTATCAGGTCGACATCAACAACGTCGACCCGAACGTCGCGCGCGAGGACTGGACGCTCAGCTTGACCGGCGCGGTCGACCGGCCGATCGAGTTCGACTACGACGACCTCACCGGGATGACCGACTCGATAGAGCGGCGGTTCGTCACCTTGCGGTGCGTGGGCGAGGGGCTCAACGGGAAGAAGATGGACACCGCGCTCTGGACCGGCGTGCCCGTGATGGACCTGCTCGACGAGGCGAACCTGAACGCAGACGAGAACTGCTGTGTCATGTTCCGGGCCGAGGACGACTTCTTCGAGGAGTTCCCGCTGTCGGCCCTCCGGGACGGCTTCCTCGCATTCGAGATGAACGGCGAACCGCTCCCACGGGGTCACGGTCACCCCGTTCGGGCGCTCATCCCCGGTCACTGGGGCGAGATCAACGTCAAGTGGCTCACCGAGATCGAGATTCTGGAGGAGGAGGCCGACGGCTACTGGGAGCAGCGCGGCTGGCACGGCACCGGGCCGGTCGAGACGGTCGCGAAGCTCCACACCGTAAACCACCTCGACGGCGGCGAGATACAGGTCGGCGGGCACGCCTACGCGGGCACCCGAGGAATCGAGCGAGTCGAAGTTTCGACCGACGGCGGCGACTCGTGGACCGAGACGACGCTTTCGGAGCCGCTTCCCGGGACCGACGTGTGGCGGCAATGGGAGTACACCTACGAGGCAGACTCGTCCCACGAGGTGGTCGTCCGCGCGACCGACGGTGAGGGCGAACTCCAGCCCGAGGAGGAGCGCAACGCCTTCCCGAGCGGGCCGACCGGCTGGGTGTCGAGGCGTGTCGAGCCGTAGTTATAAGTCGCGACGCTGTCAACAGCGAATCCAGCCGATGGACAAGGCGCTCTGGTATCTACTCACGGCCACGCGCGGCGGAGAGAACCGCGCGCGCATCATCCGTGAGCTGTCCGAGCGCCCGCGAAACGCCAACCAGCTCGCCGAGGCGCTCGACGTGCGATACAAGACGGTCCGCCATCACCTCGACATGCTGGACGACCACGGCGTGGTCGAGCCCGGCGACAACGAGTACGGCAAGCTGTACTTCCTGACCGACCAGTTCGAGCAGCACCGCGAGGCGTACGAGGAGATTATGGAGCACATCGAATGACATCGAGTAGACTGAACGCCAGGGACGAACGAACGAGAGGGGCACGATAGCATGAGCACGATACAGTTCGCCAGCGGAATCGCGGTCGTGAACATCCTCCTGCTCGGCCTGCTGACGGCCGTGTGGGTACGCAACTACCGCAAGTTCCGCACGCAACTGCTGCTCGGACTCGTCGCGTTCGGAGCCGTGCTGCTCGTCGAGAACGTGGCGGCCATCTACTTCTTCTTCAGCATGAAGATGCTGTACTCGGGCGACCCGACCGTCCAGCAGGCCGTGCTGGTGCTCCGCGGGCTACAGTTCGTCGCGGTCGCGTTCCTGACGTGGGTGACGATGAAGTAGTCGGTGTCAGGGATTCCGCCACTTCTCCGACTCGCCCTATCCTATTTCCGTGCGGCTGGCGAACGGGGCGTATGCGCTCCTCGACGATCCTCGTCGCGGTCGGCCTCCTCCTGATCGTGATCCCCATTCCGGTGCTTCCGCCACTGGTCGGCACGATAATCGGCACGATTCTGCTACTTCTGGGCCTCTTTCTCCGGTTTCTCGGCGTCTGAGACGCGAGAGCAGCTCACTCTGCGAAACAAATGCAGCCCGAACCCGCGGAGTTACCCTCGAACGGTCGGGAGCACCACCGACAGCGCTCAGTAGAACGTGTCCGAACAGTCGTACACCACGCCGTGTTGCGGGCAGACGTACTTGCAGTGCCGGGAGTACATCGGCTCCTCGCAGATAGGACACGGGCGACCGCCCTGCTCGACCTCGGACTCGTCGGCGCGTCCGCCGGACTCCTCGCTGCGGCCATCGGACCCTTCAGCGCGTCCGCCGCTCCGGTCGCCCACCTCGCTCATGGAAGCCAGTCCCACCGCGAGCGGTATCAACCCTTCCCTCGCCGCCCCGCATAGACCAGCAGATAGCCCCCGCGAATCCACAGCGCAGCAGCCACGCCCACTGCCAGCAGGTGGATCTCCGACACCCAGTACGGGAGCGCGACGACGTGTCGCGCTCCCGCCAGCAGGGTCGAGAGGACCGGCACTCGGCGGTCGGGAACCCCGGCGTCGGCTTCGCCCGAGACGCCGTGGGGTGACACTGCCGCGCTCTCGCCGTGGGGCAGACGGTCGGCCTCGTAGGGGAGCGACGGCACCGCGTAGCTCGCGACCGTGGTTCCGTTCTCGTCGACCTCGGCCACGCGGTTGTTCCGGCTGTCGGTGATCAGCGTGTGGCCGTTCGGCAGTCGGTCGGCGTCCCGCGGCCAGTCGAGTCGGATATCGCCCACCGTCGCTACCGACCACACGGGTTCCCACTCGCCGGTACTGTCGTTCCGGTGGAGTTCGACCACGCGGTGGTTCTCGGAGTCGGCCACGAGCACCGCGCCGTCGCCGAGCCAGTGGGGGTTGTGTTGCTGGTTCAGCACGTCCTCGTCGCCGTCCTCGTTGACCACCTCGACCACGCCCTCGCCGCGCTCGACCACCAGCAACTGGTTCTCGTTGCGGATGGAGACGAGAAAGCGGTCGTCGCCGAGGGAGTCGGCGTCGTTGAGGTGGAGCCAGTCGACCCGGGTCGGGTCCGCGGGCGGGTCGTAGAACTCGCTGGCGTTCCACGTCCACTCGCGGTCGCCCGTCTTCGGGTCGAGGACGAAGATGCTCTCCCATTCCATGTCGGCCACGAGCACGTTCCCCGACGGTAGCATCTCCGCGTCGTGGACCTCGCTGTCCTTGCGAGTGCGGACCGGGTAGCTCCACTGCCAGACGACCTCCGGGTCCGGGTCGGAATGGGCGGTTGCTGAGTCCGGACTCGACTCCGAGCGCGCGGGCGGCGAGTTCGAGCCGGGGTCGATGATCCGAACCCCGGTTCGCTTGCACGGCGGCTCGTACGGCCCGCAGTCCTCGTAGCCACCGGCGGCGAACGTCGCCAGCACCGAGCCGTTGTCGAGCTTCTGGACGTTCTGGTAGCTGATGATGTCGCCGATGCTCCAGCGGACCTCGCCGTCGGCGTCGAGGGCGGTCACGTTCCCGTTCGGTCCCGGCCCCTGAACGCCGACCAGTATCTCGGTCCCGTTCGCGTCGCCCGAGGCGGTGTTCACGTCGGGTGCGAACGCCCAGCCCACCCCGAACGACGCGACGAGGACGAGCGACCCGAAGACGACGAACGCGATCCCGCGTCGGGACGCGTCGTTCACCGGTCGCCCTCCCAGCCCCTCCGAATCGAAGACCACGAACGTTCGGTCGGTCGCGTGGACCGACGGTCGCGACGGGTCGGAGTGGCTCGCATGGACGGCATGACGGGCCGAATACGCCGTCGTCGTATCTACCAGTTCCGGCCGACGCGCCGCTCGCACGAATCCGCAAGTGTGAGAGCGGAACAAAAGAACAGTCGGTGTTATCCGACAGTCAGCACTCGGACCAACCGCAGTTGTTACAGGTCTTACATCCTTCCGAGTACTCTAGGGACATGCTGTTACAGCTCGGACACTCCGGATTTTCGCCGGACGCGATGAGTTCCTGCTGGTCGGCGTCCTGCTGACTGGCCGCCTGCTGGTCGGTCTTCTCGTTCGCGACGGCTCCACCGTCGGTCTGGGTCCCGGCCTCGGTCCCTTCGACCTCGGTGAGGTTCTTCTGCTGAGGGTAAGCCTTGTTCACCTCGCCGTCGAGGTAGCGGCGCAGCGCGGTGCCGATGGCGTCCGGGATAGAGTTGATCTGCTCGCCCTTGTCCCACGCGACCTTCGGGCTCCGGATGCCCTGGAGTTCGTCGGCGATCTCCTCGGGATCGACGCCCGACCGAAGCGCGGTCGAGATGGTCTTGGCGAGCGACTCGGTGAACGACGCGGTGAAGCCGCCGGAGTTGCCGATGTTGGCGAACAACTCGAACGGCCGGCCCTGGTCGTCCTCGTTGATGTTGACGTAGAGCTTGCCGTAGCCGGTGTCGATGCGCTGGGTGATGCCGTGGAGTACGTCCGGCCGCGGGCGCTTCTCGGGGTACTGGCCCTGGCCGTCCTCGCCGTCAGCGACTTCGAGGATGGACTCGACCTCGCGGTCCAGAGCGGCCTGGACCTCCTCGTTGTCGAGGAAGCCCTCGATGCCGTCGAAGACCTCCCGAATCTGGGAGACGAGCGCCTCGGCGGCCTCGCTCTCGTCGGCGAACTCCTTGTTGTCCGCGCGAGTCGTCAGGACCTGCTTCGAGCGGGTGCCGTCGCGGTAGACGGTCACGCCCTTGCCGCCGTTCTCGTATATGTACTCGAACACGTCCCGCATGTCTTCCTCCGAGGCGGAGTGGGGGAAGTTGCAGGTCTTCGAGATGGCCGAGTCGACGCCCTCCTGGCAGGCACACTGGACCGCGGCGTGGTCCTTGCCCGAGAGGTCCGAGGTGACGACGAACAGTTCGCCGATGGCGTCCGGGACGGTGTCGAGCCCCTCGACGCCGTCGAACTCGTTGTTCGCCATCTGTTCCTGCGCTTCCTTCTTGACCGACGTTACGTCGACGTCGTTGTCCTCCAGCGTGCGGAGGAAGTAGTCGTCGAACTCCACGAGCATCTCGTCGCCCTGCACGTCGTCGGAGACGTTCTTGTAGTAGGCGACGTTGTAGATGGGTTCGCAGCCGCCCGTGGTGTTACCCACCATCGAGGTGGTCCCCGTGGGGGCGATAGTGGTCGTGTTGTGGTTCCGGATCGGGAAGCCGTCTTCCCAG
The DNA here is from genome assembly GCF_003382685.1 of Halorussus litoreus. Taxonomy (GTDB): domain Archaea; phylum Halobacteriota; class Halobacteria; order Halobacteriales; family Haladaptataceae; genus Halorussus; species Halorussus litoreus. The sequence goes on along the minus strand of NZ_QLVG01000033.1, from coordinate 12,593 downwards.
TCGTCGGCGCTCAGGCCGGTCTGCTTCTCGAACCACTCGCGGTACTCGGTAGGGTCGGCGTACTTCGACTTCTCCCACTCGTCGAACGTGCCGCGCTGCTCGGCGAGTTCGTGGGAGGTCCACTTGCTCTCGTTGTTGATGTACCGCATCAGCTGGCGCGCGATCTCGTTGCCCTCGTCGCTGCCGTACTTCACGCCGAGCTGGATGTACAGCTGGGCCAACCCCATGACGCCGAGGCCGATCTTGCGCATCTCCCGGACCTTCTGTTCGATCTTCTCGACCGGGAAGTCCGACATCGTGACGACGTTCTCCAAAAAGCGTGTGCCGAATGCGATGCGGTGGTCGAACTCGTCCCACGCCATCGCCTCCGAGAGGAAGGCGTCGACCGCCTGCTCGAAGTCGTCGTACTCGTCGCCGTGCTCGTCGTACCAGACCCGCCAGTCGGGCGCGTCTGTGTCGGCCAGCGTCGAGAGGTTGATGTGGCCGAGGTTGCAGGCCTCGTACTCTTCGAGGGGCTGCTCGCCACAGGGGTTCGTCGCCAGAATTCGGTGGTCGGGATGCTCCTCGACGTCGAACGAGTGCTCCTTGTTGACCCGCTCGAGGTAGATGACGCCGGGCTCGCCGTTCTCGTGGGCACCGTCGACGATGCGGTCCCAGACGAGTTCGGCGGGCACCGAGAGTTCCTCGCCGACCTCGACGTGCTCGCCGAGGTCGAACATCTCGTAGAGTTCCTTGGTGTGCTCGGTCGCGACGTGGGCCTCTCCGGTCCGGGGGTTTGTGAAGGTGAACTCCTCACCGTTCTGGACCGCCTCCATGAAGTCGTCGGTGACGCCGACCGAGATGTTGAAGTTCGAGAGGTGGCCCTCGGCGGCGTTCCGGAGGTGCTTGGGCACCCGTCCCTCGTCGTCGATGAGTTCGCGGGCCTCGCCGAGCGCGTCCTTGAACGAGTTGTGGGTGTAGTCGTCGGGGTCGTTGAGCCGGAGGGTGTTCGCGAGGCTCACGTCCTTGTTCTTGGCGTGGATGAACTGGATGACGTCCGGATGCGAGACGCGCATGACGCCCATCTGGGCACCGCGGCGCGCGCCGCCCTGCGCGATGGTCTCGCACATCTGGTCGTACGTGCGCATGAAGGTGATGGGGCCGGAGGCGATGCCGCCCGTGCTCCCCACCGCGTCGCCGTACGGCCGGAGTTGCCAGAAGGCGTACCCCATGCCGCCGCCCGACTGGAACACCTGCGCGGCCTCCTTGGCGGTCTGGTGGATGTCGTCGATGTCGTCGGCCGGCGAGTCGACGAAGCAGGCAGACAGCTGCTGGAGCTCGTCGCCTGCGTTCATCAGGGTCGGCGAGTTCGGCATAAAGGAGAGGTCCTCCATCAGCTCCTCGAACTCGCCGCGCACGTCCTCGACGTGGTCGCGGACCTCGTCGGGGAGTTCCGGGACCACGGTGTCGTACGAGAACTTGTTGACGTTGTACACCGAGAGGGTCGTCTCGGCGTCGTCGTCGACGGTGGTCCCTTTACCGAACACCTCGCCGGCGAGTTCGTCGCGGCGGGGATGGTCGGGCTTGAGCTGGTCGGGCGTGACCGTGATCTCCTCGTCGCGCTCGTCGGCCTCGTAGACGGCTTCGGCCAGCGCGATGTTCTTGGCGACGCGGGGGAACAGGTCCTCCTGCTCCTCGATGTGGTCGCCGTCGGCGTTCTTCCGGAGGTATCGGGCCGGGAGAATGTTGTGGTACGCGTTGTCGGTCAGCCGGTCCGCCAGCGTCTCCCCCTCGGTCCGCTTGATGGGCAGCGTGAGTTCGTCGGCCGTGAGTTCGCCCGCACCGCTCATACCTCGGTCACCCCGCGCGTCTGTCCGTCGATTTCGGCTCCCGTGAGTAGCGTCTTGGGAATCATTCGTGACGAAGATTGCATTCTGAAGCCACCGGTATAACCTTTGCTGTGTTGATTGCACTACTTCAAATTGAGTTGTATTGTGATGCCTCTGCTCGGAATTGACCTCGCCGTAGCCCGAACTCCCACGCCGGAACCACGGCTGTTCGTTGTCGGTCACTAGTAGGGTCTGGCCCCTAATAAGAGTATCCAGACCGCGGTGAAAGTGGTAAGGCAACCGCACCGGAACGCCGAAAGTCTCGAATCACCCCGTCGCCTGACGCCGATTTTCGGATTCGGTAGCCTGTCCCTCGGCCAATAGGTTTACGGTGGCCGAATCGAGTGGATGCGCCATGAACGTCGTACTGCTGGGACTGCCCGCCACGCCGCTCGGGCAACTGCTGGTGGGACTCGTCGCGCTCGCGCTCGTCGTCCTCGTCGGTCGGATCGTCCTGAGCGTGGCGTGGAAGCTCGTGTGGGTCGCCATCACCGTCGTCGGCGCGGTGTACGCCGCGGGCGTCCTGATGTAGGTCGGTCGAGAGCGCCTCGCCGACAACCGAGAACGCCCCGGCAATTTTGGTTCGGTCGCGCGAGCGGTGCGCGGCGCGGAGCGCCGCGGTAGGTGAGCGGCGGAGCAGCGAGCCAGCGAGTGTGACCGCGGAAGACGTGGGTTGGCTTCCGGCGGTCGCGGGCAGGTCGCTGGCGAGTCAGTCAGCGTAGGCGACTCCGGGTACACCGTCTCGGGCAGACGGCAATTCCGACGCACCTCGTGACCGCCAGTCCGACTACCGGGAGGGCTGAGCCAAACATCGACTGTCGAGAAACGCGTCTACGCCACGCCGTCGAGGAAGTTCCGGATCACGTCGTGGCCCACCGCGGTGAGCACGCTTTCGGGATGGAACTGCACGCACTCGATGGGATGGTCGCGGTGGCGCACCCCCATCACGAGTTCCTCGGACTCGCGTTCCTCGGACTCGCCTCCCTCGCCCGACGAGTCCTCGCTCGCGTCGCCCACGGGGACCGCGTGCTCGGTCGTTGCCGTCACCTCGAAGCAGTCGGGCACCTCGGTCGCGACCAGCGAGTGGTAGCGCCCGGCGCGGAACCCCTGGTCGAGTCCCGCGTACACTCCGCGGCCGTCGTGGGACACCGGGAACGCCTTGCCGTGGATGGGCTCGGGCGCGCGCCCGACCGACCCGCCGTAGGCGTACACCGCGGCTTCGAGACCGAGGCAAACCCCGAGCGTCGGCACCTCGGGGCTCACCTCGCGGAACACGTCGTTGGTCACGCCCACGTCCCGGTCGTTCGCGGGGTGGCCCGGCCCCGGTGAGACGACGATGGCGTCCGGGTCGGCTGCGCGCACGTCCGCCAACGAGGCGGTGTTCCGGACGATCTCGGTGTCGGCGTACTCGCTGGTGTACTCCACGAGGTTGTACGTGAACGAGTCGAAGTTGTCCACGAACAGGACGTTCAGATCAGTCCGCGAGACTGACTCGGCGTTCGCACTCGCCGTCATCGACCCACCTCCGCGGCGTCCGGTTCGTCGGCCGGGTCGTCGGATTCGGACTCGGAGCCAGAATCGGACGCTGCCTCGTCCTCGATCCGGTCGAGCGCCGTGAGTACCCCGTCCATCTTCTGCTCGGTCTCCTCGTACTCGGCGGCTGGGTCGCTGTCGGCAACGATGCCCGCGCCGGCCTGCACCGTAATGCGATCTCGCGCGGAGTTATCCACGTCAGCCTCGCGTTCGACCGTCGCGGTCCGGATCACGATGGCGAAGTCGGCGTCGCCCGACCACGAGTAGTAGCCCACGCCGCCGCCGTAGAGGCCGCGGGGGTCGCGTTCGAGGTCGTCGATGATCTCCATCGCGCGGATCTTCGGCGCGCCCGAGAGGGTGCCGGCCGGGAACGCGGCACGGGTGGCGTCGAACGCGTCCAAGTCGGGCGCGAGCCGTCCCGTCACCGTACTCTCGATGTGCTGAACGTGGCTGTACTTGAGCACGTTCATGAACTCGTCGACCGAGACGCTGCCGGCCTCGCTCACCCGGCGCACGTCGTTGCGCGCGAGGTCCACGAGCATGGTGTGCTCGGCGCGCTCCTTGCCGTCGGCCAGCATCTCGCCCGCGAGCCGGCGGTCCTCGACTGGACTCGATCCCCGGCGGCAGGTGCCCGCGATGGGGTTGGCCATCACCTCGCGACCCCGGACCGACACCAGCGTCTCGGGGCTCGCGCCGACCACGGTCAGGTCGTCGTAACCGAGCAGGTACATGTACGGCGAGGGGTTCACGTCCCGGAGCGCCGCGTAGAACCCCAGCGGGTCGACCTCGCCCCGCAGTTCGCGCTTCCGGGAGATGACGCCCTGATAGATGTCGCCGTCGAGGACGTGCTCCTTGGCGGTCCGGACCGCGTCCTCGTACTCGTCTCGCGGGCCAGCGCGCTCGCCCTCGCAGGCGAACCCGCCCGTCTCCGGCGAGTCGGCGTCCCGGAGCAGATCGGCCACTCGTTCGGCTTCGGCTCGAATCTCGTCGTACACCGCGTCCGGGTCGTCGTCGACCCCGACCAGCGGCGTGAACACCAGCGAGACGGTCCCCGAGCGGTGGTCGAACGCTATGGTCTTCGTGTTCAGGACGAACTGCGCGTCCGGGAACCGCGACTCGGGCCGCTCGCGACCCACCTCGTCGAGCCACATGTCGTACACCGCGTCGTAGGCCAGAAAGCCGACCAGTCCGCCGTCGAACTGCTGGCGGTCGCCCCCGGGGAAGCCGCGCTGCTCGGCGTCTGGCATCGCGGCCCGGACCGCGTCGAGCGCGCCGCCAGCAGGAGCGCCGGCCGGGCCGCCGTCACCTCCGTCAGCAGTCACGTACTCGGCGGCCCGCCCGCCGAGCGACGCGACGGAAACCTCGTCGGGGTCCACGGTGACGACCGCGTCCGGGTCGTAGCCGACGTACGAGTACCGGGCGTGGCGGTCGCCCGACGTCTCGGGAGAGAACGCACCGTCGGGGTCGCTGGAGGCGGTCTTCTCCGCGCTTTCGAGCAGGAAGGCGTACTCGGAGGACTCGGCGTCGGTCGAGCGTCCGGTCAGCGCGGCGTACGCCGACAGCGGGGTCGCCTCGGCGTCGAGTTCGGCCTCGACTCGGATGACGGCCGGGTCGTCGCGGCCGGCGAGGTCCGCGAACTGCTCGCGCTCCAGCGTCAGGCTGGCGGGGCCGCTCGTCGTCTCGTCGGAGGCCGTCCTCGCGGAGTCAGTGTCCGTCGTCACGTCGTCGGCGTCCCCCGTCATGGCGTCGGGGGCCGACGCGCTCGTCTGGCGTTCTCCACGAACTCGGCGACCGCTTCGGGGTCCTTCCGGCTTGGCGAGGCCGACTCGGCGTCGGCATCGGACTCACCACCGTCGCAATCCACGCCCTCGCGCTCGACGCCGCTCGCCACGTCGACCGCGAACGGTGCGACCGTCCCCACGGCCTCGCCGACGTTCTCGGGCGTCAGCCCGCCGGCGAGCACGACCGGCGAGTCGAGGTCCGCGGCGACCGCGGCGGTGCGCTCCCAGTCGTGGGTTCGACCGGTGCCGCCAGCGCCGTCGTCGTCGACCGAGTCGACCAGCAGCGCGTCCGCGACCTCGTCGTACTGGCGGGCGCGCTCCGGGTCGCTGGCGGCCACGGTCTTGAGGAGTTGGGCGTCCACGCTCGCGGTCAGGTACGCGAGGTCGCCGGCCGAGAGCTCGCCGTGGACCTGCACGGCGTCCGGGTCGATGACGTTTGCGAGTTCGACCACTTCCTCGGGCGTCTCGGCCATCGTGACCAGTACTGTCGTCACGAACGGCGGGACGCTCTCGGCGAGCGCCGCGGCGGTCTCGGCGTCGATCTCTCTGGGAGAGTCGACCGGCACGTCCACCAGCAGGCCGATTGCGTCCGCGCCCGCCTCGACGGCCACCCGGAGGTCGGCCGGGCAGGTGATCCCGCAGACCTTCACCCGCGTCGCGCTGTCACGGGCCTGCGTCATGCTGTCACGGTCCGCTGGAGTCGTTCGAGCTGGTCGGCGGCCCCGCCGTCGTCGATGGCCTTCGCGGCGAGCTCCGCGCCGTCCTCCAGCGAGTCGGCCTCGCCCGCGACGTAGAGCGCGGCCCCGGCGTTCGCAAGGATGATGTCGCGCTTCGCGCCGGTGACCTCACCGTCGACGATGCCCTGCAGGTCCGCGGCGTTCTCCTCGGGGGTCCCGCCAGCGACGGCCGATACGTCGTGGCGGTCGAGCCCGAGATCGGCGGGCGCGATAGCGTACTCCTCGATGTCGCCGCCCCGGACCTCCGCGGCGGTGGTCTCGCCGTGGACCGCAATCTCGTCCATGCCCGAGCCGTGGACCACCAGCGCGCGCTCGACGTCCATCTGAGCGAGCGAGCGCGCGAGCACGGGCACGAGGTCGGGGTCGTACACGCCGACGACCTGGGCATCTGCGCCCGCGGGGTTCGTGAGCGGGCCCAGCACGTTGAACACGGTGCGCATCCCGAGCTCCTTCCGGGGGCCGATGACCGCCTTCATCGCGGGGTGGAACACCGGCGCGAGCATGAACCCGATGCCGTCGTCCTCGATGGCCGACTCGACCGCGGGCGGTTCGGCCTCGACCTCGACGCCGACCTCTTCGAGCACGTCGGCGCTTCCGGACGACGAGGAGACCGAGTAGTTGCCATGCTTGGCGACCGGGACGCCCGCGCCGCTGGCGACGATGGCACTCGTGGTCGAGACGTTGATGGTGTCGTAGTCGTCGCCGCCGGTCCCGCAGGTGTCGACCAGCGGGGAGCGGTCGGGGTCGATGGTGCGCGCGGCGTCGGCCATTCCCTGGGCGAACCCGGCGATCTCGGTCTCGGTCTCGCCCTTCGCGCGGAGAGCCGCCAGCAGCGCGCCGATCTGGGTCTCGGTCGCACCCTCGAAGACGGCGGTGGCCGCCTCGCGGGCTTCGTCGAGCGAGAGGTCCGCACCGTCCGTGACGCGTTCGATATAATCCTGCATTGTGTGTCACCAATGTACGTCTTCGTCTTGTGATGAACACAATCGTACATCGACTTAAAGGTGTCGGGGCTGTGCAGTTGACCAGTTCAGAGAAGCGCGGCCAATCGTCTGTTTCGAGCAGTGGGTCGATCCACACCCCTGGCAGACTGAACGGGCCAGGGCTTTCGAAACCACAGAATCAGCGCAACGGGCCTGTCTGAATACTACTCGCGTAGTTCGCTCTCATCGCCAGTGGCGAAGCAAGCAGAAATCAGTCGGCACGGATACGGTGCGGTTAGCGTCTGCGTCTCAAACCAACACGCGCTCTAGCTCCACCACCACGCCCTCCTCGGCGTCGGCGTCACCGACCATCGTGCCGAGACAGACCGCGGCCCCGTCCGGCGTGAGGCAGGCCACCAGCTGCCCCTCGTCCGCGTCCTCGACCTCGATGACGCCCGGCGCGTACACCTGCGCGCCCTGCGCGACCTGCTCGGCCGCGCTCGGCGCGACGGTCACCGCGGGGAGGTGGTCCAGCGCGCGCTCGGCCGGACTGACGACCTCTCGGAGCCAGTCGTCTTCGTCGTCTTCGCGCCAGCGGGCCAATCCATCGGCGAAGTCCTCCATCGTCACGAGGTCGGTGTCGTCGAAGGGGTCGGTCGCGGTCCGGCGGAGGTCGCCCATGTGCGCGCCCGTGCCGAGCGCGAGGCCGAGGTCGTGACAGAGCTTCCGAATGTAGGTCCCGCTCTCACAGCGGATGCGGACGAGTGCGCGCCGGTCTTCGACCTCCAGCACGTCGAGGTCGTAGATCTCCCGGACGCGCAACTGGCGGGCGACCGCGCTCTTTCGCGGCGGCTTCTGGTACAGCGGTCCCTCGAACTCCGCGGCGATGGCCTCGACGTCGGCCGGGGCGCGGTCGTGGAGCTCCAGCACCGCGACGTACTCTTTCGCGCCTTCGAGGAACACCTGCGAGAGCCGGGTCGCGGTGCCGGTCAGCATCGGGAGACAGCCCGTCACCTTCGGGTCGAGCGTCCCGGCGTGGGCGGCCTGCTCGACGGGTTCCGCGTGGCCGTCGGCCCGCTCCACGGAGGCCATGGCCTCCCTCGCGAAATCCCGCACCCACCCCGCGACCTGGTGGGCCGAGGGGCCCGGCGGCTTGTCGAGGTTCACGACGCCGAAGGCGAGCAGTTCGGCCGGCGACCGTTCCTCGGGAGGTCCGCGGAGCATGGCTCAGAAGTCGTAGTCCACGTCGACGGGGTACTTGCCCTCGTCGACTTCGGGGTCGTAGTCCTCGACGGCGGTCACGAGCATGTCGAGCACCGCGTCGGCGTCCCACCGCGCGGTGTTGACCGAGAGGTCGTAGATGGTGAGGTCGGTCACGTCGATACCGTAGTAGTCGAGATACCGGTCGGCCTCGCTGCTCTGGCGGGCCGCGCTCTCCTCGCGGGCTTCCGAGACGGGCTTGCCCTCGCGGTCGGCCACGCGCTCGGCGCGCACGTCCAGCGGCGCGTCGAGCCACACCCGGAAGTCGGCCTGATCGCCCGCCAGCCAGCCCGCCAGTCGGGATTCGAGCACCACGTCGTCGCGGTCGATGGCGACGTCCTGCAGGCGACGGTCGAGGTCGCGGTCGATCTGGTCGTTCTCCTCGGCGAGTTTGTTGAACTCCAGCGGCGTGTACCCCCGTTCGTCGGCGAGTTCGCGGAAGATGTCCCCGCCGCTGACGTGGTCGAGCCCGAGCGCGTCGGCGAGATTGGAAGCGGTCGTGCTCTTGCCGCTTCCGGGTGGTCCGGAGACTGTAATCAGCATATCTTCCCTCGTCGGCGAGCTATGAAAGGGGTTTTGAACTTCCCCGGGTGCGACGGCGGCGGGTTGGGTACTCTCTGCTCCGGATTTTCGGACCGCGTGGGCTGGTGGGACTTCCGGATAAGTTGGACGAAATTGTCTCTCCACTGGCTGCGCTGGCTCATCTTTCCACCCGGCGTGTGCGGACGCGACCTCCGTGTCGCGCCAAACCGCGCGAGGGACGAGCATCGCAGGCCGAAGGCCGAGAAGCGCAGGAGGTTGGGGAGGTCTGAGGCCCGTGCTGTGCGGTCGCAGTGCTGTGCGGTTGCGGTCTCTCATATGCCTCGGCAGTAGCTAGCTTCGCAGTCTCGATAAAAAACGAATCGACCGTGAAGCTAGCTACTGCTTGAGCCTCGGCGTGACCGCACAGCACCGCCCCGCGACCGCACCGGAGCCTCGACCCTCCCCAGCCTCCTGCGTTGCTCGTTTCGCTGTGCTGACTCGTCCCTCGCGCGCGTTGCTCGCGCGCCGGGATTTCTGGATAACGGAGCGAGAGTCGGAGAGAGAACCAATATCGGACAGAGGACTGAAAGAAAAAGCCACCGAGAGAACCGACGAATCCGAATCTACGTCGGCGTCGTCTGGATGTTCAGCGACTTCCGGATGATCTGGGAGAACCCCATCGAGCAGAGGAAGTACCAGACGATCCAGAGTTCCATCGGCCCGACGACGCCGGTGCGCCACGTCGCCTCACCGATCAACGGTGCGACGATCTGCCACTCGGCGTCGGGGATGTGGCCGCCGAACACCTTCCAGTAGATCCAGAGGAAGACGGGGATGGTGAAGAACATCGTCCACACCATCGGGCGGAACTGCTCTTTGAACATGCCGAGCTGGTCGCCCATCGCGTCCATCTGCTCCTCGCGGATGCGCTCTATGGCCTCGTCGTCGCCGCGTTCCTTGGCCTCCTTGCGCTTTTCCTGGATCTCCTTCATCCGATTCTGATACATGCTCATCTTCTCCATGTCCATCAGATTCGCCTGAAGGAGCGTGGTGAACAGCCCTGTCACCAGCGCCAGTACCAGCACGATAACGTAGAACGGTAACACCTGATCGAGCGGGCCGACGAAGAGGTTCACGAAGCCGCCGACCGCGTTCCGGATGGGCGTCTGGGAGTAGCCGAGGAACAGCCCGATAGAGCCCAGCCCGGCCAACTTGTCCCACGTGGTCCACGACGAACCGTCGTCGTCGATGTCCTCGACGTCCAACTCGATGTCGGTATCGGTTTCGCCGGTCGAGATGGTCGTGTTCGGCTCGTCTTCGAGCGCGGCCACGACCGCGTCGGGGTCGGCGAGTCGGAACTCGTCGCCGTCGCTTCGGAGGACGTCCTTCTCGATGAGCCGGCCCCACTGCCCGCTCGAAAGCTCGTCGTTCACGTCACCCCACGCGATCTCGTCGGAGCCGCCGCCGGTGCGGTCGTAGACGACCGCCAGCGCGTCGCTCATCTCCTCGTCCTCGGCGATGAGCGATTCGATCTTGTCCGCGGTCCGTGCCATTGTGCTGCGTTGGGACTTCCCGGTTAATCAACTTTCGCTATCGAACCGTAGTGGCCACCCACGCGCCGGGCAGAACCCCCCTGAATTATCTGTCACCGAATCTAACCCATCTCTCATGAACGATGCGCTCGACGGGGGCGAGTCCGAGTCGACACCCAAGATCGTGATAGCGGGCGTGGTCACGACAGTCGTGGTTTCGATACTCGCCGCCGAAGCGCCGGCGGTGCTATTCGTGCTCGCCATCCCGCTGGCCGTCCTCGCGGTCGTCGTCCCGCTGCTGTGGTTCTTCACGCAGACCGGGACGTTCGACGGCCTCGTGGGGTCCGACTCCGAACTCGACGACGACGAGGCGGCGCTCGAACGGTTGCGGCGGCGCTACGCGGACGGCGACCTGACGGAGGATGAGTTCGAGCGTCGTCTCGACCGACTGCTCGAGACCGAGACGCTCGAAGACGCGAAGCAGTACCGAACGGACGCCGGACGCAGAACGGACGCGGGAGGCCGAACTGGCCGGAAGCGCGATCAGGAACTAGAACGTTAGGCGTTCGACTCGATGGCCTCGCGCACGTCGGCCCACACCTCGTCGGGCGTTCCCTCGCCGTCGACGCGCGCGAGGTCGCCCTCGTCGTCGTAGAACTCCACGACCGGCGCGGTGTTCTCCTCGTAGACGCGGATGCGCTCGCGGGCGGTCTCCTCGGAGTCGTCCTCGCGCTGGTAGAGGTCGCCGCCGCACTCGTCGCAGACGCCCTCCTCCTCGGGCGGGCTGAACTCCACGTGGTAGGTCGCGCCACACTCTTCGCAGACGCGGCGGCCGGTCAGGCGCGCGACCAGCACGTCCTCGTCGACGTCGAGGTACAGCACCACGTCGAGGTCGGTGATCTCCGAGAGGTACTCGGCCTGATCGAGGTTGCGCGGGTAGCCATCGAGCACGTAGCCGTCGGCCTCCTCCAGCGCGGTCTTGACGATCTCGTTGACCACGGGGTCCGGGACGAGTTCGCCCTTGTCCATGTACTCGCCCGGCGTGTCGTATTCGAGGCCGAGATGGCTGATGTCCATGCCCTTGTTCGACCGGAGCGCGTCCCCGGTCGTGACGTGCTCGACGCCGAACTCCGAGACGATGTTGTCGCTCTGGGTTCCCTTCCCTGCGCCCGGCGCACCGAGTATCAGAATGTGCGGGTTCATGATTCGACGTGCGGTGCCCACGTTTAAAGCTTTGAAGAAAGCGGACAGGAAGCGCGAGCTAAACTCGCGCCAGCACGCGCCGAGGTGGAAAGACATACCGACCAACCGAACAACACCTGCAGCAGCGAATCACGACTCTCCGATTCCATCACTCGCGTCCGGCATCCTTTTTCAAGCCCGGTCGAGTACCACCTGTATGACCAGATTCGACGCCGACAGCCCCGAGGACCGCCAGAAGCTGTTCGCGGAGGGCATCGCGGCCCACCGCGAGCGGGCGAGCGCGTTCGTCACGTTCGAGGCCCACCGGGACGCGGCCGCTGGCGAGGAGTTCGCCGATGCAGCCGAGGTCGAGGAAGCAGGCGAAGGCGACGATGAAGACGACACCGAGCGAGCCCCGCCGTGGATCCAGTTCGGCGACGGCGTCTGCAACCTCGACTGCACCGACGAAGAGCTAGAGGATCTGAAGCGCCTGCTGTCGGAGTTCCCGGCGTTCAAGGTCGACGAACTCAACCGTCCCGAGGAGACCGAGGGGGTCAACGTCCGGGTGTCGGCGCTGGCCGACGCCAACCGAGTCGCGCAGTTCGTCGAGCGGGCGTTCCGCGAGGTGTACGACCAACCCGAGACGTTCCGGGCGTGGGTCACCGCGGTCTGAGTACCCCGTCGAAAGGGTAGTCCGAACGCGCGTCACAGGATTTATTCCGAGCGACCGCCACCGTGCTGAGACATGACTATCGCCGAGGACATGTGCTCGATCACCAGCGAACACGCCGGGAGGAAACTCCGGTACTTCGTCCGGGCAGATCCGGAGAACGGGAATGGCAACGAAGGCGATTCTATCTCGGAGCGCGATCTCGACTCGACTGACGCTCCGGGCTCGGAAGTCGCCGCCGACCAGCAGATCGAGGTACTCCACCTCCGCGAGGACCTCGACTGGACCCGGCGTCGCCAACGCGAGGTCGAGTCCGAGCTCCTCGAACTCGTCGCCAGCGAGAGCTACGAGGCGCTGATGAACGCCGAGAACGTCAACCAGATCATCAAGGTCGCCGACGACAAGATACTATTCACCGGCTTCGTGGACGACGAGGTCGTCGTGGCGTCGTTCGAGCGGGGGATCCTCCCAGTACTCCCGACCGTGGTCGACGAGTTCCGGAGCTACATGCGCGAGCGTGACGTGTCGTTCATCTCGCTCGACATGTAGCTCGCGGTCGGGGGGGGGGGGGGGGGGGGGGGGGGG
>NZ_QLVG01000032.1 GCF_003382685.1 Halorussus litoreus | reverse complement strand
AGAGGTTCGACTGATCACTCTCGGACGATTGTTCTACCTCCGGACGGTCGTCGACGCCGAACTCACTCGCCTCGGGCCGATCGAGCCGTGAATCACGGTCGCGGTGGTCCACGTCCGCACCGAAGTCCTCGAGGGAGGTTTCGACGCTCGTCCCGGTCACTTCGAGCTGGCCATCGTCTCCGAAGGCGGTCTGCTGTTGAATCTCGATTTCCGGTCGATTGCTCATGTGAATTGAGCCTCCACCCACTGGAGGCTCCGAAAAACTTCCACGAGCGTTGTCTCAGCCCTCTTCTTTGCGGAGTTCGCTGGCTCTGTGTTCGAGACGCCGGAGAATCTGGACCCGATTCTGGTGGGTGTTCTCGTAGGCAACGCAGGCCCGCAGCGTCTCCATGTCGTGAATCGTCACGATGCCGGCGTTGAGAAGTCCCGTATTCGATGGTTCGAGACGCTGTTCCGGTGATAGGCCGCTCGATTCCGTGGATTGCTCTGAGGAGTTGCTCACTGAGTGTCGCCTCCGCTCCTGCTGAGGCGACGAAAAAACAGCGCCGGACTGAGAATGTCAGAGAGTAGTTTGTGCATCCTCGTTTCGCGTCGTGTGGCGAATAGGCTGAACGCTCAGTACAGGTAGTACACTTATCGCTCGGTACAAGCTAAATATATAATGGATGGCGAGCGTAGGACTTGATATGGCTGACTCCGACAACCTCACTGAATCCGAAATTCGGCGTGCCGTGAGGGAGGAGATGTCAAGAGCGGGACGGTCAGTTCTCTCAACTGTCTTTTGGACGATACTGGCAGCATTCACGATCCTCGTTGGCCTTCAAGCGGTTCAAATGGCATTCTACACAACTGGTTTGGCTGTTGTGGCCTTTGCAGCGGTCGGTATACTCGTTACGGGCGCTAGCATCTATCTCCTTTATCTCCTTCACTGGGCCTAGCAATAGCTGATACTACGATTTTTGAATCGACTCGCCCCATTCGCACACACATTGAACAGATAGTTCAGTCAAAACGAGTCGAAATTTGTGGCCTGCCAAATCGTTTTGTGAGACCCGCTAGACTGCTTACTCGTCTTCTTCCTCGGGTTGGATTTGGCGGGCGTCCTCGGCGAGTTTGTAAACGTACGCTCGAAGGATCTCCATGTCCTCTCGGGCGTCTTCGAGCGTTTTCGCTTTCACCTTGGCTTTGATCTGGTCTTCATCTCGTGTCCCGGTTCCGCGCTTGAGCTTCACGGTCAGCGAGACACCGACGTCGCTGCGTTCGACGTATTCCGTTGGTGACGGCCGCTCACTGTTCTCTATCGATTCGACATCCGCACGAGACGGCTGGTTGTGTTCCGACATATGTTACTCTCAGTGATTGGTGCTCAGATAGACGGTGCGGCCGCTTCGTCGGATGTCTCGCGAAGGACTGCGTCGATGTCACTGCCGGTGAGTCGCCAGCGCCCGCCGGGACCAGTGCAATCCAACTGGCTTACGACCTGGTTTTTGAACTCCGTGTATTGCGCTAGCGCAACCTCCTCGTCGTCGGAGTAATCGAGCAGGAGCGCGAGCGCGAGTTGTGCCGGGCCACTGCCCCCGTATCCCCATTCGAAGCCAGAGGGACTGTGACTCGCCAACTCGAGACTCCGATTTGGAGTGAGCTGTTCCTGACCGGGCTGTTTCTCCACGATGGCGCGGCCTCGCTGTCGATAGCCGACGTAGACGACGTCACGGTCACTTCTCGGGCGTGTCTGTTCGACTGATTGTGAGTCGATAGTTCCACTCATCGTTCTATTCGAGGTGTGCTCGTTCGAGCACCCCCGCACCCCTCAGGGGGCGAAAAAAATGCTCTGCGGTCACTGCACCACGGAGCAGCTGGCCGGTTTGTTCCCTCAGAAGTGGATGTCCGCCGGCACAATCCAGAGATCGTCACTCTCGTCGAGAATTCGCTCCAACTGGCCTCGATGCCGGATGCCGCTGCCATGTTCGTCATACAGGCAGACCGAAGGCCCGTCGTACGCACCGACCTGGTGGAATGCGTGCCGGGCGAGGTCCGCATCGCGCATGATCTCCTCGTCGCTGTGTTCGTCGAGTGCCTCCTTCACCCGGTCGAGATTCCGCTGAAACTCCTCTTTCGTGGCTTCCCAGCCGCGTTCGAGCAGCTCCTCGCCCTCATCGGATTCCACAGAAGCTGCAACCGGGAGATCACCCCAACGGGCCGTTCCAGCGACCGTCGTGTCCTCCTCGTCAAAGCACACGTAGTAATCGAAGACAGCACCTGCGTGTGGCACGGCGCCGACGAGTCGATCGAACACCGTCTTTCCGGTGGCGAGCGCATCATCTCGTGTCGATGCCTCAACTAGCGTGTAAATGACCATGTGCATCGGTTGTCACCTCGGTCTGCCGACGCACGCGACTCCGCTCCGCATCACTGCTTGGTGCGCCGGCACCCATCGCCGGCGCTCGATAAACACCGCCGGAATACGCGCTCGCTAGGCGTCGTCTCGTTCCGACCCAGTGATCTCCTCGACGGTGATCGTCAGGTCACCGGTTTCGTAGTCGGCGTCGAAATCGACCGCGAACGCCGCCGATTCGTACGCTGCGTGGTAGGCGCGGTGGAGTGCGAGTGTTCCAGTCGCTTTGAAGTGGAAGAACGCGGCTGCCGTGTACGGTTTGCTCGCGGTTTCGATCTGCGATTCGACCGATGCTTGCAGCGCGATCTGCGGCGTATCGGTGTCGATCCCGGCGGCAAAGGCCCGAGCTTCGTCGACGCTCGCTTGCGAATGCTCGGGCGTCTCGCCAGTAAGAACATTCACCGGGGTCTCTGTCTCCTCGGTGAACAGGACGTCTTCGAACGTCTGCGTACCGAGGATTGCCTCGGGGCCTAGCTCACAGTCCTCGAACGAGTCGTCAGTAGATTGCTCGGACATGGTATCACGAAGCCCCACGTGGGGCTCAGTCCGTCAGCCCCCGATAAACGACTCCTCTTCACCTGCCAAGGGATGATCACCAGTTATTCGCCGATCGGGTCGAGTCCGGTCAGATCGGCGTGAAGGACCTCACCATTGCGGATGACGTACCGCTTGGCGAGGACCGGAAATCGACACTTCGTATACCCGGCCGTCTGGATGTCGAGTTCCTGGTCGCCATCGATGTACTCCGCGAGCTGCCGGAGGAACTCGTGGGTCACGATCCCACCGTCATAATCGGGGAGACCGTTCTCACGCGCTTCGTACACCTCGAAGCTATCGTAGCCCCAGATGATGAGTTCGCCCTCCTCGTCTACCTCCCAGTTGAGGGTCCCGAAGCAATAGCTCTCACAGAGCTGACGGACTGCTTGTGCGTCCGATACAATCGTGCCGGTTGACGTCGTCGCTGCTTGGAGTGTTGCCATAGGTTGTACTCGAGGGCGCTTTCCTACCCCCGCACTCCTCAGGGGGTAACAAACGTACTGCGGTTACTGGGTTCTGGAACGGGACGGTGGATGATTCGCTCCTCTCGAATGTGCGGAAAGCGTTTAGAAGACCTCCCAAGCAAGTACACGCACGTATCGAGATCTGTTGTGATACCGGCCTTCGGTCTATTGGCCTACGTTCCGAGGGGCAGATATGGGCCTAGAACACTCGCTGAACGAAGCCATCTACACCCTCTTTTCGTGGGTGCGGGGCAACCGTACTCGGGATAGAGACAAGCTCATGGAACAGATCAATCACTCATTTGTGAATGTGCGACGTTGAGTTGATTGCCCAGTTTCTGAAAGCGTGAGAAGGCCGAACGCAGAGATGCCGAGAGCGAGGGCAGCGAGACCGGCGATGAGGAGCGTATCGGTGTAGCCCACAATTGAGGCAACAGCAACGAACACTGGCGGGCCGAGGGTCGTTCCGAACTGAAGCACGCTCGTTCGGATACTCATGATTCCGCCGCGGAACGCATCGGGCGCGAGTGTATTCAGTGCTGTATCGGTGATCGGTTCCGCGAATCCCTGCCCGATACCGAAAAGGAACAGTGCGCCGGCAAGGACGGTGATCGAGTGGGCGAGTGCAGCGAGCGTCATCCCGATACCGTAGGTCACAAAACCGAGTGTGATGAGCCGCGGGGGTGAGAGATGGCGCATGAGACGGGACGACTGTGAGGACGTCACCCCCATCGTCACCGCTGGGAGTCCGAGCAACAGCCCGATCATCCCAGAAGAAAGGCCGTAGGATTCGTCGAGAATGAACGGGACGACCGTGAGCTGTGCGCCATAGAGAACAAAGAAAATGCCGAAAATAGCGACGTACAACCCGAGAGCCGTCCGTGTTGGGACCGATTGAGCTGCGTTAACGACGTACGACAGTCCGGACGAATCCATGCTACTCTCGGGTTCAGGGAGAATCGCAGAGCCGGCAACGGCGACGACAATACCGAGTGCGAAACAGACGAACGGCGCGGCCCACGAGAGCAGCGCAAGGCCACCGCCCAGTAAGGGGTAGCCAGCCGCGCCGATGGCGAGGATTGCCGCGTTCAGTCCAATGAGACGACTCTGCTGTTCCCCCGAGAACAGGTCACCGAGCAGCGTCACGGTGAGACTCATGATGGCACTGCCAGCGGTTCCCTGCACGACGCGGAGACCGAGAAGCGTTGTGAATTCGTCGACAAACACGACTGCAATGCCACTCACGCCAAACAAGAATAGCGAAGGGACGAGCACACGTTTGCGACCAACGCGGTCGGCGATGAGACCGATGAACGGTGTGAGAACGATACCGGGCAAGGTAAATGCCGAGATGAGGAGACTCGCTTGACTCGCCGAGATGTTCCATGCTGCTTGAATCGTCGGCAGTGCTGGGCTGATGAGGGAGACGCCCATCACACTCACGAGCGTACTCGCAAAGATGATGAGGACTGTCTGTGATTGCTGGATGTCTGTGAGTGGGTTGGATAGAGCTGTTCTCATGGATGTTGTCGTTCGAAATTCGCTTGCCGATACTACATCGAATAGCGCTGTGTACGGTAGTGGGGCGTGAGTGAGATACCGCCGAGGCAACGGTCAGCGTTATCCGGTCCACAATCAGCGTACTGGCGGGCCGACAGAAACCGCGTGCCAACGCAGTTGCATACTCGATACACCGTACGTTCTCCAAAATGGGTCAGACTGAGTTTCAAACTTACGTACTCGCCTTCGTAGTCGCGGAGCTGTCTTCACCTGCGTTCGAGATAAAGTGAGTACATGATGATAGCCAATCCTATCGCAACAAGGACGCTATTGATTAGAATGCCCAATTCGAGTGAGACGGAGAGGATTTGATGTGCAATTCCTGCGAGCAGCGCGCCGAACGTGATAACACCGAACCCGATCCCGAGCGCTCGCAGTGAGGGCGTGCCTGTTCGTCGATACGCCTTGTACGCGATATACGTGATACCGCTCCCCAACAGCAGGATCACCGTCTTCACGACGACAATGGCCGGTCCTGTCCACATCATAACTCATCCCCCATCTTCGACCAAATATCTTCGAGGCGTTCGTCGGGGCTCCGTGGTGGGCGTTTCACGGCTACCGACAAGTCGTCTTCGTCGTCCATAGAGATGGTCACATCGTCGAAGTCTCGTTCGTATCGCGTAGTTCGACCCCCACCAGGATTGATTGTGTCCTGTTCGCGGACGAGGGAGGCTCGACTAAGGAGTTCTAGTTTCCGGTACAACGTCGATTTGGGTATGTCACAGGCGTCGATGAGTTCGTTCGCGGTCATGGGTTCAGCTGTTTCACGGAGGATAGCTCGACAGTTGGCGTCGTCCAGCGCATCAAGGACATTCTGCAACGATGGAGAGTCCTCAGATGACGCGGGATCGCTCACCATACTCTAATTTTGGACGGTATTGGGGATATGGCATCCGATTACAACTCAAACAATGGAGAGTGGACGTAGTCTGGAACAGAAATCGGCTCCTCGAGAGTATCAATCGCATCCATCTCAAATCTGTCTGACTCCATTCTCAGTGACCTCATAGCGTCCTCGGCCGCGTGAATGGATATATCCCTTCTCGTGTAGACGAGCACAGGTTTGATCCACCGTTATCGGATGGCGCTCAGCAGTTTTAGCGATCTCCATGACACCCAGTGGCGATTCCGCGATGAGTATTTCAAGGATCTCCCGTTCGGTTTCGCGAGTGAGTTCACTCATCACGTCCCTCGCTGAACTGGAGGCGTCCGAACCCTCTCGCATGGCTCCGCTGGATCGCTCTTCACGCATACAGTACTCCGAAGTTTAATTCGTTGACGTATGATGAGTGATGTATTTTTCTCATGCTACCAGTAGTTGGTAGTACGGTTCCTTATTCAGCTTTAGAAGTAAATCCAAATAGACAAGTTTGTTAAGTACGTCTGCGAATACAACGTAACTTGGTCACCCAACCTATCCGACGAAAACCATATTAACAGGCGAACGTAACCAATCGTATGGATGCACTCAGAAGGAAAATCGTGCGTGCAGATGATTTTCTGTGGCATCTGACCAACGTTGGCGTCGGGGTTGCTGTATTCGTTGCCACGCTCTTGTATGCCTCACCGGGAAGCCATTCTCTTGATGCGGTTGTATTCAGTATCGACCCGTTTTATTTGCTCGCCCCACTCTCAGTAGTGTACACCTGCTGGACAGGAATTGACCTCTGGAAATGGTATTCTGACTCTGAGAGTCAATAACGCTGTTCGACGCACGTCTTGTATTGAGCGGTCAATCACCGAAGATGATTGCGAAGTTGAGCGTGCGAATCTATTTAATCCGGCAGGCTCCAATAGAAGTTATGGTATGGCTGACTCAGGGGCTGGTTTCTCTGTTTTTCTTGGTGCTTATTGGCCAGTATGCGTATCGGGAAGCGAAAAGTGAGAACCGGTCGTCACCGAAGCTTCGAGGGATATTCTGGGTAGTGTTCGGTATTGTGGGGGCCGTCACCCATCTTGTTCATATCCAAGAACGAGCGTGGAAGCGGGTAGAATGGATGGGATTCTCGATACTACTCTTCGCGGTATGGGCCATCGGAACCTTCGGCATCTGGGGACTAAGCGGTGGTTTCCACCTCTGGGGCGGACTGTTCGCTGGGCTCTTCGTCCTGTATTGGCAATTCAGCCTCAAACAGGAAGGGAGGAGTTTAGATAGCGCGTCCTCCCGAAATACAACCGTGGAGTAGTTCACCTGTACTGAGCGAACGTTTCGGGAGGACGACCGAAGGCTAAGTAATTTTGAAAGATGAGCTACGGTCACGTGTTTACGACAGGACTGATTAGCTAGAAACATCCAACCGTTTATATATCGGTTTTCTCGTACTAGCGGTTAGTGAACAAAGGCGGCACCCATGCAGGCCCCATCGAGAGCCGCCACGACACGCCCATCCTCTATGCGGTCGCCGCCGGATACGTCTTCGAGAACCCTGACCCGCTGATTCACGGCGATGACCACTTCGACGATTCCCGCACGACGTACAACGTGGCGACGATGGCAAGAGCGTTCGTCTACCGCGAAATCGTCCCCGAACTCTCCTCATTCCACGACCTCGAAAGCCACCTACGGACGTACCGCTACGTCGCCCACAAGCTCGGCTTCGAGTGCGTCCCCGACCACGACACCTTCCGCCGGACGTGGCGACAGCGGTACACCGAGACCGTCCGCGAACGCATCATCGAATACGCGGAGTTCCTCGGAGAGGAACTTGCCGAACTGAACGCGCCCGAGTTCAGCGGTCTCCGACAGCGGTTCGAACGCGGCGGCGAGCCCGAACCGAAGCGTATCACGCCCGGCGAGAAGCAGGCGGCTATCAGCCACATCCGCCCGCTCATCTACGACGGACTCGACTTCGACCGTGCGGAGAACGCCAGCTACGAACGTACTGACCTGCTCGACCTCCAAGCCGAGGTCTCCCGCGAGCAGAACTACATCCAGAAGATGGTCGAACACAAATGGGAACGCGGAAAAGCCGCGCCGTGGCCGCGTACGTTCTTCAACGCTATTGAGAACCGCGACGCCGCCGATTGGGAGCAGATGTTCCGCCGCGTCTACGACCGCCAGTTGCAGGCCGCGAAGGGCGCAGGGATGCTTGACCGCCCCGTTCCCGTGTACATCGACGGGACGATTCGCCCCTACTACAAACGGAACGCAGAGCTTCCCGAGGGCGTACGCGGTGGAGAGCCGAAGAACGGGACGTACTACGGCTATCACCACTTCACCATCTCGGCGCACGCGAACGGGCGCTCAATCCTCATCGCCACGTACCAACTGACGCCCGAGGACACGTACACCGACGCCGTGAAGCATCTGATTCGGGAGGCCGAGAAGCACGTCACTATCGAGGATGTGGCGATGGACTCGGCGTTTCGCAAGACGGAGATGCTGAAGTGGCTCGACGACAGAGGCCACGAATTCACCGTTCAGTTACCCAAAAACGGAAAGAGCGTGAAGCTGGCCCTCGCGCGGATGCAGGGCCGCCACGACTACCACTCGAACTACCCGATTCAGTCTTCGGACAAGAAGACGCGGCTCGACCACCTGACGCTCGTTGCTGAGCCCAACTACGACGAGGTAGACGGCGACTTCGACTTCGAGCAGAACGCGACGGTCGGCCAACGTGGTCTCGACGACTACGGCGCTGGCCTCGACATGGAAAGCGTCTCACTTGACGACGTAGACAAACGGCTCTGGAAGGGGCGTCGCGCCTACCTGACGAACAAGGACGTGGAGAGCAAGGAGGATGCGAAGCGGGTCATTAAGCGGTATAACCAGCGGTGGACGATTGAGACGAAATACAGGGTCATCAAGCACGAATTCCTCGCCAAGACAAACTCCCGAGACTTCTCCGTACGGACGTTCTTCTGGCTGTTCGCGTGTATGCTCTATAATGCATGGGTGTTGTTGGACGTATTTCTGCGGGCGGATTTCCCCGACCTCGCGCCGCCAGACCGCCCGGTGATGAACGCGTGGTCGTTCGCTCGCCAGTTCTTCGAGGTCGAGTACGGATAGGGCTCTCGGCGGGCCCGGCGATAGCACTGACTCGGTAGCGTAGCGTCTGCGACTTTTCTCTAATTTCGCTGATTCTCTCTGAGAAGAATTCCCGTCCATTCGTCGAGTTGATTCAGCGCCGACGAGCGGCTCAGTACAGGGGTTGGTTTCGGCAGGGACTGGTGCGTCACTTATCCAAACTTCGAAGTACTCCATAGTCACCGTTCTCTGCGTAGACTTCGAGCAGTTCTTGATAGCGATTCCGAATGGTTACCATACTCACGTGAGCAGCGTTACTCACCGTCTCCTGTGTCAACTGTTCATTCGTTAAGTGAGTCGCCGCGTAGAGCGCGGCCGCTGCAAGACCCGCAGGGCTCTTTCCGCTGTGAACAGCCTGCGCCTTTGCGGTAGTGAGTAGTTCACGGGCCTGTCGTGTCGCCTCATCGCTCACCTCGAGCGCCGACGCGAATTGAGGGATGTATTGGAGAGGATCTGCTGGTTCAATCTGCAACTCGAGTTCACGAGATACATACCGATATGCACGCTGAATGCGGATTTTTTCGACTCGGCTGACCTCAGCGAATTCAGACAAAGGACGTGGCGTTCCGTGTTGTCTGGCTGCTGCGTACAGAGCGGCTGTCGACATTCCTTCGATGGATCGGCCTGGAAGGAGGTTTTCGTCGACAGCCCGGCGGTAAAGGGCCCCAGCGGTTTCACGAACTGGTCTTGAGACACCGAGGGCGGATGCCATCCGACTGATTTCGCCGAGTGCTTGTTTGAGGTTCCGTTCGTGTGCATCCTTCGTTCGGAACCGCTCATCCCACGTTCGAAGTCGTTGCACTCGGGCACGCTTACGCTCCGAAATCGACTGTCCAGACGCATCCTTATTTTGCCAACCGATCGTCGTACTGAGTCCCTTGTCGTGCATGAGTTGCGTTGTTGGAGCCCCAACGCGACTTTTCTCGTCTCGTTCTTCACTATGAAATGCCCGCCATTCCGGACCGCGGTCAATAGCTGCTTCGTCGAGAATCAAGCCACACTCCTTACAAGTTGTCTCCCCGTGCTCATCATCGTGAACGACCCGACCATCACACTCCGGACATGATACTCTCGACTGGGACTCGGAGGTTGATTGCTGTTCACTTGTATGGTTGTCTTCGATGTTGAGTGTCGTGTTGGGCATGAGTACCAGATTCCAGATATCGTCTCTCGATCAATCTGAGTGGGTGTCTCTAGCGTAGCTGTGAGTCGACACTCCCAAGAATACCGGGCGGAATCCCAACATATGGGAATCCGGCAATCTGGTTTATTGAGCACAAACTAAGATTCGCGGTGTCGGAAATATAGTTGTCTCTGATTGGGGTACTAAGGTTACGAACCGACCAGCTAACAGCTGCGGGTGGAGCGTCACCCAGAAAAGTCGCTGTACGAAACCGCTCCCTGGTCGACGATCGTTTGACTCTCAGGGACGTCTCCGTCCGGCGGCATACTCCCCTCAGCGGGGCCTCCGGGCTCTCCAACCACGATGCGGCCGACCATGTCGAGGCTCTTGTGGGGGGTACAGTAGTAGTCGTGCGTACCTGCTGTCTCGAAAGTGTGTTCGAAGGTAGCACCTTGTTCGCTGAGTATCCCACTGTCGAACGCCTCGGCACCGTCCGGGATGCGCGTGACTGACGCCTGTCCATTCCCCTTCTTGTATGCTGTCGCAGAGTGGCTGCCGCTATCGATCTCGAACGTGATCGTTTCGCCGGATTCGACGAAGAGCCCGATCGGGTCGAAGTAATAGTCGCTTCCCTCCGTGACCATCAGAATTGTCGTTGTGTCTCCGTTCGATGGAGTATCCGTCTCACCGCTTTCGTCGGGGTTCGAGCTGCTACAGCCAGCGAGCCCGGTGAGACCTGCGGTTGCGGCGACTCCACCTGCTTTCAGGACCTGTCGACGTTCCATACCCGACCATTGGAACGCCACTGATAGACCACTTTGGCGGATTCCCACCGGTCGGGATTCCGCCGTCGACTGACTGTCACTGCGCACGAAGTTCTATACATGAGGGACCATCTTGGAGCGCCCGGGACCGGCCTATCGCGGCGTGAATTCATTGCGGCGACGGGCAGTACTGGCGCGCTGAGTCTCGCAGGGTGTGTAGCCCCGACTGGAAGAACTGAGACTCCGTCGCAGTCACTCTCAGGCGAGCATTCGTCGCCTGAGATTGAAAAGTGGCTTGCCGAAGTCCCTCGGCCAGGTGTCCTGGAACCAGTTGGGGAGAAGGACGGGAACCCCTATTACGAGGTTGAAATGCGCGAGATTGAGCAGAAGATTCATCCTAACCTTCCACCGACGACTGTCTGGGGGTACGACGGCCAATACCCGGGGCCGACGATCGAAGCACAGCAGGGCGAACCAGTCTATGTGCGCTGGATGAACAAGTTACCGAACGAACATCTCCTGCCGGTGGATGAGACGATTCACAGTAGCAAGATTCCCTACGACAGTACCGGAGTACGGGTCGTGACCCACCTTCACGGCGGGAACGTCGAGCACACGAGCGACGGCAAGCCGACAGCGTGGTTCACGCGGGACTTCGAGCAAACCGGCCCGAAGTTCAAGAAAAAAGACTACTACTACGTAAACGACCAGCCCCCGGCCACGCTCTGGTATCACGACCACTCGCTCGGAATTACTCGGTTGAACGTCTACGCCGGTCTTGCCGGACTCTATCTCCTCCGGAACGACCGAGAGGAGTCACTTGGTCTACCGTCGGGCGAGTACGAGATCCCACTGGTGCTCCAGGACCGCAGCTTCAACGACGACGGATCGTTGTTCTACCCGACCGCCCGCTCCGGGACGGACAGCGACTCGCCGAACCCCAACCCGAGCATCGTCTCGCAGTTCTTCGGTGACACGTCCGTCGTCAATGGGAAGGCTTGGCCTCGGCTTTCAGTCGACCCGAGGAAGTACCGATTTCGGATCCTCAATGGGTCGAACTGTCGGTTCTACAACCTCAAGCTGTTCGAGTACAACGAGTCGGACGGAACGACCGGAGCGGGCGGGCCGCCGTTCACCCTCGTCGGAAACGATGGTGGTCTGCTGGCCTCACCGGTCACGATCGAGGACCGTCTGGAGATCGGTACGGGCAAACGTGCCGATGTCGTCGTTGATTTCTCGGACTACGCCGGACAGACGCTCCTGGTGCACAACGACGCCGCGGCACCTTACCGTGGCCCGGACATTAATACCGGAGAACAACAGCCGCTACCGGACGTGATGCTTGTCGATGTCGCCGCCGATGACGTCGACGATCCGAGCCAGGTTCCGAGTACGTTGGCGGAAGTGCCAGAAATCCCCGTCGACTCGGTCGACGAGGAACGGTACCTCCCGATGACCATGAGTTCCGACGAGTACGGACGACCCTTGCACCTCTTGGGTTCGGAAGCGGAGTCATCGCCCCACAAACTGTACGATCCGGTTACTGAGGAGCCCACCCTCAACGACACGGAAATCTGGAGCTTCGCGAACCTGACGGGAATGTCTCACCCGATGCATATGCATCTCGTGCACTTCCAGGTGCTTGGGCGACAGCCGTACAGTGAGTACGACCCCGAGGCGGAGACGATCGATATCGAGTCGCTTGAACCCCCCGCACCGGAAGAAATGGGCTGGAACGACGTCGTCACGGCGAATCCGGGGGAGGTAACTCACGTGATCGTTCACTTCGGCGGGTTTGAGGGCCTATTCAACGACCAGACCGGCTGGTACATGTGGCACTGTCACATGCTCGAACACGAGGACCACGACATGATGCGGCCCTTCAGAGTACTGCCGTATTCTGGCGGTGATAACGATGACGGATCCTGAACGCGATCACGTACCGGAGGTCGATGTTCGGAACGACGTCGACATCGTCGCTGCTTGGAGTGTTGGCATGAGTTGTACCTGGGGACGTTCCCCTGCTCCTCACCTCCTTCAGGGGATAACAAACATATCCTGAGACGAACCAGGAAGAACCGCTCCTCGAGGGTCGTGTATCAGGATACTACGTGGCCGCCAACGTCCCCCGTGGCGGCTGGTCAAGTAAGGAGATTCACTTGCTCCAGGATTCTCATCGCTGCGTCGATTCGCTCCCGATTGGCGGGATCCAATTCATCGACGTCGATATCAATGAGATTGCTGAGCGTGCGGTGCATCCGATAACCAGGTGTGTTTCGTGGGTCCATGTGTACGCCTCCGCCGATTT
This sequence comes from Halorussus litoreus, assembly GCF_003382685.1. Classification (GTDB taxonomy): domain Archaea; phylum Halobacteriota; class Halobacteria; order Halobacteriales; family Haladaptataceae; genus Halorussus; species Halorussus litoreus. The sequence goes on along the minus strand of NZ_QLVG01000032.1, from coordinate 74,657 downwards.
TCGGCGTAGAACAACCTATTGTACGTGCGCAGGTCGTCGTCGCTTGGGTCACCAGAGCTCACTCGGCTGTACCTGAACCGATTTGTGGTCTGGAGACACGAGGACGCCGTCAGGCGGTACATAGCGAATGAATCACCGGTTCCATTGTGACTCTATTGCGGCTATTTTCAGCTGAGGTATCGTTCTCGGACTACGAGGAGAGACGGTAACACGGTGACACAGCTCACGAACGCGAAGACGATACTCAACCCAGTCACGAGGCCGAAGCGGTGGAGCGGCGGGGAGAGCGCGAGTGCGAGGACGCCAAAGCCCGCAGCCGTCGTCGCTGCACTCCCCAGCAACGCACCGCCAGTCCCTGTGACTGCCGCCACCAGCGACTCGTCGAGCGACGCTCGGCGCTCACGCTCGTCGACGAATCGTTCACCGAGGTGGATGCTGTAGTCGACGCCGAGCCCGATCGCCAAACTCGTGATGACGACAGTCTCGCTGTTGAACGGGATGTCGAGCAGTGCCATCGTGCCGAGCAACCACGCAAGCGCGAGGAGGACGGGGACGAGCACCACGACCGCGAGCCCTGGCGCGCGGTACCGCCACCAGTACAGGCCAAGGAGAAACGCCAGGATGACACCCAGCGTTACGGCGAATCCTTCGACGAGCGTCTCGAACAGGGCGCTCTGGACGACAGCAGTGATGATCGGCCCACCCGTCGCAACGGCTGTCACCGGTGCGTTCCCCTCGATGCCTGTGGCGACCTGCCGCACGTCGGTGGCGATCGATTGGGCGGCCGCGTCGGTCTGCACACCGACGAGTGACCTGGCTGTCGCATACGACCCGTTCTCGGTACGATAGAGGACTGTCGACGCCCGGTCGGGAGCGGCGCCGTACACGAGGTCGTAGACAGACGCGACGTCCTCGTCCGGGAGGCCATCACCATCCGAGTCTCGCGCGTCAATCGCGGCGGCGACCGTCTGATTCCCGGCGGCGACAGACCGGAGGACAGTCGCCGGACTCTCGACAGCGGCCGTGCCGTCCGACTGCATGGCGATCGTTCCATTTCGACTCGAATACTGAGACGTATTGTCGGTTGCAGTGAGCACTGCCGGCGCGGTCACGTTCCCGCGTATCAGTATCTGGGCCTCCGAACCCTGCCCGCGTTGACGGAAGTTGTCGCTCAGGTACGAGAGATCCTCTCGGACGTCGTACTCAGCGGGGGCGAACGGTTCCGGAAGCGACTCCATCCACTCTGGGGCATCCTCCGGCAGGAAATCCGCCTGATTGAACTCCGTATCCAGGCCCGTCGCACCGTAAGCACCTGCCGAAGCCAACAACAGTGAGACGACGAGAATAGCGATCGGTGCGCGTCGAGAGAGAGTCGCAGTACCCGAGAGCACACGGCGAATCGGCCCTGAGCCGACCCCGAACGCTGACTGCTGGCGGTCACGCCCGAGTCGAGCGAGGAGTCGTTCAACTTCGAGTTTGACGGCCGGGACGAGTGCCACGAAGACGACGAACATCGCGACGATGCCGACCGCGCTCAGGAGCGCGAAGTCCTGTATCGACCCGAGCGGGCTGACGTAGTTCGAGAAGAAGCCAATGCCGGTCGAGAACGCGGCAGCGGCCAGCGCAACGACGACACCGGCGACCCCCACCCGCATCGCAGTGGTCGGGTCACGTCGGCCATCGGACTGGGAATCGGCGTCGAGCTCCCCCGTTCGCGCCTCGCGATAGCGCATGACGACGTGGAGCGAGTAGTCGATACTCAGCCCGACGAGCAGGAACGGGACGGCGATGAGTATCGAACTGGACGGGATTCCGAGCCAGCCCTGGATACCCTGGAGCCACACCATCACTATGCCGATCCCGAACAGGCTGACGAGCACGTCGACCACGTCGCGGTACGCGATACCGAGGACGACGAGCAGGAGGACGAGAGCGACGGGGGTGATGATGAGGAAGCTGTCGCCGATGGCCTGCGAGGACGCCTCGTCGATGATGCCCTGTCCGAAGACGAACGCGTCGGCGTCGTCGAAGCGCTCGTCGACCAGGGAGGCGATAGCCACTTGCGCATCGGACGCCTCCTGGGGCGTTCCGCTAGCGCCGCCACTGTTGTCGGATTGGAAGACGAGTGTCAGTCTCGCGTCGGCGCTCGTTGCGCCGGGTTCGTAGTCCGACGGCAGGAATGTGGTCGGGTCACGGTCAGGGGCGGTCGAATCCGAATTGAGTAGTCGAGTGAGTAGTGCATCAACCTCCTCGTCTGAGCGTGATTCGAGCGCCTCGATCTGTTGGTCGAGTGTCGGCGCTGGTGGCTGCCCGTTCCGACCGGTGGAGGCTGTGTCGTTTGTCCCGCTCCCAGCCGTTCGGGCTTCGAAGTAGGCCGCAGTCGCCACGATGTTCTCGAGACCGCGGAGCCCCGACTCCGCTCGGAGCGTCGTATTGATGGCTTCGGTTTCCCGTATCTCCTGCTGGAGTCGGAGGCTCTGCAGTAACGACTCGCGGGTGAGGACGTCTCCACCTTCGTCTTTGACGACGATCTGTGTGACCACCGCATCGTCCGTTCCGTACGTCGATTCGATCTCCTCGAGTGCTACCTGTTCCTCGGAGTCGATGCCTGCCTGACCGATCGCACCGTCTTCACTGGTGCCGACCACCGCGCCAGCGCCGACGATCGCCGTGAGGACGAGCAACAGGACGATGATGAGTTTGCTCCGCGAGACGAGCGCGTCCGCGTATCGAGACGGCAAATTCCGTTTCATTGGTCACCGACACCGCTTCGTATTCGCGTGGGCTGTGGCGTTGAGGTTGGCTGACGGACTGGTGTATTCGACTCGTTCATTGTCACACTCTCCGTGTGTGCCTCATATGGAACGATGGAGGTCTCCCACAACGTGGGACAACCGCGAAGTTCGGTTACTCTCTGGAAACGATTTCGTAACTAGACAACTGAACAGGCCACTCTGAATGAAACAGACGGCGTGGGTGGGCTGGATGGAATAGTCTCTGAGTGGTTCCAACCGATCGAGTAGCCGCGGCTACTGACCGTAGAGTCCGTATATCATGACGAGGAAACCGCCACAAGCGATGAGGCTCTCAAAGAGCATTCCCTGGACGCTCGGAATGCCGAAGATGTGGTGGAGGATCCCGACCAGAAACGTCCCGATGGTGATGACCATGAGACCCACTGCGAAGTACTGGAGTCCCTCGATCTGCGTTCGTTGATAGGCTCGATACGCTAACAGGGAGACGATACCCCCGAGGACTAATGCAGCGATTTTGACGATGCCGAGCAGGATGATAATACTGTCCGTCATGATTCTTTCTTCATCTCGGACCAGAACGTCGCCATACGGTCCTCGGCATCCTCGTCTGGTCGTTCGACGGAGACGGTGAATTCGTCGTCGTCGATGCTGATCGAGATATCCGCGAAATCCCGTTCGTACAACGTGGCGTTCGGTCCGTCACGGCGGACTTCAGTGTACTCTTTGACGAGAGCGGCCTCACGGAGTCGCTCAAGTTTGCGATACACTGTCGAACTCGGCAACTCGCATTCGTTGCAGAGTGTGGTTGCGGATTTCGGCTCGGTCAATGTCGTGAGTATCGCTCTGCATTTACTGTCTTCGAGCGATTGAAGGACTGCTGAAACGGGCGGATCGTCGTCATCCGTCGAGGGATCCTGCACCATATTGGTGGCTGTCTGAGTCGCGTTCGACCGTGATGGGATGAGCGAGAGCCGGTTTGGGTCGATGAATTCCTCAGTCATTCGAATATCGCATTCTCCAGGTCGTCTCGACTCCGAGACGGGTACGCTGTCAGTTAGCTCTGTCTTACGACTATGGGTGTATAGGGGTATCGGGTGTTCCCAGATCGTTGGACTAGCAGAACGTCCGATACGTAGTTGGGTAGAGTCGATGCCGAATACTGGTCTGATCTCCGCCGCTCAGTCTCCAATCCCACATTCTGGGACACTTCCATCGTTGTTTATCTACTGCTGTCACAGATTTGGGTGAATGATGGCTAGATACCGTTACCGGCCGAAAGAACGAACCGAACTCACGATCCTCGAAGCTGGTGAATCTGTTGACGACAACGCGGATACTGGACAAAGATCGTGCCTGAGTATGGAGGGTCAGTAATGGCGACGATGCTCGACGTTGTTATGACTATCCACACTATTTTTGCTGCACTGTGGACCGGAGGTACACTCTTGGTTGCAGGCACTGTGCTCCCTGCAGCTCGTAGAGACTTGCTCGGAGAGGAGGCGTTGGCTCTTATCGGCCGTCGATTCTCGTATCTCACGATCGCCTCGGTGCTGCTACTGCTGTTCACCGGTGGGCATCTTGCAGGAACGCTCTACACCGCCGAATCCCTCCAATCGACCGGGCGGGGGCATCTCGTCCTGACAATGGTCGGCCTGTGGCTCGTCCTTCCAATAGTGCTCTACGGTGGCTTCCGTCAGCTAACCGGTCTTCCACCGGAACAATCGGCGGCAACTGCAGCGACGGAGGCGCGACCGTGGTTTCTGACTGCGAGTGTTGTTTCGATAGCACTCCTCATCGTCGCTGGGCTTCTCTGAACTGATTTCACCGTTCGCTATCGAGAGTCCATTTGAACGGGCAGACCTGGACGTATCTGGCATCACTAGCACGATTAAGCCTTCTCGGCAGGGTGTGGACCGTATCTAGGCGTTCCACACACCTGGCACTCCCATAGTGGCTGGCCGGTCCACTCATCGTCAGGGACGACTTCGAAATCGCGGAATCGATGTTCGGTTTTTCGGTCGCACTCTCGACACTCGAGGTGACCTCTGTTCGGGCTCTCGTGTCGCGGTCTCCCGGTACTGGAGTCGGTGACGGATCGCTGGAGTGCAATCGCCGGCACCAGCCAGACATCGTCGTCTGCGTCCTCACGAAGGGTCACAAGACGCTCCTCGTCGTGAATCCCACTCCCGCTTTCGTCATAGAGGAACGTCGCGCGCTCGCCGTCGTGACGCGACTGCGTTGTGCCTTGCCACGTAGTCCGCTCACGAGCTGCCGCGAGCAGCTGCTCGCCGCACTCCGATGAGACCCGTGCCGCCGAAGGAAGCGATGGCCACTGGTCGGCAAGCTGCGCTACAGGTTCCTCGTCGAGGTCGTCGATGAGCTGGCAGTCGTCGACCGCGGGGTCGGAAGCCGATTTCGCGAGAAGAGCGGCCGCAGTAGATCCCTTTGCCACGGCGCCGTAGAACGTCCGCGACTCGACGAAGACGTGGATGATGTGGAGGATATCACACTCCGAATCAGGGGTGTCCTGGCCATCGGTGACTGCATCGAGATGATTCGTGAGACAGAACCGGCATTTCGTCTGGCCAGCGGGGATCGATGTCCCACAGGAGGTACACTCGGCCGCAGTTGCTGTCGTGGGGTCTGGATAGCCTGTGTGGGCTTTACCTGTTCGTTGACGTCGGGGCTCTCCGTCACTACTGGTGGAGAGATTGTCGTCGGGGATATGCGTCGCTTCGCCAAGCGGCCGGAGCTCTTCGCAGTCAGAGTAACGTCCGGTCATAGAGTAGTCTGGTCGCAACATGCTTCGTCTTCATTTTTAAATGATTGCTCTTACGCCAATTCCACTACAGACACGCAAATCAACAAAAGGAGCGTCGTTAGACAGCTAGTCCGTCCAGCGCGTCTCGGTGAGTTCGGACGGTTACGGTTGAAACGTTCGCGACCTCTGCGACGTCCGACTGTGAGAGCAACTGGCCCTGTTCGCACCCCGCTTTGTACAGGCAGGCCGCGGCGAACCCTGACGGGCAGACACCCGTAGTGACTCCCGTTGATTCAGAATCCTCCGCCAACCTCCGTGCTCGTTGCCGAATCTGATCTGGGACATCGAGTTCCGAGGCCAAACGCGGGACGAACGCACTGGGCGTCACAGGCTTGGCCGGGAGGCCGAGTTCCGTATTCAGCGTCTTGTACGCGTTCGTCACGCGCGACTGCTCAACGCGCGCCGGATCGGTAACGTCATCGAGGGTTCGTGAGAGCCCGTCGCACCGACAGGCGCCGTAGACGCTCGCGGTGGCCATCGCTTCGATCGACCGGCCCAGCAGGAGATTTTCGTTCTGAGCGCTCCGGAAGAGCTGGCACGCCTGGTCACGAATCGTCTCGGACAACTCGAGTGCGCTCACGATCCGGCGGACCTCACCGAGGCCGTGAGCGAGGTTGCGCTCAGATTTCGATTGAAATCGACCGCGTTTCTGCTCCCGTCGCATCCGGGCGACCTGCCGCCGCCTCCGCCCGGAGAGTGTATTTCCATTCGCATCAGCCCCACGGCCCATTTCGGTCGATAGGCCTCGGTCGTGCCGCGCCACCGTGAGCGGCGCACCCGTCCGTTCCCGCTCATCGTTATCGTATGCCCGCCACTCCGGTCCGTGGTCGATCTGGTGCTCATCGACGACAAGGCCACAGTCCTCGCAGATGGTTTCGACCGCGTTCGTGGTAACCCGACCGTCGCATTCGGGGCACTGCTTTGCACTTGAGTCAGTCTGGACATCTTCGTCGAACGTCGTCTCGTAGATCTCTCTGGTTGCCATGATACTCACGAGGGACAGTACAATGAATCGCGCCTCTCAGAGCGCCCCTCACCCGTCAGGGGTAGATAAACACCGAGCGGTACGGAGCCGGCGCAGTGCGATGCTGTGGCGAAAGCCCGGCGGCTCTGTGAGCCGCCCGGAACGTGGAGGTTGGGTGGGGCGGCGGGAAGCGGGTGAACGGGCATTAGCAAAAAAGAGAGCCGCGTTAGCCGACTACTCCCACCACTGACCGCGCTCGGGGAACAGCACTGTGCTCCACCCGGTCAGGGCCACTGAGACGCGCCCTTGATACCAGTTCCGCGCCGCCCCGTGAATCCGCACACGCTCACCTTCCTCCATCCATGGTTGGTCGCTCGCAACCCAGGACGTGAACTTCGTTCGTCCGCTCTCGTCCTCGATGAGCCCGACTTGCCGAATCGCTGATGAATCCGCATCCCACAACTGGGTCACAGTCCCTTCGATGCTCACCTCCTTTCGATTCACGTCCTCGACCTTCCCTATCGGGATCACCTGGCCCGGCGCCGTCTGGAGCTCCTCGAACACGCCGACGACCGCACTCATCATGTCCTTCCCGGCGATGACCGCCTCGGCCAGCCGCCGACTGATCGCCGCCCGCGACCAGCCATCCAGCTTCTCGGCCAACCGCATTGATTGTTCGTTCACAGCCGCCAATTGCTCCTGTTCGAGTTCCACACGCGGGTCGGCCCGTTCTGGGTCCGCCATCGGGTCCACGCTCGCTCGCCGCTTCTGGAACTCCGTCCGCCGCTTCGCACTTCGTTTCGCCGCGATATCTCGCGTCCGCTTCTCCCGACCCTCCTGCGTTCCGAGTTCGGCCTGGGCACTGATACGCTCCAGCTCAGCTTCCCGCGCCTTGATGCGCTCTTCCTGTTCGAGGGTCTTCCCGAACATGTGATCCGGTCCTTCCTCGACTCGCGCGTCCGGATGGTTTGAATCGACTTTCGCCTGTACTTCCATGTCGACCGTCGCCTGGAACTCCGGGGTCTCGTCGACGACTTCGAAACCGTCCTCATCGACTGCTCGTTCGTCCGCTTTCTCGAATGCCTGTTCATCAACCGAAACTACATCACTGGTAACGTTCTTACTCGACATTGGGATCTCAATCCTGAAGGCGCTCACTCGGCGTCTTCTTTCGACACCACGACTCTCCAGCCGTGGCTGTCCACAACGACCAACTCACCCATCGCGCGCTCTCGCTCGCGCCTTCGCGAGCGCCCCTGGGCGCGAGCGAGAGCGCGCCCAAGGAGGCCACCCAACCAGCACCGCGCGCCGACCCGCCCGGAGCGAGCGTCCAGCGGGATATGCCCGTTCGTGTCCGGCCCGGTGCGCGGGACCGTGTCCAGGGCGACTGTCGGGAGCACGGCGAGCCTGCGGGGTGGCTCGCCGCGCGCAGCGGCATAAAGCGCTGGAACGCGAAAGCCCGCGAGGGGCGCAACCGACGGGGATACCCGCTGGCGCCGAGGGCACATCCATTTTAGCCCGGAACGGGCGGGGGCGGTGTGGAGAGCGCCCGCATGCCCGGAATGGTCGGTCGCGAGCGACGCGGAGGGCGGCACGCGGCGAGCGGGGCGCGCCGGAAACGAACCACCCGCCCAACCGAACTCGACGTTCGGTGACCCATCCAACCGCCTGGTGGAATTAGAAAGGGCGAGGCCGTCTCGGTCCTCCCCCGACCCCGCAAGCACCGCAGGCACGAGGCGCGCAGCGGCGGTCGCGGGATGCCGAGCGGTCGAGGGCTTTCAAGGGGAGCGTCTCAGCTATCCTGTTCTGCGTTTAACTCCCGGAGGAACCAGCCGGCGGCCGTTCCGATCCAAACGCCGTCAACGGGACGCATATCTAGGTCTGTGGCGGCCGTTCGATGGGAGAATTGGTCCACAAGAATGCGCCTGATCACCTGTTGGACCGCCTCTTCCCCGTACTGGTCAACGATCGCCGCCATGGCCGAATCAAAATAGGCGTCCTGGTGGTTCTCACGGGGGTCTTCCAAGCGTGATAGTAAGAGGTCACAGACGTCACCGACCGACGTGTGAGCGGGGTTCCCTGTCCGTTCTCGGACGTCATAGAGTGCATCGGCGTCTGTCATTCTATCTGGCCGTATCTGGCAGTCCGACGGTGGTATCGATTCCTCTGGGTTGGGACGTATTCACAGGGATTACTGGGAACAGACACACTCGTGCTGTAATGATGCATAATCCAGAATATATCGGTGGACTGCGTCGGCAAGCGACAACATCGCGTCGGCTTGCTCGGCGCTGGCGACCGTCTCGCGATAGTACACTTCGGCCCGGTTCTGTTTCCAGAGTTGGGTAAGCCGATCGGCGAACTCCTCGCTGAATAGATTCACCACCGCACCTTGCTGGTACACCGCCGTATGTTCGTAGCGTAGGTCCTCTCCAGAGGCGTGTCCCCGGTGCAAGAGATAGAACTGAATGCTGCGCTCGACAGCGACGAACGATGCCTCGATGACGACTGTGTAGTACCCGTTCTGCTCGCGGAGCGTTCGCGCTGCTTCGAGGAGTCGGCAGGCCTTCCGCAGTTGGACGAGAGCGGCGTCAGAGACATCTAGATCGGATTCACCTGTTTGCCCGCGGGTCTGCCGAAAGGCTGCTTCAGCATCGGTGAGCGTATCGTCGACGTAACTATCGTCCATTCGTCAGTACCTCCGCTTTGAGCTGTGTAAGGGTCTCGGATGCTTTGAGCGTCAGGCCGGTGGCGAAGATTTCGCGCAGCCGATCCCCGTAGCGGCGTGCGCTCTCGACGGATTCGGCGAGCACGTGGAATTTGTAGCGGTCACCAGCGAAGGCTTCCTCGTTCAATTCCGACGTCAGTTCGTCGGCGGTTTGCTGGGCTGTTGCCTGCGTGCCGTCGACGAGGACGAAACAATCGATATCGCTTCGTCGGTCGGCGTTCCCACGAGCAACACTGCCAAAGAGGACGATTCCGTGGATATCGTCGACGCTGTCGGTCAGCCTCGCGACGAGTTCCCGGACTGGGGCGTGAAACTCGTCCTGTGGAATCTGAATAATTGGGTCGTCGGGCTTGCTGAGCCGGGCACGATTGATGCGGACGAGCTTTTTCCGCCCGGCGTGCTCGATATCGACGAAGCCGACCGCCTCAAGGTCGTCGATGGCCGACGAAATACTTCGGTGGGGATGGTCCGTCGCTCGGCTCAGATCTCGAATTCCGAACGCTGTATATGGATTGTCGACGAGCAATGCAAGTACCTCCCCAGTACAGGCGTGACTGAAGAGGCCGGTAGACGGGACTGGGACTGGCAGCTCAAGTGATGCGCCCCTTTGGATATTTTTACTGCCCATGGATAGAATTACTCTCCAATGCCTAAATAGGCTACGGGAATAGCTTTCGACCGTCCGATTGCGATAACTGACGAGTGTCTACTAGCGGGGCATATTCAAATCGCTTGCCTACTCGATCACGTGTGCGTCGAGATCTCGTGTCCAATACGTTGCGGGACCACCAGGACTGCATCGCGCACAGAGGTGCAACGTCCCCTCGAGATGGCCGATTGCCACGCAGAACGAGGTGAGGGCTGGGAGAGCGTCGACGACGAGTCCACAGCCGTCGCAGGTGCAGTGATCGAGTTCGTCAGGATCAGATCGCTCTTGGATTGCACAGTCGACGCAGATTGGATGGGTGACGAGTTCGTCTTTCCCCCAGGTGCGGGCCTCACCGGTTTCCGAGTCGGGGAGTGCATCGCAGAATGCACACCCGGAGAGCGTCTGCTGCATTACGCGTCCTCCTCACCGTCGTCGCGAGCGGCCGTCCACCCTTGATGGAAGACAGCCAGCTGTTTGATTGAGTCGAACGCCTCGCCACTTGGCTCGTGAACGAGCACTCGTTGTTCGGCGACCGGGATGACTACATCGTCCTCGATGAGATCGCCAACGAGGTGTCGGGCAGTCGCCTCATCGATGTCCGCCGTTGTGGCGCGGGCAGCATCTCGATCTTGTGCGACCAATTCGGCTTCAAGTCGTCTGTGATCGGCAGCCGTGTCGTCGATTGCATCTGGACCAGTCATGAGGAATCAGTTCGGGCACGCGTTACGAGCGCGCCTCGCGCCTCACGGCGCCGACAAACGTACTGCTGGAAGCACGGCCGGTTGGGAGGCAACGGAAAATAGCACTAATACTGGCGGTTGTTAACCAACAGACCAACCGAGAGACCGACGGCTGTTGGTTAACAGCCGCCGTTTTGTGAGCCCGTTCGCAGCTGCCGCGTAGGCTTCACCCTGAACGTATCGGGTTCGTCGACGGTCGTTGGATGGCTTCGGGTCGTCGCTAGTGATATCGAGTTCGTGAGTCGGTCGATCAATTCGTCGCGAACAGCCTGCCGGCTGATGGTTGTCTCGTGCCACCCGTGTCTCTCGTCGTAGTGCCGTTTCCGGAACATCTCCCCGACGTCGTCGACAGCGATGAACTGCGTTCGCTTCGCTCCCCATACGTTCGCGGAGACGTACTCCGCACCCACCTCCTCGTGAGTGAGCTCGACGAGGACGCACTCGACGAGTGAAACGATGGAGATCTGACTTCTGTCGTTGGGAATCGTCATCTCGAGATCTGCCCACGGCGCTTTTGCTTGCTCTGTCTGCTCGTTACGTAGTCGTGATTGCTGTCGCTCGTGTTCTAAAGACATAGTAGTTCAGCGGGCACTCACTGCACCCCCTCACCCACCTGGGGGTGACAAACTCCACCGCGAATCGCTTCGCGATTGAGTCCAAGGGTCGATACCACGGTCTCGCTGGTGCTGTCGCTCAGAATGCGTATGTTGCTCTAGGGCAGTTCGAAAATCCCGTCACCCCTCCCAGGGATGAAAAACGCTCCGTCGCGGTTCCGGCGTTACTTTGAGCCATTCCCGAACAACCGTTTCGTCCGCCCCCAAACAGACGTTGTCTCTGACTCCTCATCGCTCTCGCTCGCAGTGACCGCTTGCTCTTCGTGGGTATGCCCTTCCTCTCGGTCACGATCTGCAAGTTCGGCTGTGAGACGCTCGATCTCTGCTTCGAGTGTGTCGATACGCTCGTCCTTTTGTTCGAGCGTTGCCTCGAGTTCATCGACACGGTCGGTCAATAGTCGGTTCTTCTCGATCAAATACGCGCGACTGCGGTTCGAGTCGTCACGTCCGGCATCGGTAGTCGACGTGCCTGAACTGACGTGGGATTGCGTGGACTCCTCGCCAGAGTCCGGATCATAGAACTCCGAGGTGTTCGCAATCGCTCGCTCGATGGTCTTCTCCCCGTACGTCGATCCATCGGCGTAGTGGACATCGTCCCACTTCTCTCGGAGAAGCCCTGACTGGCGGAAGAGCTGATCTATCCGCGTGTGGTCGCCGCCGGTCCAGAACGCCAGCAGATAGCAGAGTGCCATATCGGCTTCCGACTGACTGTCGTATCCGACCGTGTTCCCGTTCCAGAGCCGCTCGAACTTCGTCCCGTTCGACGCGTTCGTTGCCTTCTCGAGAAGCTCCTTGTCCTCGAGGTCAACGTCAACCCCGCCTCCACCGTTCGTTGCTGATTGGTCGTCAGTAGCGCCACGTTGCCCGGACTCGGCCTTCACATCGCTATCCGTGTCTTGGACGTACTCGCGATGGATCGCCACGAGCGCGTCTTGTCGGCGCGCGACGTGAGTGGGTGTCTCGGCGACGTGGTCGCCCGTGACGGTGAAGAAGCGCGCGGTATCGTACAGTTCGAAACTCCCGCGGCGGTTCCGGCCCTCCGGTAGTTCTCCGGTGATGAGCACGTGGTAGCCGGTTCCGGATGGCGAAATCTCCGTATAGGAGTCGAGTCGCTCGATGATGTCCAGCGCCGCGTCGTCGACGTCCCCGGTCTCGGGATCGCGGCAGTCATCGAGATCCACACCAACAATTGGATCATCGTCAGTAAAGACGAAGCCAACGCCATCAGCATTCCCTGTTTCGACGTACTCGAGTGCTGTCTCAAAGCTGTCCCACGTATCTGGATCCGTTGACGAGGCGAATGCTCCTGTCCCTGGCGTCACCGGTATCTTCGTCTGTTTGCCATCGCGCTCTTCTTCTTTCCAGCATACCCACTGCTCGCGTTCTCGCAAGCTAGCTGGCAGCGTTGCTATGTCGATTGAGGTGTCAGAACTCATCGTTAATCTCTCCGAGGACCACCGACTGAATCCTCCGAACAAACTATATCATAACCTCGATACGACTGCCGATAATTGATATGCTGTCCGACCTGCCTGTCCCCGCACCGTTCTGCGGATGGAACCCAGTGTATACTAGTTGGTTTTGGTCGGGGATGTTGCGTGGACAGCACCCCCGTCATGCGATTTTGCGTGGACAGCTGTGTCCGTGGAGATTCCTTGGATGGACAGTCTGCGTGGACAGGTGAAGCAAATGCTGGATTCTGGCTGTGTTGGGGGCTATTTCGGAGAGAATCGCAGACTAGATGCCATCGAACAGGAATACCCTTAGAATCGCTATTACAGTATATCATATTTCTGGTGTATATCATTGGTCGAGGAGTTTCTTCCCCTCTGTTGTCAGGGTGAGCCCGATGTAGAACTGTACGCGGTCACCGTCCACTCTGGACCGGTCGGTATCGAGGTCGACGACGTTCCGCAACTTCCGGGTGAACCAGCCCTTGGTTGTCCCGTCGATCTCGTGCTGGTCAGTCCAGGTGGCGTACGCCTGAAACAGATCATCCTGTGGAACTTTGGCTCCATCGGCCTGCCTGACGTACATCGCTGTAAACGCTTCAACACCGTCGCCGTCCGGGTCGATGTCCATCGATTCGTCTTTCGATGGCGAATCAGATGCATCGGCATCTAGTGGAGCATCCCCAATAGGGTCGGTCGTCGAAACCTCGACCCGGCCTGAATCACCGGTGGAATCGTCCGGCCACAGCTCCTCGGTGTCGGGGTTCTCGGACAGCGCATACGTCTCGCCATGCTGGAAAATCATGGGACTGCCGTCGGCTGGGAGAATCAGTATGATGTAGCTGTCGCGCGAAACGTCTGCATCTGGTAGATCGACGTCGGGGATGAATGGGCGTTTAATCGGGGTCCAATCCGCCTCGAAACCGTCTTTCGAGTCATAGACGCAGGTATCTCCGGGTTTGTGGACGGTGTACTGGCCGGTTTCTCGGTCGTGGCTGTAGTAGGCCGGAACGCCGTCTTTGGAAAGCGTTCCCTCGTCTGGAACGCGAGCGAACTCCATCTCGCCGTCTGAAAGCACGCGCTCGTCAGCGTCTCGCGTCCAGACAGTCCGATTTGTGTCTGCGGTGCGTGGCCGAACAGCGGTTACCCCACCGTGAGCCGTCGCGCCACCGCCGAACATCACGATCTCGTCGCGATTATAGAACTGCTCGGTGCCGTCGGCCCGCTCTTTCAGCGGCGGCGAGAGGATGTTCTCGATTCGCTTGGCCCACTTCGTGTCGGAATCACCAGGACGGACGACGAAGAGTGGTATCCGGTCGGCCTCGTGGGCTCGTTTGAGGTTCTGCAAGACTTTCGCGGGTCGGTCAGGTGTCGTCGTCTCGGCCTCGATATTGAACACGCCGTCGTGGTCTGGGTGGGTCGCGGTGGCGTCGGGTTGCTCGCTCCCGTCCTGTTCGAGGATATCGACGCTAAACCCGCGCTCGGTGAGCGCCGTCTCGGTATCCATGAGTACTGCATCGTGGCTCGTTCCTCCTGCCGATCCGACAGCCCCAGTCTCAGGTTGTACCGTCGTTTCCCCCTCGTCGGAGAGACGGGCGACGATGTCGTCGTTCTTCAGTTCGACTTCGAGCAACCGTGACGTTTCACGCACGTCCGGCAAGTCCTCGTACTCAAAGTTAATGTCGGGATGGCTGTTCCCAAGGCGTACGGAGAGTTCTTCGTCGACGGCGGTGACGTCTACCCAACCGTTCTCCGTCCGTACGTCCTCCCGTATTTGCACTGCGCGAATCGCCTCCGCCATCGTTTCATCCAGTATCTTCGTCGGGTTCACTGCTTCGTTGGCGTCGCTGTAGATGAGGTTCTGCATAATCTCAGCGTCGGTCAGCGGGTCGGTCCCGTACCGGTCTAAACTCTGCTCGATGATATCGTCGACCGCATCAGCCGACCGAAGCGGTGGATACGGCGGGAACGAGCGGAGAAGGACGGGCTCGGAGTACCGCCCGCCGTCAAGTGGCAGTTTCGTCCAGGCCTGGTATTGGTCGGTCGAGATGAGGTCCTCTGCCGTGTAGTCTCGGAACCGCTTCATCAAGAGCTGGGCGTCGTCGACGTCGTTCACCGAGAAGGCGATGAGGTTGTCGCAGTTGTTCTGCATCGCCTTGAGCGTATCCTCGTCGAACTGCGACGGGTACTGGGAGGAAAGCGTCACGGAGAGACGCATCGACCGGGCGCGGGCGAGCATCGATTCGATATCGAGATTGTCGCTAGCGATGTCGTCAAACTCGTCGCAGAGGACGAAATAGGGGTCTGGGTCAGTATCACGTTCGTATGACCGTTGCTGAATTGCACTCCAGAGGTTCCGCATTACACCGAGCGTGACCATCTTCTTGATGTCCGTGTTCTCGACGGGCGTGCGGACGATGACGATTCGGTCGTTGTCGATGATGTCGCGGAAATCGATCGTGCTCTCGCGGTGGGAGATGATTCGCCGGATGACCGAATTTTCGACCCACGATTTGATCCGCTTGAGCAGCGGTCGGACTGTCTCGTCGTCCATCCGTGCGATTTCGAGGCAGAATTCACGCACATAGGGGTCGTCGACGTCGAGAGCAAACTCTTCGCGTCGCTCGGCGTTCAAGAGGGTGAAGTACATATCGATCACCGAGAACGGTTTCTCGGACTGCATCATCGCTCGCCCCATCGACTCGGTGATCGACTCCATGTTGATCCCCCAGTACTCGTCCGTATCGAATATCGCCTTCAGATTCTCAATGCGATTCTCAATCTCGTTTTCGCGTTCCTCCTCGGTGTTGCAATCGGGAACCTCGAGGAAGTTCAGCCCGACCGTCTTATTGTGTTCTGACGATCCTGGCTCGATCCAGACGACGTCGTCCAGACGGTCTTCGGGGAGCTTCCGCAGGAGTTCGCGGGAGTCACGACCTTTCGGGTCGAAGTATACGAAGCCATAGCCTGCATACGCCCATTGGACCATCATGTTCAGGAGCTCCGTGGTTTTCCCATAGCCGGTGGTGCCCGTAATCCAGATATGCCGGAACAGCGACTCGAAGCGGAGCGGTGCTTCACGGAATCCACGTTGGGCGTCCTCGTCGTAGCCAATCCAGAGCGGGGCGGGCGAGGTGTCGACACCTGATTCGAACATCTCGCGGACGTGCGAACCTGCGACAGTTCCCTCACTGGCCGTTTCGGTGATGACGGACTTCCCACCGATGTAGGCTGTGTCCAGCTCACTGATATTGTATGTCTCGCCGAGCCGGGTCTGGGAAGCCGCTGGTGAATCGGACGTTGAACGCGCGTCTCCGTTGGTTTGTGAATTGGAACCTACTTCCTCGTCTTCTGTGGGCTTCTCGGACGCTGGGGGTGACTCCTCAGAGTCGCTACTGTTGAAGAATCGGTCAAACACCATTGTGTCCTCTGTTGTCAGCATTGCGTTCGTTGGCATCTCCGCTGTCGGTGGGCGGTTCGTATTGGCCTGCGTCGGCGGGCACGCGGTCACCGCGTTGCGTGTAGCGCCAGTCGATGTTCGGCGTCTCGATTTCGTTGTTCGGGATGTGGGCGACGCCGGCAAGTTCGTCGACGGTCATGATCATGCGCCGGTCGGTCCATTCGCGATCGGCCATCCGGGTGACGTGCTGACGGAGTTGACTTGCACGCTTGCCGTCCTTCCGATGCCACACCGGCGTATCGTCGAGACCCTGCTCGGTGATCGCGTTGTAGTACTTTCTGAACATCCCGGCCACCCCACGGGCACGGGCCTCGGCTTCGTCCTTATCTGATGAGATCGCGACTACACGGATGTTGACGTGGAACGCCTGCTGGCCGCGCTGCTGCTCGATGGTTTTCGCCGCTTGCTTGTCCTTCTCGCTCGCTGGCCGCGTGCGGGGATTGAGCCAGCCGACCGACGTTCCCTGTCGAAGCGCGTGGGCGAGGTCGTCGACGCTGTTGTGCTTGAACCGGTCGCCACCGGTCCAGGACTGCTTGGCCGGTCGAAAGACGACCTGCGTGACAACCTTGCTGTCGTCGAGCGAGAGCATCTCGCTCGTGATCTCGCCATATGGATCCGTCTCCCACTCCTCGCTGTTGTGGTGGCGAATCGGGTAATAGGGGAGCTTCTCCATTTCGAGCCACGCACCGGCGACGTACTCGTCGGGCTCGATGACGGGGAAGGCAGATCCTCCCTCGACGGGGAAGACCTCGCTGTTGGCGTAGTTGTTCCCGACACGGCGGCGGAACTTGTCGGCGGCCGCCTCGGTCGCAGCGTGCATATAGAACTTGATCTTCCCCTCGTCGAACCAGACCTCGAAGGAGTGGTGGTCGCTCGTGTTCTTCCCCCGGAAGTTCGTCGTCACGTCGTGAACTGACTGGAGCAGTCCGGCACCGTCGACGACTCCCTGATTCTCTTTGAACGGACGAATCCTGAGCAGGATACCCGGCGCACTCTCCGGGTGCTGGACGAACGGCTCTTCGAACTCCAGCTGTGTTGCGTCGTACTGCGGGTTGCCACCCAGGAGTTGACTAAACATCGTCGGTGCCCTCCTCATTGGACTGGACAGCGTCGTCTCCACCGTCAGCGAGGGCGGACGTCTCTACCGTACCGTTCCGCCGTGCGTTCGCGACGACCGCTTCGATGAGCTCGTCCTCGGTGAACCCCTCATCAAGAATGCGAGTGGCCTCTTCCTCGCAGAGGTCGTAACGGTTGGTGAGCGCGTTCATCTGCGCCTGATCCTCCACGAACCCCTCGAAGTCGACGAGGTCCTCGGGCTCAGCACTAATGGTCTGCTGGATGAACTCGCGATCGTCGGGTTCGTAGTCAATGACGCGCTTTTCGAACTCGTCAGCGACGACGTGCAGCGGGTACGTGCCGTGTTCTTCGACACGGACGAGTGCCTGACTGTATCCGAGGTCCTCCTTGCCTGCGTCGGCCCCACGGACGTACTGGCGCTGTTCGCGCGTGAGCCCGACCTTGTCGGCTGTCTCGTCGTCCAAGTCGGGCAGTTTGTGGAAGACTTTGATGGGGCACATACCGAGAATCTTCTCGGCCTGGTCGGTCTCGTAGAACTCCTGGGCAGTCTGGGACAGCAGTACCATCCGCAGGCCGGCGTGGCGCTGGTGGCGGAACGCCGTTTCGAGGAAATCGAGATTCGCCTGATCCTCGAACAGATAGTGGGCCTCGTCGATGGCGAGTTCGACGTTTCGATCGGTCTTTTTCGCCTGCTGGTAGACCGTCGACAAGAGCAGCTGCATCAGGAACGTCTGGCGGTCGATTCCCGACGCACTCCCCTCGATCTGCCCGAGATCGATGTAAACGACCTTGTTGTCGCCTTCGAGGATGTCGATCTCCGACCGTTCAGAGAGGTTGGCGTACGCGCCACCATCACGGAACGGCTGGAATGCAATGGCGAGCTCGTCGGCGTACTTTGCGGCGCGCTCGCGGGCAGATTCGGACGCTGCGATGTTGTGCTCGTCGGGATGGTCGGCAACATCCGCGAGGATACGATGGACGTCCGTCATCGTCGGCGAGTTCTCCGGGGTGTGAGTGCTGACGTCGTCCTCGACGACACCGGCCTGTCGGTACGCCTCGTCGATGACGTACGAGAGAACGCCCGTTTCGGTTCCGAGGTTGATATCGCGAGCGGTCAGGAAGTTCTCGAGGACGGCGTAGATCTCGTCTTTCTTCGCGGACAACGGTGAGATACCGTCCTCGGATTCGAGCACCTCCTGGGGCGTCTCACGGATCTCCAGGGGATTCAGCTGTGTGTCGCCCCCGACAGAGATCGTCTTCGCGTTCAGCGCGTCGGCGATGCCTTTGAACCCACCAACCGGGTCGATCATCACGAGCATCGTCTCCTGCTGGCGCTTCATCATCCGCAGGTGGCGCATGATATCCCCGAACGTCTTCCCCGCACCGGGCATTCCGACGACGAGTTCGCTATGGCCGGTTTCGAGCTCCCAGGGATTGATCTGGACGGGTGACCCGTTGTGGCCGTGGTAGCCGTACTCGACGCCCTCGTCCATCATCATGTAGTTCGATGAGAAGGGGAACATCGCGCCGACCGCCTGATTCGTGAGTGTCGACATCCGATCACGACCAAGCTCATTCCGACCGAGGGGTGAGACAGTCGCAAGGCCCTTCTCTTGCCAGCGGTTCGCCACCTTGAGCGTACAGTTCGCTGGCGCGTCCTTGACAATCGAGCGCAGGCGCGTCGATTGGTTATCGAGTTCCTGCTTGCTCTCGGCAGAAAGCCGGATGAAGACGCCGCCACGGTAGAACGACGCTTTGTTCGCCCGGACGAGTGACCGCATGAATTTCCCACGGTCGATGTCGTCTTGGAGGTCTTCGGCTTTGAGGCTGTTCGAGTCGTGCTGGTTGACCTTCAAATCCGAAATCCAGTCGGCCATCATGTCCTCGGCCGACTGGTTGTCAAACGGATCGAGATGGATGCTGATGTCCGTCTGTAGGTCAGTCTCCAGCAGCAATCGCTCGAGCATCCCGTCGGCAGGTTTCTCCGGGAACTGCTCGATCCAGAACGTCCGGACGTACGTTTCGCCGTTGATGACGGCGTAGGTCGTTTCCCAGTCGACTGTCGACGGCGCGATAATTGATTGGTGAATCGTCGACGTGTCGTCAAGCCGGTCCTCGTAGGCGATATCCGTCTCGTCATCCGTTTCTGACGCCTTGCTGTCCTCACCATCAAGGTCATCGACGGAGACGTCCCACTTGTCGCTCTCCTGGTCGTGACTGTTGGTCGTAGTGTCGCGTTTGCTGTACTGGCCGTTGTCAATTGCATCGACGACGTCATCCGGGTCGGGCGTCGACGGCACGTCATCGCTGATGCCGTGTGCGACGACCGGGAACGTGCCGATTGCGTCAGTGATATCGCCGTATTCCTCGGTGTGCCCCGTCCAGTATTCCTTGGTCACACGAGTGAGATCGTAGGCGTCGACCGGGCTGACTGAGCAGCGGTAGAGCGAGGACCCCCCGCGGCGAATCTGGCCGAGGCGGGACTCTAGCTTGTCTTCTTTGAGGCGGTCGCGTTCGGCCTCGGAGAGACCGTCGGACTGGAATCGACCAAACACGCGCCCCAGGACAGGGATGTCGGCGAGGTAGGCGAGGACGCTGTCACCGGTTTCGTCGAGCTGTTCGACGTCGGCGTCGCGAACGGCGGTGATGATGTAGTATTCGCGGATGGTCGTGCTTTCGGAGTCGATATCGCCGTTCTGGTCAGTGTTGGTGGTGATGTACTCTTCGAGTAGCCGTTTGAGGACGGGCCGCGAGCGGACGTCGGCGTCACCGAGGCGACGCTGGTGGTCGCGGACGACATCGTCCTGGTCGACTTCCCGGCTAGTGAGATAGAACTTCACGGGGAAGTCGATGGTCGCGTTGACAAACTCGGAGAGTGATTGGACGGCTTTCGCCCACGCCTCGTCGTCTTCGAGCGCCATATTCGCCGGTTCGACTTTCATTGCGCCGACGAGCGCGCCGTCTGACCGCTCGATGGCGTGCGGGAAGACCTGCCCAACGCGGGTCAAGTAGCGGACCTCGCTGTTATTCTCACCGTGCGTGTACTCCTTGTTCTTGACCGCCCAGCCGAGCCGGGCGGCCAGCCACTCGGTCAGCCAGAGGTAGGAGGGCTTCACCTTGTGGAGTAATCCCAGGAGGAGTCCGAGCATAATACCGAACCCGAGGATTGGGATCGTGAAGGTAGCCGGGACGAGTGCTGCGCCGATGAGCGTGACGAACGCCACGCCGACGAACAGCATGATCTCGCCGATGGTATACCCCTGGAAGAACGCGGTCGTCCCGCCGAGAGATTGATGAATTCGTCGTGCGCTGTACTCGTGATCGTCAGTGTTTGTACTCATGAATCGTCACCACCGCGAAACCTTGTTTTTCGTGTTCCTGAACGCCTGCTTCGACCGGGCCTTCGCCGCCTGTGTGGCCTGATTCACGTCTTCTTTCGTCTTATCGCGCATACGCCCCGTCCTCGATTTCCGGAGGTTGTTGTAGCGGCCTGCGTGGTCTTTCGTTGACTGCGCAGACGAGCCGAGTTTGTAGGCTTTTGAGTCACCGCTACCGAGCTGGGTCTGCCCGCTCTTTGTCACCGGCCCGTGGCCGTTCTGCGCGTACCCTCGATGGACGTTGCGGGCACCGCGAACCGATTTCCCGGTGCCTTTCTTCGCAGCTGAGGCGGCAGCCACGGGGTTCGTCTTTCCCGCTCCCTGTCGGGCGATTGTCTGGACCGCAGGGGCAGACCAGTAGACGGTCATTATCGAGGCGAGACAGGCCGCCGGGATGAGCACGAGCCCGAGGAATAGCGAGAAGATTCCGTCTGCACTCGCTGTGAGATTCATCTGCCAGCCGATTCGGAAGAGGACTGCAGCAGGAAGTCCCGCGAGAACGAGACCAGGATAGATGCCAGCAGCGCGGCGAGCGATCTCCGAGGCCGGACTGAGCGGCCACACGTCGAGGGCCCAGAAGACGCCGAGCAACGGCATCAACGGCGTCAGTACGAGGATTCCCAGCCAGCGAAGACCGTAGACGATGGCAGCGACAATGAGCAGAAAGTTCGAGATGATCACCATGGCGAGAACGACGAAGAGGCCACCGACTGCTGATTCGATGAGACTCCCGAATCCGGCCGACATACTGTCGATCGGGGCAAGCGTGAGTCCCAGTGCATCGACAAACTGGAGCGGGAGCGACACAAGCGGGAACCAGACAAACGTGCCCATGAACACGAGACCGATACGTCGGAGGAGCCGCTTGCGACGGTAGCTACTGATCGATCCCGACCGGAGGCCGATGTACGCGAGCCCGACGACCAGTAACATAATCGTCAACGGCAGGATGTACGATACGTAAAAGTCCGCGTACAGGCTCTGCCATGGATCATTATCCGGTGTGCCAACGACGATGTACCGGGAGCTGGATTCCGGCGCAGGGACACCGACAATCGGATTGAGAAGTGCCTCGAAGATGTCATTCGCGAACCCAAGGAGCGCTTCTTTAATGCTCGTGAGTACATTCTCGATGGCGTCCTCAACCTGCTCTTCCATCCACCCCATTCAGGTATCACTCTCGTTCGATGTCGTTTGGGACGATTCAGTCGGGCTGCCGTCCACGATGGTTAGTTCACACGAGTATTTCGCCCCACCATACTCGATTGTCTGTGAGTACGACGGATTCGTCCCGGCCTGGACGACTCCTGTGACGGTGAGCGTATCCGTTTCCAGGTTGCCACAATCGATGGCCCCGTGAACACCAGTAGGATCTTCCGTCTGATATATCGGAGCGGCAGAGTAGATAGTTGTCTCTCCAGGAGGTATGAGGGTAGTAGGATTGTGCGTCAGCGTCTCCGACGGAGATACCTTGGTATGCGGCGAATTTGCCCACTGAAGTGCCGTGAGATACGTCGGCGCATTCCCTGTGTTCTCGACAGTAAGAGCGGCGAATTGCCGCCACGTTGACCGGTCTTTATCCCAGTTTAGATCTGGGTGGTTCTGCGCCCACATGACATCTGTAATCGTGACCTCGGGCTGGAGGGAGATCGTCGTCTCGCCGATTGTCTCGTCATCAGCGACAGCGACGACGCGGTAGTCACCAGGCGTGTACCCGTCTTCAGCTTCACCGAGCAGCTGAAATGTGACCTGTGTCGCTCCCTCTTGGACCCGCTGAAGCGAATTCATCTCACCATTCGGGTTGATGAGATTCACCGAATCCACGTCGGTGTCGCTGGCGAGTTCAACGACGAGGTCGGTTTCGTTCATCGCGACGCTCGCAAAGGTATCGGTTTCACCTTCGGGAGGTGGCGATGTCCCGGAACTAGGGCTGTTAGTATCGGATGGCGAGGAGGAACAGCCAGCGAGCGCAACGAGGACTCCGCTGAGTCCACTAAGGACTGTTCGACGGTCGATACACCTCTCGTGACTGGATGAGCTTGTATTTTCGTTCATGTTCGGTTTGTGAGTCCAAGCAGCGCGCCTCCGGTCATATAGTCAAAGCCGAAGACCAGGACTACGACGGGGATGAACCAGAGAATTGTCACGACGACGAGCTGGATAAGGGTCTGGACGTCGGGGAAGTTCGCAGGGGTCTTCGCGACATCTTCCGACGCTGCATAGGGCTGGTCAGTCCGCCACCAAGCATCCGAGGTGTACTGGCCTCGAACGAGCAGGGACGGATTCGAGATGGTAACGACGGCCATTCCGCTGCTGTTGAGCGCCGCGGTCTGGTTCCGAATTGTCACGCGGCCAGTCGTGACAGCGTCATCGGTCGCGTTCTCCGTGACCATCGCCCGGACGACCGCGTGGGTAGCGTTGGCTTCGGTGACGGTCAAGGTGAGATTCGTCTCGCGGACGGTCTGTTGTTCGGAGAGCGAAACCGTTCGTGATTGCCCGCGGACGATGCCCTGGACCGTAACCTCGCTGAAGGCGCTCTTGTCGAGAGTTGTAGAACTCACAGCTATCGAATCTGCGTTCACGTACGGATTGGCAGACTCGAGGTCAATATTCGCCGGCAGCGATGGCCCTGACTGCTCTGTCCCCCACGTTTCCTCGATGGCGAGTGGTCGCTTCCCGGCGTCGGTCGGTTCAGTCGGCACGTACGGTGCTTGCTGGCTCGGGAATGCGTGAACTTGGACGGGACGTACCGACGACTCAGCACGCGACGTGTTGGTCGCGGTGCTTGTGACCATCGTCTGCCAGCCGGCTCGGCCGGCCGTGTAGAACCACCAATTGCTTCGGGCCCGAACGTTGCCGTCGACCGTAATCGTCGACCATTCAGTGTTTGGATGGACGACCGCGCCGACCTGGTTCTCGTGTGCCTCGAACTGGACGCGGTTCCCAGAAATACCGGAGAGCTGATTAACAACGACTGTCTGTGATGTCGACACCGTTTTCGATGCTTCAGGGGTTTCGACATCGCGATTCCAATTCCCGTCACAACTGGATATCGAGGAGTTCCAGTCTGGGCAATCCAGCGTGACGTGACGGAGTTGTACCGTGATATTGGCCTCGACGGTCAGCTGCGGCGAACCCGAGAGGCCGGTATACTGGAGCGTTGCCTGATGGCCGCTCCCAGTGTCGATGGTTCGTCCATCAGCGGAGAGCTCAACAGACTCGATACTAGTTTGGTCGATCGACCAGTGTTCTCGCTGTGACCCGTTCTGATCACCCTGGGGAACAGCAACGCGGTAGTCACTGAGTGCGCGGACCTGGCCGTCTGGGGCAACGTATTGCGTCGTCTCGTTCCCTTGGTGGAGGATCGTCGACGGTTGGGTGGCGAAGATGCTAACATACGCATCCTTTATGTACACACCGTCTTCGAGGGTTGCGCTTTCAGGATGGATAGATGAATCTCGGCTACCAGGACTGTAATCACCGAAATCTCCATTATTCCAGTCCTCAGCAGCCTGTGGTGGCTGATCGAACGGGATGTCCGTCGACCGAGCAAGTCGGTGTGCGAACTCGGCACGCGATGAAACGTTTGCACCGTCGAAATCGTCGGCTGAGAGATTGCCGTTGTCGGCATCCTCGGACCAGAGGCGCTGAAACGTACTGTTATTCACGCCGTAGTCGGGACCATCATCAGGAACAGCGGATCCGGAATCGGGTGTTGTGGCGGGAGCCATGCCTCCCGCAACGACAACTACAGCGCTGCTGCTCACGAGAAAGAGGGCAAGCACGGCAGCCATCGTGCGGAGGGAGTACATGATGTACGGGGCAAGGGACGCGGGGATAGTTCGCTGTCGATCTCAGATGGGCCTAAAATGGTTTGACGCAGTCTGAGAAGCCGAATCCCATCTGGCTACCGACCTTGTCGATGAGTTCTGGCGAGACGAGTGCGAGGGTGACGATGCCGAAGCCGATGCCGGACATGACGAGCTTTTCCTTGGCATCGTTTTTCTTCTCGGGGTTACCGCCGGCCCGCATGTACGAAAGGCCAGCCTTCCCGGTGTAGAAACCGGTTGCGGGAAGGCCGAGACCAGCGACCGCGCCGAACACGAGGTCAATCCCTGTCGCGACGCCAGTGTTACAGTACACGTCGCCGACCTGACTCTGTGCGGCAGCCGGGCCAACAGCGACGACGAGGAACGCGAGCCCCATCGTGAGGGAGACAAACCGCGGGGGCGCTCGGGCGAGGACTGTTTTGAGACGGTGGCTGATCGTCGACTCGGCGGTCTGGTCGTCAGTAGGGGCTGTTTCAGTTGACGGTGCATCGCTCGCGGGGTCAGAGGGTGCTTGACTCATAGACGTTTTCTGGGGAGCTAGTCGGTGGAAGGGTCTGCTTCGAGCAGGGCGTTCATATCCTCCATGCTGGAGGTCTGTTCGAGGAGATCATCGAGGTCTCGGTCAGTATCGGTGAGCGCCTCCTCGGTGAGCGTCGAGAGTTCGTCGCGGTCGATATCTCGGTAAGCCATCTGCTCGGCCAATGCCTCACGGAAGAGCCCGGATGCGTTGATGCCGGTTGCCCAGCTGAGGAATAACGCATCGGCGGGCATGATCGACACAGTGGTGTTGACGGTGTTCCGTGACATTCGTCAGTTTGTTATGTGCGATTGACCGATAATCTGTGATGTTGATTGGCCCTGTATATGCTTTCTGTACGAGAAAGACTTCGGTGAATAAATTTATTGAGGCTTATATAACAATCGTCTATTGTGTTCTCTCGAATAGCGGAATAGCAATACGGAAATACGATGTACGGGGTACCGAATCCTATAGCGGAGGTATTCTACACCGGAGGTTAAGACGCTCTAGAAGAAATGCGTCATACAATGGATAGATGCGGTGATTGTGGTGGTGGAATCTTCGACGGCTATCGCTGCGATAATTGCGGCGACTACACCTGTGAGGACTGTTTCGAATATCTTCCCTCGAAGGGTCTACTCGTCACCAAGCACAAATGCCCTCACTGTGATGAATGGGCACTGCTCGATCACTACGCGTAATACGGTAGTCGCGTTCAAATCACGGATCACCAAGGAAGTGCTCTGTTTAGTAGACTTCCAACGATCGGATCCCCGCTGGTATCATTCCAGCATCAGCCCACGTCCCGTCTGCATCGCGGCTGATGAGTCGACCGTCGTTCGTCCCCGCTAGCACGCGCCCGTCGACGGCAGTCCACGCGAGGATGACCTCGGCTGGTTCACCGGAGTAAGAGACGGTCTCAATCGTCTCGCCGAAATCCGTCGACTCCACCAGTATCGCGTCAGCACCATTTTCGCCGCTCCACGTCCCTGGTGAGTTTCGGGCTGCCGCAGCATAGAGGCGGCCGTCGAACGCGAACGCCTCGCGGAAGTACCGATGATCGAGGTCGGTGTCGAGTCGCGTCCACGACTGCCCGGCATCACGCGTTCGGTAGAACCCGTCGCCACACGAGGCAACGTACTCGTCTGGCCCGAGGACGAGCACGTGATGGACGTCGTCGTGGACGCCGTCGCGACGCTCTGTCCACGTCTCGCCCTGGTCCTCGCTGATGTGGACGCCACCGACCTCGACGCCGGCGATCACGCGGTCAGGCGTCTCCGGATGCACGCTGAGACTCCGCACGTGGGCTTCATTGCGGTGGCGCGGCGTATGCCACTCGTCCCGTGACGGAAGCTCCTGAAAGCCTTCAAGCTCGTCCCACGTCTCACCGCCATCGGTCGATACGTAGAGATGTGCAGGATGGGTGCCCGTATAGAGCCGCTCACCATCTGGACTGGCGACGACCGAGTAGACCTCCTCCTGCGGGACGCCGAGATCCGCCCACGTTTGTCCCTCATCCATCGATCGAAACAGCCCCGTCTTGGTGGCGGCGAACACGCCGTCGACTTCCGGAAACGTCCGGACTCTCGGGACGTCGCCGCTATCAAGTACCTGTTCGACGTCGTCGACGGGGATGGTCGTTGCGCGGAATACGCCATCACGAGTACCGATGAGTACTGCCATGGCTGGCTTACGTTCGCCGTCTGATTAACCTCCGGGGAGTTTTGTTGGGAGTCGTTCCTCGAATGTGGACCGAGTTACGGTGGTGTCAGATTAACCAACAACCGGCTCTGGAATTCGTTTGTGTTGGTTAACACAACCGCGAATTAGAGGATCACTCGTCCGCAAGTAGCGCTTCGATTGATTCACGGAATGCCGAGAAGGCTGCTTCAGCCGCAGCAATCTCTGGAGCGCCAGTGATCACTACTTTGCCAGTGGCAAAGACCAGTAGTACGCATGCGTGGTCGTGGGGTCGGTACACCAGGCCGGGGAACTGCTCAGGCTCGTATTCTGTCACCTCAAGCCCTAAACCGATCGCAAGGGCTGACAGATTGAACGATCGCTCCATATTCGCCATACACACGTAGTTCTGGACTGTGAACCATGCATCATCAGCATCCGATACGATCCCGTGGCGATTCAACAAGGCGAGGAATTCATTCCGGAATCTTCCAGCCTCGGCTTCCGATGACGCTCCGGTGATGATGTACTTCCCGGTGCGGTACAGTGTTATCAGCGGCGCGTCGTCATCGAACCGGAAGTAGGCGCCAGGGTATAGCTCGGGATCGTAGTTGACGATATCGACAAGGTCTCGGGCGACTACCTCCAGATCGAGTTCGACGTCTAAGGCCCCCGACGCAACGACGTTGACGACTTGTACCATTGTGAAAACCTTCGTGGTCGAGAATACTTCTATCGCCCTATATAATGTGTCAGTCGTTGGTTCACTCTATTCGGTCTTAAAACGTTCTGGCAGCCCAGTATAGAGCAGTTGAACTGCAAGCTCGTTCACATCGCAATCGTTCTCCGCCTCTGAGAGGTAGTTGAGGGAGGAAACAATACTCCCTGGAAGTGTCAACGTTAGCTCTTGCATCTCTGAAGCTTCGAATCCAAGTTCCGAATGGAGTGCTCTGACGACGAACTCCTCTGCTGTTTCCACTCTTGGCGTCGTTTCGACTGCCGTCTCGACCATTGCAAGCAGATTCTGCGGTAGTGATATATCGAGGGATTCCCTGTCGTTGAATTCGGCCATACGTAATGGTTCTCCGTCAATGACCTGTTTGAGAAGCCCTCGGGTTGAACGTTCAATTAACGAGTTTAGCTTTTCACCCTTGTTCTCGGCTTCGAATTTAGCGACCTGGAGGACAAGGGGTTCGATCTCGATAGTAAGTGTGCCAAGTTCATCGTCGGGTAACGTGGACTGAGCTGGCTTACTGGCTGTAACACCATCCACGTCGTCAAAGCGGCTCGGGAACAAACTGTAGAACTCGGCCTCGGTGAGAGTCGAGATATCGTGGTCATCGAGGAATTCGATTTTCTCAGTGCCTGGATTCTCCCCAACGACGAGAACGTCGCTCTGACGAGAGATGTTGTTCGTGACCTTTCCGCCGTGGTTTTCAACAAGGGTCTTCACTTCAGATCGAGTGACTTCTGAGAGTCGACCGGTGAATACGACCTTGCATCCCTCAAGTTCAGACGCACGATGAATGTCAGCACCACCAATATTGTCTGGTTCCTCAATGCTCGTCATCGATATATCTACTCAGATTTCTTGCACGGTTTTATAATTTTATCTCGTTGATGTCGGTTGACGTCCAGCGCAACCGTATGGAACCGATAAATCTCGGTGCGCGAAATAATATCGTCTTTGGGGTTTGTGAAAGTTGTAGAACAACCATAGGACGACATCCAGTTACTGAATCGGTGGCCGAATGTCACGCCACCGAATGTCAAGTATTTCTCCAGATTCTAAGCGCACCCGGTAGAGATGTGAATCTCGTGGGTCTCCTGTTTCACGTCCTGCATCATCAGTGAGCACGTCAACCACTGTGCCATGTTTTCCGTGATGTCCATGATCAGGATCTGTCTCATCGGGAATATCTATTCGGACGCAATCCTCTTTCTCGATATTCTCCATGACGTCCTTGTATTTCGGCTATTATGGTTTAAACCAGCTGAATACGCCTATCCACGCTCTGCTATCGAGATATAGAGTGCGTAGTTATCGGTCAAATTTCCAGTGTCCCGATCTTCTGTCTGCTGAAGATTGATCTCCACACGAGTTGTATCGTTCTCGAAATCAAGCAGTGGTTTGAGAAGGCTACCAGCAGCTTCAATAAATTCTGGTCCCCCTGTAATCCGAACAGTCGAGATCTCCGTTGGGTACTTACTCCCGGAGAATTCGGCAGGCTTCGGCACTACTGCAGCTTTGAACTCCTTCTCGCTTCGCTCTGTCAATCCTTCCAGCCACTGCATTGAGTGCCGTTTCACTACGTGTCCCGATTCTGTCGTGGGAAGCTGGCTCAGTTCGGTCACATCTAGGAGTTTGCTCCTATTGCTATTTGAACTTCAGCAAGAGTAGCGCAACAGCCAGTGCCAGCTGCTTAGTCAGCGCTTCCCTTGAGATACATCCCCGCCACGACGTGTGGTGGTTCCTCTTGTTCTTCGGCCCACTGTTGTCGCTCTTCATATCGCTCCTCGAGGTTGTACCGGGACATGATCTCTACAACTGCATCTACGAGTTCATCGCCAGTGACCCCTTCATCACGAAGCGTACCAAATTCATCGAGAATCTGGTCGGCTGAAACAGTCTCCACTATATCCTGATACCGTGCGAGAGTCCGCTGCTGATCAGGATTCTCGACCGATGCCGAGATTTCCCCGAGCTCTTCAATGACGTACTCACGGTCGACACTCGCTCCTCGTTGTGCCTCCTGTTGGAAACGACGTCGTTCACCCATGTCTTCGCCGAACTCCGTTCGAGCGACCTGGACAGCTTGCTCGTACCGTTCGTCAAAGGTCTCGGCATCTACGTCGGCAACCGGTTCGTCAACGGGACAAACAACTGTCTCAACGACAGCATCCTTCTCCTCTGATTCGAGGGACTTTCCACCCTCAGATGGGAAAGCCACCAAGTACGGCGTCGTATACTCACCCTGCCGATATACGATGACAACGCCATCGTAGTCTCGATTCCACTCCATCGCACTCCTGATGCCGTCGCGGTCTTCGAGCCAGGTCAGCAAGTCCGGGTGCTTTCGTTTAAGATCCTGGAGATTGGATGCTGGACCAATCAGGTCGTCGCTGCCAATGATCTCGTCCACGTCATCTTCGACCTTCTCGATGTCTTCCTCGGCATAGATATCTTCCATGTACGACCGGTTGATATTGTCCTCCGGACTCAGAATCGCCCCATCTTCCCCAAGGACACGGCCGATCTCTTGGACACGACCCTCGACTCGTTCGACAATCCCTAATTCCTCCTCGAGTTCGGTTTCGGGGAGGAAATTCAGCGCATAGATATGATCGTGGCCGCTCCCAAGGCGATCAACGCGACCGATACGTTGTATAAGACGAAGCGGGTTCCAGTGTAGATCGTAGTTGATGACGAGATTGGCATCCTGAAGGTTCACACCCTCGCCGGCGACGTCTGTTGCGAACAGGATATCGATCTCATCACCTGGGTCCACGCTGTCCCGAGCATCGTTCGCCTCAGGTGCGAACCGTTGTATGGTGTCTTCGACGTTCGAGGAATCGCCGCTCGCACTCGCAAATCGCACATCGCCAGGGAGCTGTCCGTTATCCTGAAACTGTTCGAATGCAGATTCCAGATACTCTACGGTATCAGTGAACTGTGTAAATACAATGAGTTTCTCGGCATTGTCACCGCGTTCCAGGATTTCGTGTGATCCGAAGCGAAGTTCGGTGAGCAGCTGCCGTAGTTGCTCTGCTTTGTCGTCCATCGAGAAATCGTGCTTGATCTCTTCGTGGAAGGGTTCGAGTGTCGACTGGAGATCGGAGAGGAGCTGAATGTCGGCTTCGAGATCGCGCTTTAAATCGTCGAGATGAAATGCATTAGTTTCGTACTCTGCATATTCCTCATCCTCTACCATTTGGTCGATTTCTTCGAGTATATAATCGATCTGCTCGCCACTGTTGATTAGCTCCGAGACATCGCTACCGACCGCTACTGTTCCCTCGTCTAGGAGATCACGGAATATCCGATAACTTTGGAGCATTCGGTTCAGCGAGGTATAGAACGCGTGGACGCTGCTCTCTAATCGCTTCAGTAGGTTGGACTTCATTAGTCCACGAATGCTCCGCCCCATCGACGAGAGATTTTGATACGGATCGCGATGAGCGAACTCGTTCTTCAGATAGTCCTCTTGGCCAAGCGAATACCGCGCGAACGTGAGCTCCTCGAGAGTATCCACAATGGGGACATAGAGCGAATTGCTGACTCCATCACCGGTTGAATAGGTGTCGTGCAGATTGTAGTTAACCGTCTGGAGGTGGCGATCTGGGAGGTATCGACGTTCGCCATCCATCTGAAGATACTCTCGTCCATCATCGTCTTCTTCACCGTATTGGTCGATGATGTCCTGGCGAGTCCGACGAACCATCACGTGGCTGAGCAGGTTCGACAGGTCCTTCTCACCATTCTCCGCCAGCTTCGTGAACTCCTGGAGGTTCGGCGGCGTAATCGGAATCGGTGTGATATCCTCAATGTGGAAGAGTTTAATCTGATTGTAGACGTCGAACGCGCTCTTCGTATACGGCGTCGCAGTCAGCAGGATGGTCTGGTTGACCGTCGGCAGGAAGGATTGGAGGTTATCGTACCGGTTTGTGTCGTCGTTTCGGAAGTGATGGGCCTCGTCGATAAGGCAGACTGTCGTATCGTCGTGTTCCTCCAAGAGGACCTCTTGGTAGTCCTCTTTCGAGACATGCCCGAGACTGATGACCTCGGCGTTGAAGTTGTAGCGCCGGTTGACCATCCGTTCCCACATCGGCTGGAGATGCTTTGGGGAGATAATCAGCATCTTCCCCTTCTCACCACGCAATCGATTGCGGGCATGGAAGTGTTCGAGGAGACCGAGCCCGACGAACGTCTTCCCCATCCCGACGACGTCGGAGACGACCACGCCGTCGTACTTGTTGACGATGCGGATGCCACGGTTCACGGCCCACTGCTGGAAGTCGTAGAGATCTTCGTAGACGTCGAACGACTGGAGGTAATCTTCGGCGGTTTCCAACGTCTCCTTATAGAGCTCGTACAGGATTTTGACGTACACGATGTACGGTGCCGGTAGGCCAGTCCCACTGCTGACCTCCTGAAGGGTTTCGGTGGTATCGTCCGGGAGTTCATCACCGGGAATTGCGGGAGTGTCGCCTTCGCTGGTCACATGGCCTGGGTTATTCGCTACCCACGAGTCCTCAAACACGTCCAGGAGTTCAGCATCGAACTCGACGGCGTCGTCCCATAGGTCGTCGAACCACTCCTTCAGCTGTCGGACCTTCTCGTTGTATACCGGGGCGTTGAGTTCCGTATTACTGTGAAGCCCACTGAGACTGAGATTCGATGACCCGACGACGCCGACGTCTTTTGGCTCGAAGATGTCACCCTCGTCCTTCTCGAAGAGGTAGGCTTTCGCGTGGAATCGCTCTTCTAGGTAGAGTTTGGGCTCAATGCGGCCCTGCTCCAGCCAGTCTACGAGTTTCGTGAAGAACGCTTGATTCTCCGCCGTCGGGTCCTCGTAGAGTAGCTGATGCGAATAGTTATCGGCAGTATTGGCGCGAATTTCGGGACGTTCACTCCATTGAACGTTACTCGCCTGTCGGAATTTCGTTTCCGTGAGACGTCGGTTCTGGTGGGCTTCGATAAGTTCGTCCAGCCCCTGCTGGTCTGGATTTCCCATTAGGATCTGAAGCGTGCCACCGTTATCGAGGAACTCGTCGAGTTCGGGTCGGAGGCGCTTGAGGCCGCTCATGTAGAGATACCCGACCGCTATTCGAACTCGATCTACGCTGTCGTTGTCCAGCCCCGTCTTTAGCACCTCATCGAGGTGTGAATAGCGACGGTTATCTATGATATTGAGATCACTCATGATTTGTTATCAGACGCTATCTGCTTTACTGAGTCGCTCGTCAACAAGTCTAAGCAGGCCTTTATAAATATCTAGCTGCGACTGTTCGGAGAGACCAATCACGTCAGCCATTACGTACCGATCGAGCTCCCGGCGGTCTTCCTTCACCCCCGCCAATTCAACCGCTTCGGGAGTTTCCGCTCCTAACTCCTCGAACACTGATTCGGGCTCTCGGTCGAGCATCGATAAGGCAGCGTCCGGAACGGATTCGCCTTCTGTGTCTGGTTCGATTACCGGTAATTTCCCGTAATCGCCAGTGTAGAGATCCAGTGCTCCCTGGCCTCGTGGATCTCCGTAGATTTCGAAGAAGAGACTCCCGAACGTGGAATTTAATATCAGGGATATGTACTCGCTATCTTCTGGATCCACACGGTAGAACCGACCGGTGATTACTTTCTCCGGATTGTAAAATGCCCGATGGTTGTCGTTGTGAGTACGTGGCAGAACAATGCTGGCCCCGTTCGCCGCCTTGGAAGGGGGCTTCCACCAAGGGCTACGGCGACTGGGACCCGACCGTTCACTGTAACCCTTCTCTTCGCCAAACTGGATGTAATCGTGGACTTCAAACGAATCAATATCCGTTTCTGGAGGGATTGATAGGATTCGAACGTCGCCGGGATCGTCGGTGGTGATACGAAGCGATGTCGTGTCTCTTGGGGATCCGAGGAACGGTTTCAGGAACTGATTCTCCACCACGAATTCTTCGTCGTATTCCCGATTCCGAATTCGGGACAAGCCGTCTCCTATCTCCTCAACACGCTCTACGACGTAGAACTTTTTCGCGCCACCTGTGTTAAGATAGCTCGTAACGCCGTAATTCTCCAGTGTCTGTACACGGTCGCCCTGCGTTTCTAAGATCTCGAAGACTGTGTCAGGTGCACGGATATACATACTCCCCCACTTATCACCGTCGTAGCTTCCCTGAGGAGTTACTTTCCCGGAACTGTCGATACCGTTTTCATTGATTTGACCACCACCGAGTTGCCATAGGCTCGCCGCATCGATAGAAACGACGCGTGCGTACGGCTGAGTGGAAAGATAGAGCGTTTCGGATCGATATTCCGCTTCCTTATTGTGGCTTCCATAGAGCAACGACGGGATGTTCTCCGTGGTAACAATCTGGCTATAAGGTTCTGAACAGGAAATGAATCTTGGCATCCCACCAAGCTGTCTGGCGTCTGAGTCGCGCTTCTCCACTGTCGTAATTGCCGTCGTAATGTCCGCTTCCTCGAAAGATCGCTTCGTCCGGTTTGCGAGGATTGATTTCAAATCGGTGTGGGTCAGGAAGACCTCCTGAAGATCAGAGCCGTATCCTCGATCCAACCATTTATCAGAAGTAATGTAGCTGAGGGTCCCATTTTGATCGAGAATCTCTAATCCTTTAAAGAAGAAATGGGCATAGTAATCGCTCTGCCCATCGGGTTCAAATCCATAGGTCTCTTCGACGTACTCACCTAGTTGCTGCTTGTATCTGTCTTGTATTTCTTCTCGCTGGTCGTCGTCCATCTGGTCAAGACGCTCTTGAGCGATTGACGGATCGGTTATGAATTCGTTCCCGATGTACGGAGGGTTGCCGATAACAATGTCGAATCCCCCGTTCAGCATAACCTCGGAAAAACTCAATTCCCAAAGGAAGAACGCTTCACTGCCAGACGAATCGAGTCGGTCCTTAACTTCAGTCAGCCGTTCGATCTCGACCTGCGTCTGTCGACCCGTCTCGGAATCGCTTACGTCCCCGGTTAGAGTCTGTTGTTCCCCCGAATCCTTACGTCGAATGACTTCCGAGATGTGCTGTTTCAGAAGCTCCGTTTGTCTTCGTTTGATCGCGTCCTCGTCACTCCGTTCTCCCTCGAAGTATCCTTGTTTCAGTTCCTCAACCTCACTGAGTCCTCTCTGTACGTCGTCACTCGGGGACTGAATAAGAGATCGAACAGAGATCCGGCGATCACCTACACGCTGAATGATGCTATCGCCGGTCTGAAGATTAAATGAGAAGTTTGGAAGCACGGGCTGTTCGTCTGGGACCGTATCCGAGGTCTCGATGAGCGACAACCAAAGACGGAATTCAGCAACGCGCACCGCCCAATCCTTGATATCGACTCCATAGATGTTTGAGTTGATGATACGCCGTTTCTCCTCGAATCCGAGGTCGGTGTCACATTTGCGATACAACTCTGATAGTACCTGTACCATGCCAACGAGGAAGGCACCTGAACCACATGCGGGATCGACGATATCCAGTCCCTCGAGGTACTGTTCGAGAGTTGACGTTTCCTCTACACCCCCTTCCCAAGCGTCCGGTTCGGAGAAGACAAAATCGGTGATTTTCTTTCGACCCGCATCTGACGAGATCTCTGCTTCCTCGGTCAGTTGCTCGTAAATTGCAAACCTACACATAAGGTCAACCTCGGTCCGAGGCGTGTAGAAGATACCAGAATCTCCCCGATCTTCTTCCGCGATGAGAGATTCATAGATTTTGCCAAGCATCGCCGGGTCAACAGCGACGTCAATATCGTACGCGCTTTCTTCTGTGACGGTGAAGTTGTATTGTTCGAGGAAGCCACGAATGACCGTGTTCAGAGCAGCGTCCGAGAGGAACGTATCGTTTTTATCGAGTCCTGTGGATTGGAACAGCCCACCGTTCATGTAAGGGATCCCCGAGATCGCTTCTTCGACAGGCTCTGGCAGATCAGCATCTATCGATTCGCCAGCCGGCTGATTCATCCCGTCGAAGAACAGGGTTGAAAGCCACTTTTCGTGTAATTCTTCCGAGTCAGCAGAGTCCTCGTACTGCTCGAGGAACCAGTGGACGAAGTCTTTCCGGTCACCGATCCAGCCCTTCTTCTGCAAATAATAGAAGAACATCAGCCGGTTCAGCGTGACGTGTGCGTACTGGTCCGCTTCCTCGATGTCAAGCCCCTTATTGCGAAGTTCATCACTAAGAGTATCGTAAACGCTCTTGTAGTCCTCGTAGAAGTCCTCAGTAACCGGCTTGACACTGAACGCCTCGTCAATCCGTTCTGCGAGCCGTCCTTGGCTCGCATCCATGCCCTGGAGCGCAGTAGCGATTGTCCGGTGTGTTTCTCCTTCGCCCAGTGTATACCGGCGGAGTACCGGTCGTCCGGTAGTAATGTCGTCAGTTCCTTCCTCATAGGGCGTCACAAGGTGCCAGGTTTCCTCGTCAGGTGCGTGGAAAACCGTGAGGAAGGACCCCTCAATAGCCCATCCTCCTCTTCGGTCGGAGCGCGTGAGACTCTGGATAGCATTTCGTTCGGCAGTACGGGTCAGCCTATCAAGTTCGACGTAGACAACGCGGAAGTTCCTCGCCTCAGCGAATAGACGTGCAGCGTTCGCCCGAGCACTATCACGCCATCTGTGTGCCGGTAGCTCGTGCCATGTATCCTGTCCAGTTGCTGAGACACTCATGTCGAAGTTGAGCAGTTGGACGAAGAGATCTTGGAAGAACTGCGTAGCGGCCTCTTCAGTATCCCGAGCATCATCTTCGAACTTCTCTAAGGAGAGTTCTTTATCGAGCTGGCGACGAATCTCGTCAAGTTGAGTGTCAGACATGGATAGTAATATGACCGTAGGTTGATTTGAAACCCGTATCGGAATACATAATCACCCATGCTTCGTCAACCCTCTTAAGAGTTAGAGATATACTCGTCGTATCCGGAACCCTCGCTCAATCCATGTTCGAAGGATCCAGAGATGTATAGCGTCCTGTTCATCCCGTCTCGACCTTCCTTCACCCTCTTGTAATATCGACGAATCCCGTTCTGAGTTATGAATTCTCTACTTACCGATGCAGTCCTCGTCTCCATTTTTATTTTTCCTCCAAAACTCAGGGCTATAGCTACCAGGTTACCACAACTAGATTCCTCAGATACAATCTCAAATCGTTAGAAATGGCGTGAACAATGGTAGCAGGAATGATAATACGATGATAACAATTGTGGCTGTTGCAGCCCGATTACTGAAATATTCGTAGCCTCTGTGGCCGAACGGTCCCTCCGTTGGTCCGAAGAAAAGAATTCCGAGCACTACCCCAGAAACAGCCAGTGCCAGAGATTGCGATTGGCCGAATGGATACGCAATCCCTGACCAGATAGCTAACCCGCTCCAAACAGTCAATAGTGCATAGAATACTCTTTGTAGCTGAGTTTGTGCACGTTTCCGCTGTTTCTTAGCTAAGGTCACGTATGCCGATTTTCGGTCCTCTAGATCCCCAAATTGGAAAAGATCCTTGTTGAACCTGCGTATGTGCTTCTCATAAAACTCGTAGTCGTTTTTGACTTCCGTGATTGTGTTATCCAAGTCCTCAATTCGTCCCTGAATAAGCGGAAGGTAGAACCCGACAATAACGATAAGAACAAAGAGAGAGAAGGGTGGCACGAGGCTTCGGTCACTCCATCGAAGAACAAGGAAGATATTTGCAACAATCGCTCCGAGAAGTGTGAACGTCAATCGCTGGATGTCTTGAGAAGTCTCATTTGCTGCCGATGATAGCCGGTCAGTTAATCCAGCCATCAATGTCTGCGTATCTTCCAGCACATCGCTAAGGGCCTCGAAATTCTCTTCAACGGCAGATACTTGGAGATCCTGGTAGCTCGATTTTATATCCTCGATGACCTCTGGGAGTATTTCGATACCTCGCTCCGTGCCACGACATTGTTCGGTGATCGCCAACTGCCAAAGATCCCGAAATGCATCTTTCTCCTCTTCACCTTGGAATGACTGGTAAAGATCTTGAATCGCTCTAATCCCATCCTCTCCCCATACTGCGCACTGCTCCTCCAGGTCAATCTTAGGCGCGAATTCAGGTTCATTAGAGAAATGAAATTGAATGTGAGGACTATTCCGGTCTACAGCAGCAGAGAGAACTCCCAGCAAGGCATACACATAGAGAGTATCGACCTCTTCACCTGTGCATTCATCCCATAATCCTTCTACTAGACAAGGATGGATCGGGGAGAGATCTCCACGCCAGTGTGTGTACTTCCGAGATGAAGTCATCGAATCAAGATACTGGTCAATTGCCTGCTCGATATCCTCTCTCGGTAGTGTATCAACGTCTGTGGCCGTCCACATCGGAATTGGAGAGAGGCTATCAGGAGCGCCTTGGAAGAATAAGAATATAGGAGCTGAATCATAGTCAAATAGCTCAGTTGCTACTTCATCAGGTTCTCGCGTTCCAATCCATTGGAATAACTCCGTCGGCGTCCACCACAGAATTGGGTTCAGATCCGAACTCACCGGGTCCGGAGTTTCCTCGGTGAGAAGATCAGAGGCAATTCGTTTCTTTTGTAGTCCGAATCCAATAGTGACCGTAATACCAGCGTTATCGAGTTCTGTTGCAAATTGGTAGAGTACGCGCGCAGTCTCGCTGATGTTGTCTGGATAGTACCTGTCGAATCCTCCTCGGTGATGTTGAACATCTACTGATGGTTCTATCTCTCTTTCTGCGAGCGCCGTTAGGCCTTCATCGTTTGCGCGTAGTTCTCTACCAGACAGTTCGAACAACCGTTGATCGTCGGCAATCAATCGAAAGCCGCTAAAATAGGATGGAAACGCATCCCAAGCCTCCAAGAGTTCGATAAACGTTTCCTCAGACAGAGTTGTCGCCTCGGCCTCGATGAAGAGATTCG
Organism: Halorussus litoreus; assembly: GCF_003382685.1. Classification (GTDB taxonomy): domain Archaea; phylum Halobacteriota; class Halobacteria; order Halobacteriales; family Haladaptataceae; genus Halorussus; species Halorussus litoreus. Next base: position 36,379 of record NZ_QLVG01000032.1, on the reverse strand, counting down.
ATACCGCCTCATCGCTCACCGAGTCGCTATTGGCAGCGGCAAAGACTCTTTCAATAAACTCGGATGGTGTCATTTAGGACACTCAGAATAATTCTTGGATGTTCGGTACGCTAGAGAGATTATCTACGAGCGAACGCTTTGAGTTCCCACTTCCAACTGTGAGTTCAGGTTGGAGATCGGATAATAGCAGATAGAACTGGTCACCATCGCGTGCAAGCTGAACGCTATCGCTTTCACGCAATTCTTTTATAGATACTCGGATTGATTTTCCGGCAATTCGGACGCTCACACCGCCTTGGTCAATGTCCATTTGAGGTTCGCTCTCATCATCTAGAGTGATATCCGCCCCATCTGTGAACTCCCCGTATGTCGAATAGGCTGCCTCTGTCTCACTTTCGTTGGCACGCTGCTTGATAGCGGCCTCAACTAGTTCGTCAGGGTGGGGAGTTGCCTTGGAATTCAGAAAACCATGCCAATATTTAGCATAATGTTGTGCTCCTCCCTCCTGATACAGCTGCACACTATTATTGTCGAAAACGTCTTCATACTGATCGTATTTCGGGTAAACGGCACTCTTGTCGGTCTCCTCCTGGATGACGCGCTCATTCTCAGTGAACACCGCTTCTGTATCTTCGTGATCAAGGTCAATTTCGTGTGCCCCTTCCAAATAGGGTGTCTTGAGAATTCCAGCGAACGTCTCGTCATACTCTTCAAATTGAGTATAAATCAGAAGATCAGAGACAGAACGTGCCTCATTAAGATAGAGCTGTGAAAGGGATTCGCCAGCACGTTCCAGATCGGTCCCGTCTCGAACTGAATCTAGCAGTTCGATAGTCGTTCGGGTTTCGCTTTCAAGGTTGACAGATGCACTCTGCGCGGCGTCGGTAAACTCATGATTGCGAGCATTCTTGGTTTCGTCGCTGTCGTAACGCCTGCCGAGGGTATCCCGAAGCATACTTGCGACAATTCGCTCGGCTTCGGTACCCGCTTCTGTAGTTAAATCGTCTTCGTCAAGTGTACCGACTAGCTCTGGAGTCGGATCTTCGATATCTTCCTCCATTTCACAACTGAACACGGCTACTGTCTCGACATCGACCATATTATGCAACCCAATAGAATCCTTGACCAAGTGTTTATCGAATGGAGCGAGGGGATTGCTATATCGTGGCCTACAGTTTATACCTTCAACGTGTTTTATAGATGCTCTTTACGTGGGTATAGAGGGCTATCTTGATCAGCCACATATAGAGAAACGGCCGCCACCTGAGGCCAGTACTCGTACTAGTCTGATGCACAGGGTCCCTACTCAGCAGTAGAAGCGAGTCCACCGTCTACCTCTTCAAGCGCTTCAGCTGCGATATCTCCGAGTTCACCGGCCTCAATATGTGAATATCGTTCGCGGACCATTTCCTCGCTGTTATCGAGGTATCGTGCGGCGACGGTGTAGCCGAACGCTCGAACGAGGACTTCTCCCATCCCTCTCCGCCCACCATGCGGCGCAAGGTACTCGTGTTTCGGATGGTCGATATCGATGTCAGCGTCGGCAGTTATCCGTCTCAGAACGGTCCGTGCGCCATCAGTCGTGAGCGACGGCGGCTGGATATCCTCGTCAATGGCGAGGAGGAGGTCACGTGCATAGGTGCTTCGTTGATCATCGATCTCTGCAGGTTTCAGGCCTTGATCTGCCAGTTCTTCGCTGACGAGGGTAGCGAGCGTTCGCTGGTCGAACGTCGGAAAGACCGGCCACCGCTCAGTCGGGAGATCGAGGAGACGCTGATAGTTCCGAAGCGGCGAGATGACCGGGTCGGGAAGGCTCGCCGAGTCCCACTGCTGTTTCTTCCGGTAGACGTGCATACTCCCATCCTCGAGGTCGATCTCCTCCCACCGGACACCGCGCCGGCGTGGGTCGTCTGGATCACGAAGGAGTTCACCGACGCGGACAGCTGTATAGGCGAGAACGCAGACTAGCGCTCGGTCACGGGCTGCTCTGAGTGCCGCGTAGCGGGCTCGCTCGCGTTCGAGGTGGTCGACGTCGTCCGGTAGTCCTGTGAACTGTTCGATAGCGGTGCGCGCCTCCTCGTCGACGTACCTGGAGAGGGCGTGTCTCTGCTCAGAGGTCCACGCCTGCTGATCCCCTGGCTTCCGGCCATCGTCCTCAGGGAGCGGTGCAGTCGCGCTCGCCCGCTGGGCGTGGTGGGATTCGAGATAGCCCTCATTGACGCACCATCCACACCACGCAGAGATGTACGCGTAGTAGGTCTGCACCGTGTTCTGCTTGAGACCGCGATCGCCGGCGAGGTGTCGGGCGTACTCACGAAAGACTTGCTCGTCGAGAGCGGCGAACGTCGGTTCGCGGTCGACGTCGTCGGAACCGATTCCGGTCCAGCTGTCGTCGCCACGCTCACCAGCAGCCCATTCGCGGAAGCGTTCGAGTTCGCGCGTTGCGTTCCGTCGGTAGTTCCCACCCTCGCCGCCGCGACCCTTCCCCTTGTCCTGGAGGTAGCGCTCGAACGTCTCGTCGAGTGGTGCTGCTCGCGTGCGCTCAGACATCGAGTCTACCTCCGTACTCGTGCGAGTACCGTTTCTCGGGCTCTACCCCGGGGGAAGCGGCGTCATCAGGCGGGTGTAGCATTCGTGCTTACCCGACAGCGGCGGGGTACTTGAATGTGGTCGTGATTACTATACTAATCACGTCCAGTAGCTAATAACGGTATATTGGCCAAATTCAGCAAGTACAGCCTGTTATGCCGCCATACCCGCAGGCATAAACTACATACCACTATACTAATTGCTCGTGCCTGGAAAGTTGAGACTACAGCAGGTATAGCGGGCCTGTAATGCGTGGTATCGCCCGAATCGACAACCAGAATCTGCTTCAGGTCGGTTTCTGAACGACCGTTCTTGTTCTCCAATCGACTAATTTGGGGGGTTTCCGAGACTCTGGATAGTGTCGCCACTCAGACGCTGCGCTCTCACGGAGAGAGTTTCGTTACTATCCGATTCCGGTTTCCTTCTTCAACAGCGTCAGCGTATTGTCGGCTGTCACAATGGGCGAGTGTTCGTACTCGCCGGTCAACTGTACCTGCACAAGCAAATCAACAGCCCGCCAAATCGAGTACAGCAGACACGCGAACGCGAAGTAGAAGAACCGGAGGCCGAAGTGCTTCGAGGTTGTCGCGGCCATGAACCGCTTGATCGACTTGTACCCGCTCTCAATCTCCCATCTGTATCCGTACTCAGTAAGGAGCCCGCTATTTCGATTCGTCATGAACACCGAATACTGCTGATGATCGGTGTGTTCGGAGTTCTCTTTCCGTCGGTAGATCAGCGTCGTCGAGTGCCACTCGTTGTCGCCGAGGTGTAATTTCCGATCGGCCTCGTAGCGATCTTTTCCCTTCTTGAGCAGCCGTTTCGCTTGCGCTTTCTCACTCGTCTGCATCCGCTTCGGCACGACGTAGGACAGCCCGCGTTGACTCAGCATCTCCAGGATGTGCTGACTGTCGAACTCCCGGTCCATCAGCACGTTATCGACATGAACAGCCGCCTCTGCCGAATCCAAGAGGTCCGTGACGATCTCCTTGCGCGTGTCCCCCTTCCGGACTGGGCGCGCATCTAAGACGATTGGGACGGCATTCCCGACCAGTTGGACTGTCGCCCACTGGTAGGCATACTCATCGGTGTTCTCTTTCGTGCCGATAATCTCGTCTTCGTGACCCGCACGATTGCCAGTAAACGGGTCGGACTCTGTGATGTCGATCGCGACAATACCGGCTCGGAAGAACTCCTCGGTCTCTGCGACTCGATCTAAGAGACGACTCACGGCTTGGCGGTACATCTCGCGTATCTGCTCAATGGAGAGATCCCGCACATGCTCGCGATGGGCGTGGCCCAAAGGTGTTCGATCTCGGGTCGATTCGTGGATGAAACTCCGAGCCCCTTCGTTGACAGCTAAGTTCTCTCGAAGCCCCAGATAGGTCTGAAGGTCCCAGTAGGCATTCTCATGGATCTCACAGCCCTCACCACGGTCCAATGAGAACGCTGGGAACGGAACGTCGCTGACGCGGTTAGTGACGGCCTCGGCCTGCTCTAATATGGTCTGATCAGCGGGGTCCGATTCTTCATTCTCGTCATGGTGTCTGCGGCTCTGCCGTTCTGGTTCTCGTGGAACAGAGACACCCGCATTTTGGGCTTTGATGAGGATCGTTCGCGCTGTGGTTTCGACCGTGTTCCGGAGATCTGCAGTGAAGCGATGGTGCCAACTGCGCCACAGGGTTGACTGATCGGGGACCGACTCCAAGCCGATCTGTTCGCTGAAATCAGGGTGCTGGGTGAGGTATTCGACGAGGGCAGTCTCGTGGTTCCAGCCATGGCATTCTTTCAGCAGGAACAAGCGAAATAGTGTCTCCATCTCGTAGCTCGTCGATCCTGCATACCGGTCGTGGGGATCGAACTGGACGTATGCAAGCGGTAATGTGTGGACGAATGGTTCAACGCCCTCGTGTTCGTCTTGTTGGAACCACGTTTTTGCGACCACGCGGACATCCGACTCCAGTGCGGGAAGCGACGAACGATCGAACAGCGGGCTAGACCCATACGTTGGCCAATCGACATAGGAACAATGAGCGATTTGGCGAAAGACTGTTCGACGCGACTCGGGGGTCGTAGCCATGTGGGTACTGATAGCAAAACGTCCAAGACCAGTTGATCAAGATCTGATAGAAGTTGGATTCATCAGCGGAAGTGTTGTGGTTAGCTGGAGTAAGAGACACTCCCAAACTGTGTTTCTCGCCAGTATTTCCAGAGGTAGGATATATCACTAGGATACAACAGTTTTACAATTTCCCGCTTGCTCCCATCGTTAATATCTGAAAGGGTATCTCGAGAAAGCTTGTTCAGATCTTGCATGAGTCGGTCGTACCGTTCGTTTGGTGCAAGGTATAGCAACCTCGTCATCATCAATCGACGGTCTTGTCTGGGGGCAACTTGCTCGTTCCATAGGTCGTCGTAGACTCCCATCTCCTCAGCAGAGATGTTTTTCGTCCTCGTCAGACAGCGGTCGGCTGTCATTGCAGCTGCGCGAGCTGATTTCATACACTTGTAGATTCCCTCTCCCCAGACAGGATCAACCGATGGGACAGTATCACCGATCGCCATAAACGAATCAGTACTCATCGATCCGGGGGGCTGTACATGTGCTGATCCCCGAACTGGACTCTCTGCGATTTGTCTGGCGTTCTCGAACCGTGGGTCAGTATCAAGCCAATGTTCGAGATACCCGTCGACGGTGCGATCGTGAATGGCGTTTTCTTGATAGCGTTCATTCTGGATATAACAGATGCCGACTTTTGCTGTGTCGTCACCCGTATGGAAGATCCACGAATAACCTCCAGGGGCGTACTCGTGGTCCAACCGCAACATCATCGCGTCAGTGAGATCAGCAAACTCGGGATGATTGAGATCGACGCCTTCGAATAAGTATTCAATACCAATCGCGTGATTCTCCCGGTCAAGATTGGCTATCCCCAGATCTTTAGCCAGTGGCGCAGCCGGACCCGTAGCATCAATAACGATTTCGCCAAAGACCTCCTGATCACGATTATAACGGACACCAACGAGATCACCATCTTCGACGATCGGGTCACGAACACGAGCATCAAACCGATACTCAGCACCCTTGTGACGACCATCCTCGACAAGGAACTTCTTGAACGCCTCGAAGTCCAAGACAAAGCCCGGCTGGTCCTGGATAAAGTGTTCATTTGGAGATTCAAGAACGACTGATCCAGTCGCGTGCATAACGACGTCGTCCGGGATGCCGAAGGAGGTCATCATTGACGCAAACGTTCCGCCGGTAGATTTGTTACTTTGAGCTGGGAATTCATCTTCTGCTTCGGTTTCTAGGACGACAACATCGTACCCACGGCCAGCTAGATCTCGTGCACACTGCGCCCCCGCTGGACCTGCCCCAGCGATGATTACATCATACCTGTTTGACATCGTTGGAGAACAACTACTCAAGAGCGGACGAACAAGATGTTGGAACACAGTGCCACTTTTCGGTTGTTTCTACACAGGGGCAGTGCCCACCATCTTAGTGGGCAGACATCTGTGACACCACGTTGACGCAGTAGACGCCACCGATAATGAGGCCAATTCCGAGAAGGCCTGCCAGATCAACAGGTTCATCAAAAACAACGGCCCCGATACCTGCCACACCGACAATACCCAATGCTGCCCATGTCCCATAGACGACACCCATCGGTAATTCTTCTAACGTCAGGGATAGTAGATAGAACGCTGCCCCATATCCGAGGACAACCCCAATACTGGGAACCGGTTGTGAAAATCCATCGGAGAGTTTGAGGGCAGTTGTCCCGAATAATTCGGAGAGTATTGCACCAGCGAGCAGTACGTACGGATGCATATCGTTAGGTTTCGAAGCCCCCGAGATACGACTATTGAAACAAAACAGCACTTACAATTTGTTTGGAGGCACAATGACAAAGCATGACGGAATTGGGCGAGCTTGGACTCTCAAGTTACGAGGAGAAGGCCTATCGAACCCTTCTCGTAACAGGAGCAGTGACGGCAGCTGAACTCTCTGATACTAGTGGAGTCCCAAAAGGCCGTATCTACGACGTACTAAACGGCCTTGAAGCTCGCAAGTTGATCTGGAGACAGTCAAGCGACCCAAATCGGTACGTGGCCGTACAGCCAGAAACCGTCGTCGACAGGCTTCTGGCTGAACGAGCGTATGAACTGAAACAAGAGTGGGATCGTTATCGCGAGAAAGCAGAAACAGTTCGTTCGAACCTTTTGCCGACACCACCAACAGAGAGTAGTTTCTGGCTTGGATCGCTCGGGAGTGACGAAATGAGTACAGCGCTCCAGCAGCATATGCGAACCGCGGAGAATGTTGTCAAAGCAACTGTCGGGCCTCCCTACGAGGATGCGACGTGGGAGACACTCCAATCTGAAGTGGAAGGCTTTTTCGAGGGTGCTAATACGGATTTGTCTGTAGACCTCCTCTTCAGTGAAAAAGCAGTTACCGTACTCCCCGACCGATTCCCACATCTAATTGAAAACCAGCCCGCAGACATAACTGTCAGAACGACTCCTGAGATTGCGCTTTCGTTTGATATCGTGGACAATGTGGAGACGACGATCGATGTGCTACATCCAGTATCTGGTGAAGACAGAATCGGTGTGATCGGGATCAAAGATTCGCAAGTAGTCTCCGAGTTTGAGCAGTACTTCCAACGACTGTGGACCGATGCTGTTCCCCTCCTTGAGTGAGACAGTGATGATGGGAGGAAGACGTGGTGTGATGTAATTGACTCAAACCGATATTGCCTCTGTGCATTGAGAAGGCCAGTCTCAACTCCTGACTCTCCTCTGAAGTTGAGACTACGGCGGGTTTAGCGGGGCTGTAATGCGTGGTTTCGGGCGGATTTGTGAGTGGAAGATGCTTCGAATCCCCTCTCGATGGTCTTCTCGTATCGTACTGCCAACTAGATCGGGGGATTTCCTAGATTCCTGACAGCGTTGCCACTCAGGAATCCGCATTGCCTCGGACAGAGTACCGCCCTATCCAATTCCGGTTTCCTTCTTCAGCAGCGTCAGCGTATTATCGGCCGTCACGATCGGTGAATGTTCGTACTCGCCGGTTAGTTCGACCTGTACGAGTAGATCGGCCGCTCGCCAGATAGAGTACAACAGACAGTCGAACGCGAAGTAGAAGAACCGCAGTCCGAAATCCGTGGGCGTCGTCGCGGCCATGAACCGCTTAATCGACCGATAACCACTTTCGATCTCCCACCGGTAGCTGTACTCACTGAGAAAACCACCACCCCGGTTGGACATGAACACCGAGTACTGTCGGTGATCGTCATACTCAGAGTCTTCTTTCCGGCGGTAGATCAGCGTCGTCTCGTGCCACTCATTCTTGCCGAGATGGAGTTTGCGGTCGGTCTCGTACCGGTCTTGGCCACGGCGGAGTAATCGCTGCGCCTGGGCTTTTTCGCTGGTTTGCATCCGCTTTGGCACGACGTAGGAGAGTCCGCGCCGGCTTATCATTTCCAGGACGTGCTGGCTATCGAACTCCCGGTCCATCAGCACGTTATCGACATGAACGAGGTCCTCGGCGGAGTTGAACAGATCCTCGACAATCTCTTTGCGTGACTCGCCTCGCCGAACTGGCCGCGCATCAAGTACGAGTGGGATAGCGTTGCCGACCAGCTGGACTGTTGCCCACTGGTAGGCGTACTCGTCATTCTTCTCCTTCGTCCCGATGATCTCGTCCTCGTGGCCGGTGCGGTCGCCCGTAAAGGGGTCGTCCTCGGTGATGTCGATCGCGACAATACCTGCCCGGAAGAACTCTTCCGTCTCTGCGAGCTCGTTGATGAGCTGTCGGACCGCCTGTCGGTACATCTCGCGAATCTGCTCGATAGAGAGATCACGAATCTGGTCGCGATGACCATGCCCGAGTGGTGTTCGATCACGCGTCGACTCGTGGATGAAGCTCCGAGCGCCCTCGTTGGCGGCCAAGTTCTCACGGAGCCCTAAGTAGGTCTGTAAGCCCCAGTAGGCGTTCTCGGGAATCTCACAGCCCTCACCACGATCGAGCGAGAACGCGGGGTATACGACGCGACTGATGTGGTCGGTGACCCTCTCAGCCTTGTCGAGGATGGCCTGATCGTTTGGGACAGATTCGTCTGCGTCGTCGCCTTGATCCGGGAGGTTTCGTTCTGGGTCGCGTGGTACAGCGACACCCGCGTTCTGCGCTTTGATCAGGATTGTTCGAGCCGCTTCCTGGATCGTCTCACGGAAATCGCGCGTGAAGCGCTCGTTCCAGCCGCGCCACAATGTCGATTGATCGGGCACCGTCTCCAACTCGAGGCGTTCACAAAGTTCGGGGTGGCTATCGAGGTACTCGACGAGAGATGTTTCGTGCTGCCATCCGTGGAGTTCTTTCAGCAAGAACATGCGAAAGAGGGTGTCCATCTCGTAGCGTGTTGACCTTCCGTAGCAGTCGTGGGCCTCGAAGCGGAAGTAGGCCAGCGGAAGTTCGCAGACGCACTGTTCGAGTGAGTTATGATTTGGGTGCGTGAACCAGACACTCGAGACGACTCGAACGTCCGATTCTAACCCACCGAGTGAGGAGCGATCGTACAGCGGTGTCGAGTCATATGCGGGCCACTCGATATGTTGGTGTGCGATTCGTCGAAAGACGCTGCGCCGAGACTCGCGAGTCGCGACCACTACAGAAGAATAGCCCGGAGACGCTCAAGAGTTCGTCCAACCGACCAGTATAGAGAGTTCTGTGGCTCTGCTGGATTCCTCAATCGCGAGCAGGGGTGATGCAGCTAATCGTTAGATGTAGGGGATGTGTTTATCGGTCAAGTGCGGTGAGGAATCCGTAGAGAACGAATAGGCCCCCAAGGAGCACACCACCACCGAATCTGCCAATCGTAGTCGAGGAGACGACACCCAGCACCGCGAGACCGATTCCAACGAGTATCCAGAACAGACCAGTCCAGCGAGGCGAGAGACTCGTATACCACGGTAATACTCGGGGCGCAATGAGCTGTGCAACCCCAAGTGCGGCAAGGGCGACACTCGCTACAACGCCGCCAATGTTGATTGGGTCCGACGCGATCACGAACACGCCGACTGCCAGCACCGAGACGAGGATGGTGCTCAGTCCCTCCCAAATACCACCGAATTCGACTTCATCTTCCGTATGCATAGGAAGTAAACCCTCTACTGACAGCGGAGGCTACTCCAGATAATGGTTTACAACTAATGATTTTGAAACTGTGCGATAAGATGCTTATTGACCTGATGGTCGCTTACCCGTAAGGGAGAGGTAGGCCTCGCCAAGTAGGACAAAGGCAAGAATACCGACGGGGACGACCCATATTCCGCCAACATCTAATGTAGACAGTAGAACTACGACGGTAATTCCAGCGATAAAGAACAGAAGACGTGATTTGAGTGAATCGGGTTTGGAGGTTTTGTCGGGCATTGTGCTGGATATGGTGTTCAAGCATTAAAACGCTATGTCACATCGAAACCGAGGACCACATCCGAACTATACTTTCTGCGCTGACCGGGAACTACAGGGTCTGTACTGACGGTTCACTATGGAACCAAACGCTGTGACCGATTCTGTAACACGCTCCAGACTACAAGATGAGTACAGAACGCCCAAGGACGCCCGCCCCCGAGTATCCATATGGCCACGCCCTCCTCGCCCCCCGTGCTCGGCCTGTCGTTCGTCTTGTTGGCCGTGTTCGTCGCCTCCTGGCGCTACCAGTTCGGCGAACTCCCGCCGCTTCGCGCAACTGCGGTTGTCGGCCTCGGCGCACTCATAGTCGTCTACTCGCTGGCATCGGTTCCAGAGGTTCTCGCTGACCCTCTGCATTACGCGGTTGTCATCGCAGGCATGCTCGTTCTGAGTGCTGTGTGGTCCCGGGTGCGACGACTGATACGCACGTAGCGTCGTCACCGCCAATTCATGTTCGTTTATTGAATCGCTACATTTTCTGAGGGATGACCTCAACAAAGACTGGTGTTTCTTTTCACTCTGTCTCACTTTCGATGGTGAGAGTGGCAGTCAAGCGCCAGCACGATTCATAAGCTGCGAGAGACGTCAGCATCACTGCTGTTTCCCTCCAACTCAGACCTATCACCTAAATTTTGATTTGTAGAAATCCAAACTGCGAAGTTGGGTCGCCAGAGCACGAGGACGTGTTGCGAAGATAGGGAATAATGCACAGGTCTGACGACGATCACTCGCAGGACTGAGTGGCCTCGCGTACCCCTGCTCACAAGTGGATAGTCTGATTTTATCAGAATAATGGGAGAATTTGTTTCCGCTAGCAGGGCTCTGTTGAAATCCTCTTCTTTAGAGAATTGTTCCCGTGAATGGCTCTGTTGAAATCCCATTCTTCAGATAGATTCTCCCCTGAAACAGCCGTTCGCTGAAGAGTGCTTACTGACTGGATGACCGATTACCTGTAAGAGACAGGTAAGCCTCACCAAATAGGATGAGGGCGATAATACTGGCGGGGATAACCCATATTCCGTCAATGTCTAATGTAGACAGTAGAACTGCGACGGCTATTCCAGCGATGAAGAACAGAAGACGTGATTTGAGTAAATTGCTATTGGATGACTGGCCAGACATTATGCCCGATTTGGTGTTCAGGCATTAAAAGTCTATGTCAAGTCGAAGTCGTGGCCCACATCCGGGCTATACTTCCTGTACTGTTCGATAACTACACTTCCTGTATTGACCGCAACCAGGTCAAAATATATCACTTGCTGAGGATTTCAACAGAGCCCCGTGAATCTACTGCACACTACACGTGCGAACTGAACAACGATATAACGAGATTTTTATCGACGGACTGTAATTCATCAGTATGGTTGTCAGCTTAGCAGCCTATGTCCACGCTTCTGCTACCACGTCTGAACTCAAGTTTCAACCGTGGTTTGCATTCCTTCTCTTCGTTGCTGACGTATTCATTGCAGGCGCTATCGGCCCAGCTACACCTCTTGGGTGAACGTTATCTACTTGCCCTGTACTTATCGGTGTAACAGTATCGATAGAAGGGGAATGCGAACGGTTGGATGATACCCTCACTACCGGTAAGAGGTGTAGCGGATCAACGAATAGCGTACCCCCAGTAGGCGAATGCTTTTATGCCAAAACGCCAGAATTGACAGTAGTGTCACAGACGGCGCGTCCGCCCGCAAATTCCCGGTGGAAGTGGCTCGGTCCAACGAAGAATATCGAGAGTGCCAGCTACGAATCCACACCAAGAGATTACCCCGTAGACGGCCTCTACGGCTCTGACGACGGCACTCTCGTCCGCGCGGCCTCATTCGATATGACGTTCCGCGAGATGGTGGACGGCGCACTCAAAACCTACCCCCGCGAACAACAAGTCCGCCATAACCGCTCGGTCACGTTAGAGGACCTCGTCACTGAAGTGCCCGTCACGTACCTCCGGTTCTACGACGAGTACGACCACGATCAGGGCCACCCGAAACCCTGGGGTGCCGTCTTCCGCGCGCACGTCCTCCGATGCGTCAAAGGCTGGAAGAACGCGACCGCGCTCCATCGCTACCTGAAACAGCAGCCGTTTCTCTGCACGCAGTTGGGCTTCAAAGACATTCCCGACCAGTCCACACTCTACCGCGCGTGGGACGACCGTCTCGAAGATGTCCACGACGCAGTACGAGACGCCGCCGAGGTCGTCGTGGACATCGCCCGCTACCACGACATCCCCGCGCCCGAACCCGAGTTCCTCCCCGATCAGCCAACCGATACGGTGACGAACTCAAAGAGCAAGGACACGCTCGCCCGTGAGAAAGCCCGTGAGGTCTGGAAGGGCGCGAAGCCCATCGTCGAGGACGCCTTCCATCTGGACCGCAGCGACAACGCCTCGATTCCCGAGGGCGCGTTCTGGGAGCAACAGTCCTACCTCGGAATGCGAACGGATATGCACCCGAACGACGGCGCACAGTCCTTCGCTGCGGACTCCACCCGCAGAAAGACGCCATCAGGCGACTCCCACCGGTTGCAGACGAAGACGCTCGGCGTTGAGCGCATCCGGACGATGCTCCGGGAGACTGGCCGGACGCTTGTGGCGCGAGCGAAATCGAAGGACAAGATGGGGCGCAAGCAGATGACGGCCATCGACTTCACGAAGGGCAACCCGTGGAGCGGCCACGTGGAACGCGATAGTAGTGGACAGAATCAGGAGCCGTGGATTCTCGGCTACAAGGGCGATGACGGGCCGTTCTTCCAGTGGGCAGTCATCAAACTCGTCGGCCACGACGTCCCGCTGATCCTTGATGCCGTCCCGGTTGTTCGTGGTCGAAAGCGAGCGGATATCGTAAACGATCTCCTCGAAGGCGCAACCGACATCGTCCCTGGACTCGATTTGGTGATGATGGACCGCGAGTTCGCCCCGGACGGCGTCAAAGACGTCTGCGAGACGCACGACGTCCACTACCTCAACCCCGGTGTCGTCCGGTCCAGCAGCGACCACGAACACCAGATCGCTAAGCTTGCCAGTGAAGACAAAGACTTCGATGTCATCAAGCAGGAGCGATTGGACGACGGTCCGACGCGGAAGGCGGTTTACCTCCCGAAGCGCGAGTGGGAACGCGAGGACGAAGACAACGACGGGACGGATGTGACGATCCGACAGGAACTCATCGAGGACTTCAAGGACGTCGGCAACACGACGCCGCTCTCGGAGGACCGCGACGGCGACTCGCCGCTGAGCAACCTTCTCAATGAGGTCGCCGAAGAGGAGGAGATCGACGAGCCAGCGCGGGTCGAAGCGCCGACCCTGCCCTTTGAGACGAATCTCCCGTGGGTGGATGTCGATCCCGCCGACCAGCAGGAGATGAAACACCAGATTGGGCGACTGATGGCCCGATACAAGCGGCGTTGGGGTATCGAGAACGGCTTCAAGAAACTGAAGACGTTCCTCGCAGAGACGCAGTCGCCCGACCACCGGTTCCGGTACTTCAACTTCGCGTTCGCCTGCGTGCTGTACAACTGCTGGCGACTTGTGGACATCCTCGTGCAGTTGGAACTGTACGGCGAGATCGGCGATCAGCCGGCAGTGTCCTCGAACTCGTTCCTGACGTTCGCCAAGAAAAGCTACGGCCTCGACCCGCCCGACTAACTCTCTCATTCCTCTGGGCTTGCTCGGTCGTGAGCGGCAGCGCTGTCCTAAACGCCGATTTTCCACTGGATTTGTGAGCGCTATCCGACAGGTTCCTCAGAAGCGCGTTCCGAGATTTGCTCGGCTATTTCTTTCAAACATATATCAGTGAAGCCTATGCATCATGGACCTATCTTCGCAACATCAGGCACGAGCAGAAGATGAGACCGGCCTTCTCAATGCATACGGTTCTCGGACTGGTTTGTGGCTATGGACAAGGTGATCCTTCGACATTTTCGTCGATTTTACTTCTAATCACAGAAAGCCGGGAAGCTACCCATTCCAAGGCGACCAGTACATCGCGCTGACGTTGACATTAAAGTCGTAAACGTGCTAATACTGGTCTAACCGCCAAAATGCTCTCTACTCACTCCACGTGAGCTGGCCAACGGTTGGAAACTCAACCTTCGCTGTTTGGGGTGGGTTGTAGTATCGGGACTTGATATCGTAGTATCCGAATTCCGGAGGGATACGAGCGCACGCCTTTGCCAGATTTTCGTCCGCTGTGTGAGTGATCACACGGATTCGAGCATTCGCATCGAACAATCGAACTGCCAACGCGACCACCGCCGCGTCCTGCCAGTTGTTCGTCTCTGGATACTTGCTCTGCTGGTTGAGAAACTCATCTGCAACGAACCGTGCTTTCTCAACCGGTCCAGCACTACTCTCGAATCCCGCTGTACGATCACCTGGTAGCGGTGTGGCTACCCGAAGCCACCCTTCTTCGATAGCCGTATCGAGGTATGGATTCGTCGGTGAGTCGGCACTCCCGGTATCCGCCAGCTCGTGGTAGACCGCTGCTGGCACCCAAACTTCAGTTCCAGCTTCCTCTACGGCACTCTTGAGCGATTGTAGGTGTGGACTGGGGTGCTTCCCCAAGTTCCGAAACATCACCGTGTCCGCAATGTTCGCAGTATACATCCTCGCTCGGTTCACTTATCGGCGTATTCCTCGAGGAGATCGCCCCCCTCCGCATCGAACTCATCCGGTGTGTACGTCGTCGGGGTCGAATCGTCATCACCGAGGTCGAGAACCGAATAGAGCGCTTCGACGAGATCATACGTAGTTCCAGGAGAGAGATCTGTGAGGCTCGCGATTTGCCGGATTGTGACCTCGCCCTCACTGTGTGCGTTCACGAGATCGTATGCGAGCGCGAACGTGACGATGCCGTAGTCTTCGAGGACTCGTTCGATCGCTGGGTACTCGTTTTTCTGGGCGATTACCTCGATGATTTTGGGAGTGATCGAGACTTCCGTCTCACGGACCGTCAACGTTAGCTCGAACTCCTGAGCGGTGTATACGGCAGTCCCGGTCTCGTCGCCAACCTTGCTGATCAGGCCCGCCTGCTCCAGTTTATGCAAGTAGTCGTACACCGTCTTTTTGGAGACGGTCGTTGTTTCGACGAGTTCGGGACCTGTTGCAGTCTCTGCCTGTCTAATCGATGTATAGAGGTCCGCGAGGGACGGGTTCTCAAGTAATTCTGCGAACGTCGGAATTCCAGTGATGGTTCCTGGAGTGTCCCCCGCGTTTCGCACGTGTTCTGTATCGTAACTCATCTTGTGTAGAGTTACGAAACTGGAAACCATAAATGTTTGCCACGGAACCGGGTCACTGTAGTGTTTACAAACGGGCCCGACCGCAGAGGATAGCTTTGTTACGTGCCTTAATTACACACTACTCTCGCCCACAACGCCCATTAAGTAGAGACGCGAACTTATCACTGGTATCTCTGTCAATTTACGTCGTATAGCAGCGCAATGCTGAATACAGACACATAGCGACCCCTGAATATTATCATTTCAAGAATAGTTAGGATGGGGGAGAGTCGATACAACAGTATTGTTTTCCCATCTCTTGTACAAACCCGACTAATGACGGCGCAGGACTCCACGCAGACTGAAGACCGAAAAGACGACCACCTTCAAATCGTCCAAGAGCGGGACGTCGAAACGACAGGCACGGGCTTCGACGACGTCCACCTCGTCCACAACGCGCTTCCGGAACTCGATTACGACGCGATCGACCCCTCCATCGACTTCCTGGGTCACGACCTCTCTGCCCCAATCTTCATCGAGAGCATGACTGGCGGGCACCACAACACGACGGAGATCAATCGGGCGCTGGCCCGGGCCGCCAGCGAAACCGGTATCGCCATGGGTCTCGGTAGCCAGCGAGCAGGCCTCGAACTCGACGACGAACGCGTCCTCGAATCGTACACCGTCGTCCGCGATGCCGCACCCGATGCGTTCATCTACGGGAACCTCGGCGCTGCACAGCTCCGAGAGTACGACATCGAAATGGTCGAGCAGGCAGTCGAGATGATCGACGCCGACGCGCTCGCGGTCCACCTGAACTTCCTCCAGGAAGCCACCCAACCAGAAGGCGACGTCGATGGCCGGAACTGTGTAGCTGCGATCGAACGAGTGTCCGAGGCACTCTCGGTGCCGATTATCGTCAAGGAAACGGGCAACGGCATCTCCGGGGAGACTGCCCGAGAGCTAACTGCGGCAGGCGTTGACGCTCTCGACGTCGCTGGCAAAGGCGGAACGACGTGGTCCGGGATCGAAGCCTATCGCGCAGCAGCCGCGAACGCGCCGCGACAGAAACAAATCGGCACCCTGTTCCGAGAATGGGGCATTCCAACCGCTGCAAGCACGATCGAGTGTGTTGCCGAACACGACTGCGTCATTGCGAGTGGTGGTGTCCGAACGGGATTGGACGTGGCAAAAGCGATTGCCCTGGGTGCCCGCGCCGGCGGGTTGGCGAAACCATTCCTGAAACCAGCTACAGACGGGCCAGACGCTGTCATCGAACGCGTCGGGGACCTGATCGCCGAGCTGCGAACAGCGATGTTCGTCACCGGCTCGGGGTCGATCGACGAGCTCCAGCAGGTGGAGTACGTGTTGCACGGAAAGACGCGCGAGTACGTGGAACAACGAACCAGTAGCGAGTAGTCCCGGATTCCCCAGTCTCAGCAGGACGGATAGAACAACAGCGGGAAAGAGAGAGCCGACTCCGATATCTGTCCAACCTGTACTTACCGAACTACGCACCACAACGAGGCGGGTTCTCACCAGCGAATTCGTCGTGAAATAACCGTTCAGTAGGTGTGCGAATGTACCGGGTATACGGAAGCAAGAACACCAGAATTTGGTTGTCAGGAACGAAGGTAGTCCCCGAGGAAATTTGAGAGATTGTACACAGTGTAAAGACCGTACCCGATTACGAGGACGGCGACAACAAGGAGAAGTGCCCAGCTCAGGTCCATGTGTCACAGAAGAATTTCTTGTAGAATAAGATTTGTCCCCTGTGACACAACGAATTTTCACTAACCGATATACTGTTCCTCTGTACTTACCGAAGCAACTCACCACATCGAGAGGGGTTCTTACTAACTGATCTGATGTGAAACAGCCGCTCAGTATGTGTGCGAACTGAATAGCGGGTCACTCCGAGTCGTCTTCGTACACGTTGCCAGTTGGGTCCCAAAGAAGGTCAATAAGGCTCCCGACACCGAGAAAAATGAAGAAAATGGGAAGGTCTGTTGGTACCTCTATCGCATACGCAATAGCACCGACGACACCGAGCGGCAATGCAGCGAGTCGGTCGAACCGAGGAATACGCCGTTGGACTGCAGGCAGTGTGTTACCAAGTGTATACATCGTCATCACACCCAAGAGTAGTACCGTAACAAGGTCTTGGCCGTCTATGATAGCCCATCCAGTAATTGCAAAACAGATGATGGTAAAAAGACCGAAGAGTATCGACTGATCATCGTGTGAATTCGATTTGAGAGTAGAGGGCATACGTGTGTATTCGTTTTACCAAATAATAGTTTTTCTCTATATTGGACGATACAGCTTTCACCTGTACTGACCGATACCTGAGTCCCTTGTACTGAGCGATAGATGGAAGTTTGACCTACTGTCCCCGTTAAGAACCATGTGGATCTAATGAAATGAGCGATAGCTAGTGAACTCGTCCTCGTGCGGTCGACAAAGTCGTCGGTTTCTTGGCCGAACAGGTTCGGTGTGGACGCCGCAGGTGGAGTCGGCTCGCAGACCGGAATTGCGAGCGGGTATCCGAGTCGTTTACCGCCCCAAGGGTCGAATGTCGTAGATATGAAGAAGAAGCATAAGGAACTCGCTAATCGCTTCTCGCAGATGGCCACAGACTACGACGACAAGCAACATAACGACGAGTACAACGCATGCGCCTCGCTCGTTATCGACCACGCCGACCCACGTCCCGACGACGTGGTACTTGACCTCGGAACAGGCACGGGCCTGATTGCACTCGCGCTCGCCGAGAACGCTGAGCACGTCGTCGGACGCGACATCAGCGAGGGGATGTTAGAGAAGGCCCGCGCGAAGGCCGACGACGGCAGCATCGATAACGTGGAGTTCGGCGACGGCGAGTTCCGCGATCCGCAGTACGACGGCGAGGTAGACATCGTCGTCTCGAACTTCGCCATGCACCACCTTCCCGACGAGGAGAAACGCGAGGCCATCGAGGTCATTGCCAGTCTCAGCCCACGCCGGTTCGTCCTCGGCGACGCGATGTTCTTCGGCTCGCCCAACCCCGAGGAGCCGTTATTCGGTCACGGGGTTGACGCAACGACCGTCGGCATGCTCGTGGACGAGCTCACCGACGCCGGATTCGTGGTGACGGCGGTCGAACGCGTTCACGACCAGGTGGGCGTACTTGTTGCCGAGCGACTGGAAATTCCGCAGAAGTAGCAGATCCTGGAATGTCCACAACCGAGGAGAGAGATCGGCATCCCTCCGTCCCCCTCCCTAAAAGGGAAATAGAATGCTATTCAAGCTATTTTGAAATCGCATTCTTTCGTTCTTGCTCAAACCGTTCAGCAACCTCGTCAACCAAGTCTTCCTCTACAACCGTGCGCAGCAACGCGTCAGTCATCTCACGGACAACGATATTCTGATAGCCGCGGGTACTGAGCTCGCGCTCTAATTCGTAGTTCAACCAGGAATCGAAGTTCTCGATAGTCTCTTCGCGTGCGTAAAACGGCCGTTGATTGGCTGCCTCGTATGAAAAGGCAGTGTCTGTCATCGGGTCCAGTTCCTCAACGTCCCCCTCATCCGGTTCGTCGACGTGTTCGGTTGTCGTGTCTGAGGCGGGTGGCTCGCGCGATTCCTGTTCACTCTTCGTCTCGTCTTGCTCGTCAGCATCGTCATCCAGCGTCTGACTAAGATCTGCGAACGGGTCACCGTCGTCAGCCATGCCGGACCACCTCACCGGCCTCGACGATGTGCGCGAGTTCGTCGAAATTCTTCAGTTGATCACAGTTGGCGTCGTAGTCCAGCAGCGGTTTGCGTTCACCGTACGCTTTCGTGATACTCGTTCGGTCTCGGATACCTGGTGTCGGACTAATGTCGCCGCTGCCCACAGCCTCCCAATCCGTGATTCGAGCGAAGTTCGGAATACGGTCCTGCAAGCTGTTGTGGGAGTTCAGCCGTTCGAGGAGCTGGCGATCTTGCGTTTGCTGGTCGATACGCCCATCCAGCATATTCGGGACGAGTGCGAGGACGTCGACGTCCATGTGCTTTCGCAGCGGAGCAATCTGGCGCTCGATAGTGCGTTCCAGTCCGGACATCGCCTCGTTGCCGGGCGCTAGTGGAAGAACAAGATTAGACGTCGCGACGAGAGCGTTGTCGGTCAGTCGCGAGCGATATGCGGGCGAGTCCGTGACGATGAAGTCGTATTCGTCGCCCAGCAGCGGCTCAACGACTTCGCGCTTCAACAGAGCAGACGGCTGGAAGACGTCACCGACGACGATTTCTCGCTCGACTTGCTCGAGATCCTCGCTCGAGGGAAGGATATCGAATTCATATTCGGTATCGTAGACGACTGAGGTTGGATCTGCCTCATCGAAGAATACCTCACCGATGCCCTCGTCTGTATTGTGATAGTGGTCATCGAACCCGAGACCGACTGAAGCGTGTCCATTCGGATCGAGGTCAATGAGGAGGACATCATGGTCGTGGGTGGCGAGTTGACGCGCGAGATTCACTGCGATGGTTGACTTGCCAACGCCACCCTTCAGCATGCAGACTGAGACAGCCCGAGAATTCCCCGCTGTATCCACGGATTCGTACGGGCTATTTGGGCTATTCGTGCTATCTATGCTATTCCCGCTATTCGTTCCCGCCATGCTATTCTGGAATAGTGCTCTATCCCCTCTTATAACTAAGGGCAGTGAATAGCCCAAATCGCCAAGATGGCCTGAATAGATTGAATAGTAAGAATAGCATGAATAGTATGAGTAGCAAAGGTAGCCTGAATTGTTAGAATAGCATAAGTAGTATCGATAGAAAATCTCTATGAATAGGATGCTATCTTGGAATAGTATCCGATTTCAGAATACCCCTAATAGTGCAGGGCTAGTACGTGCCGCAGGCGAGAGGATTCGTACCTACTCCGTCCCTTTGTCAATGACGGCCTCGTCCAGTCTCTTCCAAACAGTATCGAACAGCGGTGGATCACCGGTCAGGTCTGGAAGTGAGGTTTCCCACTGGCGCTGAATGTCCTCGCGCTGGTCACCCGGCAGACCTGTGGTGAGATCGACGTCAAGGTCGTCGTGGTCGCACTTTGCTTCGAAGGCAGGCAGGACAACGTCGAACTCAATCTCAACAGATTCGGTCTCTAAGAGCTGATAAAGATCGTAGTAGTCTCTAGCAGCACCCCGTTGGAAGATCGCCCGAAGTTTCTCCGCGAAGATCTCTTCGACACTATACGCCTGCAGTTCGAACTCCGGGATATCCTCGTAGGAGTGCGTATGGTGAACCGAGTCGAATGCGACGTACTCGTCGACCATCACGTCAAGACTGGTCGTATTCGGATGGTCAAGCACCGCCCGATACTGGATGCTCATGTCGACGTAGTGTGTCGGATAGTGTTGCTGGCGGGACTCGTGGTGCTCGCTGATGGTGAACTCAATCCCGGAGCGCTCGGTAACTGTGTCAAGGACATCACGGAGGTCGTCTTCTGATCCGTTGTACTGACCTTCGACGCCGAAATCGAGATCCTCTGAAAATCGCCACGACTGGGGGAAGTACAGTTTGCTCAGCGCCGTTCCGCCTTTGAACATGAGGTTCTCGCCAAAGTCACTCGTGAAGATACCCCAGAGAATCCAGGAGTTGACGTAGTTCTTCTCAGCATAGCCCTGGCGGACACCTAGCTCACGGGCAAGGACACGGAGTCGGTTTTGACTGATCATTAGAATCAGGACTCCGTCGGACCGAGCGTGCCCGGGTCGACGTTAATTCGGAGGCCATACTCACTGTCGTATGATCCCTGCTCGCTCTGCGTTGGGTCGAGCAGCGAGTACCCGCTCGTGAACGACTCGACGAGCGTCTCACGCGTTGGGAGGTCGATACTCAGCTGGTCGGCCAAGTAGACGATTCGCTTGGTCGCCGCGCCGTTGTCAAGCCGCTGGAGGTACTCGCCGACCGTCGCCCACGAACAGTCTTGGTCGTCCGCCGCGACCATCGCCGTTGCGAGTTCGCGGATGCCACCGCAGTACTCGGGATGGTCGGCACAGTCGACGAGCGTCTTCTCCAAGTCGGCGACGTTCACGACAGTTCCCTCGATGGACGTCGGCTCGTAGCCGAAGAACTTCCGCTCGGTGACCGTCGCGACGCGATAGGGGACGCCGTGAATCTCGCGACTCTGGGCTCGCGTCGGGGTGATGACGTACACGGTTCGGGGAACCTGTTCGGTCAGCCCGTGATGGCTGAGGGCGCTGTAGTAGCCGATGTACATCGGCTCAGCGACGTGCGAGGCGATGAGATACTCGTGGGTCGTGTACACGGCCTCCTCGCCAGCAGCGAGTGGGATGATGAGATATCGGCCGGGGAGCAGCCGATCCAGCCACCCTTTCTCGGTGAGGCGGGAGGCGATCTCGCGGGCGGTATTCGGCGCGACCTCGAGGGTCGCCTCAACGTCGTCGATCGAGATGATTTGGTGGCCCTCAGCAGCGAGATGCGAGAGGAGTCGGCTCTCACGGGTCGAAAGTCCCTGCCGTATAGTTTGGGTCTCTTGTGTGGAACTCATACCTGCGTTTCGTGCATAGAATATGAAGCCCGGCAGGCATCAACGTTGCGCCTCCTCCACTCTGCCGGACAGACACCGGATTATGAACCTAGTTAGAGTGATTGAGGGCCGGTATCGACAACGCTGGCAAATGCGACGTTCTCTTGGACCTGATCGATTTCGATGGTCGGTTCGTCACCGGGCTGCGCACCTGGAATGATAACGACATAGCCGCGTTCGACCTTCGCGATTCCATCGCCTTGATCGCCGACTGTCTCGATCGTCACGTCACGGACTTCCCCTTCAGTGACCGGTGGGGTAGGTGGTCCAGAATTCCGTTCGGACGGAGCGGGCTGCTCCTGTGCTGTGTGTTCGTCAGCTGTCTTCGTCGAGGATTGTCGTTGCGTGAGTACGCCAATCCGATATGTTTCACCAGGAGAGATAGCGCCGTGTTCAACCTCGGTTTGCGGAACTTCGAGCGTATATGTCTCGCCTTGTTTTTCTACAGTTGCGCTAAACAGACTCTGGAGCGACTCCGGAACCTCAACCATACGCCGACCTACAGCCCCGAGTAGTTAATCGGTTATCTTCCGCGAAGATAGGTATCTATTCAGGAAGGCTCGTGTTTCCTGGAATTTCCGGAAAGCTATGAGGTGCAATTCCAGCAGAATCGCCTGCCAGCGTTACAGTATCCGGGTAGAGCCCAATTACAAGTGCTTCCTTTCCGGAAACGACCCGGTCACTCTTATATGACCTGCCGCAGAATCACTTTTGTACCGAATTTCATGATACGCGATGCTCGCGTTCTCCGCGCCGGGTTCGTCCCTCGAGAAGTCGAGCATCGTGACGCCGAAGTCAATCACCTTTCCAGCGTCCTTGAGCCCATCACAAACGGTGAGCCCGCCGACACCGCCATCGTCACTGGACCGAGCGGCACGGGGAAGACCTGCATCTCGCAGTTCGTCACCGAGCGCCTTCGCGAAGAGGTCCTCGACGTCGAAGCTACCTATGTCAACTGCTGGCGCAACTATACTCGCTATCGGACACTCTACCAGATTCTCGACGATTTCGGCGAAACCATCGATATCCACCGCCAGTCGACACCCCACGACGAACTCATCGATCGGCTCCAACAGTACGACGGGCCACGGACAGTCATCATCCTCGACGAGGTCGACCAGCTCGAAGATCCGGGCGTTATCTACGACCTGCATAGCCTGCCGCAGTTCGCTGTGATCTGTATCGCCAACAAGGAAGAAGACCTCTTCAGCCGCGTCGACGACCGCCTCGTGAGTCGACTTCGATCCAGCGAACACGTCCGCATGGACAAGTATCACGACGAGCAACTCCACGACATCCTCGCTGCTCGTGTGAAAGGAGGGCTCGACCAGGACGTCATTACGACTAACCAACTCGACCGTATTGCCGACGCCGCTGCTGGTGATGCTCGTCTCGCGATTGGCATCCTTCGGACCGCCGCGAGCAAAGCCGACCGCGAGAGCAGAGAGCGAATCACCGATGATATCCTCCTCAACGCTGCGGAAGACGCTCGCGCACAAATCAAGCAGAAGAATCTCGACTCACTCACGCCGCACCAGCGGATTGTCTACGACGTCGTCCAGGAACACGGGCCCCTTGGGCCGAGCGAGATTCACGACCACTACAAGCGGAAAGTCGATGATCCCCGGACGAAACGTACGATTCGCACGTATCTGTCGAAGATGACGCAATATAACGTCCTCACTGCCGAGGGCACGAGTCGTGACCGGGAATACGCGCTCGCCAATGCAGCCGTACCCTCCCCTGGGTGAATACTACTTTGCTGAGAGAGACATCTTCAGTGCGTCCAGTCTTCACCCAGATGTGAAGTCACCCAATCCGGATTGTTCGTGTCCCAGCGGTTCGATTACTGATGGACCGTCGTTGTCGGGGCTGTTGACGTGCGTCGAAATCTCGTACGCCTTGAGGTCGCCGTCTGGGTAGGGCTGGCACATATCTGCGCGTTCATCCGAGCCAGCAGTGAGCCACGTCTCCTCGGCGCCGTCGGGGAGGACTACCGGCATCCGGTCGTGAATCGGTTGCATCAGATCGTTCGGTTCGGTCGTCAGGATGGTCACGCACGGGATGGCTGATTCCTCTCCTTCCCAGACCTCCCAGAGGCCAGCCATCGCGAACGCCGGGGCGTCCTCGCGGTAGATTCGATACGGTTGTTTGGGCCCGCTGTCCCGCGTCTGCCACTCGTAGAACCCCGACGAGAGAACGAGACAGGGGCGCGAATCCCAGGCATCGCGGAAGGCTCGTTTCTCGGCTGCCGTTTCAGAGCGAGCGTTGATAATTCCCTCGCCGGGGTCGTCCGCCCACGACGGGAGGAGGCCCCAATGATACTGGTCGATCTCGTCGGCGGCCCGGTTGGTGATGACGTCCAGCTGCTCTCCAGGGGCGATATTGTATCTCGGGACGTATCCGCCATCCGTGACGACCTCCGCTTCAAGGTGCTTCTCGAGGTCCTCCTGGGTGGCGAACAGCGCGTTTCGCCCACACATATCTCCCTTCTCGAGGAGAGTGAGCATCAAAGTATGGTAGCTGTGCGGCGTAGAATGAGAGCAGGAAAGCCGTCAACAGTGTTAACCAACAGTTAGGAGTTACCCTACGGAGTGTTGGTTAATACAGGTGGCTGCCGTGTACCTAAATCCAGTTCCTGAACCGCTTCTAGACGGTACGTTCCGAGAGTCAGAATCTGAATATTGGAGAGCGTTTCTTCGGCCCCTAACCGAAGGTGGTTTAGTACTCTTCGCTAATGCAGCTGTTTATCCATTCGATAGCGACCTGGCCATCCATTTCGGTGAATCGATCGATTTCTCGATGATGAGCGATGGCGTTGCGGAATTCTGCGAAGTCCTCAAACCGGGTTTGAACCGCTGATTTCGATGGTAGATAATCCCCAAAAACGTCCCAGCGAGCGTTGATAATCTTTGCGTAGTCCATCACGTTACAGAAGTCAAGTTTGTCTCGATCAGAGTCGACAGTGAACTCGGGATTACTGTCTTGCTCCTCGCTAATACGCCGCTGAACGTTCGAGTTCACATCGTTCGGGACTTCACCCCAGAACGTGCCTCCATCGCTTGCTAGAGTGAGTTCTGTATCAATGAAGTCCCGAACCAAAACCTCCGTCTCTTTGACGGCGCTCTGAGGGTCATTTCGGAGATCAGACTCGAGAGCAGAATACTCCCCGATTAGTTCCATGAATTCGGAGTATACGAGTTCCGCCCGCTGTTCCTGGAACGTATCATAATCGTTGTCCCAGATACCCGAGTCCTCGTCATGGGGGATAAGGTGCGAATCCATGATTCGCTCAAACTCATTTACATCATTTGCGAGTCTTCCAAAGTACTCTTTTGCGGAGGTGTCCGAGAGACGGCGGTTAAGCTCGGCAGGAATGAAGGTAATGTCCATAATGCTCTTCCGCTCCTTTTTCGAGTAGTCTAACCCCCGAAGATAGGCGTTCGGAAAGATGTGATGCTTGTTGAGACGGAAGTCAGCGTACTCGTTTTCCGTTAGGTCGATTTCTGAGCCGTCCTCGAAGTGAAGAGGTCGGTTCCGTGCAAGGAGACAGAGGAATGCATTCCTGAGGCCTGAAGTGGACCGCTTGATATTGGTCGTTTTGAGGCGTTCTGTGCTAATCTGCGGCGTGAAGTTGATTTCAACATCTTCTCCTGCGATGATCCTGTCGATCAGTTTGCTATCTTCAGTCATTCTGGTCTGTGCAGAACTGCTGTACCGACCCGAGAGAGCGACCCGCCAGAACCAGCGGTCTATCTGTTCCTGGTGGTCTGGGTCGACATTCCTGCGATCTGTCTCATACATATAATATGCGAGCACAGGAATCATTCCTTCGTACGGAATGAACTCGGACCGTTTCACTCCGTGTTGTTTTCTGAGATAGCCAATCGCGGAGATCATAGCCTCCTTGGTATCCTCCCAGTTCTCTCTGACATCATCGGGATCGAGATTCTTCTGAGCGTCCGTGCTGCACGTTCCATCAATGTTGAGAGCCAGGGTCTGGGTCACGGTACCTCTGTCAATCTCCCCGAACCCGATCTGGTCTAAGTGCTCGAAAATATCCTCGTCGATGCGGCTACGAAGATTGAAATCCCTTGACCAGATGTTGGCGTTAACTATATCGAAGCGGCTGAGTCGCGTCCCTTTCTGATTGATCCGCTCGAAGATGTTTATGACGCTCTCAACTTCGTTCGTCTTGACGATGATAAGCGGGAGTTCGTATTTCGTCAGCGCATCGTTGCAATCAGTGAACGCCTCATATCGATCGCCCTCTAACTCGTCGCGAACCTCCCGTTTGTCGTCCCAGATGTCACAGACTCGTACAAGGTGGTCGGCTTTGCCTTCTGCAACTTTGAACGTCTCTTCGTCAAGGTCAAAGACGATGCGGCTGTAGTCCGTGTCCGCATATTTCATTCCGTTGAGCGTAACGTAGAGCGAGGTTAGCCGTTGTTGGCCGTCAAGCACGAAACTGATTTCGGGGAATTCGGACCGCTGGATTTCTTCAAGTGAGGGCTGCTGGAGTTCGTCGACATCTCGGAAGAAGTCCCACATATCGTGCGGGACTCGCCAGAAGAAGAAACTCCCAATGGGGTAACTCTTGTAGATACTGTCGAAGAGATCGACGACGTCGGTTCGGTCCCAAACGAATTCTCGCTGGAACTCTGGAATGCGGTATTTTCCTTTCCCGACCTGAGTAATTACGTCGTCAAGACGTCGGTCATCGACGTCCAAGCTCACATTCCGCATAGAGAATCACATTCGCAGTCGAGTTATAAATCTGTGTGGTTGACCCTTTTCCGCCCCGTCAGCCAGCGTATTCTTGAAACAACCCGGAAACGTGGGTTCAGAGAACTATAACCCGAATACTGCACGCCGTTTAGACTACCAGCTCTATCGTTCTATGAAACGTGGAAACGACACGCCACGCCTTATCGGACACTTCTCCGTCTAGTGAGGTATGTCCGAGGGATCTCCATCGAGGTCGCGATCAACGAAGAGCGAGCTGGCGGTGAACCAGCCGACGCGTGGCGCAGACCGCAATCAGCAGTCACTCACCGGGACGGCCGACCAGCCGCCTGACGAGTTCTTGTTTCCCTCACTCGATAACGGCATCACGCTCCTCGATATCGAGGGGGGGCGTGGCGTCCCCATTCTCCAGTCGCTTGTGCTCGACCACCTCCTGCTGAGCGACGGACCGGCCTTCTGGATCGACGCCCACGGCCACGCGACAACCACCTCACTCGCCCGCCTCACGCCCAGCCAGCGCTTACTCGACCGGATTCACGTCGCCCGCGGCTTCACCGCCTACCAGCACTACGGCGCGCTCTGTGACCTGCCCGACGCCGTCAACCAGCACGTCCAGCAAGCCACGGCCGCGGACGCTGTAGCAACGCACCGAGAACGGCAGAGCCACGAGCAGGAGACCTCGCCACACACGCCGTCGCTCATCGTTGTCCCGGCGCTCGATGCCCAGTACTGGGACGACGATACCCTGGGGGAAGAACACGCGCAGACGCTCCAGGCGCGAGCTCTCGCTCGTCTCAGTACCTATGCACGGGGCTACGATGTCCCCGTCCTCGTCACGCGCACGACTGCCAACGAGTTCACGGCGCCGATCGAAACGACCGCCGATCATCATCTGGAGTGTGAACAGACGCGGATGGGGCCACGTTTCGTTGGCGACGAGTTCGAGACGCTCGTCTATCCCGTCGACGGCGGCGCGTACTACCAGACCACATTCGCGTACTGGCGGAAGATGCTCACTGCCCGTGCCGACCAGGTGGGCCTCCAGCCGGCGTCACCCCCTACCCCAGGAGATTCCGGCGGAACTACCGATATCGGGACCGGCGTCATGGCCGACGGCACGAGTACGACACTCACCACGAACCCACTACTTGACGCGTGGGCCAACACAGGAGGTCGGTGACGGTGGGGCGGACGAATCCGACGTTCCGGGATGCGCTTCGCGCTATCGAAGAGCGGTGGGGAGAGTATCGCCGTGCGCTCCGGCGCCGCGACCAACCTCGGTTCGACCAGCTGTTCACGTACGCCCGCGAGCACGCCGACGCGAGCGGATTGTTGAACCACCAGAACCCCATGCTTCCGTCGCTTCTCAGCGTCGATCTCGAACAGGAGTCACGCCTCGACGCACATGACGAGCGCCTCGACGATATCGAGGATGCAATCGAGGCGCTACGAAAGCAGCACGACGAAATGGACGACAAGCCACAGCCAGCTGACGACTGATACCGATGCCGTTCAAAATCGACTTCCTCGACGACCGCGTCCTCGAATGGGAAGCGACGACCGACGGCGCCGTGGCCACTGAGCGCCGGGACTACACACCGCGGTTCCATGTCGCCGCTCGCTCGCCAGAGACTGACGTCGATCTCTCTGGACTTCAGGCGTTCTACGAGCGCCATCCGGACGTCGTCGCGACCGAGTACGTCGACCGACACCCTGGATTTCGTCGTGACCTGGAGCGGGTCCTTGCCGTCGACGTTTCACACATCGACCGGGTGACGGCGCTCGCCCGCCAGACGCGCCAACTCTCCGAATACCCCATCGGCGATATCGCCTGTTTCAACGTAGACTTCTCGCGGGAGTTCCGCTACTGTCTGGAGAACAACGTCAATCCGACGCCGGCGAACGAGCTGTCGACGCTCCACCTCAGTATCCCGGTGACCGAGACGAACAGTAAAACCTACACCGAACTCGGCGTCGACGGCGAGACCGTCACGGGCCCGCCGGAGGAACTCCTCGCTGCTGTGCAGGACGCGCTCGACGTACGCGACCCGGATGTCCTTGTGTGCTCGACGAGCGAGATCATCCCGACGCTCTACGCGATGGCTCGCGACGCCGGCGTCGACGGCTTCACGCTGAGTCGGTGGCCCAACGTCGACTACCAGCAGCTCGCCGGTCGGTCGACGTATTCGAGTTACGGCCGGGTGGGACACTCCCCTGCCCGCTACAACGTGCCGGGACGGGCTATCATCGATGAGTCGAACGCGTTCTTCTTCGGTGAGACGAACCTCGACGGCATCCTCGACCTCGTCACTCGGTCGAAAAAGCCAATCCAGGAACTCGCGTGGGCGTCGATTGGGAACGTCCTCACTGCCATCCAGATCTGTGAAGCACACAAGCGCGGTGTGCTGACGCCATGGAACTCCTGGCGACACGAGTTCTACAAGCCGATGACCACGCTTCACGACGCTGACCGCGGTGGCTTCATCTTCGCGCCCGAAGTCGGCCTCCACGAGGACGTCCACGAACTCGACTTTTCGAGTCTCTATCCGAATATCATCTGCACGCGGAACGTCTCGCCCGATGTCATCCGGTGTGACTGCCACAGCGACCGCGACGATGTGCCCGGCCTCGGCTACGCGATCTGTGACGACCGCGGCTACCTCGTCGACGTCCTCCAGCCAATCATCGATGCGCGCGACGAGATCAAGACCGCAATCCGTCGCGAAGAACAGCGGGAGAACCCCGACCAAGACTGTCTCGACGAACTCGAGGGGCGGTCGGCCGCGCTAAAGTGGATTCTCGTCGCGTGCTTTGGGTATCAGGGATTCAGTAACGCGAAATTCGGCCGAATCGAGTGCCACGAAGCAATTAACGCGTTCGCTCGGGAGATCCTGCTCATCGCGAAACAGCGGTTGGAAGCGGGCGGATGGCGCGTCGTTCACGGGATCGTCGACTCGATCTGGGTGACGCCCGACCCGGACGTCAGCGACGACGAACGAGGATCACTGGAGACGTTGGCCGCCGAGATTACGGACACCGTCGATATCCGTCTCGAATATGAAGCCGAGTACGAGTGGGTAGCGTTCGTGCCACAGCGCGAGAGCGACGCCGGCGCGCTGACGAAATATTTCGGGAAGGTTGCGGGCAAGGACGAGTTCAAGATACGCGGCATCGAAGCCCGGCAACGATCGACGCCCGGATTCATCGAAGACGTCCAGCGCGACTGTCTCGAGATTCTCGGTCAAACGCAATCTCCGGATGTGGTAATTAATCGCTTGGAACGGGCGATTTCGGAGCTTCACGCTGGCGATGTCGATTCCGACCGACTCGTCGAACGGAACCGTGTTTCCAAGCCTGTCGAGGCGTACACGCAGTACACCCAGAACGTGGCGGCACTCGAGCGTGCTCGGGACCAGGATCTCGCTGTCCATCCCGGTCAAGATGTCGAGTACGTGGTCGTCGACGACGAGAAGGCATCACGAGAACGTGTCGCCCTTGCTCACGAAGAGACGGACCAGTATGATCCATCGTACTATGAGACGCAGCTGGTCCGAGCTGTCGAGAGTATTATCTCACCCTTGGGATGGGATCGGTCGGATATCCGACGAAGGTTAGCAAAGACACGAACGACTAAGATCACCTCGTTCTGACCCTGCGGTTGCAACAAGATACAGCTGGAACCACACACCCCCCTCGTTCGGAATGAGATTATACCCTCCATACCACCTGATTAGAAGCTGAGTTTCCACCCGATGAGAAGGTTGCAGTAATGGATTCGTTGGGTATACGCCCTCGACGTATGGTCTACTGCTTCGATTCAAAGGATAGAATAGCTGTACTTCCAGTGTTAGGCGTATTCACGAATACTTCTAACTAGTGCCGTATTCTACTTAGTGGGCTCTTAGCGTAACTAGGTAATAAAGCTAGGGTAGTAACTAGACAAGTGATCCTTCGAAGTCTACGCTATCTTGCGGTTTGGAGAGAATGGCTCGTCCTAGTTAAGAACCGCCTAGTTGATTGATGGAAGATCGCGCCCATACGGTCAGTCTTACGGGATCTCATTCCGAATCAGGGGGGTGTGTCCCTCCAACTCCAATCTCCATCCATCCTGTTTAAGCTGGCATCAATATCGTCCATTAGTTCGGGGAACAGCTCACTCCGAATCAGGGGGGGTCTCTTTAGCATTCCCGATTCTTGGCTGATGGACCAACTCGTACTACCTCATTCCGAACGAGGGGGGTTGATCTGAACCCGCTGATCATTTGAGCTGCTGGCAATCCTCTCGTTCTAGGAAATAGCTCACTCCGAATTAGGAGGGTGAGGTCATCAGGAGACGCAGATTTGAACGACACCTCACTCTGAATCGGGTATCATCGGGTATGGCGGTGCCACCTATCGATCTTCCGCTGTTTAGCACCGATATCCAACGAATCTCATTCCGAACCAGGGGGGTAACGACTAAGTAGGTTCCTTCCCAGGATGAATCTATGACAGACAACGAGGAACCAGATGGTGGAGGTGACTCGTCTATCGCGGACCAACAGCTGGATGATTTCGATACAAACAGGGAGGGCAGTTCTGCTTCTGAAATCTCGTCGACCTCGGAGGAAATCCAACGACAAGACTCGAACGATCCGGCAAATGACCCGTTGTTCGTTCGGGAGGGCGATGAAGACGGTTCTTCAACTCATATCTGGGCAGATCGGGATTTACTCTCAATTGGAACAGTTCCTGGCCCTGATCGCATCGTCGGTCGTGACACGGAAATCCAATCGGTTGCTGGAGAAATCCGACATCTCATTCACGAATCACAACCAAACCACGTCGTCATTTATGGGGAAACCGGAACTGGAAAATCACTTGTCAGCCGACACGTGTCCGACCGTCTCGTTGATACTGCCACGGCACGTAACGTTCCCGCTGCTAGCGTCTACGTTGAGTGCAAGAAGAATAATACCGAAACACGAGTAGCCCGAACAATCGCTCGTGCGCTAAGCGACAAATCTGATTCTGATATAGATATCCCTCGTATCGGTTTAGGTTCCGCCGAGTACTACGATTACGCCTACGACATCATCGACGAGTACTACGATGGGCTCATTGTCATCCTTGACGAAATCGACATGGTTGATAACGCTGAGGGCCTCCTCCATGAACTCTCGCGGGCTCGAGAAGCTGGTCACACCGACGCCTATATCGGAATCATTGCTATCAGCAACGACATCGATTTTGGACAAAAACTCAACGCACGCGTTCAGAGTTCGATGCGGACAACGGACTTCGTCTTTGAACCATACCAAAGCGATCAGATCGAACAGATCCTGGAGTATCGACGAGACGCGTTCCATGATGGTGTCGTTCAAGACGGCGTCATAACCGAGACTGCCGACCGGTCGGCGGATGAACACGGTGATGCGAGAAAGGCAGTCGATGTTTTGCGGATTGCTGGTGATATCGCTGACGACGCCGATGCAGAGGTCGTTAGTCCAGAACATGTCGACAAAGCAGTCAAGCGAGCAGAGGTCAATCGAGTCAAGGAGACGATCGAGAGCACCTCACCCCAGTCTAAACTCGTTCTCTACACTCTCGGTCGCTTGACTGGCTCGAATAATCGCCGCTTCCGCACCTCTGGTATCTACAGTCAATACGAGACGACCTGTGGCGACGTCGGTGCTGATCCTCTCTCATATGATCGAGTGAGCCAAATTCTCAGCACGCTCGCGCTAATGGGGATTTCTGAGTCACATCAGGTCGGTGGCGGACACAAACAGGGTGTCTACCTGGAACACCAGCTTATCAAGGACAAAGATGTAGTGATGAAGGCAGTTGTAGAGAGTGATGAACGGCTTTCAGAACTTCACAACGGCACCTACGAGATTTGATTAAGCATCATGAGGGTTCATTCTACCTAGAACCCTTCTGCTGAAGCTCATTCCGAATCAGGGGTGTCAAATCTTCTGAGAAGTGAACAAGCTCACTTCGAATTAGGGGGGTTGTTCTCGAGAGAACCAAGTTAGCTAATCGTCTGGACTGACCGGTCCTTTGTACTGCGAGCGCACCTTCTCGCCTTCCCGCCACTGCCAGTAGTAGTAGCGGTTGTCGTTGATCTCCTTGATCGTGATTGTAGCCTTCGAGGGGACGTCGTCCGGAAGATCCTCCGGTCGCTCCTCGATCTGTTCTTCCTCGTCCTGTTCGGCTAGTCGGGCTTCGCGTTCGCGATGTTCGGCGAGCCCCTCGGCGTACTGGGCGATATGCTGGAGCACCTCCGGTGATTGCTCATTGAGCATCTCCACGACGTCGTCGGGGATTTCTTGCGGTGGGGTTGGTGACGAGAAAGACATGGATTACGGCGTGTTAACCAACACTGGCACTGGAATCTTAGTGCTGTTGGTTAACCTGGGTATTTATCGAATCGAGAGCTCTTCGAGAACCGCTACTGTTGCTTCGAGTTCCCTCCGCCGGGCTTCTCGTTCGTCGATTTCCTGCTCTAGTTCGAGAATCCGCTCCGAAAGCTGCTCCGTCACGTCTCCAGTCGCCGGAAGCCGTCCATCAGGACGTGGGGCGGTTCCGCTCCGAATCTCGATGTCGACCCGCCGTAGATGCTTACAGCCACCGCTCGGCCGGCGCTTCGTGAAGTCTGGACACGTACACGTCTTGCTCGCGACGTCGACCTCGTAGGTGTTCCCCGACGCCGACTGCACCTCGTACACACCACCTTTCCTGAGCAATGAGACGTCCATCTCCTCAGTTCGAGCGCGCTCGGTACGGGGTTGGCTGTCTTCCTGGTGGTCTTCATCGCTAATCGACGGCTGCTGCAAATCTCCTCCGGGAGTCGTGGTCGTGGAGGTGGCAGCAACAACGCCGCCATCGGCGGCTAATCCATCTCGTTCGTGTTCGTCTCGATCCATCTCTTCAGTCTCGCTTGTCTCATTTCGTCCGGACATGGATTGGTCTGGGTCTGTCCGGCGTGACGAACTCGGTCACGCCGCCACTCTTCGTCGGCGGAAAAACAACTCCTGAAACGCGCCAGCGCGGATACCTCCGCTACTTCGTCTGCCGGAGAGACACAGACTCGTTACCCATCGACGGTTTCGATGAGTTCCTTCGCAGTCGATCCGATTCGACCAAGCCGTTCTTGAACTGCGTCTGCGTCGTCGTCCTGCCACGCGGCCAGGTAGAACGCGGACCCGCTCGTATCCAGTTCGAAATACCGCCCGACGATGTAGGCGACTGCCTCGGCCTCAACCTCGCGTTTCGCCCGCTCGGTCTCGTCGGTGACGTCTGCGTGGAGGAGCGCGTGAGCGTACTCGTGGATGAGTGTCACGGCGAGATCAGCCTGATTCGTACGGGCTTTCGCCTCGACGACTGGTTGGAGATCACGCTTACTCCGGTATTTGCAGACGCCCTTGGCGTCGCTATGCTCCCAGTCGACAGCGTCGACGATGCGGACCGTCACGTCGATCTCAGCGGCTGCATCCTCGAGTGCGGGTACTAGGTCGTCGGCGTCGCCAGTCGCCTCAGTCTCCAGCTCAGGAAGCGGCTCACCCTCGGTCTGAGACACGTCGAAGACAGCAGTTGGCTTGAAGCCGACAAGCCCTTTCGACCACTCGTCAGGCGATGTCTCGTCGTACTCACAGTCGCTTTGTTCATGGTAGCTAGGCGAGTTCTCGCACTCGGGACACTGCTTGGTGATGATCGGGGCCCAAATCCAGATGGCCTGTTCGCCCTCCTGGACGTGCCGGTCGAACTCATTCCGCCAGGTGTTGTAGCCGGCGACCTTCGTCGCCTCGGGACACTGGAGATTGATGAGGAGCGTGTTTCGATGGGAATAGTCGTGGAAGCGACTCTGGACGTCGAGCCACTCCTGGAACTCCTCGCTCGCCTGCGCATCGTCAACGTGGTCGACGAGCTCGTCGATCCACGCTTCGATGGTACTGTGCATCTCGTCATGTCGAGTGTCGGTCTCCTCGAATGAGACCGACGGGTCACTGGTCGTAGCCATAGTGTTCACCGAATCGAATTCACGGCGATTGCGTCAGTTCAGGACGCGCCGCACCCCTTGGGGCGCATAAAAAACTCGCGGCGGCGGTCACCGCAAGGCTGCTTTCTCGTCAGCGAAGCCGACCGCCACGAGGTACTCGAGGAACTCATCGAACTGTTCCACGTCGCTGGGGGTGTCGGCCGCGAGGTGTCGTACCCACTCGATGGCCCACTGGAACGCGGGATCGGCTCCGCCCTTTCCGTGGATGTACCACCAGCGGGCGGCCTTCAACACGACTAGCGGATTCGTCGGTGGCTGCTCGCCGGCTAGCTCACGAGTAACCGATCGGATTTCCTCGGGCACCTCGCCGGAATCGACCTCGCCGGATTGGGTGTTCGCGACATCGACTGGAATCTCATCAATCGAGACGTCGTTCGTACTCTGTTGTTGACTCACAGGAGTTCACCTCAGTGTGAAGGCCTTTTTCGAGCCCTCGCCCACTCCGGGGGCACGAAAAACCGCTTGTGGCGTCATGCGGGCGGGAGGTACACGCTCTGCTCGCCGGCGAGCTCCTCGAGATTGTTCCGATGACGATGTGCGAAGTAGCAATCATAGCTGCAGTAGCCACAGATCTCGCCCGTGTCGTACTCAGCGATGTAGGGGCTGCGCCGGGTCATCCAGACGTTCGCCTCACATTCAGTACATGCAGCACCATCGAGATGGGTCGGTGACGGGCCATGATACTCGAGTTCAAGTCCATCCTCTTGGGGCGTCGACTCGGGCCAGACGCCGTGTGCCTGCCAGAACTCGCGAATCTGGGCAAGGCCATGGCGAACGGTCTTCCGAACTGTCATGTGCTCGGCGTCGCGACCGCTGTCGTCCCAGCCGTCCGACGTCCAGAACTCGCCGAACTGCGCCCCACGATGCAGCCCGTTCCAGTCGAGGCCGACGATGTCGGCAGGTGGGTCACCCGTCAGCGTCGGTCGGGTGAGCTGCTCGATCACATCGAGTTGCTTGGGTGGACTGCCACCGAGAATATGGACGCGCCGCCCGCGCCAATCAGCAGGATCAGAGAACTCGTGAGCGAGTCGATCAGCGTATCCCCGGGAGTACCCGACGACGAGGTCATCGGGGACAGCGTGGATCGCTGCCTGGCACTTCGGGACGATCACGGGGTCTGCGTCCGGGTAACTTCCCTGGATCTCGCAGGCAGCAGCAACGTATTCGTCGACCTCGTCGACGTCGTAGGCGTCGCCAATCACACCGACCTCCGGTTCGTATTCGAAGAAGCGCTCGATATACCGATCGAGGTCGGGATTTCGAAAATCGTTGTCGAGCATCCCGACCGGTAGGTCCAGGTCTGTGTACTGCTGTTGTTGGTAGGTACAGTCCTCGCGAAAGCCCGTGAGAAAGCCGAGCCGGAATGCGTCAAGCGCAAATGGAACCCGGTGGAGGAACGCCAGGTGGTCAGCCTGCCGAGCGGCTGTAATTTCAGTCGCGATGCTGCTGGTCGGACG
Source organism: Halorussus litoreus (assembly GCF_003382685.1). Classification (GTDB taxonomy): domain Archaea; phylum Halobacteriota; class Halobacteria; order Halobacteriales; family Haladaptataceae; genus Halorussus; species Halorussus litoreus. The sequence continues at coordinate 269 of NZ_QLVG01000032.1, read as the reverse complement.
TGCTGAGAGCGCCATCTCGAATCACCCAGAAGATGCAGGGTTGATCGCCCCGCGCTCGCTCTCGGGGCGAGAAAAAACCACGAGCAGACGCCAATCTTAACCAACAATAAGAGCTAGCCGCTTCTGATGTTGGTTAACTCATCGGTGGTATCGAGCCTCGAGTGGGTCGATCTCTCCGGCGTGGACGAGACTCGTCTCTGAGTCCGCCTCTTCGTGAAGAAGATCGACGAGTGCGAACTGCGCGCAGGCAGTGAACGAACACGCCTCGT
>NZ_QLVG01000031.1 GCF_003382685.1 Halorussus litoreus | reverse complement strand
CCGGTCGGCGTCCGCCGACAGCCCCGCCGCCTCGGGGGACTCGAACGTCTCGGCGCTCCACGCTGCGGGCGTGACCGGCGAAAACGTGACCGTCGGCGTGGTGGACGTGACCGGGTTCGACACCACAGCGAGCGCGCTCGACGAGCGGGTCGTGTCCGCGCGGTCGTTCGGGACCGGGGAGTCGGTTCGCAACGACGGCAACGACGCCCACGGCACCGCGGCGGCCGAGACCGTGGCGCGCGTCGCGCCCGGCGCCGACCTTCGTCTGGCGACGTTCGACTCCCCGGAAGGCTACCGCGAGGCGGTCGAGTGGCTCGTCGCCGAGGACGTGGACGTGATCGTCGCGCCGGTGTCGTTCTACGGGATGGCCGGCGACGGCTCGGCACCGGTCGCCGAGGTCGCGGCGAACGCGACCGATCAGGGAGTCGTCTTCGTCGCGCCGACGGGGAACCTTGCCCGCGGCCACTGGTCGGGCCGCTACCGACCGGCCGGGAACGGGACGCTCTCGTTCGGCGACAGTGCGAGCGGCGACCGTGCCAGCCACTCCCGGACGCGCAACTACCTTCGGGGAGACGACCGCGACGTGACGGTCTGGCTGTCGTGGGACGACGCCCACCGCGACGAGGGCTACACCGCGGAGCTGTACTGGACGAACGGCCAAGACACCCGGCTGGTCGCCCGGTCGCGCACCTACCCCGGCGACGGCGTGGCGAACGAGCGCATCGTGGCCCGCGTCCAGTCCGGAGCCTACTTCGTCACCGTGCGCGGGCCGGCGAACGCGACCGGCGCGCGGGTCGAACTCTCCTCGCCGACCCACGGCTTCCAGTATCTCAGGCCAGCTGGCAGCGTCGTCGCTCCGGCGACCGCTTCGGAGGTACTCTCGGTGGGTGCCTACGACGCGCGGGACGACCGGGTCGAGCCGTTCAGCTCCCGCGGGCCGACGCCCGACGGCCGGACCGGGGTCGACGTGGTCGCCCCGAGCGACCCCGACGTCGCCGACGCGGAGGGGTTCGTCGGCTCCTCGGCTGCGGCCGCGTACGCCGGGGGCGTGGCCGCGCTGGTCGTCGACGCCAACCCCGACCTCGCGCCCGAGCAGGTCGAGCGGCGACTCGAACGCACCGCGGTCGACGCGGGTCGGCCCGGCGTCGACCCCGTGGCGGGCCACGGACGCGTCGTTCTGAGTCGGGCCGTCGGCGTGGCGGACAACGCGACCGACCCAGCAAACAGGGGAGAGCGCGACTAAACGAGTTAAATCCGGATTTAAGCTATGGACAGGTCTTAGTGGCCGGGTTACCCAGCCGACGACAACAGAGGTCGCACATGTCGGGACTCATCGAACGGTTGCAGGACCGGACCGCCAGCGGCGACGAGCAGCTACGCGTCCTCGACGTCGAGGGCGAGGAGACCGACGACGTGCTCGACGCGCTCGGCCCCGACACCCGCCGGGAGGTGTACCGCACGCTGTTCGAGGCCCCCGGAACGCCCTCGGAGATCGCCGACCGCGTCGACACCTCGGTCCAGAACCTCCATTACCACCTCTCGACGCTGGAGGAGGCCGGGCTGATCGCGCCGGTCGACACCCGCTACTCCGAGAAGGGCAACGAGATGACCGTCTACGCTCCCGCCACCGACCCCCTCGTGCTGGTGGGCGACCACGACATCCGACCGCAGGTCCAGCGCTCGCTCGCCGACGTGGTCGGCGGGCTGGGTATCCTTGGGGCGGCGAGCTTGCTCGTCCAGTTGGGCACCGAGCGGCTCGCCAGCCCGGCCATCGGACGCGGGAACGTGGTCGGACCGGCCAGCCCGAACGCCGACGCGACCACGGCCCGCGAGACTATCGCGTGGGTCGTGTTCGACCTCGCGGAACCCGGAGTCGTCTTCTTCGTAGGCTGTCTGGTGGTGGCCGCGGTCGCCGTGACCGTGACGGAGCGGTAGGTCCGTAAAAGCAGGAACGTAGTCGGACGGCGAGCGTCAGCGACGGAACAGTCCGAGCAGGACGCCGATGCCGACGACCGCCAGCACGCCACCGACCGCGATCATGCCGAATCCGCCGAGCAGCCGACCTCTGTCGTCGACGTCGCTCGGCGTGCTTCGGTCGACGCTTCCGACTGTCGTTCGGGTGGGGGTGGACGGATCCTCGGTCGTCTCTAGCGTCTCGGTTGCCTCTAGCGTCTCGGTCGTTTCGGTCGAGGGCGACGTGCCCGCCTCGTACACCACGAGACGACCCACCGTCGCCGGTTCACCCGTCGCGTTCTGACCGCCGTACAGCTTTACGGGATAGCTTCCGGCAGCTAGTGTCGCCGACAGCGACGACTCGTCGTTCTGCCGGAGGTCGTCCGAGCTGCTGAGTGTCGGCGCGTCGAACCCGGCGGTGTCGGTGTGGAAGCGCACGACTGCCCGACCGTCACCGTCGCTGTCCCGGACCGTCCCTGTGACGACGTAGTTGACCGCGGGGCCGCCGATGGACACGGTGAGTGCCTCGGCGTCGCCGAACGTCACCGGGATGCGTGCGGTCTTCGCTCGCGTGACCTCGACGACGGACTGGGCGGCAATCTCGTCGGCTGGCAGAGTCGTCGTGGCGTCACCGTTTTCGTCGGTCGTGGTGGCCTGCTCGCAGCCTTCCGAGCAGTCGACGACCCGGCCGTCAGCGGACGCGAGGATCGTCCCGTCCTGATGGACGTGAGCCCCGAACGTCGCGTCCGGGTCTACGCCGCCCATGTCGAACGTGGCGGCGAACGCCCCGGATTCCGAGACCGTCACCTCCTTGGCTCGCAGGAAGTTGTGTTCAGGGGACCGCAGTCTCACGGTGACTTCGGTCCCTGCGTCGAGTGTCGTCTCCCCACGGACGGTCTGCCCCAGTCCAGCTCGAAGCGTGATGGCCTCACCCTCGTAGACGAAGTTCGTCCCGGTGTCGCGGACCGTCGTGGTCTCCCGACCATCGGCCTCGCTCGTCTCCGGCGTCTCGGTCTCGGACACGTAGGGGCCGCTGACGACCAGCGTCCCTATCGTGACCAGTTCGCCACCGGTCGTGAGGTTTAGATCGTACGTCCCGGCCGGGAGTGGCCGACTCGGATCGTTCTCCGGCGTCACTTGAGTGGCGTTTCGGAGGGCGTCACCGTCTGAAACGTCGAGAGACGCGCCGGGGTCGCCCTCGCCCGCTGTCCGGGTGTCGACGTCGACGGTGATCGAGCCGTCACCGTCGGCATCGCGGACCGTCGCGCGGACGAGGAGCTCGTCGTCCCGCGAACCGAGTGCCAGCCGGTAGGAGTCGTTCGCAGTCTCGGGAATGCTAATCCCGATAGAGCCGGTTTCACCCTGTCTTACGCTAACAATAGTCGGGTCGAACTCGGCGGTGTCCGCCGCCGCGAGCGCCGGACCGACGGGAGCCGCCACGCTGGCGAGGAGGACGCCCACGACGACGATGAGACTACCGGCTCGCCTCGACGTCATCCAACCACCTCCGCACGCGGGTTGGCGGCGTGCGACGCATCGCCGGCACGTGACGGTCTGTCGGTATGTAGGCCGATTCTACGTAGGGAGGGCCGTGGCGCTCGCCCCGTCGAAGGCGAGTCGCCCGTCGATCGAGTCGGGGACATGCGTACGCACAGAGACGCCCACACCAAAAAGCTGTCACGTTACCTTAACCCGCGATTTAAGCTTCGCGCGGGGCGGTCGCCGGCGACGCCGAACCCGCCATGGTATCGTCACCTACTTTTCCGACCGGTCCTGAGTGGCGGGCGATGGAGTATCCAGAGTCCCGGCGGGCGCTGGTCGAGGAGCGCCTCGAGACGGTCCTCAACCGGGTCGAACCCGCGGAGCTCGCCGCGGAGGTCCGCCACGTCGCGCTGTCGGGGGGCAAGCGCGTCCGGCCGACCGTCACGGTGCTGTCCTGCGAGGCCGCAGGGGGCGAACCCGGCGACGCCGTGGACTTCGCCGTGGGGGTCGAGCTGGTCCACGACGCCTCGCTGGTCGTCGACGACATCATCGACCGGTCGGACACTCGACGCGGGAGCGCGAGCGCGTGGGCCGAGTTCGGCTACTCGCCGGCCATCGTCGCCAGCGACGGTCTCATCGGCGAGGCGTTCGAGCTGTTCTCGCCGGACCCGCGCGCGATGGAGGCGGTCGCGGACGCGATGGTGGAACTCGGCGAGGGCGAGGCCACCGAACTGGTCGCGCGGCCGACCGACCGCGAGGGGTACATGGAACTCGCTCGACGGAAGACCGGCGCGCTGTTCCGCGCGGCGGCCGAGTTGGGCGCGATAGCTGCCGACGCCGACCCAGCGACCGTGGAGGCATTCGGCGAGTACGCACAGAAGGTCGGCGTCGCGTTCCAGATTCGCGACGACGTGCTCGACGCCACGGCGGACGCCGACGACCTCGGCAAGCCCACGGGTCACGACGCCGAGATGGGTCGGCCCTCTATCGTTCAGGTGACGAATATGGACGCCGAGGCGGCCGACGCGCTCGCCCGTGAGGAGTCGGAAGCCGCGCTCGCCGCGCTCGACCGCGCGGAGACGCTCGACCCGACCGCGACCGACTACCTCCGCGATCTCGCGGCGTTCGTGGTAAGGCGCGAACATTAGGATCGGGGCCCGCGATCACGAATCGGAGCGACCGTCTAGCTGACCTGCTTTTCCGCGCGCTTGGATCGGCGGGACTCCGCGATGGCGAACGCGAGCGTGCTGGTCAGCCCCAGCAGGGTCCCGACCGTGAGCATCACCGCGAGGTAGGTCAGCCGCGGGAGGTCGAGCGGGACCCGATGAAGGAAGTAGGCGCTGATGGCGTGGAGGACGACCGCGATGGAGAGGACGTAGAAGGGCGCGTTGAGGTAGCGCCACCGGAAGCGGTCGGCCAGGTACTCGTCGGTGATCTGGCCGAGGCTGGTGGTGATTCCCGCAGCGGTGAACCACGTCACCGCACCGTACACCAGCGCGGCGAGCACCCGGAGCGGACCCGCGGTGTCGCCGGTCTCGCCCTGCACGGCTTCGAGCGTCTCGACGCCCCGGACGCCGCCGATGACCAGCAGCGCGGCCGCGACGACGTAGGTGATGAGCGTCACTCGGCCTGCGTAGAGGCTGTTTCTAGCCTGCTCGGCCGCGCGGTCGAGGAGTCGCTCGACGCCGAGGCCTCTGCCGAGGACGTAGAGGCCGAGCAGGCCGGAGGTGACGCCGAACACCGCCGCGCCGGGCAGGCCGAGCGCGTCCGAGATGATGGCGAGCGGGTAGATGAGCAGCAGGATGCCCAGCGGGACGAGGATGGTGCCGCGAGTCTCGGGGTCGTCGAGCACCTGCTTGATGGTGTAGTACATCGATTCGAGATCCTGCGCCTGTCGGACCACCACCCGGCGCACGCCGTCGATCTGGACCCGTGAGCGGATGACCGGGATGACGCTCTCGTCTTGCGCGCCGTCGGTGACGACGACCGACCGGACCTCCTCGCTGGTCGAGAGGCCAGCCAGCACCTCGTCGACCTCCTCGCCGACCGCCCGGTTCGCCGCGACGTCGCCCGAGTCGGTGCCGGTCACCACCGCGACCTCGACGGTCTCGTCCTCGATGCGGTCCGCGAGGTGGATGCCCTCGAACAGGACGTTCACGTCGCTGTCCTCGGGGTCCACGGTGGCGAGCGACACCGCGGCGGCTTCGACCTCGTCGCGGCCGACGACCGGCGTGTCGAACTCGGTCTTCCGGCCGAGGTCGTCGTCGAGGTCCACGCAGAGGACCAGCAGCATTGTCGGGGGCTATGCGTCCGGGGTTTAACTCTTTTCGGGACGGTTCCCAGAGGACGGAACGGAAGCCGTGAGTGACGCGGGGGTTAGTTCCCCCTCGCACGACAACTCTGAAATCCCACCCAGCGAAATGTTTACCCACTCTTCACGCCAGCACGAACCCCACGCTGGCGCGCGTCCGGGCGCGGCGCTCGTGCGCCGCGCCCAACCGCACGAGGAAGCTGGGGAGGCGTGAGGCTGTCGCGGTGCTGTGCGGGGCTGGGCGGAGGGACGCGTGAGGCTGTCTCGGTGCTGGGCGGGGCTGGGCGGTGCCGTGCGGTATCGCCGAGGCTCAAGCAGTAGCTAGTTCCGCGATGACTATCGACACCAGTCCGGAGATTCGAACGAATCGGGGCGGTCCACACGTCACCGAGCCTCCTCATAGCCCCTACGTCGTAATGCGCACAGTTTTTCAGCGTCGGCCCAGTATACGTGGACAGTAAATGATCTCGAAGGGCTGCGAACAGTGCGCCGAAGGCGGGAAGATGGTGCTGTTCGTCTACGGCTACTGCGACCAGCGCGACTGCTTCTACTGTCCGCTCGGCGAGAACCGGAAGAACGTCACCGACGTGTACGCCAACGAGCGGCAGGTCGAGTCCGACGAGGACGTGATCGCGGAGGCCAAGCGCATGGACGCGCTCGGCACCTCCATCACCGGCGGGGAACCGCAGGAGGCGATGGCCAAGACCTGCCGATATCTCTCGCTGCTGAAAGAGGAGTTCGGCGAGGACCACCACACCCACCTCTACACCGGCATCACCGGCGGGCGCGAGAATATGCGCCGGCTCTCCGAAGCGGGGCTCGACGAGATCAGGTTCCACCCGCCGCTCGACCTCTGGGGCGACATGCACGGCACCGAGTGGGAGGAGATCCTCTATATCGCCCGCGAGGAGGGACTGACTCCCGCGTTCGAGATTCCGGGCATCCGCGCCGAGCAGGAGTTCCTCGACTTCCTCGACGAGGGCGCGGCGGATTTCTGCAACGTCAACGAGTTCGAGATGAGCGACGGGAACTTCCGCCGGATGCAGGAGAAGGGCTACGAACTACAGGACGGCCACATGAGCGCGGTCGAGGGGTCGAAAGAGATTCTCGACCAGATGGGCGACCACGAGCGCGTCTACTTCTGCACCTCCGTGTTCAAGGACGCGGCCCAGCACCGCAATCGGATGAAGCGCATGGCGCGGAACGTTCGCCGGGCGTTCGACGACGTGACCGACGACGGCACGCTGGTGTACGGCAAGACGTGGGCGGCCGAACAGCGCTTCGAGGAACTGGGCGTCCCCGACGAGTTCTACACCGTCAAGTCCGACCACGTCGAGTTGGCGTGGTGGCTGCTGGAGGAGATGGTCGAGGACGGCGACGTCGACGAGGGCGAGATCGTCGAGCAGTACCCCAGCTACGACGGACAGGTCGTCGAGCGGACGCCGCTAGCGTAGGGTTCCACCAGCAAGTTTTTGACCTCAACTTCCACTGGTCATTTCTTGCTAAACTATTTCGGTGAACGGGATGGTTAAGTAGAAATGAGATCCGCGGATAGCACGAGTACCAGCAGTCGGATTCCGGCGAAGATTATCAGTTCGTCAGGTCGCTCGTCGATGGTCTCTCGACCGAGCCGAGCGAGACTCACGAAAGCGTGATCCAATAGCGCTCTGAATTCCCCAGATCATCCGGATAGTGAAACGTGCTGATGCTCCGGTATTCAGAGACTCATGAGAAGTGCAGAACCGAGACTGCCGAAGAACACGGTGACCAACAACAACAAGAGAACAACCAAATCATTGCACCATTGTGGGCGGACGTGTTTCGAAGAGAAGTACGGTGCCAGCGAATCACTAGGCCTCGCCCCGTTTCTACAGACACTTTCTACACACAGGAGAAAGATATTACATTTATTAAATAGACTCGAAAAATATATTGCAGAGAAGGATGTAGTAATGGTATGGGAGATAAACGAAGAGACTCAGAAGAGATCTCAAGTAGAGCTGTCCTGAATAGTCTAAGTACGAATGCAGAATCCGAGCAGAGTCGACGAACGGTATTAGGTAAAATAAGTACTCAGATCATTGCCGTGGTTGCGTTCCTGATCAGCTTCCCAACGGGAACTGCGGACGAAGGAGAGCCCAGCACGAACGAGGTGAGGGAAATGATGGAAAACAGACGGGAGATCCTCTCATTGCTAGTTGATGAGGGTGTAATCGAATTGGACGGATCGGCACCACTCTCAGACCAGAATGTCAAACAGTTGGTTAGTGAAAACGCAAACAGTATTCAGTTAGTCAAGCGAAAGGTTGATGCGAAGTCCTTACAGTACGTTACCATCCGCATCCCAACGGGTGACGGAGGATTGACGATTGGATTCAGCCGAAAAACGGACAGCGTGTTCGTTGACACACCGGATAAAGTCAACGACGAGTCTCTCCAAGCAACATACATGGACGAGTATACAGATGAAATGGCTACGGCGGACTCAGACTGTCCAGAACCGGTCGGTGGGTGCAGATTGAGCGACTGTGATGGATGCAATAACGTCTGGTGTACGACCTGCAGCTGCGTCACCGTGTTCCATCAGTGTGGCAAAGCAATGTACATCTGCGACTGCTGTAAGGCCCATCCGTGGTGTGGTGGTGCAGGGTGTTCAAATCCGTACCCAGGTAACTGCTAACCACGATGCAGGGCAGTTCGCCCGCGGGGCACTGAATTTAATATTACTTCCGCACTCGGGCGACTCGCGTAAAGAACTAATCTCTCTACACGCCCGTCGAGTACCGCAGAATGCCCGCGACGCCGCCGAATGCCGACTGCAGCTGTTCGCCCTTCTCGAAGTCCGTGGAGATGAACTTCGTCTCGGTGCCGCGCTGTTCGGCGATGTTCATCAGATGTTCGATGGCGTCCTCGCGCTCGGCCACCTCGGCCTCCGAGCCGTCGTCGCAGGTGTGTTCGGGCGTGTCCGCGCGCTGATCGACGAACTCGAACTCCTCGGCATCGCCGCAGTCGTACACCACCACGTCCTTGCGGAGGTCCTCGCTGAGCAGGAGGCGGTCGACCGAGCCCATGATGAGGTTCCGGCGAGTGGGCTCGAACCCGTAGGTGGCGAGTTCGCCGCCGTTGAGTTCCTTGAAGAACTCCTTCATCTCCCGCTTGTCCTTCATCACCTCGGCGTCGGCCAGCGCGTCCTCGGCGCTGTCGACGAGGTCGTAGAGGCCCGACTCGTCGGTGTAGGCCACGTCGAACTTGCCGAGGACCTTGTCCTGGATCTCGTGGTGGAGGTAGTCGCCGTCGAGGAACTCGTCTTTCGTCGGCGAGGGGCCGCCCACGAGCACGCCATCGAGGTCGCCGCGCTCGGGGACGAACAGGTCGTTGGCCATCTCGGCGACCTCCTGATAGAAATTGTCGATGGCTTCGAGCCGGAGACGGGCGAACCGCTGGGCGGACTGGCCACCTTTGCGCTGTTTGCCCGGCACGAGCGAGGAGGCGGACTTGACCGGTACGACGCGCTTGCCCTTCAGCCACCCGACGTTGGCCTCCCGGCGGTCGAGGACGACGAGGCCGTACAGCCCCTTGTCGGCCAGCATGTGCTCGAGCGGGTCGGTCAGGAACGCCGAGTCGCAGTGGTACCGGAACGACTGGATGGGTTCCGGCGGACTGTCCAACACCTTCGTCACCATGTCGGTTCGGCCGCCGCCGGTGTCGATGGCCCCGCTGAACATGACGATGCCGTTCTCCGGGGGGAACGTGTCGTAGTAGCGCAGCCGGTCCTTGATGGACGTGAGCGCGTCCTGAACGTTCGTCCGGGTCTGTTTCGACTTGATGTTGCTCGCCTCGCTGTGCTCCTGCGTGACGTGTGCGACCACGTCGCTGACCTGTTTGTCCTCGGGAATGTAGATGGTGACGAGCTGGGTCCCGGAGCCCTCGTACTCCTTCAGGTCCTCGATGACCCTCCGGAACTCGTAGTTCTTCCTGTCGGACTGCTCGCCCTCCTGCTCGCTCATTGATAGCGTCTAGGCGCTCCAGCGGGTAAGTAACCTACGACCTGCTGGAGGACGGAGCAGACGTCACGGCGGCCACGACAGGCCGAGGCTACCGCGGTCCGCTACACCTCCGAGCCGGGGACTCACTACACCTCCGCGTCGGGGACTCACTACACCTCCGCGTCGGGAGCTTTTCGACCGTCGAGGGATTCGATAGACAGTTCGAACAGTTCGAACTCCGTCTCGGTCACGGACCGGTCGAACACGGTGAGATCGGGGAACCACGCGGATTCGGCGATCGCGGCGTAGGCGTCCGTCGTGCGCTCGTCCGGAACCGGCGAAATGGGACCCTCCGCAACGACGCTGAACCAATCCTCGTCGTCAGTCCGGCTCACGGTGAACGACGCGGTTTCGGTCTGTTCGAGGAACGCACCTTTTCGACTGCCGGCGTGGAGTACGAACTGGAACACGAGCGCGTTGGCGTCGGCGTCGAACCCGTACGACATCGGTATGGAGTAGGCAGTGTCGGCGTCCGCGAGCGAGAGGACGCCGTGGTTCGCACGTCCGAGTACGGTCTCGATCTCCGAGTCCGACATCGAGGAGTCGAACTCGACGCTGTTCTTCCTCTCCGACAATACCGTTTGGATATCCATCTCGACCGAACGTATTCGGCCTCACGTATTAACTAAATTCCCCGTTCCCAGGAAGTGAAAGCTCAGCTACACGGAGAAACGACTCATCGACCGGACAGCATCCCACTGACCGGATAGTATCTTACTGACGAGACAGCACCTTACCAGTCGGATAGTAGCCCACGTGCGGATAGCACCTCATCGAGCGGATAGCTGTTGTGGACGCCCCTCCGGCTCGTCTTTTGCAGTGGGCGACTCGAACTCCCAGGACCGGTCGGTGTCGTCGAACTCGAACGTGCGAAGCATCTCGTCGAGCCGCTCGGCGCGGTCCGAGAGCGTCCCGACGCTCTCGCGGACCTCCGAGACCGACGCAGTCTGCTGTTCGGCCGCCGCCGCGACCGTGTCGGCCTCGCTGGCGGTCTGCTCGCTGACCGCCGCCACCTCGTCGACCGCTGCCGCCACCTGCTCGGTCGACGTGGCCTGCTGGTCGGTCGCGTCGCTTATCTCCTGGATGCCGGCGCTGGCCTCCTCGATGACCGAGACGATGGTCTCGAAGTCCGACATCGCCTCCTCGGCCTCCGATCGCGTGCCGGCAACCGCGTCGTTCATCGCCCGGATGTCGGCGACGGTCTCCTCGGCCTGCGCCTGAATGTCCTCGATCCGGTCGGAGATCTCGCCCGCGGAGGACTTGGTGTCCTCGGCGAGCGACTTCACCTCGTCGGCGACGACCGCGAACCCGTCGCCGTCACCGTCCGCGCGCGCCGCCTCGATGGACGCGTTGAGCGCGAGCACGTCGGTCTCGTCGGCCACCTCGTCGATGAACGACGCGATCTCGTCGACGTACTGGATCTCCTCGACGAGCGCCTCCACGCTCGCGGCGGTCGCGGTGCTCCGCTCTTCGAGGTCCCGGAGTTCGGCGATGGTCTCGTCCATCGCCTCCCGTCCCGACCGGCCGCGAGCGGTCGCTCGCTCGGCGGTTTCTGCGACCTCGCCCGAGGAACTCGCGATCTCCTCGACGGTCGCCGAGAGGTCTGTCGTCTCCGAGGCCACGTCCTCGAGCTGTGACGTCTGGTTGGCCGCGCCGTCGGCGATCTCCGCGACGGACTCGCTGACCATCCGACTGGCGTCGTCCACCTCGTCGACCCCGTCGAGCACCTGCTGGCTCACCGCGACGACCTCGTCGGAGAACGACGCGATCTCGCCGATAGTCCGCGAGAGCGTCCCCACGAGTTCGTTGTAGTTCTCGATCACGTCGTCGAAGCCCTGCTCGCCGTCGAAGTCGTCGCGGTCGATGGTCGCGGTCAGGTCGCCCTCCCGCGCGCGCTCGGCCGCCTCGCCGAACGACTCGACGAGCCGCGTCAGATCCGCCGACCGGCGCTCCAGTTCGTCGGTCATCTCCTCCAGTTCGGTCGTGTACTCCCGGAGACTGGTCGCCATCCGGTCGAGCGAGTCCCCGAACTCACCGGGCACGTCCTCGTCGAGGACGGCCGCGTCGAACTCCTGGCGGGCGAGCGCTCGCGACTGGGCGGTCACGACCGATAGGTACGACTCCATCTCCGACACCGCGTCGACGAGGTCGCCGATCTCGTCGCGCTGGTCGATCTCGGGGGCCGACGCGTCCGAGATCTCCCCCCGGCCGATGGTCGCGGCGGTTCGCCGAACCTCGGTTATCGGCTCCACGATGTCGCGTCTGGCGATCAGGACGGTGTTGAGGAACGCGATTCCCGCGCCGACGAACGTCGCCGCGACCAGCGCGTACCGGAGTCGGCCGGAGAACGCCAGCGGAATCGCGGCCTGTAACGCGGAGAACCCGAACTGGATTCCCACCGCAGCCAGTATCTTCCGTTCGACCGATTCGTTCACGCCCAGGCGGTCCATCGACCACCAGAGGCCCCGTTCGTAGGTGGAGAACGCCTCACGAATCATCGTGTTCTCGACTTGTCCGGTATCGTCGATAAATAGCCGGGGGGAGTCCCAGCAACTGAGAACCGGTAAATCCACCGTCGAACGCGTTCGATTTCGGTCCGTTCGGCGACCGGACACTCGCCCTTCCCAACCGACGCTCTTCGCTCCCCATCGATACTCTACCCACCCACTGATGCTCCACCCACCCATCGATACTCCACCCTCCGCGTCCGTCAGACGCGCGACCGACGCACGAGGCGTCAACCCCCGGAATTCGGCGGAAGTGTCGCCCGCGACGGACTAACTTTATGTGCGTGTCGTGGGTGGTTGCAGACAACGAACACATGTCAGAACGAAGCGTGTACGCGATAGCGAGCGGGAAGGGCGGCGTCGGCAAGACGACGACCGCCATCAACCTCGGAGCGATGCTGGCCGACCGGGGCCACGAGGTCGTGGTCGTCGACACCGACCTCGGGATGGCGAACCTCGCGGACTTTCTGGAGTTCGAGATCGGGTCGCCGACCCTCCAGGAGGTGCTGGCCGGCGACGCCGACGCGGCGGACGCCATCTACCGCGCGCCGGGCGACATCGACGTGCTGCCGAGCGCGACCGCCATCGAGGCGTTCGCGCGCTCGAACCCCGGAAACCTCGACGGGGTCGTCGCCGACCTCCGCGAGGAGTACGACTACGTGCTGCTCGACACCGGCGCGGGCGTGAGCTACGACGTGCTGGTCCCGCTCGCGCTCGCGGACGGCGTCCTCCTCGTGGCGACGCCCGACGTGGCCTCGGTCCGGGACACCGCCAAGACCGGCGAACTCGCCGCGCGCGTGGAGACCGACGTGTACGGCGCGGTCCTGACCCAGCGCAGCAGCGACATCCTGAGTGCCGACGACGTCGAGGAGACCCTCGGAACGGACGTGATCGCGGTCGTGCCCGAAGACGAGGCGGTCCCGATGGGCATCGACGCCGGGCGACCCCTCGCGGCGTTCGCCCCGAACGCGCCCGCCGGACAGGCCTACCGGGACCTCGCCGGCGTGCTGACCGGCGAGGCGGACCCCGACCTCGAACTCGACCTCGGCGGCGCGAACGTCGACGCCGCGTTCGACGCCGACCCGCCGCAGAACGCCTCCGACTCCGGGTCGGCAGGGGACCGACCGACTGGCGAGGCGGCCGCCGGGAGCACCGATGCCATCGGCAGCGACTCGGACGGCCTGCTCGGCGGCGAACTCGCGAAGGCGGCCGAGGAGATCCGCAAGCAGGCCGAGCGACCCGCGGGCGATCCGCTGTCGTCGGGAGCAACGGCGGAGTCCCGCGAGGAAGCCGAGAGCGCAGCAGTCGACTCGCCAGCGGACGCCTCGGTCGACCCCTCGGAAGACGGGGGTGTCGACTCCACTGAGGAAACCGCTGGTGTCCCGAGCGAAGGGACAGTCGCCGATTCGGACGAGGAGGATTCCACCGGTGCGGACGAGGACGGCGAGGCCCGGAGCGTGGACGACCTCATCGACGAGCACCTGAGCGACGAGCGACTCGGCGGCGACGACGAGAGTGCGCACGAGCGCGACGCCGGTGACGACGACCGCCGCGGCGGCGAGTCGGACCCGTTCGATGACGATTCCGACCCGCTCGACGGTGGCTCCGACCCGCTGGCCGAGGCGGGCGACGCGTCGTCAGCCAGCGAGGAGTCGAGCGCGGGTGAGACACCGGCGGTCGCGGCCGAGCGCGAGCGCCCGCCGGCAGGCGACGGAAGCGAAAGCCACGGGAGGGATGACGGTCCCGGTTCGGACTCCGGAGACGGTGAGTCGAGCGAGACCGAATCGAGCGATCCCAAGTCGAGAGATACGAAAACGGAGACCGTCGAGTCCGGAGGCGTGGACGCCGACGGGGTGAAGACCGGGACGCTCGACGATGACGAGGATAGCTCGGGCATCCTGGGTCGGCTCGGGTCGCTGTTCAAGTGACGCTTGCGACTGCGAACGCCTCAACATCTAAGCAGTTCGCGCTCGAATCCGACGGTATGGCGGACGACACCTCGATCTCGTTCTGGTGGATCGTGCTGTTCGTGCTACTGGCGCTCGGGGCCGGAGCCGGCGCGGTGCTGTTCGTCGGCAGCGACCTCGTGAGCGCGGCAGGACTCGTAATTCCCGGGTAGTCGGAGGGAGTCGAATCGAGTCTACGCGATCACATCGACCGCGGCGCGGCGACGCCCAGTACCTGCAGCGAATTCCCCACGGCGTGCTTCGCGGCCGCCACGAGCGCGAGGCGGGCGTCCCGCAGGTCGTCGTCCACGTCGTCCGCGAGGACGGGACACTCCCGGTAGAACGTGTTGAACGTCTCGGCGATCTCGCGAGTATAGGTGGCGACGATATGGGGCTGGAGCTCCTCGGCGGCCTCCTCGACGACGGCGGGGAACCGGCCGATCACTTCCACGAGGTCGCGCTCGGCCTCGGTTTCGAGCAGACTGGCGTCGAACCCCTCGGCGACCGCTGCCGAGGCGGTGCTCGCGGTTTCACCGCTCGCATCCGAGGCACGTTGCGCCTCGCGCGGGTCGACGCCGGCCTCCTCCAGGATTCCGCAGCAGCGCGCGTGGACGTACTGGACGTACGGCGCGCTCTGGGCCTCGAAGTCCAGCGCGCGATCCCACTCGAAGGTGATGGCCTTCGTGGGCTGCTTGGCGACGATGTCGTACCGGACCGCGCCGATGCCGACCTGCTCGGCGATGCGCGACACGTCCTCGTCGGTCAGGTCGTCGTCGCGGATGCGGTCGTCGAGCCGCGTCTCGACCTCCTCGCGGGCGCGAGCGACCGCCTCGTCGAGCAGGTCGTCCAGGTCGATGCCGGTTCCCGCGCGCGTGGACATCTTCCCTTCCGGGAGGTTGACGTACGAGTAGACGACCTGCCGGAGCCGGTCGACGTCGTGGCCCAACAGGTCGAGCGTGGCGTTCATCTGGCTGGCCTGTAGCTCGTGGTCCTCGCCGAGGACGGTGACCGCGCGGTCGTAGTTCTCGAACTTCCACTCGTGATGGGCCAGATCGCGGGTCGCGTACAGCGTGGTGCCGTCCGAGCGCAGGAAGACGAGGTTCTTGTCGATGCCGTACTCGTCGAGTTCGAGCTGCCACGCCTCCTCCTCGTAGACGGCCGCGTCGAGTTCCTTCATGCGCGAGACCACGTCGTCGGCAGAGCCGTCGCGCAGGAACCGCGTCTCCTTGACGAACTCGTCGAACTCCGCGGGCAGGCGGTCGAGGCTCTCGCGCATCCCGCCGAGGACCGTATCCACGACCTCCTGGACGCGCTCGTACGTCTCCTCGTCGCCCGCTTCGAGGCCCTGCATGATGGCCTGGATCTCGTCTTCGGCTGCCTCGACCTCGTCGGGGTCGCCCGATTCGAGGACCGCGTTGCCCTTCCGGTAGTAGCGCACGAGGTCGTAGTCGGGCTTGTCGCGCTCGGGCGGCGAGTCGAGGTCGTCCTCGTCGAACGTCTCGTAGGCCCACGTGAACACGGCCATCTGCCTGCCGGCGTCGTTGACGTAGTAGTGCCGGTCCACGTCGTGGCCCGCGAAGGAGAGGACTCGCGCCACGGCGTCGCCGACGATGGGGTTGCGCGCCCGCCCGACGTGGACCGGACCGGTCGGGTTCGCGCTGGTGTGCTCGACGACGACCTCCTCGCCCGTGGGTTCGAGGTGGCCGAAGTCGGCCTGCTGGGCCGCCTCGACGGTGCCCTCGTAGTACGCGTCGCTCGGCAGGAAGTTGACGTACGGACCCTGTGCTGTGGCGGCCGCAAGCAGATCGTGCTCGTCGGCGTCGATCTCGTCGGCAATCTGGCCCGCGACCTCCGGCGGCGGCGCGCCGACCTCCCCGGCGAGCCGGAACGCCGCGCTGGAGGCCAGCACCGCGTCCACGCCCTCGGGCGGGTCCTCGACACCGAGGTCGTCGGTCGGGAGGTCGAGCGCGTCGAGCGCGGCGGTCAGCGCCGCCTCCACGTCGTCCCTGAACTGGAGATACATGTTGTCCGTTGGTTTTCGACCGGCGGATAAAGGGGTTTCTGAAGCGCATGGGAGCTGTCGACGAAGTTCCGCGGCGATTCGCGCCGGATAGTAGGCCCACTGGGTCCGACGGGGAACGTAGAAGAATGCCGAACGAACAGATTATCCGACCCCCAGCAATGAGACCTGCCGGAGGTCGCGTCATCGACTACAGTCGAATCCGTGACGACGGACGTTCGTTCTACCGAACGGCACGTCGAATGGTCGCAGCCAGTGAGTTCGGCCCAGCGACCGAGGACACCGTTCCGGTAGTAGTGCCGAGATACACGTCGTCAGTTCCAACGAGAGCAGATTCGAACTGCTCGGGGGCATCGAGCGTCCACCGGACCGACCCCGACTGCGAGTCGAGCGCGACCACGGAAGTGACGGGGTCGTCACCACGCATTCGACGGACGCCGGCGTCCGGAACGACGGGGGCCTGCGAACTATCGAGTTCGAACCGCCACCGTCGAGTCCCGTCACTCGTCTCTATCGCGTGAAGTTCGCTGTCGGTGTGAACGTACGCCGTCCCGTCTTCGACCGAGGAGAACCACTTCAGACTCTCGTCGGCGTCGAACGTCCACTCGACGGACCCATCGACAGGAGACAGGGCGAGATACTCGGATCCATCGACGAGGTAGACGCGTTCCGTCGTGGCGACGCCGGGAAAAACGACGTGGCCGCTGTCCGACGTGAACTGCCATCGTTCAGTTCCGTCGCTCCGTGAGATACTGTAGAGCCGGTTGTCGCCCCTCGCCCACGCGTAAATCGATTCGAACTGGTCGCCACCTGTAGAATCGTCCGGGGACGAAACGTCGATTGACGTGAGCGCCGCGTACGAGCGACCCAAAGGACCAGAAGCTGTAAACCGCCACTGTTCGTCTCCCGTGTCGACTGAAAGCGCGGACACCGTTCCCTCGTTCGTACCTACGTACACAGACTCGTCGGTCGGCAACGTCTCCGAAATCGGGGTCGGCGGAGCGAACGTCCACTCGACCGTCCCGGTTTCAGCCGAGAGAACGTGCAATGCATCGTCAGCGACGTATGCTCGTCCGTCGAATAGCCACGGTTGGACGCGCGTGTCACTTTTTGTGAGCTCGAACTGCCATTGCTGGGACCCAGTCGTGGTGTCGACGCAGCAGATCCGCTTTTCTCCGGGAACGAGCAGACTATCGTCACCGACGTGTCGTGGAGCAACGAAAGGATAGTCTCCGATCTCCGTGAATCGCCACTTCTCGGAACCGTCTTCCGAGGACTTCGCCACCAGCGCGTTCTCGGTAGCGAGATAGAGCGTCTGGTCATCCTTCATCCGAAGCACGACGGGACGGCGTGAACCCTCGTCTGTGGTCCAGTTCGTCTCGGCTTTCGGGGCGGGGACGTTATCGACGGTAACACCGAGACCGACCAACGATAGTCCGGATGCGGCTGCAACGAATCGGCGTCTCGTCACTAGCTTCGAGTCGTCACTACCAATCATGCCTTTGTCACTTTTAAGTAGGATTAACTACACATAAAAGTTCCGCAACATGAGTAGTCGACGAGAGTCTATCCGACACAATCCGGGCCAATACACGAGGTTCTCACGTCGTATTTTACGCATCCGCAACCCCCCCGAAGTGGGGTCGGATCCAAGCCGGGTCGTCCGGGAGAGCCCCCCACACCCGCGATGCCGAGGAACTCACGCCTGCTCGGGGGCCGTCTACCTATCGTTCGACCACGTCGTCCGTTACACAGTTATCCGCTTTACATCGAAGCGGCTCGGCCTTCGAGGGGCGGCGAAGACCGGCGACCCGCACTCCGACCGGCGTTCGACCACGCCGGGACACTGCGCCGGGCGACTGCCCGAGTCCGCGACAGGGACATCGGATGGAGAGTATTTTTCCCTATTTATATAGTAATAACTACAAGAGGGAAAATACTTAATTTACTGGGCGTGATGGGTGGTAACGCAATGTCAGTTGCACTCCAGACCGACAGCGAATCCGTGCGCGAAGAAGTCGAGACCGAGTACCGCCACGACGACCACGAGGTTCCGGACAAGCTGGAAGCGGGCCTCCCGTCCGCGTCGATGTACGCCTCGGAGTTCTGCTGCGGCTACAGCGGCTAAGCCTCGCCGAATAACCAAGAATTCATTTCTTTCGGTCGGCGTCAAACGTCGATTAGAGGCGGTTATACGCCGACTGGCGTTCGACCACGCCGGGACACTGCGCCGGGCGGGTGCCCGAGTCCGTGGTAGATACGTCGGCAGGAGCGCTCTTTGACCCCCAATTTCCATAATGATAGCTACAAAAATGAAAATGCTTAATTTATTGGCTTCAGTTGCTGGAGACGCGATGTCAGTTGCACTCCAGACCGACAGCGAATCCGTGCGCGAAGAAGTCGAGACCGAGTACTGCCACGACGACCACGAGGTTCCGGACGAGTTGGACGCGGCCCGACCCTCCGCGTCGATGTTCGCCACAGAGTTATGCTGCGGGCTCAGCGGATAAGATCCGCGCGAAAAAGTAGAGAATTGATCTCTTTCGTTCAGTCGGTGTCAGATGTCGATAGGCGACGGCCGCACAGCCGACGAAGGCGGCGAGGAATCGCACTCGAACGGCGACGGCCGGTGGAGGCGTCGCCGTGAGCGACGCGAGCATCGCCGACGACCGGAAGCGACGGATCGCCGGCCGCGCGCGAACGCTTCGCGAGCGCCTCGACGACCCTGCCAACAGCGGGCCGGCCGTCGAGGAGCCTGGCGAGTGGCTGGCGGAGTGGCGCGACCGGGTCGCGGACGGCGACCCGGCGGCGTTCCGGCGTCGCCTCGACCACCTCGGCGTCTCCGAGGACGAGGCGCGGGCTGCAGTGTCCACCCACGGCTGGCCGGCCGACGAACCGCTCCCGGAATGGGTCGACGAGTTGGAGTCGGTGGGAGCGGCCGTGGTCGCCGCCGACCGCGGGGCGTCGTCACCCGACGCGCTGGACGTGGTCCCGTTCGTGGACCTGCTGGCCCCCGTCGTGGACCATGCGCGCGAGCGGGTCGACCCGTCGGTCGCTCCGGCCGAGATGCCGGCGGTCGTCGACGCGGCGGAACCGTGGCTCTACCGCCGGCTCTCGGAGCTGACGGCCCACCCGCTGTTCGTGGAGTTCAAGTCCTACGTCGCCCACCACGACCACGAGCTGGCGTTCGCCGACGACCCCGACCCGCCCGAGGACGACCGTCGCTACTACCGCGAGTTCGCGGACGCGATGCTGGGCGAGGGCTTCGTCCGATTCGTCGAGGAGTACGCGCTGCTGGCGCGCTTGCTGGTGGCGACGATCCGCCAGTGGGTCGCCGCGGTCGAGGAGTTCGCGGGCCGGCTGGCGGCCGACCGGGTGGCCCTGCGCGACTGGTCGGGCGACGGCGACCTCGGCGCGGTCGAGGCGATCGACGCCGCGGGCGACCGCCACGACGACGGGCGGGCCGTGCTCGCGGTCACTTTCGAGTCGGGAGTCCGGGTCGCCTACAAGCCGCGACCGCTCGACGTCGAGGCCGGGTTCTACGACCTGCTCGACTGGCTCGCCGAGCGAACGGAGCTGCCCGCTGTCGACCGGCCCGCGGTGCTGAATCGCGGGGAGTACGGCTGGCTGGAGTGGGTCGAGTCCGAGCCGTGTGCGGACCGCGACGCCGCGGATCGGTACTACCACCGGGCGGGCGTCCTGCTCGGCGTGCTGTACGCGCTCCGGTTCATCGACGGCCACCTCGAGAACCTGATCGCGGCGGGCGAACACCCGGTCGTCGTGGACCTCGAGACCCTCGCCTACCCGGGGTTCCCCGACGACAGGCTCCCCCGGAGCGATTCGCCGGCCGTCATGGAGTCGGTGCTGCGGACCGGGCTGTTACCGACCCACGAGCCCGACTCCGACTGGGCGGACCTCAGCGGCTTCGGCGCCGAGGAACTGCCCGGCGAGGGCGAGCGCCGGACGTTCACCGCGGTCGGCACCGACCTGATGGAGATGGAGTCCGTCGAGCGCGACCCCGAGACGTTCGAGAACCTCCCGCGGGTGGACGGCGAGACGATTCCCGCCGAAGAGTGCTTCGAGGCGCTCCGCGATGGGCTCCAGTCGGCCCACGACGCCGTGGCCGGGACCCGCGAGGCGCTGCTCGCCGAGGACGGCCCGCTGGCCGCGTTCGGTGACTCCGAGGTTCGGGTGCTCTACCGGGCGACCCGGACCTACAGCACGATCCTCTCGTCGCTGACCACCCCCGAGTACCTCCGGACGGGCCTGAAGGTCGGCTGCAAGTTCGAGGCGCTCGCCCGCCCGCAGACGACGGGGGACGTCGACGCCCCGGGGAGCGTCCACGACCACGAGACGGCGGCGCTGAAGCGACTCGACGTTCCCCGTCTCTCGATGTCGACGACCGGGACCGCGCTCGGCGGTCCCGCGGATTCGATCCCCGAGTTCGCGGCGTTGTCGCCGCGCGAGTCGGTCGAGAAGCAGCTCCGCGCGCTCGACGCGAGCGACCGCCGCGAGCAGTGTCGGTACGCGGAACTGGCGTTCGGCGAGAGCGGGAGCGGCGACGAGCACGGCGACGACGAGCACGGCGACCACGAAGACCGCGCCAACCCCGAGGACCGCGCTGACCCCGAAGACCGCAGCGACCACGCCGACGCGACGGCCGGCCGAACCGTCGGGGACCCCGAACCGCTGTCGGACGACGCCGCCGAGCGCGCCGCGCTGGACGCGTTCGACCGCGTCACGGCCGCCGCCGAGTTCGACCACGGCTCGGCCGCTGCCGACGATGGCGACGACGGCCCGCCCGCGTGGTACGTGCCGTCCTCGCGCGGTGAGGGCGGCATCCTGCTCCAGTGGATCGACGAGAGCCTGTACAGCGGCCGCCTCGGTGTCGCCGTGTTCGCGGCCGGAATCGCCGCCACGGCCGACGGGATGGTCGCCGACGACGCAGCCGCGCTGGCAGCCGACGCGGCGGCGGGGGTCCGGGAGTCCGTGATGGACGGCGACGCGTCCAATGGAGCCGGTGGCGCGCACGACGGGATCGGTGTCACTGGCGCGGGCGGGCTCGTCTACGGGTTCACCGTGCTCGACGACCTGCTTGGCGCTGACCGCCTCGCCGACACCGACCACTGTCCGGACGCCGACTACCTCGCCGACGCCCGCCGGCTGGCCGCGACGATCACCGACGAGCGCGTCGCCGCCGACGACAACTACGCCGTTTTAGACGGTGCGGCGGGCGCGGTGCTCGGTCTCGTGGCGCTCCACGAGCGGACGGGCGACGCGGACGTGCTCGACCGCGCGGTGGCCTGCGGCGAGCACCTGCTGGACGGCCGGTCGGGCGGCCGCTGGCCACTGGGCTTCGAGGACCAGCCCCTGACCGGAGTCGCGCACGGCGCTGCGGGCATCGGCTACGCGCTCGCGCGGCTCGCCGCGGCGACCGGCGAGGGCCGCTTCCGGGAGGCCGCCCACGACGCCGTCGCGTTCGAGGACGACCACTACGACCCCGCTGCCGGCGAGTGGGCCGACCTTCGGGCGCGCGCCGACGGGACGGTCGACGGCTGGTGCAACGGTCGGACCGGAATCGGGCTGGCGCGACTGGGAACGCTGACGGCCCTCCCGGACGACGCCGTCCACCGGGACGTCGAGCGCGCGCTGTCCGAAGCCCCGGTGGACTGGCTGCCGCCCCACGACCACGCCTGCTGCGGTGGTGCCTCGTGGATCGAGCTGTTCCTGCAGGCGGGGCGACAGCTCGACGCGCCGGAGTACGAGCAGCGAGCCAGACGCATCGCCGGGAGAGTCGTCGCCGGAACCGACGAAGGCTGGTGGGCGCTGAAGGCGGGAACGCCGACCCGGCCGGACCCGACGCTGTTCCGGGGGCTCGGTGGCGTCGGGTACGCGCTCCTGCGCGTCGCGAATCCAGAGCTTCCGTCGCTGCTGCTGTTCGAGTAAGCCGGGCACAGACGCGGCGCGACTCGCGGAGGACGGAACGCGCGGGTCACAGAGGAAAGAAGGTTTCACCCTCGGCCTCCATCCACCCAGTAATGAGCGAATCGGACGGCCCCAAGCAGGTGGACTCGCCGGACTACCACCACGAGAACCACACCGCCGCCCAGACCTGCGGGTGGACGGCCAACGCGCTGCGCGGCGAGGGCAAGTGCTACAAAAATATCTTCTACGGCATCGAGTCCCACCGGTGCATCCAGATGACGCCCGTGGTCAAGTGCAACGAGCGCTGCGTGTTCTGCTGGCGCGATCACGCGGGCCACGCCTACGAACTCGACGGCGTCGAGTGGGACGACCCGGAGGCGGTCGTGGACGCCAGCATCGACCTCCAGCGCAAGCTCCTGTCGGGCTTCGGCGGTAACGACGAGGTGCCCCGCGAGGTGTTCGAGCAGAGCATGGAGCCCCGCCACGTCGCTATCAGCCTCGACGGCGAACCCACTCTCTACCCCTATCTCCCCGAACTTATCGACGCCTTCCACGACCGAGACATCACCACCTTCCTCGTGAGCAACGGGACCCGGCCCGATGTCCTCCGCGAGTGCGACCCGACCCAGCTGTACGTCAGCGTGGACGCCGCCGAGCGAGCCACGTTCGACGAGGTCGTCAAAGCGATGGAGGACGACGCGTGGGAGAAGCTGGTCGAGACGATGGACGTGCTCGCGGAAAAAGACGAGACGCGGACGGTGCTGCGGACCACGCTGGTCGGCGGCGAAAACGTCCACCATCCCGACTGGTACGCGGGGTTCTACCGGCGCGCCGACCCCGACTTCGTGGAGCTCAAGTCGTACATGCACGTCGGCGAATCGCGCGACCGGGTCGCGAGGGAGTCGATGCTCGACCACGAGGACGTGATGGCGTTCGCCGAGGACGTTCAGGAGCACATGCCCGACCACGAGTATCTCAAGGAGGTGCCCGTCTCGCGGGTCGCCCTGCTGTCGAAGACCGACGACACGTGGGTCCCGAAGCTGCAGAAAGACAGCGAGTTCTGGAGTCGGGACCCGGTTACCGGGGACTAATTCAGTTTTCGGCGAGTTCGATAGAGAACGGTCCGGTCGTCAGTTCGGGCGTGGAACCGCTTCGGCGGCCCGCACGTCCTCGGGTTTCTCGACGCGAGCGTACACGGGTCGCCACACGTCGGAGTCGAACATACCCACCTCGTCGAACAGGTTGCGGGCGCGCTCGGTGAACTGATAGAACGTTCGGACGGTCGAGTCGGCGTCGTCGGGTTGCTCGCCGGGGTCGTAGATCAGTTTTTCGAGGACCCCCACCTCCACGAGTTCGCGTAGTCGTCGGCCGATTGTCCGGCGCGAAACGTCGGGGTTCGTCCAGTTCAGTTCCTTCTCGCTCGGCGCACCTTCAGGATGGCCCGCAACGTCGATGAGTAACTGGTGGGCCACGTCCTCGGTGGCGACGTGGAGAAGCTGACGGCGCATCTCCGTCACGTCGCGGGCGTCGGCGTCCGCGGTGTCGGCCCCGCCCGCGGTGGTGGTGAGGTCGGCCATCTGTCTTCTTAGTGTGGCTTAGTAGGTCCTACTACAAGAACCTTGTGCAAAATATGCACATGGTCTGGGGCAGGATGGACGGAGTCGGGACTCGGAGGCGGTAGTGTTTAGATGCGGATTCGCTGCGCGCACCGGTCCATTCGGGTCTGCAATGTTTACACCGGCGGCGCGAAGCGCTCGCGAGTCTTTGGTCCTTTCTGGGCAGTGTTCCAGAAGCGACCCCTAGCTATTTACACGAGGTGTGGCTCGAAATCGAGTATGACTGACGGAAAGCCGGACGACGGATCGGCCTCCGACACCGCCAAACAGCTCGGCGCGCTGCTTGACGAGTACGAGTGTTTCACTGACCAGTCCATCGACCGCAACGAGTATGCTACGCTCAAGCGCGCGGTCGAGACAGACGTAGTTCCCATCACCGAGGCCGACCGGTCGTTCTTCGTTCTCGGGAACTACGACGACGAAGACAGGCTTCGGCTCGTCGCCAACCGACTAAAATCAGTTGGTGAGCCGTTCTTGTTGAAGGACTTAGAGACGTTCGATGACTCGGTGTTGGGCTGGACAACGCAGTTCAAGATCATGGCGAAGCGCGCAACACATATCGTCGCACTATACGAGAACTCCGAAGGCGGCCACGAGTGGGAAGCTGGATGGCTCGACCACCGTCCATACCGCGAGAAACTCACCGTTTTCAAGCGTGATTATCCGAATCTCGACCGGGAGGAGAAACCCTTCGACGGGATGTTCGCGCACTTCGTGGAGACTCTCAAAGCGTGCGGACAGGTGTATCAGTTCGAGGCTCCGGAAGATGCTCCCCCACAAGAGGTCGAGCGTGGTGTAGAGACCTGTATCAACGATTATAAGATGGCACTACTAGACGAATAGCTCGTCATCTCGTTTCCAATTTTGAGTGCCGTACCGGTTCCGTTATGCTTAAACCGCGAGCGACCGGAGTGGCAGGTATGTCAGCGACACGGCCGCGCGCGGTCGGCTACGACGAACTCGCCGCGCTCAAACTCCTCGCGCTCGACGGCGGACTCGAGGGCGAGGTCAAGGTCTCCTGCTCCGCGCTCGCGGAGCGACTCGACGCCTCGAACCAGACCGCCTCGCGACGGCTCCAGGGGCTCGACGACGCCGGACTCGTCGAGCGCGAGATGGTCAGCGACGGCCAGTGGATCTCCATCACCGAGGACGGCGAGTGGGCGCTCAAGCGCGAGTACGAGGACTACCGGCGCGTCTTCGAGACCGCCGCGGGAGTCGATCTCACGGGGACCGTCACCAGCGGGATGGGCGAGGGCCGCCACTACATCTCGCTGCCGGGGTACATGGCGCAGTTCGAGGACCGACTGGGCTACGAGCCGTTCCTCGGCACGCTCAACGTCGAGTTGACCGACGAGAGCATCCGCGCCCGGTCGGCGATGGAGGCGCTGGACCCGGTGCCCATCGACGGCTGGGAAGACGACGAGCGAACGTACGGCCCGGCGGTCTGCTACCCCGCCGTGATCGAAACGCAGGACGGCGAGGTGTACGAGCAGGCTCACACCATCGCGCCAGAGCGCACTCACCACGACGAGGACCAGCTGGAGGTCATCGCTCCGGTGAAGCTCCGCGAGGAACTGGGGCTGGCGGACGGCGACCACGTCACCGTCCACGTCGAGGAGGAGTCATGAGCCAGACCGCCGGGAGCGTCGACGCCGCAATCGAGGCGTTCCGCGAGGGGTCGCCGGTGCTGGTCCACGACGCCGCCGACCGCGAGGGCGAGACGGATCTCATCTACCCCGCCGGTTCGGTCACCCCCGCGGACGTCTCGCGGATGCGCAACGACGCTGGCGGACTCGTCTGCGTCGCGCTCGCCGACGAGGTGGCCGACGCGTTCGGCCTGCCGTTCCTCGACGAGGCGCTCGACCACCCCGCGGCCGGCGACCACGAACTGGGGTACGACGAGCGTTCGTCGTTCTCGCTCCCGGTGAACCACCGCGACACCTACACTGGCGTCACCGACGAGGACCGCGCGGCGACGATTACGGCGCTCGCGGAGGCAGCAGCCGACCCCGAATCGGTCGACTTCGCCGACGAGTTCCGCGCACCGGGCCACATCCACCTGCTTCGCGCCGCCCCGAACCTGCTGGTCGACCGCGAGGGGCACACGGAGTTAGGGATCGCGCTCGCCGCGGCCGCCGGCCGGGAGCCCGCCGTCGTCGTCTGCGAGATGCTCGACGACGAGACCGGCGAGGCGCTCGCGCCCGCAGACGCGAGGGCGTACGCCGAGCGCAACGGGCTGGCGTACCTGGAGGGCTCGGAGATCGTCGAGCGACTCGGATAGCTGCGACGTTCTCGTTTTCCGCGTTCGTCCGCCACCGAACCGTCAACACTCATTACGGAGGCCTCCGAACGTCCGTCTGTATGAGCTTCGACGAGATGGACGTGGACACGATCTGGATGGACGGGGAGTTCGTCGACTGGGACGACGCACAGGTCCACGTCCTCACGCACGGCCTGCACTACGGGAGCGGCGTGTTCGAGGGCGTCCGGTGTTACGACACCGAGGAGGGACCGGCCATCTTCCGGTGGGACGCGCACCTCGACCGGCTGTACGAGTCCGCGAAACCCTACGATCTGGACATCGACCACGAGCCCGAGGAACTGACCGACGCGACGATGGAACTGATCCGGCGGCAGGATCTCGCGTCGTGTTACGTCCGGCCGGTCGCCTTCTACGGCTACGACAGCCTCGGCGTGAGCCCGGGAGACTGTCCGACCCGAACCGCCGTCGCGGCGTGGCCGTGGGGCGCGTACCTCGGCGACGACGCGCTGGAGAACGGCGTCGAAGTGATGGTGTCGTCGTGGCGCAAGCACTCCTCCAGCCAGATCCCCACCAACGCCAAGACCACCGGGCTGTACGTCAACAGCATGCTCGCGGGCGAGGAGGCCCGCCGGAACGGCTTCGCCGAGGCCATCGTGCTCAACAAGGAGGGCAACGTCGCCGAGGGACCGGGCGAGAACCTGTTCCTCGTGCGCGACGACGAGATCTACACGCCCGGCCTCGCCGAGAGCATCCTCGACGGCATCACCCGCAAGTCGGTCATCACGCTCGCCGAGGAGCTGGGCTACGAGGTCCACGATCAGGCCACCATCTCGCGAGGCGAACTCAACACCGCAGACGAACTGTTCTTCACCGGCTCGGCCGCGGAGGTTACGCCCATCCGGCAGGTCGACAACGTCGAGATCGGCAACGGCGGCCGCGGCCCCGTCACCGAGGAGATCCAGTCGCGGTTCTTCGACGTGGTGAACCGCCGGACCGACGACCACGAGGACTGGTTCACGTACGTCGAGTAGCGGGAGTCGGTCGCGTGGTTGCTTCGTTTGTTCTCGGAATTCTTCGTTCGCTCTCGAAATCGACGCGGAGTTGGCCGTTCCGATAAGTCCGAGTGCGAATCTATTGTCTCCCCTCTGGGGGCATACTCCATTCTCCCCCGTATCGTGCATAGACGTACGCTCCGAAGACGAAGTAATAGAGGAGGACGACGGTACCCCACCACGCAACCCCTGACGGCGCGTCAGAGAGGGTGACGAGTACGAAGACAGCGACCGGTATCCCGACGAGGACGAGAACGCCGACGAGGAGTGTCTTCCGGGACATCTGCGTCAGTCGGAATCCGCTACCCATCGACAAATCGTACAATACGTGGCGTGATAAAGGCACACTCAGCATAAAACGCCCCCGAGTAACGCGACCAGACTACTTCGCGGGTGGCGACTCGACCTCCTTCTCGTCCCGAACGTCGATGGGAATCCCCGACTCGCTGGTCTCGCCGAACCCGGCGCTCAGTACGCGGGTCAGCGCGTCCTCGACGCTCTCGTCGGTCTCCTCGAACCGGCTCGGTTCCACCTCGACGACGAAACCGGTGGTGATGTTGGGCGCGGTGGGTAGAAAGAGGAGTTCGCGGCCGTCCTCGGCGGTTTTGCCGGTCTTGAACGCGGTCATTCGCATCCCGTTCCACGTCTCCAGTTTCACCGGCGCTTGCAGGTCGGTCGTGTCCGAGAAGGCGGTCTCGGCCGCCATCTTCGAGGCGTTGTAGACGATGCGGAGGCCCGGAAGGCGGTTCATCACGTTGTCGATAGCACCCTCGACCAGCGACCCGACCGCGGTGCGCATCATGTAGCCGACGCTGAGGACCAGCAGGCTGAACACCGCGAGGACCGTCAGGACTCGGAGGATCTCGGGGGACATGTCCTCCAGGAACGGGAGGCCGGCGATCTTGAGGTAGAGCCACGCGACGATGTACGCCGTCACCATGAGCGGCGCGAGGACCACGAGACCGCTCGCGATGTCACGTTTCCAGGAGGCCATTTATCGGGTATATCCGACTGGAGGATTATAAACTAGATGCTACGTGTCTGAACGCGTGGCCGGGAATCCGCGACTGGTTGCGGTGAGGCGACTGATTGCGATGGGGGGTTCGTCGCGGGCGTCGTCCGCGACGTGTTTGAGAAGCGATACGTGCTGGGCTCACGTCAGCCCAGACAGATCACGCCGACGCCGTAGTGGTAGCCACAGCCCCAGGCGAAGAAGTCTAGCATGTGTTCACCTCCATTATGCATGTTATTCACTTACCTACTAATATATTATGTATAGATATATAAAATGAATATCTCAGGTGTACTATTTAGACGGTGTCTCTAGATCAGGGTGTTGGTGAAACGTCGGGTGGGGCGCGGTACCCCGGTAAAACGTGGAACAGTTCGGTACTACCGACCGAGCACTGCCCGGAGCGCGAACAGCAGGTTCTCCTTGCGCTCGGCCACCCGGCGGTAGAAGTACGACAGCCACTTGTCGCCGTACGGGATGTACTGGTACACCTCGTACTCGTCGGCGAGGTCGAACTGAGCGTCCCCGCGAACGCCCATCAGCATCTGTACCTCGAAGTCGGTGCCGTGCTCGTCGTGGAGTTCCCGGGCGCGGTCGATCATCGCAGGGTCGTGGCTCCCGACTGCGATTCCCCCGTCGAACTCCTCGAACATGTATTCGAGCTGGTCGCGGTACGCTTCGTCGACCGCCGACTTCTCCGTGAGCGCGACTTCCTCGGGCGGGGAGTACGCGCCCTTCACGAGCCGGACCTTGCCGGGCAGGTCCGCGAGACGTTCGAGGTCCTCGGGCGTGCGCTTGAGATTGGCCTGCAGGCAGACGCCGACCCCGCCGCCGTGCTCGACCGTGAGTTCCTCGAAAGCACGGAGCGTCGCGTCGGTCGTGGTGTGATCCTCCATGTCGATCCAGACGAACACGTCGCGGTCGGCGGCGTACTCGACGATTCGCTCGACGTTCTCGCGGAACACCTCCACGCCCGCATCGAGGCCGATCTGGGAGGGCTTGACCGAGATGCAGGCGTCGACGTCCGCGGCCCCGATGTCCTCGGCCAGCCGAAGATACGCCTCGGCGTCCTCGTCGGCGGGGCGGCGCTCGTCGTAGTGCTCGCCGAGCAGGTTGAGTATCGCCGCGACGTTCCGGTCGTTTAGCTCGCGGGCGTGGTCGAGCGCCTCCGCCGGCGTCTCGCCCGCGACGAACTTACTGGCGATGGGCGGTATCATGGTCGGGGCTTCGAACGCTCCACTCTTATACCGTTGGTTTCCCGAGCGCCGGGAACGGACGAATCGCTGCGCCGAGACGCCGGGGGTTCGAACCTCCGGTTCTTAAGGCCCCGGCGTTCGCCTATTCGGACATGAGCGTCTTCGAGACCGTCGCGGTCGCGCTGTGGGCGATGCTGCCAGCCTACGTGCCGAACAACGCCGCGGTGCTGGCCGGCGGCGGCAGCCCCATCGACGCCGGGCGGACGTGGAACGGGCGGCGACTCCTCGGCGACGGCAAGACGTGGCGCGGGACCGCAATCGGAACCCTCGCGGGCGCGGCGCTGGCGCTCGGACTGAACGCGGTCGCACCCGAGGTCTCGGCAGCAGTGGGCGTCGACCTGCCGACGTTCCCCCTCGCCGCGGCGCTCGCGCTCGCGGCGGGTGCGATGCTGGGCGACATCGCGGCGTCGTTCCTGAAGCGTCGGACCGGCCGCGAGCGCGGGGCGTCGTTCCCGGGGCTCGACCAGCTCGACTTCGTGGTGTTCGCACTCCTGCTCGCGTTTCTGGCCGCGCCAAGTTGGTTCGGCGAGGTGTTCACTGTGCCGGTGCTGGTGGTCGTGTTCGTGGCGACGCCGGTCCTGCATCTGGTGACGAACGGCATCGCGTACGCGCTGGGGCTGAAGAACGAGCCCTGGTAAACGACCTTTTGCTGCGGTCGCGGGGCGCGCGACGAGACGCGCGCCCGGCTGCCTGGCAAAAGCTCGACCAAAACCACGGCGTCACCCCCTCAGGCTCGCGCCGTCGGCGCGAGCCTTCGAGGGCTCCTTGGGCCGCTCACTTACGTTCGTTCGCTCGCGGTACAACTGCTGGCGCGCGCGCCGGAGGCGCGCTGGCGGTGCTAGTGGAGTTGGTGCTGGTGGAGTCGATGCTGGTGAAGTAGCGCGATTACCGGGCGGCGGATCGTGAGAATCAGAGTGACAGATGTCCCCTACAACGCCAGCGGCCACGACCCGCCGCCGACCGCCAGCAGGACGAGCGCGCCACCGACGAGCGCGGCGTTTTTCAGGAAGTCGTTCATCTCGGACTGACGCTGCTCGGGGTCCTCGACCGACCAGAAGTCGTGCATCGTCGGCGTGCTGACCACGAAGAACGCCACGAGAGCGATTGCTCCAGCGATGGGAGCGACGCCGAGGACGATGGACGCGCCGCCGACTACGAGGAGCGCGCCGGAGAGGTACACCGATAGTTTGGGAGCCGGGACGCCCTTCATCTCGGCATAGCCTGCCAGCCCGTCGGCCTGCATGAAGTGGTTGAGGCCCATGAACGCGAGCACGCCGCCGAACAGCACTCTGCCGACGAGGAACGCCGCGGGGCTGACGGTCTCGATAGCCATCAGTACCTCACCTCCGCGGACGAGGCAGTCGTCTCGCGAGCGGTCGGTTCGCGGTTCTGGACTGTAACTCGAACACTTGGTTGCATTACGTTACCTACTTCACACCGGAACCTATTTGTACTCTTGGCGACAATATTGTCAGTAGCTATCACCGATGTCGTCGACAACTTCACGAGCTGACACCGCCGAGGAGAAGAACGCCGACGCCTGTCCGGTGGTCGAGGCCATCGAGCAGATCGGCTCCGAGTGGCGGCTCGTCGTGCTCAACGACCTGCAGGAGGGCGAGAAGCGGTTCAACGAACTCCAGCGCTCGACCGGCGCGAGTTCCCGGACGCTGTCGCGGGTGCTCGACGACCTCGAAGCGTCGGGGCTGGTCAACCGCCGGGTCGAGGACCGGCCCATCGCCACCTACTACAGCCTCACCGAGAAGAGCCGCCAGCTCTGCCCGGTGTTCGAGGAACTCGAGTCGTGGGCCGACGACTGGGTCGACGCGTCCGGCGAGGGCGAGAGCGGAACCGCCGAAACCGAGACCGCCGAAGCGGCGGACGACTGAGCGAGTGCAGGTAGGAAGACGACCGGCCGAGCCGAACGGAACCGCTTTTGACTCGGGGCGTCCCCACTCCGGACGATGAGTGACGACGAAGCCAGCGACACGAACGAGGAACTCGTCGCGGCGCTCCGGGCCGCGGACGCGGTGCAGTACGGCGAGTTCGAACTCTCGCACGGCGGCACCAGCGACTACTACGTGGACAAGTACCTGTTCGAGACAGACCCGGACTGCCTCGAACTGATCGCCGAGGCGTTCGCCGAGCGAGTGGACGGCCTCGACGCCGTCGCGGGCGATACCAAGCTCGCGGGCGTCGCGCTCGGCGCGGTGCCCCTCGTCGCGGTCACCAGCGTCGAGACGGGCAGACCCTACGTCGTCGTCCGCAAGCAGCAGAAGGAGTACGGCACCGCGAACCTCGTCGAAGGAAATCTGGCCGAGGGTGAGGAGGTGGTCGTGCTCGAGGACATCGCCACGACCGGCCAGAGCGCGGTCGACGCCGTCGAGTCGCTGCGCGATGCGGGCGCGACCGTCGAGCGCGTGCTCGTCGTGGTCGACCGCGAGGAGGGCGCGGCCGAGAATCTGGCCGACCACGGCGTCGAACTGGAGTCGCTGCTGACCGCGACCGAACTCCTCGACGCGGAGTGACCCCGACCAAACTGCCCGATGTGGCGTGAGCGCGACTCGGCGAGTCGCGCTCACGCCGCATCGAGTTCGCATCCCATCCTCAGTCCCCGTCGAGTTCGCATCCCGTCCTCAGTCCCGGCGAACTCGCGCTCCGTCGAGAATCCACAGTGTTACGCATCTCTGCGCTAAATCTCGCTGCAAGCTTTCGGGGTATTCAAGTTCGTGGACTGTTTCGAGGATGGCATGAACCGCGCAGAGAAGGCGACCCTCCAGCTACAGGCGGTCGCCGTCCTCCGGATGCTCAAGGAAACCCGGACCTACGACGAACTCGCCG
Organism: Halorussus litoreus; assembly: GCF_003382685.1. Taxonomy (GTDB): domain Archaea; phylum Halobacteriota; class Halobacteria; order Halobacteriales; family Haladaptataceae; genus Halorussus; species Halorussus litoreus. Next base: position 64,853 of record NZ_QLVG01000031.1, on the reverse strand, counting down.
AGGTGACGGGCCTCCCGGCGGGCGACCTGAACCGCTACGTCAACGGCCACGTGCTGCCGAGCGTAGATCGAGCCCGCGACGTAGTCGAGGGCGTCGGCCGCGACGAACTCGCCGCAGAACTGGAATCGCGGGTCAGCCGGGACGACGAGGGGTACGTCGACAACTCCGCGGTCGTGTTCGACCAGTCGTTCCTCGACCTCGTGGCCCCGGTCGCGGCCGAGTCGCTGGACTTCGAGCGCCCGGACGTGGTGTTGACCGCGGCGACCGACGGCATCACCCTCGGCGCGGCGATGGCGAGCTACTTCGACGCGCGGGTCGCGTACGCCAAGAAGTCCAAGGAGACCGCGGTCGAGGAGTTCATCGAGTCCCGCCAGCGGTTGGCTTCGGGCATCGAACTCACCTACTACCTGCCCGCCTCGTCCATCGGTGCCGGCGAGACCGTGCTGGTCGTCGACGACCTCATCCGGTCGGGCGAGACGCAGGAACTGCTGCTCGACATCGCCGAGCGCGCGGACGCCGACGTTGTGGGCGTGTTCGCGCTCATCGCCGCTGGCGAGACGGGGTTAGAGCGTGCGGAGGGCCTGACCGACGCGCCGGTCGGCGCGCTCACGACGTTCGAGGAGTAGCCGTCGATCCGTAGCTGCTCGCAGTCGAAAAAGGGGCGTTTCAGACTGGCTGCGGTGCGTCGACCGAGAACCGGTCGAAGTTCTCGTTCAGATCGACCGGACAGAGACAGCCGCCGCCGCCACCGCCGCCGCCGTCATCGTCGTCGCCGCCACAGTCCGGGGAGAATGCGTCGTTTACGCTCATGCACTCGGCTGCGTTCGCGTTCCCGGCGGTCGCCGCCACCGAGAGCGACAGTATCGATACCACGACCGTCACCGCGAGTAGGATTCTGATCGAGTTGCGCACGTTGTTGTCACGCACCGTTAGAGGCGCGGCAGATATTTTTATTTGAATAAAGTTAAAATTTTCTTCTAGAATCTTTGGTTAGTATCTGCGGGAGTTTCGAGAAGGGATTGCGCGCAGACGCCCGGATGGCAATCGACCGGAAGCTAGACACGACTATGCAGAAAATGCGTCTAATTTTCGGCCATATCCGGCGTAGGTACGCACTTTTGTGCATATCTGCTCGAATTCGATGAGAACCATTAAGTACGGTTTGGTGAGTATGCCCGTTCGTGTATCATGGGAACTGAGGACCCCAGCGGCGGAGACTCCGCGGGCGGACTCGCGGGGTACTTCGGCTTCGACGAGCACGGCACAGACTTACGGACGGAGATTCTCGCGGGCGTGACCACGTTCCTGACGATGAGCTACATCGTCGTGGTCAACCCGGAGATCCTCTCGGCGGCCATCCAGTTGGACGGCGTCAGCCCCGAGCGAACCTTCCAGATGATCGCGGTCGTCACTCTCATCTCGGCCGCTACCGCGACGCTGGTGATGGCGCTGTACGCCAACAGACCGTTCGCGCAAGCGCCCGGACTCGGGCTCAACGCTTTCTTCGCGTTCACCGTGGTCCTCGGCCTCGGCATCGAGTGGCAGGTCGCGCTCGCCGCGGTCGTCGTGGAGGGCATCGTCTTCATGGCGCTCACCGCCATCGGCGCGCGAAAGTACATCATCCGGCTGTTCCCCGAACCGGTCAAACTCGCGGTCGGCGCGGGCATCGGCCTGTTCCTCGCCATCATCGGACTGGAGGAGATGCGGGTCGTCGCGGGCGACGGTGCGACGTTCGTCACGTTCAACCCGGTGTTCGCGTCCGACCCCGTGGCCGTCGTCTCGGTCCTCGGCCTGTTCCTGACGCTCGCACTCTACGCCCGCGGCGTCCGCGGCTCCATCATCGCTGGCATCGTCCTCACCTCGCTGCTGGGCTACGCCGCGTCCGCACTGGGCTACTCGGCGTACCCCGCCGACTCACCCGCGCTGGAGGAGATGGGGGTCAACCTCCTCGACGTGGCGCTCGCGCCGAATGCGCCGATCACCTACGACGCCGCGAGCTACAACATCGCGCCGCTGGCTGGCGCGTTCCTCGACGGACTGGCGAACATCGAGGCGTTCTCGTTCGCGCTCGTCGTGTTCACGTTCTTCTTCGTCGACTTCTTCGACACTGCCGGGTCGCTCACCGGCGTCTCGCAGGCCGCCGGGTTCCTCGACGAGGAGGGCAACCTCCCCGAGATCGAGAAGCCACTGATGGCCGACGCGATTGGTACCACCATCGGCGGGATACTCGGTACCTCGACCGTGACGACCTTCGTGGAGTCCGCGACGGGCGTCGACGAGGGCGGCCGGACGGGCATGACCGCGCTGGTGGTCGCGCTGCTCTTTCTGGCCTCGCTCGCGCTCGTCCCGCTGGCGGTCGCGGTCCCATCCTACGCCTCCCACCTCGCGCTCGTCGTGGTCGGCATCATCATGCTGTCGAACGTCGCCGAGATCGCGTGGAACGACCTCACCTACGCCATCCCAGCTGGCCTCACCATCTTCGTGATGCCCTTCACCTTCTCAATCGCGTACGGCATCGCCGCGGGAATCGTCTCGTACCCCGTCGTCAAGCTCGCCGCGGGCGAACTCGACGACACGCGCCTCGGCCACTGGGTGCTCGCGGCGCTGTTCGTCCTCTACTTCTTCGTCCGCACGGGCGGCATCCTTCAGGGAGCCGTCTAATCGGGCCGTCTTCCGGTTTTGGAAGCGAGGCGCAGCTCGTGTCGCTCTTTCGCTACGTGCGTGTCTCTGTCTCGCTTCGGAAACAGTTATTACGTCACTTGTCGATAGTCTGTTCGACAATGAGCGATACAGAGAGCTACCCGAGCGACGCCGACCCCATCGCGAAGATCTACTACGCCGACGAGGAGGCGACGCAGGTCGACGCCGCGTTCGTCATCGAGGACTGGGACTGGGTGGTCGGCTTCGACCAGGTGGCGACCGACGAGTACGACTACGTCTCCATCCCCGTCTCGAAGGTCGTCGGCGTGATGTCGCCCGAGTACACCTCCTTTACCCGCAACGGGCGACGCGTGACCGGCTACGGCGTGACCGAGGCGGAAGCCGAGTCGTTCGCGGACCGGCTGCCGGTCTGATTCGGAGCCATCTACCGGTCTGAGCACGAACTGTCCCACCAATTTTAATCCCCCTCCCCCGCGTGGAACCGAACGTGACTCCGATTCGTTCGCTCCCCCGCAGGTGGTTCGTCCGCGGCGTCGTCGCCCTCCTCTGTCTGGCGCTGGTCGCGCCCGCGACCATCTCCGGTGTGGGGTACGTCACCACGACTGAGGACCCGACCAACCTCCGGGCGTCGGTCGACGAGCCCGCGGACGGGACGACCATCATCTCCATCCAAGGGTTCCACTTCCAGGGGATGGCCAACGAGAACAAGCCCGCTCGCCTCGTCGCTGTCGGCCCGCGCGGAGAGGTCGAGTGGGTCCACAACGGCTCCGGATTCGACGCGACGTGGTTCTACGACGTGGACCCGCTGGAGAACGGGCACCTGCTCGTGACCGCGACCGCGGAGGGCGAGACGCTGGTGTACGAACTCGACCCCGACACCCAAGAGCGGGTGTGGACCGAGCGCCTCGACATCCACGACACTCACGACGTGGACCTCGTCAACGGCGACCAGCTGCTGGTCGCTAACATGCGCGAGTCGAACAAGGGCGACCGCATCTTCGTCTACGACAGGGGCGAGAGCGAGATCGTCTGGGAGTGGCACTTCGAGAACCACTACCCCCGAAGCGTGGGCGGGCCCGAGAACGACTGGACCCACGTCAACGACATCGACAAAATCGGCGACGGCGAGTATCTGGTGTCGCCGCGCAACTTCGATCAGGTCGTCGTCGTGAACCGCTCGACGAACGAGATCGACATGCAACTGGGCTCGGACGGCGACTACGACACCCTCTACGAGCAGCACAATCCGATGTACATGGAGAGTGACGAGGGCAACCCGACCGTGCTCGTCGCCGACAGCGAGAACGACCGCATCGTGGAGTACGAGCGTGAGGGCGGCGAGGACGGCGAGTGGAACAGGACGTGGAACCTCGGCTCGGCGGGAATGAGCTGGCCCCGCGACGCCGACCGGCTGCCGAACGGCAACACCCTGGTCGTGGACACGATGAACCAGCGCGTGTTCGAGACCACGCCGGAGGGCGAGATCGTCTGGGAGTTCCACGCGCCGTGGGCCCCCTACGACGTCGAGCGCGTCCAGCTCGGCGACGAACCCGGCGGGCCGACCATCGCGGACGTGAACGCGTCCGGAAACTACGACCTGAGCGGCAGCGGCCTCTCGGTCTCGGACAGCGAGGGCGTCTCGTTCTGGCTGGTCGAGACGTTCGAGGGGACGCCGGTCGCCGGACAGGCCGAGTCGTTCGCCCGCACGTGGGCCCACGTCACCCCGTGGATCCGCCCGGTGTGGATGACCGGCTGGGAGTTCCTGAGCGCCATCTTCGGCGGCATCCTGTTGGTCGCGTGGGGACTCGGCGAGGCGGTGTACCAGCGCGAGCGGATTCGGAACGGCGTGTCGCGCGCCGTGAGTCGGGTGCGGAAGGTCGGCGAGTGAGAATCGCAGGCCGAAGGCCGAGAAGCGCAGGAGGCTGGGGAGGTCTGCGGCCCGCGGTCGCGGTGCGGTTGCGGTGCGGTCACGCCGAGGCCAAGCAGTAGCTAGCTTCGTGGTAGCGTCGATTTCCGCGGAGAAATTCTGACATTACTACTACCGACACAAAGGAGTAACCGCAACGGGACCAACGACGAAATCCCGTCAACCCCTTCCCCGACCACCACGTTCTTGCCGCAGAAACCACTACGCACGGACATGGCGAACCTCGAACTGTACGAACTCGACGGCTGCCCGTACTGCGCGAAGGTCGTGGACAAACTCGACGAACTCGACCTCGACTACGAATCTCACTCGGTCCCGTCCTCGCACGCCCAGCGCGACGAGGTCGAGGCGGTCAGCGGTCAGACCGGCGTCCCCGTGCTGGTCGACGAGGAGAACGGCGTCGAGGGAATGCCCGAGAGCGACGACATCCTGGAGTACCTCGAAGAGACGTACGGCGAGAGCGCGGCGTAACTAAGGCCAGCGATCAGGTCAACTATCGGGCCACCGCAGCGCTGATAGCCAGCATCAGAACGAGCGTGACCGCCCCGGTGGCGACCGCTATTTCCAAGCCGCCGTCGCCGACGAAGGACTTCGCGATCAGGAATCCGGCCCCACCGCTGATGCCACCGACGGCCGCTCGTTTCCAGCCTTGCTCAGGACCCTCGTGCCAACTGCGAGTCACGACGAGAGGTTCGGACGCGACTCGTAAAAATGTCGACCCCGGTCTACCGCGCTATCGGACGCGACCTCGCCGACGGAACGGAGACGTTCCGTCCGCCACGCCGATGAGTTCGTCCGACCGGCGACCGTTTCGGCGCGGAAATACGAGCTTTCGCTTGGCGTCCGTTCGTGCGAATCGATAATTCCACTATACGTCACCCACTCCCGCGTGAACGATTAAACGGTCACGCGTCTGCGAGTTCAATAGTCGACAACCGGGAAAACGATGGTGGCGGTTTATGGACGGCAGAGCCGTTACCACACACGGTTTTTGGGAGATAGCATGACACGGGACACCGACGCTCACGACGGCTCTACTCGTCGAACGTTCCTGCAAGCGACGGCCGGTGCCGTCGCGCTCGGCGGGGTGGCAGGGCTGGTCGGCGCACGGCAGGACGGGCCACAGCTGATCGTCCTCGGCGGGCGAACGCCGGGGTGGCGGGGTGTGGCACCGGAGTCGATAGCGGGCGAGACGAATCCGACGCTTCCGCTCGTCCCCGGACAGGACTACCGGGTCCGATGGACGAACGTCGACGGGCAGCCCCACAACTTCGTGGTACTCGATTCGGACGGCGAGGCCGTCGTCGCTTCGGACATCATCGGCACGCAGGACGCGACCCAGGTGGTGTCGTTCACCGCCAGCGAGAACATGGCCGAATACTACTGCGAGGTCCACCCCACGTCGATGCGAGGGAACGTCGAACTCGTCGAGGAACAGCAGCTCGAACCCGTCAACGAGACGCAGTTGACGAACCAGACCGAGATGGAACCGGAGGGCGGCCAGAACGCTACCGGAAACGTCACCGGGGAGATCGAGGTCTCGCGACCCGTCGGTCTCGGCGGGCAGGACTACCCCAACAACACGTCGCAGCTGCAGCAGTTCCAGCAGAGCCGCCAGCAGCGGTTCGACTCGACCGGGAACGGAACGGCTCGGGGCAATCTCACGTACGGGACCAACGGAACGCAGACCACCCAGCAGGTCGGCGGACAGGAGAACGGGGGAGTCGGAAACGAGACGCAAGGCAACGAAACGCAAGACAACCGGGCGGGCGATGTTTCGCCGAACGACGTTCGGCAGGTCGCGAGCGCCCCCGGCTTCGGCGTTCTCGCCACGCTCGGTGGCGTGTTCGGGGGACTGGCCGCGCTGTCGCGCCAGTCGGACGACTGACCGCCAGTCCTCGATTCTCACCGTTAGTTCCGAAAGAGCGACGAAGAACAGCAACGACGAACGGAACGCGAGCGACGACGAAGGGAACGCGGGCAGCCGCTTTCGCCGACGGTGGCTATCCGTCGCCGCTCACGTCGGCCGAGTACGTCACGATCTCGTCGTCCGACGCGACCGAAACGTACTGCTTGCCCACGTCGGGGTCGAGCCACGTGACGGGTGAGGCGGTGATGCGACCGCCGGTGTCGTCCCGCCACAGGCGGTCGCCCGACTCGTCGTCGAGCGCGATGAGGTCACCGCCTGAGGAACCGTGGAAGACTAGGCCGCCGGCCGTGGCCGTCGTGCCGCCGGTCCACATCCGCCACATGCCCCACTCGGGGTTGACGTCCGGGAGCTGGTGTTCCCACACGACCTTGCCGCTCGCGGGGTCGACCGCCCTGACGTACGCCTCGTGGAACACGTCCTCGCCGAGCCCCGGCGGGACGTCGGTGCCGCCGCCCGTGGTGGCTTCCACGCCGTACTCCCAGCCGAGTTCCATCCAGGCCTTGTGACCGGCGTCGTTCGCGCCGATGTACTCCAGCCCGGTCCGCGGGCTGTAGGTGTCGGGCGACCACTCGGCCCCGCCGGCGGTCCCGGGGAAGAAGACCCTCCCGTTCTCCTCGCCGATGGGGTGCATCCCGAGGAAGTTGCCGTCCTGCTTGGCGAACGGCTCGCTACGGGTGAGAAGCTGGCCGGTCTCGATGTCGTAGACGAACGCCCAGCCGGTCTTGTGCGGTGCGATGACGACCCGCGTCGCCTCGCCGTCGACCTCCATCTCGGCGATCTGCGGGGTGAACTGGCCGTCGTAGTCCCAGATGTCGTGAGCGACCATCTGGTCGTTCCACTTCACCTCGCCGGTGGTCGCGTCGATGGCGACGATGCCGGCGGTCATCTGGTTGGGTCCCGGACGCACCAGTCCGTTGAGCATCGGTCCGGGGTTGCCGGTGTTCCACAGGAGCGTGTCGGTCTCGGTGTCGTAGGCAGCAGTCATCCACGCCGACCCGTTGCCGTGACGCCACGTCTCGCCGATCCACTGGTCTTTCGGCACGAGGTTGGTCTCCCACATCACCTCGCCACTCTCGGCGTCGAACGCCAGCGCGTACGTCCACCCCGGCGGCGAGGAATCGCCGCCCGACTGACCCGCGAATATCTTGCCGTCGTACGCCAGCGGTGCCTGTGCGAAGCCGTAGCCGACCCACGGATACGGGTAGTTCCGGTACTGCTCTTCGGTCAGGCCGTCGGTCTCCCAGACGGGTTCGCCGGTGTACCGGTTCAGCGCGAGCATGCTCATCACGGCGGTGCCGAAGTACACGTTGTCGCCGTACACCACCGCGCCGCGGTCGCGGGGCAGCGGCTCGTAGTCGGGGTCCTCCGGCATCGGATACTCGTACCGCCAGAACGTGTCGCCCGTTCGGGCGTCGAGACACTGGACGACTTGGTTGTTCTGGGTGACGTACATCGCCGGCGGGTCGGTCGGGACGACGATGGGGTCGGTCTGGAGGCCCGAGCTATCCGTGCTCAGTACCCACTCCCGGCTCAACTGGTCGACGTTGTCCGTCGTGAGGCCGTTCGCGGGCGAGAAGCCCTGCTCTTCGAGTCCCTTGTTGTAGGTCAGCCACGAGTCGGGGTTGGTCGCGTCCTGCTCGATCATCTCGTCGGTGACCGCCAGTTCGGGCGGTCGCCGGTTCTGAACGATTCGCTCCTCGTAGCTAACCTCGCCGACACCGACGTAGTTCGGTCGTGCGCCCATGTCGATCGCGTCGACGTAGGGGTCGAGTTCCCGGTCGAAGTCGAATTCTTCGCTCATGGTTCTAGAACTCCGTTGTTACCATCTCGAGGTCGGTTCGCCGTTCGTCGCGCATCTCCTCGGTTATCCAGTACACGTCCTGCGGGAGCAGGCTCTGAGCGAGCGCCTGCATCGCGAACCCGGTCGAGAGTATCGCGCCGAGTTCGCCGTCCGACAAGGCAGCCGACTCGTCGGCGATGGCCTTCGCGCCCTCGTTCACCAGCTGGAAGCCCGCCGCCATCGACCGAGCGTGCCACTCGGCGTCAGCGAGCGCCCCGTCCGTGAGCATGGTCTGCCAGCGCCAGAGTTTGGCGTCGAGGTCCTCCAGCCAGAGCATCGCGCCACCCATCGCGCCCTTCGTCAGCGGCGGGAGCGCGGCGGCATCCTCCACGTCCTCCCGGGAGATGTCCGGGCTGACCACCCAGTGGTTGTGTCTGAGCTGGTCGGCGTCGGTGACGACGCTCGCCACGAGGTCGACCGCCTCCTGCTCGGTGAGGCCGACCTTCGAGAGCGGTTCGGCCGTCACCTCGGAGCCGACGAACGCCGACACGCTCTCAGTGAGGTAGTCGTACGTGAACGCCGGGAGGTTGTCGCTCGTGGCCTCGAAGAAGCCCACCTCCGCGAAGTGGTCGTACAGCGGTCGTCCCGCCGCGGCAATTCGCGCGAAATCGTCGCCCGGCTCCTCGCCGACGCCGGACTCCGCGAGCGCAGGAAGCGCTTCCAGCGCCCCGACGAGTTCGGTCTCCCGACTCCGGATTACCCCGGAATCGAGCTGTCCGCCGAGGTTGCTGCGTATCGCCTGTCCGACGGGCGCGAGTTCCTCGGTGGCCGACTCCCCCGATACCGCGTGGCGAACGTCCGCCAGTGTCGCGCCCGTGGCGACCGCTCCACCGACGCCGAGGGCCTTCAGGAAGTCCCGGCGTTGTTCGTCGGTTACGTGCTGTCTGTTCTCGTACGCCATGTCGCTGGGTGCGAGCTATCGAGCCAAAAACCGAGATTATCGTTTAGCGCCGTAAGACGACAATAGTGCAGTCCGACGGTTCGTAATCGAAGCGGTACCCGTCGGGCGTTCGTCCGTCGGTGGAAAATAACGGGATACGCTCGATAAATCGAGGATTAGAACGGGGTAATCCACGTTTCGCTCAAGAAGTCAGTAGACGGAGCGGGGAACGCCGTTACGCGGGCTCTTCGCCGCGCTCGCGGATCAGGTCCCGCAACTCGTCCGGGTCGTCGATGTTCTCCAGTTCCGCGCGCTCGACCAGTCCCGTCCCGTCGACGCTCTCGCGCTTGGCCTCGTCGACGAAGTACACCGAGCGGGTGTGGGCGACTTCGCCGATGGAGGACATGATGCGGGCGCGCTTCTCGGCGGTCTTGGTGAACGCCGAGTGGCCCGTCAGGACGCTCTTCTCGTTGTCGTCGTCCTCACTCACGGTCTTGAACGGCGCGCGGACGGTCGGGTGGACCTCGAAGCCGGCGCGGGTAAGCACCGTGACGATGCGCTCGTCGTCGTCCTCGGGGTCGGGGTCCTCGGGCGTGGGGTCGCCCTCGCGGACCTCCTCGGCACCGTCGAGCACCTCGACCGGGCTGGTGAGGTCGTCCTCGAACATGTCTTCGAGTTCGAGCGCGACCTCGACGCTGGCGTTCATGCCGTCCTCGTACTTCGAGACGGTGCGCCGGGAGACGCCGAGTTCGTTGGCGAGCTGGCCGAGGCTCCAGTCGCGCTTCTCGCGCTCGTCGCGGAGCACGTCGCCGTCGATGTTGACGTAGAGGCCGCCCGGCGCAGCGTACACCAGCGGCGACATACCCTCGACGAACAGTTCCATCGCGGTGTCGGGACTGAACACGGGGACGCCGTGCCGGAAGTAGACTACGCCCGGCTCCAGCTCCTCGTCACGGGTCCGGAGCCCGACGACCAGCGGGGTCGCGTCGAGGTACTCCCCGAGTCGGCGCATCTCCAAACCCGTCGCGTCGTCGAATGCATCCACGTTCGCCAGGACCTTCAGCAAGAGCAGGTCGCGACCGCGCCGCGCGGCCACGTCGAAGCTCTTGGGTCGGATCGCGCACCGGTCGCTTACGGTGAACCCCGCGTCCTCCAGCATGGCGGTCACGTTCCCGACCAGTGCAGACCGGGACATACCCGCATGTAAGTGAGTCCCCTATATATACGTTCCGCCAACCGTGACCCGATGGAGTCTTGCGATTCGCCACGAACCGAGCGATACATTGATACCAGAAGAGGGGGCGCTCCGAAAGTCGTTTAATCCGCCACGCGCGTACGCTCGGGCGTGACCGTCATCGGCGTCGACGACACCGACTCGCGCGAGCGGGGAATGTGTACGACCTACCTCGCGGCCCGCATCGCCGAGCGACTCCGCGAGGAGTCCGCGGCGGCCGTCGAGCGACTGCTCCTCGTCCGGCTCAATCCAGCCGTCGAGCACAAGACCCGCGGGAACGCCGCGCTCGCGATTCACACCGACGCCGACCCCGAGGACGCCTTCGAAATCGCTCGCGAGGAGATCGACGCAGTTGCGGAGACCGACGACCCAAGGACGAACCCGGGGCTGGTCGTAGCACCGGGTGACCCCGAGGTTGTCCCACCGGGCGATACCGAGGTCATCGCGCCGACCGATCCTGAGGCGGTGCCCGAATCCGTCGCCGACTTCGCCCGCGAAGCGGTCCGGGACCATCTCTCGGTGGCCGAGGCCGACGCGCGAATCGCCGATGCGGGCTATCTGAGCGCGGGATGGAAGCGAGGCCGCGGGAAGATCGGCGCGCCCGACTGGACCTACGAGTGCATCTCCTACCGCGAGTCGGAGCGCGTCGGCACCCCGCGTGAAGTCGACGCCGAATCCGTCTTCGCGGCCGCAAACGCGGCTTACCCCGAGGTGTGGGACACCGTCGACCGCGAGACGGGCGAACTCGTCTGCGTACCGCACACGCCCGGCCCCATCCTCCACGGCATCAGGGGCGACTCGGCGGACTGCGTCCGCCGCGTCGCCCGCATGATCGAGAGCGAACCGGTCGAGCGTCGAGCCGTCTTCGTGACGAACCAGGGCACCGACGCCCACCTCCAGGATGCCGACCGACAGGATCCGACGTTTCCCGGCGTCGAGGACGGCCGAAGCTATCGCGTCTCGGGCGCGGTCGCGACCGCGCCCGAGACGCGACGTGGTGGCCACGTGTTCGTCGGGCTCGCGGCCCGCACCGACGGCGAGGACGGAGCGCGCGACGAACTCCAGTGCGCCGCCTTCGAGCCCACCAAGCGCTTCCGCGACCGGGTGCGGGACCTCCGACCCGGCGACCGCATCACGGCCTGCGGCGAGGTGAGCGAGGGGACCCTGAAGCTGGAGAAGTTCGCGGTACGGGAGCTGAACCGGACCGAACTCGTCACGCCCGACTGTCCAGACTGCGACCGGTCGATGAAGAGCGCCGGGGCCGGGCAGGGCTACCGGTGTCGGGACTGCGGAACGACCGCCGACGGGAAGGTCGAGCGCGAAGTCGAGCGGGAGTTGGAGGTCGGGTGGTACGAGGTTCCCCCGGAAGCGCGGCGACACATCGCCAAGCCGCTGGTCCGGGGCGAGTTCGACGCGCCGATTCATCCGGAGAAGTAATTTGGGACGCGTAGAAGCGGTGCTGAACGGGGCGCGTGTGAGTGCAGTGCGTGCCGAACGGGGTCGGGTGCGGTGCTGTGCGGTTACGCCGAGGCTCAAGCAGCAGATAGCATCGTCTTGCTGTTCACTCGCACCTGCGGGAACTCCGGGTTAGCTACTCCAACGCTAACGGGATACCACACCGCATAGCGCCGCGAGAAAGCCAAGTGGAAGCGAACCGCGGTCACTCGGGCCCGAACTCATCCCACGCCTTCTCGAACCGCTCGCCGTGGGGCGGGTGGAACACCTCGCCGCTCTCACCGAACGACTCGGGCGTGAGCCACTCGACTGCGGCGACCTCCGGTCCCGCGTAGGGGTCGCCCTCGGTGTCCTCACGCCGGACCGCGAATCCCACGGAGACGATGCGCTTGCCGTCGGCCTGTTCGACCGCGAACGTGTCGAGCGGGGTCACGTCGTCCGGGTCGACCCGGACGCCGACCTCCTCGTGGAGTTCGCGGGCCGCGCCCTCCCGTAGCGACTCGTCGAATTCGAGGTGGCCGCCGGGCGCGGCCCACTCGCCGCGACCGGGGTCGACCGCGCGCTCGGTCAGCAGGACGCCCTCGTCCGACACGACCGCGACGCCGGCGCACGGGACCGGATTCCGCCAGACCACGCGCTCGCAGTCCGGACAGAACTGTCGCTCGCGGCCGTCGACCGCGCGGGTGACGAGCGCCGTACCGCACTGCGGACAGAAGTTCGCGGCGTAGGTGGTCATCGGTCGTCGGTCCTCCGGATCACGACTTGAGACCACTCCCGGTCAGCGGAACGACCACCTCGTCCTCGGCGTCCAGCACGCCGCGCTCGCGGTACGCTGCGAGCGCGGCGGGCGCGACCGCCGAGGTCGGCTCGACGTAGAATCCGCCGCGCCGGAGTCGGTCGAGCGCGTCCGCGACGGGATCGGCACCGAGCGCGATGGCGTCGCCGTCGGTCGCTTCGATGGCGTCGAGGATCTGGTCTTTCCGCACTGGCTCTCTGATCTGGATGCCGTCGGCGACCGCGTTGTCGCCCGCCGTTTCGTCGGGACCACCGAGTTCCGCAGCGATGGGCGCGTAGCCGGCGGCCTGCGCGCCCAGCAGTCGGGGCATCCGGTCGGTCCAGCCGGCGTCTTTCAGCGCGCGGAAGCCCCGATACGCTCCGAGGAACAGCGTTCCGTGCCCGAGCGGCGTGACCACCGCGTCCGGCACCTCCCAGTCGCCCTGGGCCGCCACCTCGAAGGCGAACGTCGCGGTGCCCGCGAAGAAGGCCGGGTTCCACGCGTGGCTGGCGTACCACGCGTCGGTGTCGGCTGATTCGACAGCAGTCACGCAGGCGTCGGTCACGTCCTGGCGCGAGCCTTCGACCTTCACCGGGGTCGCGCCCACGCGCTCGATGGCCGCGAGCTTCGACTGCTTGGCGTCGGCCGGCACGTAGATTTCGGCGTCGATGCCGGCCCGCGCCGCGTACTGGGCGATGGCCGCGCCCGCGTTGCCCGACGAGTCCTCGACCACCGTCTCGACGCCCAGCTCCGCGGCTCGCGAGAGCGTCGCGGTCGCGCCGCGGTCCTTGAAGCTCCCCGACGGGAAGACGTACTCCAGCTTGAGCTGGACGTTCGGTTCCCAGTCGGTCTCCTCGGCGTCTTGCAGGGGAGTGAACCCCTCGCCGAGCGTGACCTCCGGCGAGACTGGCAGGAAGTCCGCGAACGCCCACAGCCCCTCGCGAGTGTCGAGGTCCGCGAAGTCGGGCGCGGAACCGTCGGTGGCAGAGGAATCGGGGAGCGGGTGGTCCGCGAATTCGAGGGGATGGCCGCAGTCGCAGCGCCACGGCTCGTCGGGACCGGCGGCATAGGTGCGGCCGCAGTCGGGGCAGGAGAGATCGGACGGCGAGTCAGGATCAGCTGCCATCGGTCAGTACTCGTCGACGTCGGTGCCGACCGAACAGACGTACTCGCCGGTCGCCACCTGCGGGAGCCGCCGCGAACGCCAGAACACGCCGTCGTCGTCGGCGGTCACCTCGGCCTTGCGCTGGCCGAACGGGTCGGTCACCTCGAACAGCACGTCGCCGCTTTCGACCCGGTCGCCGAGGTCCCGCTGGAAGTCGACGAGGCCGCCGACCGGCGAGCCGTAGCGGTCGAACCCCTGCGCGCGGGTCTGGGGTTCGAGGTCCACCTCCCCGTCGAGGAAGTCGTAGTAGCGCAGGACGTTGAACAGCCCGTCGACGCCGTACTGGATGCTCTCCTCGTCCCAGCCGACGCAGCCGCCGAGTTCGGGGTCGACGGTCGGGACGCCCTCGTCGGGCCCGGCGCGGGCGAGTTGACCGTCGGGGCCCTTCTGGTCGAGGACGTTGCCGCAGCCGAACACCTTGGCGAGTTCGAGACACTCGTCGTGGAGCCGGTGACGCTGCCCGCAGCGGACTCGAACCTCGTTTATCATCCGGCTGGTCGAGCCCTGATGGAGGTCGAGCACGAGGTCGGCCCGCGAGGCCGCGTCGAAAGTGGCGGCCGCGATGCGCTCGCTGGCGGTGCCCGACTCGTCGCCGGGGTAGGTGCGATTCATCTTCGTGTCGTCGATGGGATTGCGGTGCTCGGCCACCTGGAACGCGTGATAGTTGACGATGCCCGTCACGAGGACGGTGCCCGACAGCTCTGCGGGTGGGATCTGTGGGATGGCCCGCTGGAGCACGCCGAGCCCGTTCAGTTCGTCGCCGTCGCTGACCGCCTGTACGTACAGCGTGGGTCCGTCCGCCGCCCCGTTGAGCACAGCGACGGGAAGCCCGAACTCGCTCCCGTCACGCGTTTCGCCGACCTGCAGCCGCCCGGTGTCGAACTCCCCGGGGGCCGCACTCGCCGTTCCGAGCGCCTTCATTACCCATAACCGACGCCCACACGCCCTTTAGCAGTTCGGTCTCGGCGAACTGGGTGGCGCGGCGCGCAGTTGAGAGGACAGAGACGAAGACTGGGGCAGCCGCGTCGAACCACGCCGTCGAGACTGCTCGGAGAACACGACGCGTATCGACGGTGCCCAGAAGTTACAGTCCGACCCACGAAGTCGAGACGTCGCGGTCGGGGAAGTGCCACCGTTGTTCGGGCAGGCCGTTCGTCTCACGGAGTTCGATGCGAACATCGAACAGCGGCGCGAGTCGGCGGACCGCCTCGGCGTCGTCGGCGACCGGGAGGTGGAAGTGTGCCATCCCCCGTGCACCGCGGACGTGGTCGCCCAGCGCGCTCACGAACTGCTCGATTGCCGCGGGATCGTACTGGTTCACGAGCGATGAGAGGGTGAACACCGAGACGCGGAGCTGCGCCGGCTCGAATCCGGACTGGGAGATCTTCGCGGTCGCGATGGCGTCACAGACCCTCTTCCGTAGCTCGTCGATGCCATCCCGATGCCACGCAGCCCCGGCCTCCGGCGGCGACGTGGCGGTCGCCGACCGAGTGCCACCGACGTCGACGACGGACACGCTCTCGTCGCTCGGTGCGACGCTGTCGGGCAGCAGATCCGGCGCGTCCTCGCGGTCCTGATCGGTGAGCGCGAGGATGCGGGCTCGCGGGTTCTCGGGTTCGCCGAGGAGCTTCCGGGTCATCCGCTGGGAGACCTCCTCGCTGACCGTGCCGGTCACAAGGATGTTACAGCCGCGCTGTTTCAGTGTCTGCAACCGGTCGGTGAACTCCGCAGGGGGAACGTCCGGTCCGTTGTTCATTCACCAGCACGGAGACGGACGAATGGTTTAAAATTTTGTATCTAATTCGGCAATCAAGCGCCAGAGGTAGTTGAGATACGTTTAAGCAGGCGTGGATTTCTCTGCGCGTGTTGGCCCGTCTTCCAGTCAGGGGCGCTCTTGCGCGTCAGAATTTGAACGTCCACGCTTCCCGGCCAGCAAGATGAGTAGAGGCCGTAACCGGCTGACAGAAAATACAAATCGCTAGTCGAGATGTGGATCGAAACCAGATATAAAACAGCTACAGAATTTTTAGTATATTTTCTAATGAAAGTATTTTTTGGTCAGGGGGATGAATGGGTATATGATGAAAGATTGGATTCTTGCACGATTGAGACGGCACCCAAAGTTAGTGGAAATGCTGTTCCTGATGGGTTTTTATCTGTCAGAAGCACCAACACCATCCGACTGCATCCAGTGCGGAACAGCTGGCCCCTAAATAGTATCAATAGAAATCTCGTCGCTCCAAAAGAGTTCGCCATCAACCTTAACTGGATTCTTCCCGCTGTTTAGGCACTCGCGGAGGCCATCACTATCGAACTGTTTCTGTAGAACGCTCGATCCCAGAGTCCGAACTGGTGAGTTGCCGAACTTATTACTCATGAGAGACCCCATCGAGTAGTTCGTGGTCGCATGAGCGTGGAATTCCGTCGAGTATCCACTGCCATTTCGCTCGATGTGTATTACAAGTGGTATCCCACACTTCGTCTTTACTAACTCAACCCCACCATCCCCTAATACAGTGTACTGTCTTTGCTTGTCCTCCATAATCACGGCAACCGCTCCTGCAAAGGTGAGCCCATAATTTAACAACCGCGCGAGTTCTGTTCCCACGTCCGTTGCGGGTTCGTTCCCGACCTTCGTTAGCGTGACCACGCCGACCTGACTCCCCTTCTCGACCAACTGCTCGCCTTGCTCGTACGACCGACAACCGTTCAGGATGAACGCACGAACGCCCGACTCCTCGATGGTCGACACGTCGAGCATGCCGTCGATGCAGCGAATGCCGTGGTCGTCGACGTGACCGATGTAGTGGAGGAAGTCGGTGTCGGATTTGAGCAGGTTCCGAAGCCCCGCAGTCGTCACGTCGTTGTGGACCGTGACGTTGAACTCGTAGAGGTCCCGCGTCCCGTAGATGTCGCCGACCACGTCCTCCTCGCGCATGCGGTCGTCGTTGCAGACCACGTCCACCGTGATCTGGTGCTTGGGCGTCACGTCGAGGCGGCGCTTCAGCGACTCCGGCGTCGCCTTGCTCGCGCCGATGGGCATCTCCTCACCGACCCAGACCTGCTCGATGGAGTTGGCCGGCTTGGGGTGGATTACGTCCGCCGACAGGGTGCTGTCGCCCGCGCCACGGTAGAACGTCTCGAACACCTCCGGCTCCGGTTCGACCTTCGAGGGGTCCGGGTCGTCCGGACAGCGGACCACCGCGAGTTCGTCCGCGGCGAACGGGAGCACCGCGACGTTCTCGTGGGTCGGCGACACGTCCATCGTCACCTTCCACCGCGGGAGGTGGGGTTCGACCACCTCGAACGGAACGTCGAGGTACCGGCGGAGCTGCTCGGCCAGCGGCGCACCGTAGAGAGTGGCGAAGTCGAGGTCCACGTGTGGTTCGAGGTCGGCCCGCTCCCGCAAGTCGACCTGATAGTAGCCCTCGGTGCGAGTCACGCAGTCGAGGAAGAACACCTGCTGGAGCACTTGATTGATGCCCTGCTGAAGGTCGCCCGGCGCATCGAGCGCGTACTCGAAGTCGTCGGTGATGAGCCGTGGCTCGCGCCCCGGCACCACGTCCGCGCCGAGGTAGAACGCCAGCGGCGCGACCTCGTAGACGGCCTCGCGCTTCTCCGGGACCTGAATCTTGACGCCCGTCTCCGGGCGAGTGATGTCACCCTCCACCGTGAATCTCTCGCCGGGTTCGACCAGCGGTGGGTGCCCCCGCAGCGAGGGGAACGACCGCTCGCACGTGGTCGTCTTCAGTGCGGAGCCGAGCAGCGAGACGGCGTCCATCGTCGCGCCGACGTCATCTGGAACAGTAATCGTTCCCGCCGGCTGCTCGTGCAGCGACCGCGCGCCGATCTCGACCCGCGTCTCTCCGCCGAACGAGATGTCGACCGCCGAAGGGTCGCCAGAGACGCTGATCTCACTCTCGACCGCGAGGTACACCTTCATCTGCGTGCTGGCGAGTTCGAGATTGTACGCGTCGGCCGGGAGGTCGAGGCGAGAGCCGCCGCTGGACTCGCCCACCATGTTCCCGTCAGTGTCTCGAGCGTACACGTCGAGTCCCTTCGTGGTCCGGAGCCACGGCGTCCGGACCGAGATCGCGGTGTCGACCGGGAAGTAGAACGCGTCGGTGTCCGTTCGCCCCGGCGAGACGGCCGCCGGCGCGTGGAGGTCGAACTGCGTCCGCTCGATGGGGTCGGTGATCCGGACCCCGTCGGAATCGACGAGCGCCGTAAACTCCGGGTTCATTGTCGAACGCGTAGTGACTGAAATTACTTATACCCCACTCGTCATTCCGGCAAAATCGCCCGGTGCTGTGGCCCGCCGGCCACCGCTCGACCCCACCGTTTTTGACACCTCCTTCCAATTACTCCCGCATGGCCCGAGAGCAGGCGGAGGCCGCGGGACCCATCGACGCGTTCCGGCAGTTCCTCGGCCTCCAGCGCGACGTGCTGGTGCTCTCGCTCGCGATGTTCGCCTTCAGCCTCGGCTTCCAGATGACCAGCCGGTTCCTCCCGGAGTACATGGTCGCACTGGGTGCCTCCGGATTCGTCGTCGGGCTGTTCGGGACCTTCGGGAACGTCGTCTCCGCGCTCTACCCCTACCCGGGCGGCGCGGTCTCGGACAGGATCGGCTCGCGGTACGCGCTGACGGTGTTCGGACTCCTCTCGACCGTCGGCTTCGCCGTCTGGCTCGTCGCGCCCGCGGTCGGCGCGTTCACCGTTGGCGGGGTGACGGTCGAGCCGTGGCTCTGGATCTTCGTCGGCCTGCTCCTCGCACAAGCGTGGAAGTCGTTCGGCCTCGGTGCCACCTTCGCGGTCGTCAAGCAGGCGACCGACCCTTCGCGGCTCGCGGCGGGCTTCGCCAGCACCGAGACGTTCCGCCGGACCGCGTTCCTCGTCGGCCCCGTCCTCGCGGCGGTCCTCATCGGCCTCCATCCCGAGTTCACGGTCAGCTTCCAGTACGTGCTCGCGGTCGGGGTCGTCTTCGGCGCGCTCGGGACGGTCGTCCAGCACGTCCGCTACGACGCCAGCGAGGACACCATCGGTGACTCGTTCGGGGGCGTCGACCAAATTCGGCGCGACCTCCGGGAGATGCCCGACGAACTCCGACCGCTGCTGGTCGGTGACACGCTGGTCCGGTTCGCCAACGGCATGGTGTACGTGTTCTTCGTGCTGGTGGTCACCCAGTTCCGCGAAGTGGGCCTGAACGCGACCGTCTCGCTGGCCGGGTTCTCCTACGCGCTCGACCTCTCGCCCCAGGCCCTGTTCGGCTACCTGCTCGGCGTGGAGATGCTGGTGGCGCTCTTGGTGATGGCACCCGCCGCGAAGGCCGCCGAGTACGTTGGCCTCAAGCCCGTGGTCGCGCTCGGGTTCGCGGTCTACGCCGTCTTCCCGGTCGTGCTCATCAACGCCCCGGCGAGCGCGACCGCGATGGTCCTCGTGTTCGCGTTCTCCGGACTCCGGTTCGCGGGTCTGCCCTCGCACAAGGCGCTCATCGTCGGTCCCGCCGAACGGGGCGCTGGCGGTCGCGTGACGGGCACGTACTACCTGCTCCGAAACACCGTGGTCATCCCTAGCGCCGCGCTCGGGGGCTACCTCTGGGAGTTCGTGAGCCCGGACGTCGCCTTTACGATCGCCGCTGCGGTCGGACTGGTCGGGACGGGATACTTCCTCCTGTTCGGCGAGGAGTTCGAGGCGTATCGGTAGGCCGATGGGTGGGCCGTTTCGTGCGAAGCGCCACCGTCGCTCTTTACGTAGTCATCGACGTAGGGCTGTGTGACTTCCATCAAAATTATCGTTTGAGGAGTACCGCAACCCCGATAGGGCCTTCACGATCTCGTACGATGATGACGCGATACTCGGCACGTTCGAACAACATATGCATGCCGAAAAATTGGAGAAAGAGCGAATCGCGAGCGAACGAGCGGAAGATCGGGACGCATCCGTCGCCAGTTCTCCATCGGCCTACAACGGGCCGCTCTACACGTACAGTAGCGGAGATCTGGACGAGAAGACCGGGCCGATCAACGTCACGTGGTACGACGGTGACTTTACTGCCCAAAACGTCAAACAGGACATGCTCGACGACGGATGGGGTAGTATCTACGTCCCGTCTTTCTCGTCGTACGTCGGATACGAGACGAGCAATGGCGACGTGGAAAAATCAGAGGACAAGCACATCAAAGAGGAAGCAGGGCTGGTTCCCGGAGAACAGTGGCACGGCAGACTGTACAACATCCCCGACGATTACTACGGTGGTCACGAAGTCGTCGGAGCCGCCCACCGCGATCCGGCGGACCACGGTATCGCCCCCGGTGACGAGCAGTGGCGGTTCGACGATGCCCGGGACAAGTTCGTCGACACGTGGGAAGGGCTTGGATACTCGTCGTCGAGCGAGAGCGTCGGAAACGGTGATGACTTCTCGTCGTCGGACGGCGACCTCGAGGTTATATACTGACGCCACGAAAAACAATCAGATGAGTAGACACATCGGAACAGTTGTATATTCGAGTGATGGGGCGGCGAGGAACGCCCCTGAGAGCGCACTGTCGGACTCCCGTATCGGAACTTCGAACGATGCTTGACTGGCTCTTCCCCACCTCGTCGAACCCTGGTGTGCTCGCGACGATAATCGGGTTACGAGTCGTTCTCAACGGCTATCTAACTGCCACGATAGCTAGAGCGGCCGGTCTTCGAACGCCGTTAACAGCAGCGGCAGGAGTAGTGACCCTCTCCTCGGCGGTTCTGACGGTGTTGATCTTTCGACCCGGGCGCCCCGGAATCTACGCCTCGTACGTAGAGATGGTCCTGCAGGTTGCGTTGATCGGTCTCGTCACGTCCGTCCTCGTTACGTCCAGATACAGTAGCCCTTCCAGAGTCGAACGGGCGACTACGGTTGCAGCACTCGTCGGTGCGTCTTTGCTGCTCCTGTACATGGTCCCGATCTACGGAGACGCACTCGTTGCGCCGTGAACGGGCGTGCGGACCAAGTAGACTAGGCGGGCAGCAATGGATCTGCGCGAGTGCCCTTGAAAAGCCAAAGGGCTATCAGGTCGACCCCGGTACAATACCACATGGCCGAGTAGCGACCCGTTCCGGTTCTCGAATCCATTTCTTCTATCCGTCGCTACCGGCCCATAGATGCCGTTCCGGGCCTCACTGTCCGATGTCCGCGAGTTCGACCGCGCTGTATTCGTGGTGGCCGCGGCGCGGTTCGTCAACGTCCTCGGGTCGGGCATCGTCCACCCAGTTCCGAGCGCCGAGCGACCAGTCAGGGTCACGAGTTCCGAAGCAGTTCGTCACCCACCCGTGTTGTTACTTCCCACACAGGGGTCGGTTTCGTAAGACCGCACGATTCCCACAAATCCGGTGCCGTACTGCGATCGTACACCCGAAACGAGGGGGTTCGACGACCGTCGAGGCCGACCGATAGGGGGCGTCTCCAGAGAGCTATATTCCGGTCGGTAGGTGCCTTTCGAGAGGAGACGTGTGGCGAGGAGTGGCCCGCAGTCGGGCGGTTTCCACTCGATACAGAGGGGTTCGGCAATCCGCTAGTTCAGTCCACGATGATGTCGGCGTCCGGGTCGTCGACGAGCGTGTGGTCCGGGTCGGGTTGCATCTCGGACTCGTAGCGGTCGATCCACTCGGCGAAGCACTCCGGGCAGAGCCGCTGGCTGTCGATCTGCGAGCGGTCGACGGTCAGCCGGACGGTCCGGGCCAGCGCATCAGAGACGGGCTCGCGACAGTCGTTGCACGGCTCGTCCTCGTCGTCGGTCATGCGTGTGGGTGTGTGGGGCTGACATATAGGTGTTGGCGATAGTTCGGAATCGCATTCAGATACGGTAGTGGAGTCAGTGAGACGTCTCCGAAAGCCCTCGGCGGGCTCGACACCCTCACGTCGCTTCGCTCGTGACGAGCACGTGCTCGTTTCACTCGCGCAGACACCAGAACTATCAGTTGATTCACCGAGCGAAGCAGGATCTGACCGCACGTAGCTGAACACCGCTGGTCCGAGCCGCTATCGTGACGGATGGCCAATGTATTTCAAACGACTGAACTCGTTGAATCGAATATAGATTACCAAATTTTAAATCCCTCACGATGGTATGCGCTATCAGCATGGGCAGCGACCGGGACACAGTCGACCCGCCGACGTTCCGGAAGCGGTTGGCGTCGCTGAAGCGGGACGGCTGTACCGTACTGGTGACCGGGAAAGTGCGCGAACGGGTGTCCGAGCACGTCACACGCAAGCTGATGGGGCGGACCGACCGCTCCCGGACGCGCCTCCTCGCACTCACCGACTACCCGTCTGCGGACGTGGACAACCTCCTGCCCGACGACGCCTCGGTGGACGACGGGAACGTCCATCTCCTCGACTACGACTGCGGGACCCGGTCCGCGACTGCCGCCGCCAGCACCGAGTCCTCGCACGGCACGGGCGACTGTGGCCGGCAGGACCTCGACGAATTCCGGACGGGCATCTGCGACGCCATCACGAGGCTGAAGCGCGCCGAGAACGGATTCGAGCCGGCGCAGCTCCGCGTCTCGGTGTTCACCCTCTCGTATCTCGTCCCCCAACACGATTCGGAGACTGTCGAGCAGTTCGTGAGCGCGCTGGGTGATCACGTCCGCGGTGCGCGGGGGATGGCACACTTCCACCTCCCGGTCGCCGACGACGCCGAGGCGGTCCGCCGACTCGCACCGCTGTTCGACGTTCGCATCGAACTCCGCGAGACGAACGGCCTGCCCGAACAACGGTGGCACTTCCCCGACCGCGACGTCTCGACTTCGTGGGTCGGACTGTAGGTGAAGGTAGGGTTGCCGGCGGAACTAGGGTTGGAAGTAGGACTGGGGATTGTCGGCAAGGTCGTGTTCGGACGAGCCAGTACAACTGCGAGATGTCCTCGACACTCGTTCTGACTGCATAGCTGAACGCTGCCGAGCAGGACGACGCGAACGCTTTTGCACGCCCACGGCGTGATTCCCGACGATGGGGGCGGACGACGCCATTGACCAGTACAGAGTCGCTGTCGCAGTGGGCAACCCCGACCACGCCGAGCAACTGGTCCGGACTGCGGTGGACGTGGCTCGCGACCGGGACGGCGAGGTGTTCGTGGTCGGCGTCCGCGTCACCCCGAGCGAGTCGCCGTTCACGATGTTCACCGACGAGGTCATCGCCCGGGAGTTCGCCGGCGAGCGACGGGCAGTGCTCGACCGCTCGATGTCCGTCGCCTCCGGAACGGGCGTGCCCGTTTCCGGCAAGCTGTTCGTCGCGCCGTCGGTCGCTCGCGGCGTCCTGCACGCTGTCCGCGAGCGCGACTCCGATTGCCTCGTCGTCGGCTGGCGCGAGCGCGACGGGGGGTCGCCGGTGCTCGGCAACGAGGTCGACCGCATCGTGCGCCGGGGCGACTGCGACGTGCTGGTCGAGAAGATCGGCGCAGTCGCGAACGGCGTCGATGCCGTGCTCCTCCCGGTCGCGGACAGCCCGCACGCAGAACTCGCGGCGCGAGTGACCCGCGCCATCGCGGCGAGCAACGACGCCCGCGTGGACCTCCTCCGGGTGGTCGACCCGCCCGACGACGAGTCTGCCGCGCGGGACCTGCTCGCGACGACCGCCGACTCGCTGTCCGGCGTCGCGGTCGAGTCCGAGGTTCGGGTCGGCGACCCCGCGGACGAGATCGTCGCGGCCTCGCGCGAGCGCGACGTGACGGTGCTCGGCGCGACCCGGACCGGTCCCATCCGACGGCGGGTCGTCGGGTCGGTTCCGCGGGCGGTCGGCCGGCGGGCTGAGGGGACGGTCATCATGGCGCGAGCGGGTGGCGGGTCGATGCTGTCGCGGGTGTTCAGGCTGTAATCCGGGTCGGTTGTAGAAATCGAGAAAATCGCCACCGAGACAAAATCGGTGCGTCGCTGCCTCGCGAGTAACTACGTCGTCCGGAACGCCCGGTCGCCGGCGTCGCCCAGCCCGGGCACGATGAACCCGTCGTCGTCGAGGTGGTCGTCGATGGCTACCGTCAGCAGGTCGGCCGTCTCGACCTGCTCGTCGACCCGGAGCAGGCCCTCGGGCGCGCTGACCGCCGAGAGGACGAACAGGTCCTCGGGGTCGGGCTGCTCGGTCAGCACCTCCTCGAGCACCGCGCACATGGTCGACCCGGTGGCGAGCATCGGATCGGCGACGATGACGGTGTCGTCCTCGGTGATCTCGGGGAGCTTCACGTAGTCGATGGTGATGGGGAAGGTGCCGTT
This sequence comes from Halorussus litoreus, assembly GCF_003382685.1. GTDB lineage: Archaea > Halobacteriota > Halobacteria > Halobacteriales > Haladaptataceae > Halorussus > Halorussus litoreus. Next base: position 40,744 of record NZ_QLVG01000031.1, on the reverse strand, counting down.
GTCGTCGCGACCCGCCTCCTCGTCGCGGCCCGCGCTGATGACGCCCTGCTTGGCCCGCGGGAACGCCTTCAATAGCCCCTCCACGAACGGCGTGGCGGCCCGGAGCACGTTGATGATGACCACGTCGTCGAGACCCTTCACGCGCTCGCCGGTGGTCTGGGTCAGCGGCGTCTCGATCTCGACGAACTCCGTCTCCATCGCGCCGTCGATGATCTCGTAGCCGCAGATGCGGCCGAGCTTCACGAGTCCCTTCCGGAAACTGACCTGCTCGGTCTCCACGTCCCGGAGCCTCGAGAGGGTGTCCTGTGCCAGCGAGTGGGTGATGAGTTTGGCGTCCCCGCGGTCTTCGATGGTCATTGCTCGTCCGGAAGACGGGGGCGTAGGGGCTTATCTTTTGATATGACCGGCCAGCGTCAGCGCCAGTCCGACAGGCCAGCGCGCGAGTCTGACCCCGAGGACGCCGCCGAACAGCAGCCAGTGGGGCGCGTCGAAGAGGACGTGACCCAGGAAGTCCTCGGTCGGGTCGACCCTGTCCCAGTGGACCTCGTAGCGGTCCGCGAACGCCTTGACGTGGACGCCCGCGCCGTCGGGGAGCGGCCGCCGGTAGTCGGCGCGCTGGCCTCGCGGGTCGCCGGTGTGGGCGACGAAGCCCGCGCCGGGCGGACGGACCACCGCGTCCTTCGCGATCCGGAGGTCGACGTGATGGCGCTCCCGACGGACGCGCGAGACGATGCCCTCCCAGAGCGAGAGTCGGGCGTCGCAGTGCCGGCAACGCGTTTCGGTGTAGTCCGCATCACGACCGCAGGTCGAACAGGGTACGGTCCACTCCCAGGCGATGCGTCGTCCACAGCGGCGACAGCCTCGCTGGAGATGGTCGACCGGCGCGTCGTAGTAGGGGCAGTCCGCGGTGGTGACCTCCGACTTCGCCATCGGTGTGCCGTTTCAGCCGGCCGTTATCAACGTTCGGTGGGAGAGCTAGCCACCGACCGCCTTTCGGCGGTTTCGACCGACCCCCTGCCGGTATTCCGACCCACCACCTTCCGGTAGTGCCGACCTACCACCTTCCGGTAACTGCCAGTTCCGCCTCGCCCGACAAGCGTTTAACCCACCCGGACTAGGAGGCACACCACACCAATGGAAGAGAGCGTTTCGGGATTCAAGCTCCGCGGCGCGTGGGGCGACATCGTCGAACACGGTGAGCGCATCACCGAAGCCCTCCGCGAGGCCGACGCCAGCGGCGACGCCTACGAGGAGTGGGAGGAGTGGCGACCGAAGCACCACGAGCGGCTCGGCGAGGACGTCTCCGAGAAGACCGCCGAGCAGGCCTCCGTCGGCGAGGGCAAGGGCGAGAAGAAGGGGAAAGCGCCGGACGACGACCTCAAGACCGCCGGCGAGAAAATCAGCGAGTCCTACGAGAAGCTCGAAGACGAGAAGACCGACGAGGCGGTCGACAAGTGGCAGGACTCGGTGAGCTACGTGGCTCGCGCGGCCGATTCGGCCAGCCGAAAGGCGCTGCGGAAGGTCGAGGACACCGTCTACCGGAAGGTGATGACCCGCGTCGCGCCATACTACTTCGACAACGACCTCATCAGCGCCAACGTCCAGCGGGTCGGCCGCGGCGACGGCGAGCAGGAGTTCGTCTTCGAGGTCAACGTCAACGACGACGACCTCAAGCAGGAGGTCAGCCGCCGACTCGCCGAGTACGAGGACGAGGTCAGCCGGTGGCACGTCGACACCGAGAAGCACACCGACACCGCGGAGGCCGCCGAGGGCGTCGAAGCGCCAGAGGAAGTCGAGAAGCCCCATTCGAAGACCACCTGACCGGGCGAGATTCACGGGAAGAATCGACACGAGAGCCACGAAATCGGGAGCCCGAGCCGGTACACTATTCTATCGTCGGCCAAAGGTTCGGAGCATGGTCGGAAGTGGCGTCGTGACGCTGGTTATCGCTGGCATCGCCAGTCTCTTCATGGCGTGGGCAATCGGCGCGGGCTCGTCGGGCTCGACGCCGTTCGCTCCGGCGGTCGGCGCGAACGCCATCTCGGTGATGCGCGCAGGGTTCCTCGTCGGCCTGCTGGGCTTCGCCGGGGCCGTATTGCAGGGCGCGAACGTCTCGGAGGCGGTCGGGACCGAGCTCATCGGCGGAGTCGAACTTACCGCCATCGCGGCGACCACCGGGCTGCTCGTGGCGGCGGCTCTCGTCGCATTCGGCGTGTTTACCGGCTACCCCATCGCCACGGCGTTCACGGTCACGGGGGCCATCGTCGGCGTCGGGCTGGCGATGGGCGGCGACCCCGCGTGGGCGAAGTACCAGCAGATCGCTGCGCTGTGGATTCTGACGCCGTTCGTCGGCAGTTCCATCGCGTACACTACCGCTCGGCTCCTCCGCTCGGAACGCACCGCCGAGCAGGTGGTCATCCCGCTACTCGGCGGGCTGGTCGGGCTCATCGTCGCGAACGTGGAGTTCGTCGTGCTCGGACCGCCGGACGTCGGCCAGTCTATCGCCGAGACTGCCGGGAACTCACTGGGGCTCCCTCCGGTCGGCGGCTTCGAACTCGGCTCGCTGGTCGTCTCGCTCGCGGTCGCCGGGGGCGTCGTCGCGCTCCTCGCGTGGGACGTGCGACGGGACCTCGAAGCCGGGCAGCGACACTTCCTGCTCGCGCTCGGGAGCCTCGTCGCGTTCTCGGCCGGCGGCTCGCAGGTCGGGCTCGCAATCGGGCCGCTGGTCCCGCTGCTCGACCCGTTCGACATCCCGCTCGTGCCGGTGCTCGTCGGCGGCGGCCTCGGGCTGCTCGTCGGCTCGTGGACCGGCGCGCCCCGGATGATCAAGGCCATCGCGCAGGACTACTCGGCGCTCGGGCCGCGCCGCTCCATCGCGGCGCTCATCCCGTCGTTCGCCATCGCGCAGGCCGCCGTCCTGTTCGGCATCCCCGTGTCGTTCAACGAGATCATCGTGAGCGCCATCGTCGGGAGCGGCTACGCCGCGGAGGGCGGCGGCGTGAGCAGGGGGAAGATGGGCTACACGGTACTCGCGTGGCTGGGCTCGCTCGTGCTGGCCATCGGGGTCGCGTACGGCATCTTCACGGCCATCGAGATAGTGTGAGGACTCCGGACTGAATTTTTTGTACGATGACGACCGAGCGGTAGCGTCCGACGTGGAGGCCCTTCGCTCCGGCGGGAGGAAGCGTCTTCCGCAGTCGACGCCAGTCTTTAGTCCGGAAGCAGCAAACGACGAATATGGTTGCGTCATCTAAATCCGGGCACGGGCTCGAATGCCAGAAAGGAGACAGAGGACCGGAGTGACTCGCGACACTCGTTCGCAAACACGTCGCGAAGAAGCCCGATGACGGGGACGCCTACCCCTCCGTCTCGACGCCGTCTTCTAGCTCCGAGTCCTCGACCTCCTCGACCTCGGCACGCTCGGCCTCGTCAAGTTTCGTCACGCGGGCTTTCATAATGCGGGTGTTCTCGACCTGCTCGACGTCGAGACGAACGCCGTCGTAGGTGATGGCCTCGCCCTCCTCGACGAGGCGGCCCGCGCGATTGAAGATGAAGCCCGCGATGGTCTCGAACTCCTCGCCCTCGGGCAGGTCGATGTCGAGGGCCTCGTTCACCTCGTCGATGTTGAGTTCGCCCTGCACGATGGCTACGTCGTCGTCGACGAACTCGATGGGTTCCTCCTCCTCACCTTCGAGGATGTCGCCTACGATCTCCTCGACCATGTCCTCCATCGTGACGAGCCCCTCGGTGGTGCCGAACTCGTCGATGACGATGACCATCTGCATCCGGTTCTCGCGCATCTCGGTCAGGAGCTCGTCGACGTTCTTGCTCTCGGGCACGTGGAGCGTCGGCTGAATGACGTCGTCGAGTTCGAGGTTGTCGTGCTCGCCGTACGTCTGCTCGCGGACGAGGTCGCGGATGTGGATGACCCCGATGACGTTGTCGAGGCTCCCCTCGTAGACGGGCACGCGCTCGTGACCGCTCTGGACGAGCGTCTCGATGGCCTCCTCGACGTCGGCGGTCTTGGGGACCGCGGTCATGTCGAGGCGGGGGGTCATCACCTCCTTTGCGATGGTGTTGTTGAATCGGAAGATGCGCTGGAGCATCTCGCGCTCGTCCTCCTCCAGAACCCCCTCGCGCTCGCCCGTCTCAATCATGTCCTGGATCTCGTCGCGGGTCACGTACGAGGTCTCGATGGCCGACCGGCCGCCGGTCACCTTGTTGACCACGCGCGTGAGGTAGTCGAACGTGACCACCAGCGGGAGCAGCGCATACTCGGAGTACTTGAGGGGTCGGGCGATGCGGAGCGCCCACGACTCGGTGTTCTCGACCGCATAGGACTTGGGCGCGCTCTCGCCGAACAGCAACACGAGCGCCGTGATACCGAACGTCGCCACGGCGACGGCCTGACCCTGCGTGAGATGCATCGCCAGCACGCCAGTGGCGATGGAGGACATGGCGATGTTGACGATGTTGTTGCCGACGAGGATGGTGATGAGCAGTCGATGCGGGTCCGACTTGAGTTCGTCAACCGTGTCGGCCCCGGGGACGTTGTCTCCGACGAGCGCGTCGATACGGTGGGACGGCAGCGAGAACATGGCGATCTCCGACGAGGAGAAGAACGCCGAGAGCCCGATGAGGAGGACGATGACGGCCGCACCGGTCCAAGTGATGAGGGCGTCCGAGAGGTAGACGCCGAACACTTCCGCTGCGGGCGTCAGTCCTGCGGGCGTGACTGGGGAGGTCGGGGAGACTACCATTCGACGGTCCAACTTGAAGGTCGGCGGGATTAACTCTTTATTCTTTTCCCTCAGCTCAGTGGGAGGTAACTCGGTCGCGCGGCCCTGCCGCGAGCGAAGCCCTTACGGCGCTTTCAGGCCAATACTCGAACATGAGCGCGACAGACGACCCGCCGATCACGTTCTACCGCTTGCAGGCGTGTCCGTTCTGCGAGCGCGTCACCCGCAAGCTCCGGGAGTACGACCTCGACTACCGGTCGCGGTTCGTCGAACCGATGCACAGCGACCGGAACGTCGTCAAGCGCCTCTCGGGCAAGCGAACCGTACCGGCCATCGTGGACGAGAACACCGGTGTCACGATGAGCGAGAGCGCCAACATCGTCGACTATCTGGACAACACCTACGGCGACGGCGCTCGCACCGACGGCGGACAGCGAGCCGAAGCCGAGCGAGACGGAGGTGCGAACTGATGGTGGACTTCGAGGTCGTTTCGCTGCCCGACGCCGACCACGTCGCGGAGGGCGACACTGCACCGGATTTCACCCGACCGCTGGTCACCGACGAGTACTGGGAGGACGTCTCGCTGTCGGAGTTGACCGACGAGGGGCCGGTCCTGCTGGTGTTCCACCCCATGGACGGGGCCTTTCCCGCGACGTACGTCTGGAACGAGATTCGCGACCGAAACTGGGGAACGACCACGGAGGACGGCGACCTCACCGTCGTCGGCCTCTCCATCTCGGACCCGTACTCCCACAAGCGGCTCATCGAGGAGCGCGGGATGGACTACCGGCTGTTCTCGGACCCCCAGAACGGCGTCGCCGAGGAATACGGTGTCGTCCACGACCTCGACGGCATGGCCGGCGTGAGCGAGCCCCGACCGGCGGTGTTCCTCCTCGACGAGGACCGTACGGTCGAGTACGCGTGGGTCGCTGCCGAGTGGCCCGACTTCCCGGACTACGACGAGGTCGAGGCCGCCATCGCCGAACGATGAGCGACGGCGAGGTCGGGGACGCCGAGATCGAAGACGCCGCGGCCGCGATCCGGAACGGCGAGCTCGTGGTCTATCCGACCGAGACGGTGTACGGGCTCGGGGCGGACGCCCTGAGCGAGGCGGCTGTCGAGCGCGTCTTCGAGGCGAAGCGACGCCCCCGAGACGATCCGATATCGCTGGCGGTGCCGGACGTGGACGCCGCGCTCGAACTGGTCGAGGCGACCGACCGCGAGGAGCGGGTCATGCGCGAGTTCCTCCCTGGCCCGGTGACGGTCCTCTGTGAGAAGACCGCGGCAGTGCCCGACGCGCTGACGGGTGGGCGCGACCGGGTCGGGGTGCGCGTGCCCGACCACGAGGGTGCACTGGCGCTCCTGCGTGCGGTCGCGCCCGTCACCAGCACGAGCGCGAACGTCAGCGGTCGACCGAGCGCGACCAGGACGGAAGATCTCGACCACGAGATTCGTGACGCCGCCGCAGCAATCATCGACGGCGGCGAAACCGGCGGTACCGGAAGTACGGTCGCGAACGTCGCGACGGGGGAGATCCACCGGCGAGGGGCGAACGCCGACGCCGTGACGGCGTGGCTCCGCGACTGAGAAGTGGCTGTCGTTTCCACTCGAAAATAAACGAATTCAACAATTTTTGGAGCCGCTTGAACTCTCTTGACTACATTTTCGCCCCATTTCAGGCTCGGTATACTTCCAGTCGAAATGCACCCTGCCGCGGTACAGGTGGGCCATAACAAAGGAAGTCGATGGCTAACGTTCGCGTGGGTAGAACAAAAATGGCGGTCGCAACCACAGACGCGGAATCGGAGATACTGTACCGAGCGCGTCACGACAGAGACCGCGACGGGCCGATGAGCGAGACCATCGTGGAGGCCCTCGCGGCGGTCGAGAACGTCGAGGCGGACGAACTCGGCGCTCGGCTGTACGACAGCTTCGATCCGGAGGCACTCGACAGCCTCTACGAGACCGCAGCGGAGCGCGCCGAACGGCTCCGCCTCGCGTTCACTATCGGCGGCTACGAGGTCGTCGTCGCGGACGACGGGGACTTCTTCGTGCGCGAGCGAGGCGGGGCGAGCGCGGCCGTCAGATGATCGGAAGAAGGCGACTACGAGTCGCCTCCGAAACCGCGTGACTTTCGTTCGTTCCAGTAGCGGACAGTCGCTCTCGAACGTCGCATCAGAAGCCGAGTAGCGACCGCAGCGACCGCGTCTTCACGCCGCACTCGGTCCGGTAGTCGCAGGCGTCGCACTTCGCGTCGTTGCTGAGCCGCGGCGGGGGACCGTCGAGCGCCCGCGCAGCTTCGACCGCCGTGCGGTAGGCGGCCTTCCGGCGGACGGTCAGGTCGAGTTCCCGGACGACGCCGTGGGTGGGGTACTCCACGAACGCGCGCTCGACCGGCCGTTCGTACTCCCACGCCAGCGCCTTGGCCGCCGCGACGGCCCTGACCGACTGGGGCTCCCAGACGCCCTCTTCCGGCGGGTCGCCAGTGAACACCATCGACGGCGTCGGCGGGTCGAGCCCCAGTACCTTGTGGACGATGCCCCGACAGTCCTTCCCCTCCACGAGTCGCTCGCGGGCGTCGGGGTCCGCCAGCGCGGGCCACTCGTCGGCGTACCGCCGCCGCGCCCGGTCGAGGTTCGCGCGGAACTCGGCGGGACCGACCGCCAGCGGTAGCTCGGCGAGCCGCTCGTCCGACGCCGCCAGCAGTTCCTCGTACCGGAACGCGAGGTCCCGCCGCTCCGCGACCTCCGCCGGAACCTCCAGTTCGTCGTCCTGCCGGCGGTAGTAGAGCTTTCGGGGGCAGTACGCCGCGGTCGAGACCTCGCTGAACGGAACCGTGGACATGGCCGGGTTTCGTCCCGCCCTCGTATTTAAAATCGAGGGCGAGTCTGCCGAATCATTGCACTGCTTGCGCTACCTCCGCAAATCACCGGCAGGGAGCCGACGGCTCCCGCACCAGCAGTTGTACCGCGAGCGAATGCGAGCGGCTTTTTTGGCCGAGCTTTTTTCGAGAAGTGGTGCGCGCCGGTGAGCGGCGCAGAGCGCCGCTCACCGGCGCGCACCCGACGAGAAAAAAGGTCGTCTCAGAAGGAAACGTTCGTCTCCATCCCCTCGGTCGCGTCGTCGAGGCCGTCCTCGTGCATATCCTCGGTCATCCGCTCGGCGAGTTCCCGGTCCTGCAGTACGTTCTCGAACTCGTCGCGGTAGCGGTCGTTGACCGTGCGCCGTTCCTGCTGGGTCTCGACCACGCGGCGGTAGCGCCGGACCGTCGACTCGCTCACGTCGAGTTCGGCCGCACACGCCGACGTCGAGGCGTCCTCGTCGAGCAGGTCGCGGAGGGCGTCGATGTCGAACGGGGCGTCGGTGTCGCTGTCGCGCACGAGGTGGAGGTCGATGCGGGCGCGCGAGACGGTCTTGCCGAGCGAGTCGTCGCCGAGTTCGCGGGCGATCTCGGCGTCCGAGTCGCCGGCGTAGTAGCCCCGAACCACCGTGACGAGCTGTTCGTCCGAGAGCGTCGTCCCGAAGTCGTAGCGGTCGCGCATCTCCGCGATCACGTCCGCGAGGCGCTCCTCGACCTCCGCCTCGGACTGGAGCGAGCCGTGGGTCTCCTCCTGGCTCTCGGTGACGGTGGACTCGTCGGTGACGTCCATGAAGATGTCGCGCAGTTCCTCTGTCTTCTCGTCCATTCTCCTATGGTGTGGGGCGGACGCGACCCCGGTACAAAAACCTGTCGGCGAAGAGACGGGCGAGCGTCGGACGCGTCGTCAACCGAAGCGTTCTTTTCGGTTGACGGGGCAGTGGCGACCATGAGTACCGACGCCGCGTCAGTCGAGTTAGTCGGGGAAGAGACGGTCGAGAACGTCGCCCGGGCCGCGCTGCTGGCCGGCCTCACGGGCGCGTTCGCGTACGTGTCGTTCCCGAATCCGTTCTCGCCAGCACCTGTCAGCATGCAGGTACTCGGGGTGTTCCTCGCCGGCATCCTGCTCGGCCCGCTCTGGGGAGGTTTCTCGATGGTGCTGTACCTGCTCGCCGGCGCGGTCGGCGCGCCGGTGTTCTCCGGCGGATCGGCCGGACTCGGCGAGTTGGTCGGGGCGACCGGGGGCTACCTCTGGTCGTACCCCATCGCGGCGTTCCTCGTCGGAGCCATCGTCCACGGCGGCCTGCAGCTCCGTAATCCCGTTCCACGGGGGCTCGTCCGCCTCGTCGGCGCGATGGTCGCGGGCACGGTCGTCATCTACGCCTTCGGCGTGGTCGGGTTTGCCATCGTACTCGAGATGACCCTCCTGGAGGCGTTCCTCACTGCCGCGGTCGCGTTCGTCCCTGCCGAGGCGTTCAAGATCGCGGCTGCGGTCGGCGTGGTCCGGAGCGACCAGCTGGCCGCCGAGTGATGGCGCAACCAGATGGCCGCCGAGCGACGGAGCTCCGATGATAGAGACGAGAGATCTGGTCCACCGCTACGGCGACGACGGCCCCGCGGCGGTAGACGGCGTCTCGCTGTCGATTCCCGACGGCGAGTTCGTCGTGCTGGCGGGACCGAACGGCTCGGGCAAGTCCACGCTGGTCCGGCACTTCAACGGCCTGCTCGAACCCGACCGGGGCGACGTGCTGGTCGACGGGACGCCGGTCGCCGAGGACCTTGTTGGCGCGCGGACCCGCGTCGGCATGGTGTTTCAGGACCCCCGCGACGGGTTCGTCGCCGCGACGGTCGGCACGGACGTCGCCTTCGGTCCGGAGAATCTCGGCCTCTCCCACGAGGATATCGACCGCCGGGTCCGCGACGCGCTGGCCGCGGTGAACATGGCGGGGCGGCGCGACGAGCGCGTCGACGAACTCTCGGGCGGCGAGCGCGAGCGCGTCGCCATCGCGGGCGCGCTGGCGATGGACCCCGACCACCTCGTGCTCGACGAACCGTTCACCGGACTGGACGCGCCGGCGCGCGAGTCGGTCGTGGACCACCTGCGGGACCTCCACGAGTCTGGCACCGGCGTCGTCCTCGTGACCCACGACCTCCGGGACGCGTTCGACCTCGCAGACCGGATCGTCGCGCTGGCGGACGGTCGCGTCGCCGTGGACGCGACGCCCGGGGACGCTCGCGAGCGACTGCCGAAACTGGGGGTCCGAGCGCCGTGATTCGAGAAATCCGGAGCGGATCGTGACCCTCGGCTACCGACCGGGCGACTCGCTCGCTCACGGGCTCGACCCCCGGACGAAGCTGGCTTTTCAGGTCGCATTCGCGGCCGCGGCGTTCGCTCACACCACGCCGCGGGGACTGCTCGCGCTGACCGCCCTGTCGCTCGCGGTGCTTCGGGCGTCGGACCTGTCTGCGCGCACGGCGCTGGTCGAGTACCGGTTCGCGTTCCCGTTCCTGCTCGCGGGCCCGCTGGTCGCGGCCGCGACGCTCGGCCCGCCGTGGATCGACGCCGAGCGAGGGTTCGCCAGCCTGCTCGCGAGCTATCGGGTCGTTCTGGTCCTCCTGGTCAGTGCAGCGTACCTCCGGACGACCCCCGTCCGTGACTCGCGGGCGGCCATCCAGCGTCTCGTTCCCGGGAAGACCGGACAGCTTCTCGGAAGCGGCGTGGGGTTCGTCTTCCGGTTCCTACCGGTGCTCCAGTCGGACCTGCGCCGGATCCGGGACGCCTCGGCTGCCCGGCTGGGCGACCAGCGCTCGCTGGTCGCTCGAATCCGCCACGTCGGAATCGCGGGGGTCGCGCGGGCGCTCTCGCGGGCCGACCGGTTCGCGCTCGCGCTTCGCGCCCGGTGTTTCTCGTGGAACCCGACGCTGCCGCCGCTGTCGTTCTCGCGGGCGGACTTCCCGGCGTGGGCGGCGAGCTTCGCGCTGGTGGCGTGGGCGCTCGCGTGAGCTCGCGAACCGCGAACCACGGGAGAGTGAACTATAAACTCGTGTTCCGTTTTCTGGCAGTGGAGTCGCCAGAGTCGGTAAAACTTATGCGAATCCTGTCCCGCTTGTAAGACATGGACTCACTCGTGCTGGCACAGGCGGGCGGCGAGGTGACCCGGCCGACGCTCTGGCGCATCGGCCACCTCGGCGAAGCCATCTTCTACTACCTCTCGGCCGTGGCGATAGCCATCTTCCTGTACGGCGTGTACGACCGCTTTACGACCTACGCACAGGGGACCGAGTCGTGGTTCGACCGCCTCGACGGCCTTCCGGGCCGGGTGCTCGGCGGCGCGAAGATCGTCTTCTCGAACGAGAAGCAGTTCGACCGGGACCTCTACGCGGGCGTGATGCACGCCTTCATCCTGTGGGGCTTCCTGACGCTGCTCATCGGGACGACCATCCTCGCCATCGACATGGACATCTGGACGAAGCTCCTCAGTCAGGAGTCGTTCTTCGTCGACGACTTCTACCTCTCGTACTCGCTGGTGATGGACGCGATGGGCCTGCTGTTCGTGGTCGGAGTCGGCATGGCCATCTACCGGCGCTACTGGGTGCGCGAGGGGCGGCTCTGGGGCAAGCACACCTCGACCGAGGACGACCTGTTCGTCTGGGCGCTGTTCCTGCTGGGCGTCGGCGGCTACCTCACCGAGGGCGTCCGCATCCTCGGCACGAGCCAGTACCGCGACGTCTCGTTCGAGACGGTGAGCTTCGTCGGCTGGTTCGTCTACGACGTGCTCCAGGTCGGGGGCGTCACGCCCGGCATGGCCGAGGCCGCCTACCCCGCAGTCTGGTGGTCCCACTCGCTGCTCGCGCTGGCGTTCGTCGCCGCAGTTCCGTACGCCAAGCCGTTCCACATGATCTCGTCGTTCGCCAACGTCGTCACCCGCGACGAGAAGGCGGGCAAGCGCCTGCCCGGCGTCCCGGACGACGCCAGCCCGGAGGAGATCGGCCACGGCTCCATCGAGGACTTCTCGTGGAAGGAACTGCTCGACCACGACGCCTGCACCAAGTGCGGCCGGTGTTCGTCGGTCTGCCCCGCGAAGGCGTCCGGGCGACCGCTCGACCCCCGCGACGTCATCCTCGATCTGAAGCAGTACCGTGAGGACCTCGACGCGGGACGCACCGACGAGAAACCCATCATCGCCGACGGCGGGGCCTCCGTCATCAACAGCGAGACGATGGAGTCCTGCATGTCCTGCATGGCGTGCATGGACGCCTGCCCGGTCGAGATCGAGCACGTCGAGCAGTTCACGCAGATGAACCGCCGGCTCACCGAGTCGGGCCAGATGGACCCCAACGTCCAGGACACGATGATGAACGTGTTCCAGAACGGCAACACGTTCGGCGAACCCGAGCGCAAGCGCCCAGACTGGGTGGAAGACCTCGACTTCGAGGTGCCCGACGCCCGCGACGAACCCGTCGAGTACCTCTGGTACGTCGGCGACTACCCGAGCTTCGACGAGCGCAATCGGAAGGTCGCGCGGTCGCTCGCGACCATTCTGGAGGAATCGGGCGTCGACTACGGCATCCTCTACGAGGACGAGCAGACCGCGGGCAACGACGTGCGCCGGGTCGGCGAGGAGGGCCTCTACGAGATGCTGGTCGAGGACAACGCGACGGCGATCCAGGACTGCGAGTACGAGAAGATCGTCTGCACCGACCCGCACAGCTACAACACGTTCCAGAACGAGTACCCCGAGTTCGACGAGTGCGAGTGGACCGCAGACGACGTGTTCCACTACACGCAGGTCGTCGAGGAGTTGTTCCGCGACGGCGCGCTCGGCCTCTCGGGCACGGAACTCGACTACACCGTCACCTACCACGACCCCTGTCACCTCGGGCGGTACAACGGCGAGTTCGAGGCCCCGCGCGAGATCGTCGCGGGCACCGGCTGCGAACTCTCGGAGATGCCACGCAACCGCGAGGACTCGTTCTGTTGTGGCGGTGGCGGCGGCGGCCTCTGGATGGACTTCGACGAGGACCCCAAGCCGAGCGAGGAACGCCTGCGCGAAGCCCTCGAAGACACCGACGCGGGAAGCCGGGTCGAGAAGTTCGTCGTCGCCTGCCCGATGTGCATGACGATGTACGAGGACGGCCGGAAGACCGGCGACTACGAGGACGACATCGAGATCGTGGACGTGTCGGAGCTGCTGGTCAAGGCCATCGGGCGGAAGGAAAGTGTGGAGGTCGCGGCGGACTGATTCCTCGGTACGGTTAAGTTAATCCTCAGCTCAAATGATGACGACTGACGCCGATGCAGCCGTTCGCCGATTCGTCGGCAAGTACGACGACGTGGACATCGAAACTGGCGTCGAGAACGTGAAGGAACGGATTGACGAGGACTTTCGGGAAGCCGGGGAAAATCTGATACAGAGCGTCGACTATCGAAACTGATTTCTTCGAAAAACGACCGCCGCTCCCGGCGCGGCGGAAGTGCGTCCGCGCGAAGTTCATTGCATGGCACGCGATGAATTCGGCACGCGGACGCACCTAGTGCTACGGGGGCGAACGCGTTTAGGTCTAACGCCTGTAAGCGGCTCCCGAGAGCCCTCCGGCGGTTCGGACGCCTCGAAATCGGGGAGAGCAGGCGGCCCGGAAAGGTCGGTGATCCGAAAACCCAATCTCAGAGGAAGTCCAGCAGTCCGAGGTCGATGACGTACAGCGCCGCGGCCGCGAGCCACGCCTGGAATATCAGCGTGCCGACCGCCGACAGGACGACGAACTCCGCGTCGTCCATCTCCGCGAAGCCCGCGGGCACCGTGAGCATCCCGCGGGTGAACAGCAAGGCGTTGCTCACCGGGACGACGACGCGGCCCCATCGCTGGAACCAGCCGTCGAAGCGGTCGAGCTGGTCTCCGTCGATGCGGAACCAGCGCTTCTCGAGCAGGTACTCCCGGCCGCCGCGCTTGGCGAGCGCGAACAGCGCGTACTGCCCGATGGTCGCACCGACCACCGCGACGCCGATGACCGCCGCGATGGCGGGGTAGTCCCGCGGGCCGTCGGCGAGCAGCGAGACGCCGATGGGGACGAGGCTCTCGCTCGGCGCGAAGTACAGCAACATCGCGCCCTCCAGAATCAGGATGAGGAACAGCGCGAGCAGCCCGTACTGGTCGAGCCACGCCCGCGCCAGTTCCTGATTGCCGACGAAGAAGAGGCCGACGCCGACCACCGCGGCGAGGACCAGTCCCACGGCGAGCAGCAGGACGCCGTTGTCGGCGAGGAACTCCCGGACCGTGCCGATGCCCGCCGCGTTCGACAGCACGACGGCACCGACCAGCGAGGCGACGGCGGCGACCAGCGGGTCGACCCCGGAGACGAGCGACGCGTCCGTAACGAAGGCGAGCGAGGGCGGCATTCGTGAGTGGCGTATCGACAGGCCGGGGTAAATGCATTTTGACCTGCTCTCGCCCGTCAGCGCAATCGCCCGCTCGCTGCCGACCGCGACCCTTCTGACACTGCCGACCGCGACGGCTCGCGCGAGCGACGGTCGGCCGAACGACGGTCGCGTCCGTGAGCGTGAACGACGCGGTTTTGACTCCCGAACCGCAAGAGCCGACATGAACCTCTCTCACCGGCCCCGGCGACTCCGACGCGACGGAATCCGCGGGCTCGTCAGCGAGACGGACGTGAACGCCTCGGACCTGATCGCGCCCGTGTTCGTGGACGCGACGGCCGACGAGCGGATTCCCATCGAGTCGATGCCCGGCCACGAGCGCGTCCCGGTCGACGACGCCGTCGCTCGCGTCGAGGAGGTCCTCGACACCGGCGTCGAGGCCGTCATGCTGTTCGGCATCCCCGAGTCGAAGAACGCCCGGGGCACCCGCGCGTGGGCCGAGGACGGCGTCGTCCAGGAGGCGACCCGCCGAGTCGCGGCCGAGACCGACGCCTACGTGCTCACGGACGTCTGCCTCTGCGAGTACACCGACCACGGGCACTGTGGCGTGCTGGAGGAGGGAGCGGGGCCGAGCGAGGACGCGGACGCGAGACTGACGGTCCGAAACGACGAGACGCTCGACCTGCTCGGAAAGATCGCGACCTCCCACGCCGCGGCGGGCGCGGACATGGTGGCTCCCTCGAGCATGACCGACGGGATGGTCGGCGCGGTCCGCGAGTCGCTCGACGCGGCGGGCTTCTCGGACGTGCCCGTGATGAGCTACGCCGCCAAGTACGAGTCGGCGTTCTACGGCCCCTTCCGCGACGCCGCGGACGGCGCGCCCGCGTTCGGCGACCGGCGACACTACCAGATGGATCCCGCGAACGCGCGCGAGGCCGTCCGGGAGGTCCGCCGGGACGTCGAGCAGGGCGCGGACGTGCTGATGGTCAAGCCCGCGCTCCCGTACCTCGATATCGTGCGCGAGATTCGCGAGGAGTTCGACCACCCGGTCGCGGCGTACAACGTCTCCGGGGAGTACGCGATGCTCCACGCGGCCAGCGAGAAGGGCTGGCTGGATCTGGAGGAAGTTGCGCTGGAGTCGCTGCTGTCCATCAAGCGAGCGGGTGCGGACCTGATCCTGACGTACTTCGCCGAGGACGTGGCCGAATCGCTGTAGGAGTCCGTTCTTCTCGCGTACCTCCCTGTGGCGAGTCGAGAAGGAGCCGGGCGTCGTCGGCATGCTGACCTCCGGCGCGTCGTTCGACCTGCTGGCGGCGTTCTCGTACGTCGGCGAACCGGGATCGAACGGCTGGATTAACTGGGTGTTCGGCGCGGTGTTCGCGATGACGGCCGCGGCCATCGTCTCCGGCGCGGTCGCCGAGCGGATGAACTTCCGCGCATACGTCCTGTTCGCGAGACTGGTCGCGGTGACCAGCGCAGAGCCCCACGTCACGTGGTGGGACGGACTCGCCTCGGTGCCATCGGCGGCGCGCTGGTGCTGCCGACGTTCCGCTGGGTCGTCGACTCGCTGAAAATCGACGACGTCTGCGGCGTCTTCGCGGTCCACGGTGCGGCGGGCGCGGTGGGGACCGGCCTCATCCCGGTGGTCGAGGCGATCCGGGAGGCCGCCGACACCGGCGAACCCGGCGACGGCAAGATATTCGTCCTCCCGGTCGAGGACGCCGTGCAGGTCCGGACCGGCGAGCGCGGTCCCGAAGCGGTGTAGGTCCGCGAACTCGTTTTCCGGTCGTCTGCCAAAGTATATGCTTTCCCGTCGACAACGACCGATATGGAAGACGAACGAACGGTTTCGGACGACCGGGAGACGGTGTCCCTGAGCCGGGACGGTCGGTCCGCCGAGCCAGAGCACAGCATCCTCCTGCTCGCCTTCGTCGGCGCCGGAGTCACGGTGGTGACCGCCCCGCTGCTCCCGTTCGCCGCCATCGTCGGCGGCGGCGTGGCGGGCTACCTTCGGCGTAGCGACCTCGCGGAGGGCGCGAAGGTGGGCGCGCTCGCCGGCGTGGCCGCGTCGATTCCGGCGTTCATCGTCGTCTGGCTGTTCGTCGGCATCGTACTCCTCGGCGCGGACCCCCTCATGGCGCTTTCGAGCCTCTTCGCGCTGCTGATCTTCCTCGTCGTGACCGCCTACACCGTCGGTGCGAGCGCGCTCGGTGGCGCGGCCGGGGCGTACCTCCAGAAGGAACTGTGAACCGCCAGCAGTCGTGCACTGGCCAGCGGTCGTGAACTCGGCAGTAGCGAGGCCCCTCGGACTGGAAACCGGCGGGGGGGGGGGGGGGGGGGGGGGGGGGGGGCGGGGGGGGGGGGGGCGGGGCCGCCGCCCGCGGCCCCTGGCCTTGTAACCGGGGGGGGGGGTGGGTACCCCGCGGCCCCCCCGCCTCCGCCCCCCCGCGCCCACCAGACAGAAATCGACTTCACGCAGGAACCGAAACCCTCTGACATGCACGACGCGAACTCCCGAGAGCTCTACGACCGCGCGCTGTCGGTGCTGCCCGGCGGCGTCAACTCGCCGGTCCGGGCGGTCCGACCCTACCCGTTCTTCGTCGAGCGCGGCGACGGCGCGCACGTCGTCGACGCCGACGGCAACAAGTACCTCGACTACGCGATGGGGTATGGCCCGCTGCTGCTCGGTCACGACCTCCCCCAAGAGGTCGAGTCGCGCGTCCAGTCCCGGCTGGCCGACGGCCCGATGTACGGCGCGCCGACCGAGGTCGAGGTCGAACTCGCGGAGTTCATCGCGCGCCACGTCGCCAGCGTCGAGATGGTGCGGTTCGTCAACAGCGGCACCGAGGCGACAACGGCCGCAGTCAGATTGGCCCGCGGCTACACCGGCCGGGACAAGATCGTCGTGATGCAGGGCGGCTACCACGGCGCGCAGGAGTCGACGCTCGTGGAGGGCAAGTCCGGCGGCGTGGGCTCGCCCAGTTCGGACGGAATTCCGGAGGCGTTCGCCCGCGAGACCATCACCGTCCCGTTCAACGACGAGCAGGCCGTTCGCGAGGTGTTCGAGGAGCGCGGCGACGAGATCGCGGCCGTCATGACCGAGCCCATCCTCGGCAACTGCGCGTCGGTCGGGCCGGTGGAGGGCTACCTCGACGCGCTCCGGGAGATCACCGACGACCACGGCGCACTCCTGATATTCGACGAGGTGATGACCGGCTTCCGCGTCGGCGGCCTCCAGTGCGCCCAGGGCAAGTTCGGCGTCACGCCCGACCTCACCACCTTCGCGAAGGTCGTCGGCGGCGGCTTCCCGGTCGGTGCGGTCGGCGGCCCCGCGACGATCATGGAGTCGCTCACGCCCACGGGCGACGTGTTCGAGGCCGGCACCTACTCGGGCCACCCGCTGTCGCTGACCGCCGGGCTGGAGATGCTGCGCTACGCCGCCGAGAACGACGTGTACGATTACCTCGCCGACCTCGGCGATCAGTTGCGCTCGGGGCTCACCGACGTTCTCGAAGACCGCGCACCGGAGTACACGGTCACGGGCTACGACAGCATGTTCAAGGTCGTGTTCACGCGCGAGGGGCCGCGAGACCTCGACGGCCAGTGCGAGGCCGGTTGCCGGCAGAACCCCGACTGCCCGCGGTTCGACTACTGCCCGAAGAACAAGTCCGACGTGGATGCCGCCGAGACCGAGCGCTGGGAGCGGCTGTTCTGGCCCGCGATGCGCGACCGGGGCGTGTTCCTCACCGCGAACCAGTACGAGTCGCAGTTCCTGAGCTACGCCCACACCGAGGAGGACGTCGAAGAGACGCTGGAGGCGTACGAGGAGGCGCTGTGACGAACGGGAGCAGGTAGGGAACCCTCCCGTTTGGTTTGACGCACCGACTAATGCGTGAGTCTCACGCGACAGTTGTGACGGCCGACGCGCACGCCAGTGAGCGCCGGACTTATCTATGTGTAGATAGTACACATAGTTACGATGCCAGAAGAAAAGCGGCGGGTCAACTTCAACGCGCCCGAACCCCTGGTGCGGCAGGCCGATATCGTGACCGACCTGCTCGACGTGTCGCGGACGCGGTTACTCGTCGAGGCATTGCAGGACGAGATAGAGGAGTTTGTCGACGACGAGCAGTTCCAGAAGGAGCTGAGGGAGGCCTACTATGACCGCCGCGTAGAGTTCTCCTCGCTGAAGACGGTGCTCGGGACCGAGGAAGCGATGCGTGTGCGGATGCTCCGGGAGTCGTTAGATCGCGACGTCCCCGAACCGCGGGACGGGAGCGAACTCCCGACCCAGGAAGAGTTCTACGCCGAACCCGTCTCCGAGTGGACGCCCGACGGCCAGAAGTCCAGCACCGGGCGGGCCGACGACCGGGAGCCCGACGAAGAACGTTCCGGCTCATAGATGGCACGACAGGCAACGGCCGTCGTCGACGCCAACGTACTGTTAAATCTCGCGACCCCTGTGGTCGATGGACGCCCGAAAGCTCCCTCCGGCGGGGACCCGTTCCGGGCGTTCCTCTCGACGTACGACGTACATACACCGGAGTACGTGCTCGGCGAGGTGAGTGACGCGTTGGGAAGCGACGATCTGCTCTCGGCGGCGGCCGAGGCCGTCGTGAAAGCGTCGCATCATCTCACCGTCCACGAGGTCGAGAGCGGTCTCGACGAACCGCTCGAAGACGGGCTTGACGAGGGCGAATCCCGCGCGATTCGACTGACGAACGACCTCGACGCAGACCTGTTCGTCACCGACGAGTTCAACAACACGAACTACCTCTTCGTCGGAATCGCTCTCGACGACCGGAACGTCCAGTTCACCACGCCACACGTCCTGTGCGAACTCGCCGAGCACGACGTGCTGGACAGGAACTACATCGACGCCGCTCTGACCTACTACGTGGAGACGAAAGGGTGGGACGAGCAGTACGTCGAACTGCTTCGCAGGGAGTTCTTTGCACCGTGAGAGGAGATTCCCGATTGAAACCCATCCGACGGAATCGCGGTCGGATTCCACAGTGCGTGACGACACCGGTTTAGTTCTTCGCTCCTAACAGCGGACCATGAGCAGCGAACGAGCGAGCGGCGGGCGGACGAGACGCCGCCGCTCGCACCACTGGTACTGGGTGGCCGCCATCCCCGCCGCCTTTCTACTGTGGCTCGCCAGTCTCGCGTGGCTGGCACTGGCCGCCACGTGGGAGGCGTTCGGCTTCGGCGGGGCCACCGTCGAACTCTCGCTGGTCGCGCTCGGCGCGCCGTTCGTCTTCCTCACCGCGTATTTCCCGATAGCGGTGTACCGGGATTCGGACTACGTGAACCGGGTCAGCGGGAAGTGGGCACCGAACCCCCAGCAGTACGCGCTCGTCGCCGGACTCGGACTCGTGATGCTCCTCGTGGTCGGCGTCGCGGCAATCGTCCTCGGATTCAGCCCCGCGGTGCCGGTGATCGCCGGGTTCGTGGTCGACGTGCCGTTCGCGGTGTACTACCTGGGTCGGCGACACGAGACCGTGGGGACGCCGTAGTCGGGAGACGGCTTCGGGAGCGACCCGAGAAGCCACTCGGCCGCTGGCCTCCCGCGAGAACGAACAAGTGTTTCAACCTCGGCCGCCGACCGTCACGCATGAGCAAACGAGGCACGGAGATGCGGCTCGCCACCCGAGGTTCGGATCTGGCGCTCCGGCAGGCGGCCGAAGTGAAGGCCGCGCTGGAGGACCGGCGGTGCGCGGTCGAACTCGTGGAGGTCGAGACGACGGGCGACGAGATCCGGGACGAACTCATCCACCGGCTCGGCAAGACCGGGGCGTTCGTCCGGAGCCTCGACGAGAAGGTGCTGGACGGGGAGCTCGACGGCGCGGTCCACTCGATGAAGGACATGCCGACCGAAGGGCCGGACGAACTCGTCGTCGCGGCCATCCCCGAGCGCGCCAGCGCCAACGACGTGCTGGTGACCCCCGACGGCACAGAGTTCGACGACCTGCCGGAGGGCGCGACGGTGGGGACGGCCAGTCTGCGGCGGCAGGCCCAACTGCTCCACCACCGGCCGGACCTGACCGTCGAGCCCCTGCGGGGGAACGTCGACACTCGCGCCGAGAAGCTGCTCGCGCCCGCGCTCCAGCGCGAGCACGAGGAGCGCACCGAGGCCAAGAAGGAGAAGCAGTCCGACAAGGCGATGGCCCAAAAGGGCCACAAGAAGGAGTACGAAGGGAGGTTCGACCGGACCGTCGAGGAGTGGTTCAGCGACCTCGCGGAGGTCGAACGCCGCGCGCTCGAACGCGAGGTCGACACCGAGTTCGACGCCATCGTCCTCGCGCAGGCGGGGCTCGAACGTAGCGGACTGGCCCACCACCTCGACTACGCCGAACTGCCCGCCAGCGAGTTCGTGCCCGCGCCGGGACAGGGAGCGCTCGCGGTGACCGCGCTCGACGGCGGCACGGCCGAGGACCTCCACGCGGTGCTCGACCACCCCAGAACGCGGGTCGAGACCACGGTCGAGCGAACCATCCTCGCGGAACTGGGCGGCGGCTGCGTCGCGCCCATCGGCGCGCACGCGCTGATCCAAGGGGAGAACGTCCACGTCGACGTGCAGGTGTTCTCACAGGACGGCACAGAAATCGTCGAGGCCAGCCGGGATCTGCCGGTCGAGAACCACGCCGCAGCCGCGAAGTCGTTCGCCGCGGATCTGGCCGATCGCGGCGCGGCCGACCTCATCGCGGCCGCGACGGCCGACGAGCCGCCTACGGAGGGCAAACGGGAGGACGAGGAGGGCGACCGCGATGAGTAGGGACGTGCGCGTGGCCGTCTTCCGCCCGGACGACGAACGGCTCGCCGACGCAATCGAACTGCTCGCCTCGCTCGGTGCCGACCCTGTCGCGGACCCGATGCTCGAAGTCCGACCCACGGGCGAGACGCCCGGCGAGGGCGAGTACGTCGTGCTGACGAGCAAGACCGGCGTCGAGTTAGCCGCAGCGGCCGGCTGGGAGCCCACCGACGATTCCGGAGGCGAGGCGACGGTGTGCGCCATCGGGGAGAGTACGGCCGAGGTGCTCCGCGAGGCGGGCTACAGCGTGGACATCGTACCCGAGGAGTTCACCTCGACCGGGCTGGTCGAAGCGCTCGAAGGCGAGGTCGAGGGGAGGCGAGTCGAGGTCGCCCGGAGCGACCACGGGAGCGAGGTTCTCACCGAGGGGCTCGCGGCGGCGGGCGCGGACGTAAACGAAACAGTGCTATATCAATTGGCCCGGCCCGAGGGCTCGGGCGACTCCGCGGCGCTCGCGGCCGAAGGCGACCTCGACGCCGCGCTGTTTACATCCTCGCTGACGGTGTCTCACTTTCTCGACGCCGCCGAGGAGCGCGGGGTCCGCGAGGACGCCATCGCGGGGCTGAACGAGGCGGTCGTCGGGGCCATCGGCGAGCCGACCCGCGAGACGGCCGAGAGCGAGGGTATCTCGGTGGACGTGGTGCCAGCGGTTGCGGACTTCGAGAAGCTGGCGACTGCCGTGGTGGAGGACGCCGCGCCGACGTATCACGAGTGATTCAGAGGGTAGAGACGGTTTTCTCAAGGCTCGGGGGTGAGGTCCCGTTATCTACAGCACGAGCTATCTCTATTTTAGGCTCGGCGCGCGCGAGCAATGCGCGCGGCGCATGAATGCGCCGTGGGAGCACAGTTCCCACGAGCCTCGGCTCGCGACGCTCGCCGAGACGCCGCGCCAGCACGCGCCGGGTGGCAAGAAAGGCAAGCGTACGCAGGATAAACGGACAAACCAGCACGTGCTAGAGCAATATTCCACCACGCGACAGCAGTCGGCTGCTCGACGAACGACGACCACCTTGCGTCCAACCGCCGAGTACAGAGGTTTATAAACGATAACGACTAACCCCTGCCCGAATGGCTTCCGCTGGTCCGGTCCCCGACCTCGCAGAGCGCGCTGCGACGTGCGCCGACCGACTCCGCGAGGCCGAGGCGGTGCTGCTCGCCTCGCACATCGACGCCGACGGGTTGACGAGCGCGGGAATCGCCTCCCAGGCGCTCGAACGCGCGGGCATCCCCTTCGAGACGGTGTTCAGCAAGCAGCTCGACGCCGAGGAGGTCGCCGCCATCGCCGCCGGCGAGTACGACACGGTGCTGTTCACCGACTTCGGGAGCGGCCAGCTCGACATTATCAGCCGGCACGCGGCCGCGGGCGACTTCACGCCGGTCGTGGCCGACCACCACCAGCCGGCCGACCCCGAGGACTGCGACCCGGCCGTCGTCCGGGAAGTGGACGGCTACGCCGACACCCAGTTCCACCTCAACCCGCTGCTGGAGGGCATCGACGGCTCCTCGGAACTCTCGGGCGCGGGCGCGGCGTACGTCCTCGCGCGCGCACTCGAACCAGAAAAGGGAGACAACCGCGACCTCGCGGCGCTCGCGGTGGTCGGCGCGGTCGGCGACATGCAGACCACCGACGGGGAACTCGTCGGCGCGAACCAGTCCATCGTCGACGAGGGCGTCGCGGCGGGCGCGATCGAGGAGACGGTCGATCTCGCGCTGTACGGCACCCAGACTCGACCGCTCCACAAGCTGCTGGAGTACTCCAGCGACGTCGACATCCCCGGGATCACGAACGACGAGAACGGCGCGCTCCGGTTCCTCGACGGCCTCGACGTGGAGCTCAAGGACGAGGGCGAGTGGCGGTGCTGGGTCGACCTGACCGACGACGAGCGCCAGACGGTGTTCGAGGCACTCGCCCAGCGAGCCATCGAGAAGAAGGTCAGGGCCGACCGCATCGACAGCCTGTTCGGGACGACCTACGTGCTCGCCGACGAGATCGAGGGGACCGAGCTTCGGGACGTGAGCGAGTTCTCCACCCTGCTGAACGCCACCGCGCGCTACGAGCGCGCCGACGTCGGCCTCGCCGTCTGTCTCGGCGACCGCGGGGAGGCGCTCGACCGCGCCAGAGAACTGCTCCAGAACCACCGCCGAAATCTCTCGCAGGGCATCGAGATGGTCGAATCCGAGGGCGTCACGAAGGAAGAGCACGTCCAGTGGTTCCACGCCGGCGACCGCATCCGAGAGACCATCGTCGGCATCGTCGCCGGCATGGCGATGGGTGCGGACGGCGTCGACCGCGGGACGCCCATCCTCGCGTTCGCCGAGAAGACCGACGATAGCAACGGAGACGAGGACATCGACGGCGACGAGGGCGACGAAGCGGCGGAGGTGAAGGTCTCCTCGCGCGGGACGCCCTCGCTCACGCGACGCGGCCTCGACCTCTCGACGGTGATGCGGGAGGCCTCCCGCGCGGTCGGCGGCGACGGCGGCGGTCACGACGTTGCCGCGGGCGCGACGGTACCAGCAGGTACCGAGGAGGAATTCGTGGCTCTCGCCGATGAACTCGTGGGCGAGCAGTTGGCGTGACTTCTCGTAGTTCTTGGCCGCGTTCAGACTCTCGATTGGAGTCCAGCAATCGGGACGTACCGATCAGAGGCTCAGCAGTCAGGGACACAGCCAACAGCGGTGCGGCTCGACCAGTTCGGTGCCAGCGACGCGCTCGTCGGCGAGAACGGCCGTTTCCGCCGGAAAACTGCAGTTTTCCGGCGGAAACGGCCGCCAGACCGACGATGGCGAGGCGCCCGACGGAACCGAGAGGAAGACTGTAGTTGCGAATGTCAGAATCTGTGCATCGGTTGTGATTGTTTCCGGGGTGACCCCACCGACTTATCTTAGAACAGGTATTTGTCCTTGACCGACTGGAAGGCAAGCCGCCCGAGCAACTGGGCGGGGCCACGCTTTGGCAGGTCGCGAGCGACATCAATATTGCTCGGCGGCTCACTTCCACCGATTCCGACTTCCCAGTCGGTCTCCGACGCGAAGCGGTCGACCGCGGATTCGGCCCGCTCGCGCACATCGTCGGCATCCATCGTCTCGATCTCGCCATCCTCCATCAGCACGTCGCCGTCGACGATGACTGTCTCCACATCGCTCGGCGCCGCGTTGTTGGCGACATGCGCCGGGATATTGGTCAGGGGTGTGAACTTGGGCTTCTCGACGTCGAGCAAGATGACATCGGCCCGCTTGCCGGACTCGATGCTGCCGATCTCGTCGCCAACACCGAGGGCTTCTGCGCCCTCAATAGTGAGCATCCGCACCAACTCCATCGAGTCGTACTGACCGGTCGACCGCTTGAGATTGGCCGCGAGCCGTGCCTGTCGCGCCTCGCCGAACAGGTTGTAGGAGTCGTGCCAGTAGTGGTCGTCGATTCCGAGGCCGACGTCGACGCCTGCCTCTCGGAGTTCCGGTACGGGCGTCCACTGTACGTCGCCGTCCGTGTTCCAGTAGCAGAAGATGGACGGACAGTGCGCGACCGACGCGTCCGCGTCGGCAGTCCGCTGGATGTCCTCGTCGTCGGCGAGGCGGAAGTGGGCGGCCACCAACCGGTCGTCGAGGAGGCCGACGTCGTCGAGGAGGTCGAGCGAGTCCGCGGCGCCATTCGACCGCGCCATCGTGTTACTCGCTCCGAGTTCGAGCAGGTGCGTGTGGACGAGCATATCGGGGTACTCGGTGGCGAGGTCGGCGGTTCGCTCCCACATCTCGCGGGTACACGACCAGTCGTCGTGGGGGTTGATCGTCGCCCGGATGCGGCCGTCGTAGGTGTCGTGGTACTCGTCGATGAATCCACGGGCGCGTTCGAACTGCTCATCGACAGGCACGTCCCAGAAGAGGTCGGAGAGTGCCATCCCGAAGAACCCGCGGAGGCCCGCCTCGCCGAACGTCTCTGCGCCTGAGCTCGGGCGAACGTCCATCGAGTTGACGGTGGTGACGCCGCCGGCGAGGAAGTTGAGCGCGGCGAGTTCGTACCCCGCCTCGGTGAGGTAGCCGTATTCGCCCTCGGCGATGTGCCCGAAAATAGCGGTCATCCCGCTCATCATCTCCATCAGGTCGAGGTCGCTGAACGCGCCGATGAGCGGCGTCAGTTCGAGGTGGGTGTGAGCGTTGACCAGCCCCGGCATCACGAGCTTGCCCTCACCGTCGATAATGCGGTCGGCCGTGATGTCCGCATCGTCGTCCCGAGACGCTCGCACCTCGGTGATGCGACCATCCTCGATGAGTACCGTTCCTCGTTCGTAGAGTCGATTGCTGTCGTCGACCGTGAACACGTATGCGTCGTGAATCGCGATGTCAGCGTCCATTGTTGTTCAACTATTAGATGTTTTCTTATCAGGGTTGGCATTGCTCGCCGTCACCCAGTCGAGGGCACGGGTACGATTCGACAGCTCGTAGTAGCGCATCTCGTCCGGGGCGACCGGCCAGACGGGGGCGATGGCCCGCCACTGGTGATAGAGGAGCTTCGCCCAGCGGGAATCACCGACCGCGGCATACCGGCCGATGTCGAATTTCGGCCCGGTTCGCAAGTCGGGGACGATGCCGTGCAGGTGCGAGAGATACGTCGCCAGCGTCCACCCCGTCGTCTCCTCGTAGACGTGTACCGTCCCGTACTCGTCGGTCTTCTCGACGAGGAGGTCGTAGAACTCCCGATACCCGGCGGGCGTGCCGTGCCCCATCCGAACTGCGACGACGTCGTCGCGGGTCGCCTCAAGAATCTCGAACATGGAGGAACT
Source organism: Halorussus litoreus (assembly GCF_003382685.1). Taxonomy (GTDB): domain Archaea; phylum Halobacteriota; class Halobacteria; order Halobacteriales; family Haladaptataceae; genus Halorussus; species Halorussus litoreus. The sequence goes on along the minus strand of NZ_QLVG01000031.1, from coordinate 15,177 downwards.
CGTCCGTCCCGTAGCCGTGAACTCGGTGTCAGAATTGGTGGTCATGAGTATGTTTCCTACCCGTTAGACCTGATCCACTCCTCTGCTTCTTCCCTCTGTTCTGGTGGGAGGTGCCGAATCTCGTCGGGAGACAGCGGCCACACTGGAATCTTCCAGAGCGTCATGAAGAGCTTCATCCAGACCCCTCCTCCGACGGCGACGACTCGCCCCAGATCACCAACATCTCCGTGCTTGAGGTCGCCCGAAGCCTTCGTGTGCATCGAAAGGTAATCCGTACCGGAGAGTCGGACGCGTTCGTAGACGTGAACCGTGTCGTGTTCTTCAGCGACGTCCATCAACCGCTCGTAGGACTGTTCCAAGTCCGCGGCACTCGCATCGGTCGTGAGTTCGGTATAAACGATGTTCTCGTCGATCTCCCTGATTCGCATCATCGTTAGTGGGCGTGGTCGTTGAGGTGGGTGCTGCGGTCGTCGTACGCCGGACAGAGTTCGACGGTGGCGTGGTCGACGCCGTGGTGGGCAAGTTCCTCGTGGACGCGCCGCGTCACGTCCTCGGCCTCCGCCATCGTGTCCACGGCGGTCTCGACGTGCGTGGTGGCCACGGTGATCTGGCTGCAGATCTGCCACGCGTGCAGGTCGTCGACAGCCTCGACGCCCTCGATACCGAGGAGGTGCGTTCGGATTTCGTCGGTATCGAACGGCGTCCGGTGGAAGAAGATAGCGCCGCTCCCGCGCAGCACCTTCAGGGCCGACCACGTCACCACGACGGCAATGAGGGCAGCCGTGATGGGATCGACGATTCGGATGCCGGTCACTTCGATCACGACCGTCGAGACGATGACGGCGACCGAGCCGCCGGCGTCGCCGAGTAGGTGGTAGAACGCGCCCCGCTCGTTGAGGCTCATCTCCCCGCCCTGCAGGACGTACACCGACCCAACGTTGATGAGCAGCCCACCGAACGCGATTGCCAACGTCGGCCCCGTTCCGATCTCGATAGGGTTGAGGAATCGTTGGTAGGACTCCCAGAGGATGAACCCGACCATCGGCAACAACAGGACGCCGTTGAGAAACGCTGCCGTCGGCTCCAGTCGGTGGAGGCCGTACGACCACCTGTCGCCGTCGCCGTAGTGGTCGGCCACGTACGCGGCAGCGAACGCCATCACGTACGCGAGCGCGTCGAACAGCATGTGGAAGGCGTCGCTGAGCAGTGCGACCGATCCGAACAGCAGGCCGCCGGCGAGTTCGGCGACGAAGCCGAGGAGGTTGATGACGGAGACAGCGGCAAGCTTGCGACTGCTGGTGGACGAGCCACCATGTCCGTGGCTATGCCCGTCGTGCGAACCGTCGTGAGCGTGCGGCGACTCGTGTTCGCTCATCGTACCTCGATATGGGGCCGCCATATTTATTAAAATAACTGCTAATAATGCACATAAGTTAGAAAATGATTAACAATTAAATTGGTTTGAGTTATTAATTCGCCCCGGTAGTACACGCGGAGGGATGGATCGGTTCAGACGGCAGGAAGCGCCATTCAGAGAGAAGTTTCCTTCCGTGACCCTGCATAGCAGGTACTCGCGACCCTTCCCATACAGTCCTTCAGCGTACTGCTCCTGTAGATCAGAGTCGTTGCCCGACCTGGGATTGTCCGAGTCGGCGTCGACGGCGACTCGGGTGCGACAAATTCTAAGATATTTGTCGTAGGTGTGACCGACTCATCTTGTCCCCATCAGGTATCAGTTCAAGTATAATACGCGGCGAACAGTCACGAGAAGATAGGTTTGAGCCGTTAGAGGTGGAAATCAAGCGATTGGTAGCCTCCTACTTTCCGAAACTGTGCGCACGCCGAGAGGGAGAGAATTCCTATAGCAGAATGTGATTTATGGCGAGAGTTACGCCAAATACCGCTGTCTTCGAAGCGAGCGCTTGAGGGGGTGAGAGCACCCGACACGTTCATTTCCGGCGAGTCAGTCGGTTCGGGCATGAAACTCGTCGAAGACACCCTCGATACGGACCTGGACGACTTCCTCGCGCGACCACTGTTCTGCTTCCTCGCGACGACCGACGACGGCGAACCGCGCGTCTCGCCGCTGTGGTTCCTCTGGGAGAACGACGCGTTCTGGATCGTCGCGGACACCGAGAAGACGTACCCCGACCGAATCCGGCGGAATCCGAGCGTCGCGCTCGCCGTCGTCGACTTCGACGCGTCGACGGGGACAGTCCAACACGTCGGCGCGCGCGGGCGCGCGACCGTCGAACCCCACGACCCCGCCCGCGCGAAGCGGCTCCTCCACCGGTATCTCGGCCCCGACGAGGAGCAGTGGGACCAGAGCCGCTTCCCCGACCCGGCGACGTGGGACGACCGGATGGCGCTCGTCCGGGTCGACCCGGAGACAGTGGTCGCGCGCGACCAGTCGTACGTCCCAAGCGGGACGTGACCACCGGCGGGCCTACCCCAGTTGGCCGGAAGTCCCGGGCGGGGCAGGCGGGCAGGCGGGCAGGTACGAAGCAGGCCGTCGCGCACCGCCCGACTTTTGTCCGCGCTCGCCCAACGTCGGGGCATGGCCGACTTCGACCCCGAGAAGTTCGAGGACAAGTACGTTCACTACTTCAACGAGCTCCAACGCGCGTACAAGAACGCTTTCGAGCGCGTCAACGAGCAGTACGACTCGGAGCTCGTCCACGCCATCGACCAGCAGGTGCTGAACGAGAGCGAGCCGTTCTACGACGGTGATGGAGAGTTCCGCGTGGAGCTGCCGGAAGATCCGACCGACCGCTTGCAAGGCGTCGTCGCCGCCGACGAGAAGGTCGAGCAGTTGCTGGACATCTACGTCGAGGAGATCGAGACGGAACTGCGGCGGATCTTTGGATTCGACGGGTAGCGTCGCTGAAGCACCTGTTCTCGTCGCTTCGGAGGATTTTACGAAATCGTGCAGTCCGGCCGTCAATGACACGGTCACGGAGCCGCCCAGGTTGATAAATCAATTATCGCGATATCTAATCTGCATTCAGTCGTTGCGAAGGTGCATGAGAACCGCCCCAAATTCGGAGAAGAGCGAGCTTGGTCGAGGGCCAAACTCAGTTTTACCCAGTCAGAAAAGCTGGCTCCGCCGTTAGAGTCCGTTTCCAAGCGAAAATCGAAAGCAGAACCACTCTCAAGGTTCAGTAGGGACTTTCCGCTGGGCTAGCCCGACAGGGTTTGGGCTTAGCCGTACATCCTGAGCACCGGTTCTACCAACCGTAGCCGACAATTCTGTGCTGGATCTGACATTCTCGATGAACCCTTCGATACGCGTGTCGTTAGTCAATCGCGTTACGTCCACGATCAGCGGGACTGACCGAGAGTCGCCCATCACTGTGGACCGAAACAACGCACTCCGAGATTGGGAACTTGACAACTCCAGTCGAGGGCGTCGATGGTTCGTCGTCTCCGCCGAACAGCTGACTGAGCGCGAACGCATGCGCCCGGTCGTATCGAGAAGCAACTGCCGAGCGAGCATCGCCGGTGACGGTCGACACGGCGTCGGTGACAGCCTCGTAGAGAGGTGTCTCATCACCCCAGCGAGAGAGGTAACGGCCGTGCAACGGTGCTGTTGGTTCGTCAGCGGGTCGGGATTCATCGGTCATGGCTTGTTGGGGCGCTTCGATTTGCGCTGTATTGCTTACTGAACGTTCGGTTAGTATCAACCTTTCGCCTCAAATCGCCCTGGAGAGCGGAGTCGCTTCGTCCCGGGTGGCACTCCCAGTCATACCCGGCCAGATACCCAAATAGAACCCTAATGCCGTCGATTTGCCGGACTCCAAGTAATAGCCGATATTTCTCTCTCATTACAGGGCACCACGGGTCGGGCGAAGGATTTATGCCTACCGAACGTTCAGTTAGTGGTATGGTACGGGCCTCGCTCCGAAACAACCCACTGGTCGCTGCGCTCTTGGGCACGGCGGTCACCGGACTCGGCCACCTGTATCTCCGGCGCTGGCTTCGGGCACTGGGATGGCTGGGGGTTACGGTCGCTGCTTCGGTTTTGTTCGTCCCTGAATCAGCGATATCCGCGATTCGTTCGGGGACGCTCACCGACCCCCTCCCGATCCTGCTGATCGTCCTCATCAGTGCCGCCAGCGCTCTCGATGCGTACCTCATCGCGAAGAGTAAATTGCAGACCGACGGAGCCCGAGCTACCAGTACTGTCGGCGCAACAGAGGCTGATGAATCTCCAGCGTGTCCTGCCTGTGGAAAGCCATTCGATCCTGAGCTCGGATTCTGCCACTGGTGTACGACCGAGTTCGATGTCGTGGACGTCACCGAACTGGAGCAACTCGACGAGAACCACTCGAACCTACGATGACTACCGACTCACCCGAAACGACCTGGAGCACCGCCGAAGAAGAGATTATGGAGGCCACCTATCGAGCACTGCTCGAACACGGCTACGCCGACCTGTCGCTCTCCCGAATAGCTAACGAGCTCGACAAATCGAAGGCCGCCATCTACTATCACTACGACACAAAAGACGACCTTCTGGCTGCGTTTCTGGAGTTCGCTGTCGATAGATTCGAAGAGACGGTCGATACAGAGACGGGCGACGAACCATCAGAAGATCTCGAGCATGTCACCGAGAAGCTCCTCCCACTTCAGCCCGACGCGGAGCAACGGCAACTCCAAGCGGTACTAGTCGGCCTTCGGTCACAGGCCGTAACGAACGAGGTATTTCGCGAGCAATTCACGCAAATCGACGAGCGACTGGCAGCCACCATTCGAGGCATCATTGAACGCGGCATCGACGAGGGCGCGTTCCGTGACGTCGACCCCTCGCGGGTTGCGGAACATATCTTAGCGACAGTCAACGGCGCGATGTACGGTCGCACGACGACAGACCGCAAAAGCGCCGCAGCGGCAGCACGCGTCTCGCTTGCCTCGTACATCGACTCGGAACTGAGGAGGCGCTCGTGAGTCGGCGTGGTAACTCGGGGTCGCGCTTCGGCCGTGGTCCATCTTGGGTGTCGGCACGATACCCGGGCCAGCCAGGTTACTGTTTGCCGAATAGACGAAGACGATACGCCTCTGCGTCTCCGCCAGTTTCGTCGATATGGTCGTCGAAGTCACTGGCGTCTCGCCATCGCTCGCCAGCAACCAATCCTCTGATCGACTCTACGCCACAATGACAAGAGATATCGAACGACATCTGCTCGTCGACAAGCAACCGGAGGTCGGACGGTAATGGGCCTGTTCAGCCGTATTGGTTCGTTGTTCAAGGGCCCGGACGATTTCGACCTCACATCAGGTGGAATCGCGAAGCCATTGTTCTTCCTCTCGATGCCGATCGTGGTCACGAACCTCTTCCAGACCGCGTACAATCTGGCGGACACGTTCTGGCTGGGCCAGTACAGCACGGATGCGCTCGCAGCAATCAGCTTCGCGTTCCCGATGGTGTTCCTGCTCATCTCACTGGGGATGGGGATTTCAGTCGCAGGAAGCGTTCTCGTCGCCCAGTTCACCGGTGCCGACGAAGAGCGTGAAGCCGAGTACGCGGCGTCTCAAACCGTGACGTTCGCAGTCATCGCGTCGGTGGTCCTCGGCGTCATCGGATATTTCGCCATCGAGAATTTCCTCGCAGTGATGGGTGCGTCCGAGGCCGTGCTTCCGCTGGCGACGAGTTACATGGAGGTCATCTCGCTTGGCCTGCTGTTCATGTTCGGTTTTGCAGTGTTCATCGCGCTGATGCGGGGATACGGGGATACCATCACCCCGATGCTGGTGATGTTCGGGTCGGTCGTCGTGAACATCGTCATCGACCCCTTCCTTATCTTCGGGTTCGAGAACAACCCGGTTTTCGGGATGGTCGGCCTCGGTGGCCTCGAATCCACGCTTTTCGCCATAACCGGCTATACCGGCTCCGGTATTACTGGTGCAGCTCTCGCAACGGTCTTTTCCCGCGCGCTCGCGCTCGTCGTCGGCCTTGCAGTCATGTTCCGTGGGACGCGCGGTGTCCAGATCCACATCCGAGATATGGTTCCGGACCTCTCCTATCTGGGGCGCCTCGTTCGGATCGGATTCCCAGCGTCGATTGAAGGGATGGGCCGAGCGCTGTCGATGAACCTGCTGCTGTTCATCGTCGCGTTCTTCCCCGACGCGGTCGTCGCGGCGTACGGCATCGGTACGCGAGTGTTCTCTGTTATTTTCCTCCCCGCCATCGCAATCGCTCGTGGGGTAGAGACGATGACTGGCCAAAACATGGGTGCTGACAAGCCGGACCGTGTCGAACAAACGGCGGGACTGGCGGCAAAATTACTCTTCGGCATCCTCACAGTCGCGGGAATCCTCGTCTTCTTCGTCGCCGCACCGATCGCCGACGTGTTCACGACCGACCCCGAAGTGGTCGACATCACCGCGGAGTTCCTTCGCTACGTCGCGTTGACCTTCGGGTTCATCGGTATTATGCGGGCCTACACGGGCAGTTTCCGAGGCGCTGGGAAGACGATCACCGCGGCAGCTATCTCCGTGCTGATGCTCGGGATTATTCGGTTCCCTATCGCGTGGGTTGCCTCCGGACCGCTCGGTGAGCGTGGGATCTGGCTGTCGTTTGCCGTCTCGAACATCCTTGGGGCGTTCATTGCGTACGTGTGGTACCGACGCGGCACGTGGCGCGAGAGCAATCTCACGGAATCGAACGTCGACCGTGATGAGACGAGTGTTGAGAGAGCAACAGGTGACGACTGAAACCCATGAGTGAATTTGATCGTATCGGCTCTTCAGAGATAGAGCATCAAATAGAGGTAGAGCTCAGAGACACGGACAAGGTCGGTCCCCCGCTTGTCCGTAATGTACTGCAGGAACCCCGCGATAGATGGTACGGACAACTGGCGGTTCGCGTGTACGATTCACTGTCGGAGCACAAAGACTACGAGGACGTCCTTCCTGCCGCCGCAGCTATCGAACTACTCAGGGAGTCCGTTCGTCTCCGAAGTCGATTGCTCGTCACGCTCACCGACAAACACGCGCACTCGCTCACACTGGAGCCGACAGCAGCGCTGCTTGCCGGGGATTATTTCTACACAGCCGCATTCTCGTCACTTCGCTCAGTACCCGACTCTCGCTCGGGCGACTGTTTCGAGATACTGACGGCGGTTCTCGAAACGATCACAGGAACATTTGCCCGCGCCTACACGCCAGATAAGTCGGTCGAGTACGATAAAGCGGTGTTTCTCGACGAGACGGCAGGGAGTCTCGGTGAAGGTGCTGCCATTCTTGGAGGGACATTCGCTGGTCTCGATGAGCCGAATCACCGGCACTTCGAGCGACTCGGACGCGAACTCAGCGTCGTACGACAAATCCGTCTCATTCTCGATGCGGATCCGAGCGAAGCAACGGTCGTTCCACCCGCGATCGACCAAGAACAGCTCCGTGCGCTCGCCGAACGGCGGCAAGACCACGCGAACCGAGTTCTCGACACCCTGTCAGAGACCGTCGACGTGACGCGTCTGCGGGCGTTTGCCGAAGCTACAACAACGGTACAGGACGAGGTGGGCTCAGCCACCGATGGTGACGCACTCGATTGACATCTGGATGCCTGACAGCGTTATGTGCTCATGACAGCATTCGAGATTCCCTGGGTAACGGCTCTATAGACCACTTCCGATAGCAAGAGCGGCCCACACGAGAGGCTTCGCGGGAGTCTGCGTACTTACCAGTAGTTCTGATACACACGGAAACGCATAGTTGTCTACGCCTCAAATATCCAGACACTGATGTACACAATCGCAGATTTACCTATCGAAAACCAACTCCGGACCGTCGAATACGATCTCGAGCTTGAAACGGCGCTTCGTCGGATGTTTCAGGATAGCTACACGCAGATCGGCGTTGAGCGGGATGGCGAATTAGTCGGGATTGTCACCTACCGGTCAGTCATCCGGACACTCCTTGCGTTCCACCAGTTGGAGGTCGGGCACAAAACACTCGATAAGATATCGGTCGGGGCAGCAGTTGAAGATGCGCACACAATCAGCGAGGATGAGAACCTTCTCGCGATATTCGATTCACTCGCGGAGTACACGTACATCGTGGTCAATCGAGACGATGAGTGGCGTATTCTGACGGACTACGATCTTCTAACGCAGCTGAAACAGATGCTCGAGCCGTTTTTGTTGATTGAATCGATCGAGATGCAGTTGCGCGAGATTTTCACACGAGTGTTTGGTGATTCGTTGTCGGAGCAGTTGGCCGAGACGTTCGATGATGATCATCCACTGCCAACGCCGGCGTCGGTCGAACATTGTAGCTACGCACACTATGCTCAATTCATCTCTATCCACTGGGAGGAATTCGAATCGCTCTTCGACGACCAACAGGATGTGATTCGCGAGTTAGTGCGTGAAATCGGTGATATGCGAAATCGGCTCTTCCACTTTCGAATCAACGACCCAGACGAATTTGATCGGGACCTGCTCCGCTTCGGTCAGTCGTACTTCTCCTCAGTGTGACTCCTGAAAGATCGAGTCGGCGCACGAACTGGTCGAATTCGTGCGAGAGTTGGGCAAGCTCTGAGGGCGTCTCGGTCACAACCAAATCGGATCAAGACGGCCGCCTCAGAGGTTCAGAATGACGACCAGCAGTTGGGCGCCCACCACGAGAACGAGACCGAGCAAAACGAGGCCGTCGTAGACGGCGCGGAACTCGCCGTCGAACTCCTCGAACTCGCCCGTCCGGTCGAGGAAGGTCCGGAGCCAGCGCGCGCCGAGTGCCAGTGCGACGACGACCGCCGGAAACGCCGCGAGCACGAGCAGCGTCGGGGCGTGCTCGGGGCCGTACTGCGGGTAGGTGCCGACGGTCCAACGGATGCGAATCGTCTCCGGAAGTCGGGCGTACGCGGCTACGCTTGTCGCGACGCTGGCGAGAACGAGGACCCACTTGCCGAGCGAAGAGTAGGGGTTGGTGCGGTCGGTCGACGTCGAATCGGTGTGTGCTCCCATGTGAGAAGCGAGGAGAGGGAGTCCCATAACCGGTCGAGCACGACTTCAGACGCTGTAGTTTCACTAATCTCTTTAAATGGCCGGGGAGGAAACAAGCGTACTGTGAGTGAGGACGACGAAATCGAACGTCTGGCGGCCGTGCTGGAAGACCCGACAGCACGGACCATCCTCACCGAAGCGAGTCGAGAGCCCGTGTCGGCGACCACCCTGAGCGAGCGCTGTGGCGTTTCCGAACCGACGATCTATCGACGGCTGGACGACCTTCGAGAGTGCGACCTGCTCGTCGAGCGGACGAAACTCGACCCGGACGGCGGCCACCACAGAACCATGTATTCGACAAACCTCGAACATATAACGGTTGCGCTTCGAGAGGGCCAATTAGAGCTACAAGTGAAACGCCGCGAAGACCCGGCGGACCGGTTCACCCGGCTCGTGGAGGGGATGTGAGATGCGACCAGTCGTCCTCCAGCTGTCCCAGCCCGCGGCGTTCCCGGACTGGGTCGTCACGTTCCAGCAGGCGATGCAGATTCTGAGCGTGGTCATCGGCGTGTTCATCGCGTATCAGGCGTACCGGGGGTACAAGCGCAACGAGAGTCGGCCGATGCTGTTCATCGCAATCGGGTTCGTCCTGGTGCTCGCCATCCCGTTCTGTCTGTTCGTCCTCTACGGGGTCCTCTCGGTGCTCCCCGTGGCTGCGGTCGTCGTCGGGTCGCAGCTGAGTCAGGTGTCGGGACTGCTCGCGATACTGTACGCGCTCCGGATGCCGGCGTGACGGGCCGTCACTCGCGCCCCCGATGCCGGCGTGAGGACTGCGACCGATTCCGCCGAGGAGGTGTAAGGGGCAAGGCCTAAGACCGCACGCCACCAATCCGGAATCATGAGCACGGACACTCAGGACGGGGACGACCTGGAGGAGCGCGTCAGCAACTTCCTCCGCAGGAACTTCCCCCAGATCCAGATGCACGGCGGCAGCGCGGCCATCCAGAACATCGACCGCGAGACGGGCGAGGTCAGCATCCAGCTCGGCGGCGCGTGCAGCGGCTGTGGCATCTCGCCGATGACAATCCAGGCCATCAAGAGCCGGATGGTCAAGGAGATCCCCGAGATCGAGACGGTCCACGCCGACACCGGCATGGACGCCGGCGGTCACGGCGGCGGCGGCATGAGCCCGTCGTTCCCCGGCGAGACCAGCGACGACGGCGACGACGACGAAGGCCCGCAGGCACCCTTCTAATCCCGATTTTCGCTGCCGGCTAACTCCGGCTTTTCCGCCCGACTAACTCCGGCTTTCGCTGCCGAAAGGCTCCGATTCTTCCCGTAGAACCCGGCTAACATCACGGTATTTATCCCGACGCGGGTTGGACGAGCCTGTATGACCAACGACGACGCCGCGGGGAACGTCGTGTTCGTGGTCATGGACACGGTTCGCAAGAGCCACCTCTCGGTCTATGGCTACGACCGGCCGACGACGCCCGGACTGGAGCGGTTCGCCGAGGAGGCGGCCGTCTTCGAGCAGGCGGTCTCCCCCGCTCCGTGGACCCTCCCGGTGCACGCCTCACTGTTCACGGGGATGTACCCCAGCGAACACGGTGCGAGTCAGGAGAACCCGTACCTCGAAGGCGCGACCACGCTCGCCGAGACGCTTTCGGGAGCGGGCTACGACACCGCGTGCTACTCGTCGAACGCGTGGATCACGCCGTACACCCACCTCACCGACGGCTTCGACGATCAGGACAACTTCTTCGAGGTGATGCCCGGCGACTTCCTCTCGGGCCCGCTGGCCAAGGCGTGGAAGACGATGAACGACAGCGAGTCGCTCCGGAAGGTCGCCGACTACCTCGTAAGCGTCGGCAACAAGATCCACGAGTACACGGCCTCGGGCGAGGGCGCGGACTCGAAGACCCCGCAGGTGATCGACCGCACGATGGAGTTCATCGACGACGCCGACGACGGCTACTTCGCGTTCGTCAACCTGATGGACGCCCACCTGCCGTACCACCCGCCGGAGGAGTACAAGCAGGAGTTCGCGCCCGGCGTCGATTCCACGAAGGTCTGCCAGAACTCCAAGGAGTACAACTGCGGTGCCCGAGACATCGACGACGACGAGTGGGAGGCCATCGAGGGGCTGTACGACGCCGAGATCCGCCACATCGACGCCGAGCTCCAGCGGCTGTTCTCGTGGCTCAAGGACAACGGCGAGTGGGAGGACACGATGGTCGTCGTCTGCGCCGACCACGGCGAACTCCACGGCGAGCACGGCCTGTATGGCCACGAGTTCTGCATCTACGACCCCCTCGTGAACGTCCCGCTGCTGGTCAAACACCCCGAGATGGAGACCGGTCGTCGAGAGGACCAGCAGGTCGAACTCGTCGACCTCTATCACACGGTGCTCGACCACGCCGGCGTCGAGGCGCGCGAGTCGAGCGCGGTCGCTGCTCTCGGCGGACTATCGGGAGTTTGCGGAGAGCGAGGCGCGGAGCGCCTCGGAAAAGTCGCCCGGGAGTCACCCGGGCGACGGGGACTTCGCCTTCGTGGAATACTACCGACCGGTGGTCGAACTCAAGCAGCTCGAACAGAAGGCCGCGGACGCCGGCATCGAACTGGACGAGAACTCCCGGTTCTACTCCCGGATGCGGGCCGCACGCCGCCCCGACGCCAAGTACGTCCGCAACGAGCGCATCACCGACGAGTTCTACCACCTCGACGACGACCCGGACGAGACCGACGACTCGCGCGGCGAGGGCAGTGACGAGGAGATCGAACTCGAAGCCGCGCTCTCGGAGTTCGAGGAGAACGTCGGCGGCGAGTGGAAGGAGGTCGAGGACGACGACGTGCTCGGCGACATGAGCGACGACGCGAAGGACCGGCTGCAGGATCTGGGCTACATCGACTGAGGAACTGCTGTTTTAGCGGAGCTGTCGGATCCGCCAGTACCGCCCGGTGAATCAACCGCATCCTGGTGGACTGAAAGGGCGAGATGTGCTCGCAGGCCGCAGGCCCGCGAGCGCACCGAGGGCTTTCGAGGACGTATTCTCCAGTCTCGCTTCGCGTCAAAACGCTACAGTACGACCGCCGTTATCCACTTCTCACACCGAATCAACGCCGACCACGCTCATCACCCCGCCACCGATGACGATTGGGACCCAGTAGATCGCACCGCGGAAGATGGCGACCGCGGCAAAGGCGGTCGCCTTCTCGACGCCGGCACCCGGGAGGCTGATAAGTACCCCGACCAGCACCGCCTCGATGCCGCCCGCGCCGCCCGGCAGCGGGGTGACCCCGGCGATAGCGCCGACCGGGACCACGAACAGCAGGACCGCGAACGACACCGGCGAGCCGATGGCGAGGAAGGCGAGCCAGAGCGCGACCATCTGGAACATCCAGCCAGCCGTCGAGGCCGTGAGCGCGAGGGTCAGTCCCCGCCGGTCGGTCGCGACGCGTTCTATCGAGTCGAAGAACCCGGCGACTCGCGTCTCGATGGTCTCGCGGCTGAGTGCCACGTCTACGGGCGCGATCCGCGTGACGAAGCGCAAGACCGGTGCGAGCAGCTTCGAGATGGTCCGCCGAAGTCTCACGCGATTCCGCCACCCGACGAACGCCACGACGGGAACCGCGACCGAGAGGCCGACGATGACCGCGGTCGCGAATTGGAGCCGACGGCCGAACGAGGTCTGGGTCGCGTAGAACCCCGCGCCCGCCAGCGCGAGCGAGATGGAGGGCACGAAGTTGAGCGAGTCCACGCTCGCGATGGCGGCAAGCCCGCGCTCGTACTCGGTGTCGGCCACCTTCGAGATGAGCAGCGCGGTGACCGGCTCGCCGCCCGCCTGCCCGAAGGGCGTGATGTTGTTCGAGAACATCGCGCCGTTGAGGATGAAAAACGACTGGACGAACGAGACGTCGGCGCCGAGCACGTGGAGGACGGTCCGCAGGCCGTACCCCCACGCCGCGAGCCAGCCGAGCGTGACGACGAGCACGAGCGCGAGCGTGGCCGGGTCGGCCCGGCGGAGCTCCCGGACCAGGCCCTCGATGCCCACGAAGTACAGGAGCAGCCCGAGGATCGCGAACGTCCCGAGAAAACCGAGAATCGTCGTCCGCAACTGCGCGCCGTTCATACGCGGAGGTGGCCGTCTGTACTAATCAGTATGTCGGAATCGCGGGCCGAAACCGGCGTCTGGAGAGGTATAGACGCGACGACGAGGGCTCGGGGTCCCGGCGTCGCTCGCGGAGAACTGTCGAACGGTAACTTTTTGGGGAGATTGAGTAATATAGGCACAGATGAATCGGAGGAATGCGCTAAAGATTTTAACGACGGGAGCGGCGGTCTCGCTCGCTGGCTGTTCGGGCGACGGAGTGACGGGCGACACCACGACGTCGCCGGAGTCCACGCCAGCAACCGAGACGGAGACGCACACCGAAGCGACGACGCCCGCCGAGACGGAGCGGGAGGTCGACGGGACGACGTCCGAGACCGAAACGGAAACAGAAACCGAGACGGAGACTCCGAGCGACCCCGACCGAATCGCCCGGGAGAACGACGACGCGGAGGTCTTCCAGACCGCCACCGTCACCGACGCCCCGGACGAGATTCGCGCTGGCGAGACCATCTCTGTCACCGGCGAAATCACCGCGGAGATATCTGCGGCAGGAGGCAACATCGTCTACGGTGCAATTGGCGCTCCGTCCGGGGACCTGTACGGTCTGGCGGAGATGTCCGGCAGCGGGTCGGGCACCGTGACGGTGTCGGCGACGATTCCCGCCGACGCCGACGGCCCCGTCGTCTGGACGTTCATCCCCGCGACCAGCGAGAGCGCGGCCCGCAGCCAGTTCGCCAGCGAGGCCGACGCCGGACGCTACGAGTCCGGCGAACTCGCAGTCGCCCTCGGGAGCGTCGCCGGAGGCGAGACCGAAACCGAGACGGAGACTCCGAGCGACCCCGACCGAATCACCCGGGAGAACGACGACGGGAGGACCTTCCAAACCGCCACCGTCACCGACGCTCCGGACGAGGTCCGTGCCGGGACGACCGTCAACGTGACGGGAGAAGTGAGTGCGGAGATATCTGCGGCGGGAGGCAACATCGTCTACGGTGCGGTCGGGACCCCCACCGGAGATCTGTTCGGCCTCGCTCGAATGCCCGGCAGCGGGTCGGGCACGGTGACGGTGTCGGCGACGATTCCCGCCGACGCCGACGGCCCCGTCATCTGGACGTTCGTCCCCGCGACTAGCGAGAGCGCGGCCCGCAGCCAGTTCGCCAGCGAGGCCGATGCCGGACGCTACGAGTCCGGCGAACTGGCAATCGACCTCGGGAGCGTCGCCGGTACCGAGACGGAGACCGAAACGCCGAGCGGATCCGACCAGATCGCCCGGGAGAATGACGATGGAGATGTCTTTCAGACCGCCACCGTCACCGACGCCCCGGACGACGTTCGCGCTGGCGAGACCGTTTCGGTCACCGGCGAGATTACTGCGGAGATATCTGCGGCAGGAGGCAACATCGTCTACGGTGCGGTCGGGACCCCCTCCGGAGACCTGTACGGTCTAGCGGAGATGCCCGGGAGCGGGTCGGGCACGGTGACGGTGTCGGCGACCATTCCCGCCGACGCCGACGGTCCCGTCGTCTGGACGTTCATCCCCGCGACCAGCGAGAGCGCGGCCCGCAGCCAGTTCGCCAGCGAGGCCGACGCCGGACGCTACGAGTCCGGCGAACTGGCGATCACCCTCGGAACCGTCGAGTAGGGCCGCGGCTGGCGCTCGTGGACGCCGTCCCGGGCTTCCACCGAGCCCGGGAGTGGCCGTGCTAGTCCTCGGTCCAGTACATCAGCGCCTCTTTCGGTTCGCCGCAGTTCGGACACTCGTCGGGAATGCCGTCGTCGATCTCGCCCATCTCCCCGCAGTTGGTGCAGCGCCACATCAGTTCGGCCTCGCCGAAGTCGTGGCCCGACCGGGCGTGCTCGACACTCAGACTCTCGACGCCGTCGCGGGTCGTCACGAAGAAGCCGCCCTCCTCGAATCCCCGGATCTTGCCGAGTTCGTCGCCGTTCTCGTCGTACACTGTTTGCCCGAGGTCGAGTCGCGTGACCGCGTCCTCGGCCTGCTGGTCGCCCTCTTCGGCGGGTGTTTCGCCGTGCCCACTCATGGGACTCCCTACGTCGGCATTCCTGATAAGCTTCCCCGCCAATCGAGCGTTTGCTGCGCGCGGCCCGTGGACGCC
>NZ_KZ859514.1:78098-97682 GCF_003382685.1 Halorussus litoreus | reverse complement strand
GGGGCGCGAGCGGCCGACCGCTCGCGCCCCCGCGCCCCAGCGCGAGCGTGGCGGACCTTCATGGTTTGCCGCGGCGGCTCTTCACCCGTTACCGAGCCGAATTTTTACTATGCGAGTAGTAAGTATATGGTTCTCGGAAGCGCGCTCAGTCGACTGCTCACCGTCTCTGTGACGGCTTCACAGCCGGAAACGCGACCAGTAAACTCTTATGTGATGTTATCGCAGATTGGAACGATGATTCCACTCGACGAGTCCCCGATAACGCGCGACGGCAACGCGCTCATCCTCGCGTACGACCACGGGTTGGAGCACGGACCCTCGGCCGACTTCGGTTCGGTTCCGGAGACGCTCGACCCCGAGCAGATCTTCGACATCGCGACCCACGACGCGGTCACGTCGCTCGCGGTCCAGAAGGGGGTCGCCGAGACGTACTACCCCTCGTACGACGACAGCGTGAACCTGCTGGCGAAGCTCAACGGCACCAGCAACCTCTGGATGGGCGAGCCCCACTCGCCCCAGAACTGGACGGTCGACTACGCCGCGGAGTTGGGTGCCGACGCGGTGGGCTACACCGTCTACTCCGGCTCGAACAACGAGAAGGACATGTACGAGGACTTCCGCGACGTGCAGGAGCGGGCCCACTCCGAACACGACCTGCCGGTCGTGATGTGGTCGTACCCGCGCGGGCAGGGCCTGAAGAACGACACCAAGGAGAGCGTCATCGCGTACGCCACCCGCATCGCGCTGGAGATCGGCGCGGACATGGCGAAGGTGAAGTACCCCGGCTCCCGCGGGTCGATGGAGTGGGCGGTCCAGTCAGGCGCGGAGATGCCGGTCGTGATGTCCGGCGGTTCGAAGGTCAGCGACTACGAGTTCCTCTCGTCGGTCGAGGCCGTGATGGACGCCGGCGGCGCCGGCCTCGCGGTCGGCCGGAACGTCTGGCAGCGCGACGAACCGAAGCGCATCCTCGACGCGCTCGAACAGGTCATCTTCGAGGACGCGACCGCCGACGAAGCGCTCGACGAGTGACGATGGGCGACGCCGACTCCAGCACCGACGCCGAGTCGTCACGCGCGGGTTCGGGCGAGTCGAGCGACCCGGTCAGCGAAGCCATCGCGGTCGTGGCCCGGTCCGCGCCGGAGATCCGGGGCGGGCTCGCGGGCCGCAGGCGCAAGACCGACGCCGAGAACGCCAGCGGCGAGGTCCAGATGGCCGCGGACGTGTGGGCCGACGAACTGCTCGAATCGCGGCTCACCGCCATCGACGGCGTGGGTCAGTTCGCCAGCGAGGAGCGCGAGGACGTGGTGGACGCCGGCGAGGGCGAGTACGCGGTCACCGTCGACCCGCTCGACGGCTCGTCGAACCTCAAATCGAACAACTCGATGGGCACCGTGCTCGGCGTCTACGACGCCGACTTGCCCGCTCGGGGCCGTGACCTCGTGGCCGCGGCCTACGTCCTGTTCGGCCCCATCACGACGATGGTGGTCGCCCGAGACGGCGAGGTGACCGAGTATGTGGTGGAAAGTAAAAACGGCGAGTTCGCCGAGCGCCGCGCGGTCCGCGAGGACGTGACCCTGCCCGACGACCCCGTCGTCTACGGGTTCGGCGGCCGCGTCCCCGACTGGACCGACCGGTTCGCCGACTACGCCCGCGAGATCGAAGACGAACTCAAGCTCCGGTACGGCGGCGCGATGATCGGCGACGTGAATCAGGTGCTGACGTACGGCGGCGTGTTCGCGTACCCCGAACTGGACTCGCGTCCCGAGGGCAAACTCCGCCTCCAGTTCGAGGCCAACCCCATCGCGTTCGTCGTGGAGGCGGCAGGCGGCGCGTCCTCGAACGGCACGGAGTCGCTGCTGGCCGCCGAGCCCGAGGGCGTCCACCAGCGCACGCCGATGTACGTCGGCAACGAGGAACTCATCGAGCGACTGGAAGCGCAGTTCTGAGCGGTTTGAGGGTCGCGCTGGCGGATTTCTTCCTCGTCCGTTCTCGCGGTGCGACGAGTCGCCGGTCAGCCGGGCGTGAGACCCACGCCCTCGGCCAGCAGCTCGTGCGAGCGGAGGCCGTCCTCGTGGTCGGCGACCTCGTGTTTGACCATGACCTCGTCGACGCCGACGCGGTCGGCGAGCTGTTCCAGCACGCCCGCGAGCGTCTCCGGGCTTCCGGACAGCTCCACCGGCCACTCGCCGGGATCGAGCGTGGCCGGCGTCGGGTCTGGAACGCCGCCGAGTTCGTCGACGGCCTCTGAAACCGTCGACGGTGGCACGAGACCGCGTTTGACGCGCTCGGTCGACGCCTCGGAGAACGCGCGCAGTCGGGCGGCCTCCTCGTCGGTCTCGGCGCACACGGCGTTCACCGACAGTATCCCCGTCGGTTCGTCGACGCCGCCGGCCAAGTGCGACGGCCGGAAGGTCTCGCCGTACGCCTCGAACGAGTCGACGGCCGCCTCCGGCCGGAGGAACGCGGCGAAGCAGTACGGTAGGCCGAGTTCGCCCGCGAGCGCCGCGCTGGAGGGGCTCGACCCGAGCACCCACGGGACAGGCGGGTTCTCGCCCGACCGGGGGATCGACAGCGTGTCGAAGTCGTGATCGTCGGGGAAGTCGTCGTAGAGGTAGTTCGCCACGGCCTCGAGCTTCTCGACGTGTTTCTCGTCGGGATTCTCGACTTCGCGAGGGGTGTCCAGCGCGCGGAGGACCGCCGGTGCGGCGTTCGCCCGCCCGAGTCCCGCGTCGATGCGCCCGGGTGCGAGTGCGTCGAGCACCCCGAACTGCTCGGCGACCTTGAACGGGCTGTAGTGGTTGAGCAGGACCGCACCGGAGCCGAGCCGGATCGAGTCGGTTTCGGCCGCGAGGTGGCCGAGCAACACCTCCGGAGCCGTGCCCGCGACGACGTCGTTCACGCCGTGGTGTTCGGCCACCCAGAACCGCGAGTAGCCGAGTCGTTCGGCATTCCGGGCCGTTTCGACGGTGTTCTCGTATGCGTCGGTCACCGTGCCGTCCGGAGGGACCTGGGAAAGATCGACGACGGAGAGCTCCATAATGCTATTAAAGAGATCCAAGGAATAAAGGTTTGGCCGACGGTGTGGTACGACCGAATCTCGTCGGCTACGGCCGGATGTAGGCGTAGCCGTCGTCCTGCAACCGGGTGAGTTCGGTCGCGCCCGAGGAAACGGTCTCGACGCCCGACACGAGGTCCGATTCGTCGAGGTCCATCGTGTCGAGCGTGTTCGAGCAGGCCCGGAACGAGATGCCTGCGTCCAGCAGCGACTCCACGGTGTCACTGTGGGTGCCGCCCGCCGTGACCGGCCTGACACCGTTGGCCTGTGCGACGACCACGATGTCTTCGACGTCTGCGGTCTCGTCGTTCGAGAGGTTCTCGGCGATGGTGAGCACGGACGCCTGCTGGTCCTCGTCCTCCTGAACGAGGTGGAACGCTGTTCGCATAGAGAGTAGGTAGGCCGCTGACTCGGAAGTGGTTGCTGGCCCGGGGCCCCGACCGACCAGCGAGTAGAACGAATTAAGTCACGACGGCGAAAACGACCGTGCATGGCCGAAACGGTCGGAAGCGACATGGGTATCGGACTCGCCGCGGTGTTCACGCTACTGGCGGTCGGCGCGACCGGCGCGATGTTCTTCGCGCCCGGCACGGAACTGGCGGCGTGGGGCTTCGCCGCGGCGGTGACGGCCGGCGTGCTCGCGGTCTCGGCGGTCCACCTCTACTGGGACTGACGCCGCCCGTACAGTAGCAGAAGAACGCCCCAACGCATGCTCGGCAGTTGGTCCACCGAGCGGCGCGGACGACCGGCCGAGGATGACCGGCTGAGGATGACCGGGCGAGAGTGATTGGAGGGGTAGTTCCGTCGGTAGCTTCCAGTTAGTCCCCGTCCAACGCGTCCAGATAGCCCGCGAACGCCTCGGCCGCGCGCTCGTACGGGGCCGCGCTGGTCGGGTCCATCCCGAGCGATTCGAACTGCGCGACCGGATCGCGCCGACCCGTGTTCCGCAGGAAATCGCGGTAGTCCTCGGGAGTCAAACTTCCGTCACGGAGCCGCTCGCGGACCACCAGCGCGCCCGTCGCGCCGAGGACGTACTGGAAGCTGCTGTACGGCTCGCGCATTCCTCTGCCGAGCCAGTCCCGGCCCTCGCGGTCGTCGGAGGCGACCTCGGGCTGGAACTCCGCGAGCAGGTCGGCGTAGACTCCCCGAATCTGCTCGGCCGAGAGCGAGTCGCCGGCCTCGATTGCCGTCGCGACCTCGTGGTCGAACGCCGAGTGCATCGCCACGTTGTAGAAGTTCCCGCCGAGGAACGCCAGCAGGCGATTCTCGGCGTGGTCGGCGAGCGCGCCACCCTGCTCCATCCAGTGCTCGACGAGCAGCAGTTCGTGGAGGATCGACGGGACCTCCGTCACGGCGGTCGGACAGGTCCCGTACCGGGCCGGTCCCTCGCGGTGGTACGCCGCGTTGAGCGCGTGGCCGAGTTCGTGGCAGACGTACGACGCGGTGCGCACGTCGTCGCGGTAGTTCGCCAGCACGAACGCGCCGTCGGCCGCCGACGAGGGGCAGTACGCCGGAATGTCGGTCCGCTTTTCTTCGGTCGGATACACGTCGATGCGTCGTTCCGCGAAGAACGACCGGGTGCGCGCCACGTAGTCGTCGCCGAGGGGCGCGAGCGCGGTGAGAATGTCCGACTTGGCTTGCTCGTAGGGAACCTCCGGCTCCGGGGACTCCGCGATGGAGACCGACAGGTCCCACGGTCGCAGCGTCTCGACGCCGAGGCGCTTCCGGCGCACCTCCTGCGCCCGGTGGAACGGGTCGAGATTCGCCCGAACGGTCGCCAGCATCGCGTCGTGGACCTCTCCGGGAAGTCCGGGTTCCAGACCGCTCTCGGGGTACGTTCCGCGGAAGTCCCGCTCCCGGATGGAGTCGAACCCCCGTACGTCGACTTCGGTCGCGGCCGCCGCGAACTTCTCCGCGTAGGCCCGCGCCAGCACGTGCTCGAAGCGGTCCATCTCGTCGCGGTAGGCCTCGTACACTCGCTCGCGATAGTCGCGGTCGGGGTGGGAAAGCTCGTCGCGGTAGTTGCCGTAGCGAAGTTCGACTTCGGTCCCGTCGGGGCGCTCGACCGTCGGCGGATCGAAGTCCTCGGTCGTGACGGCCTCGACGACTCGCGTCGGAGCCGAGCGAACCTCGCCGTGGGCCGCGATGGCGTCCTCGGCGTCCGCCGCTCGCACGCGCTCGGCCTGCTCGCGGAGGCTCACTGCGTACCGCCGATACTCGTCCAACTCGGCGACGAAGGCGTCGAGCCGGTCGTCGTCGGTCTCCCGAAGGCGACGCTTCACGCTCGCGACCGCCGGCTCGAAGTCGCGTTCGAGGTCGCGGAACTGTCGCTGGAGGTCGTCGGCGGTCTCCGACTCCGTGTTGACGTTCCCGTACAGCGTGGCGTACAGGTCGAGGCTCCCCTTTCGTCGGTAGCACTCCTCGGTGCGTTCGAGCAGCGCCCGGAGGTCGGCCGCGGAGGCGAGCGAGTCCTCGGCTTTGGCGGACTCTCCTTCGGCGGACACTCCCGCGGCGGACTCTCCTTCGGCGACCGACTCCAGTTCGGCAAGGCGCTCGCGGAGGTCCTCGGCCACCGCCTCCCAGTTGGCGGGCGTCTCGAAGATGCTCGTCAGGTCGAATCGATACTCGGGGTCGACGTCGTCTCTGGCTGGTAAACTCATAGCTGTGTTCTGGCTGGTAGACTTCTGGCTGTGTTCTGGCTGGTGGAGTCGTGGCTGCGCTCGGCGGATCCGTTCGCTGGCGGTGCTGACGACTGACCGGGGGCGAGCGCCGGTTTGGAGAAGTTAGCGGGTCATCGGTCGCCTGCCGTTGAGCGTACGTCTCGCGCGCCGGACATAATTCTGTCGACCGTGTGGGTGCCAGTGTCGAACCCGTCGAGCGAGCCCCCAACTGGAAGACGGTAATCCGGTCACTGGCCCCGGCGAGCCGAGGGGTTACTTCTTTTAGTCGGGGGGAACTACCGTACCCTATGATACCACTCGAAGACGCGGTGACCGCGCGCCTCGAATCCCACGGCGAGCGGTTCGAGATACTCGTCGACCCCGACGCGGCGCTCGATATCAAGCGCGACGAGTTCGATGGCGAACTGGAGGACGTCATCGCCGCCGAAGACGTGTTCGAGAACGCGAGCCGAGGCGACCGGCCCGCCGAGAGTGCGCTCGAAGAGGTGTTCGAGACCACCGACCCGCTGGAGATCATCCCCGAGGTCATCAAGCGCGGGGAGATCCAGATCACCGCCGAGCAGCGCCGCGAGATGCAAGACCAGAAGCACAAGCAGTTGGTCAACCGCATCACCCGGAACGCGGTCAACCCCCAGATGGACAACGCGCCCCACCCGCCCGAGCGCATCGAGAGCGCGCTGGAGGAGACCGACTTCCGCGTCGACCCGATGGAGCCGGTCGAGCCGCAGGTCGACGAGGCGCTCGACGCGCTCCGGCCGGTCATCCCCATCCGCTTCGACGAGGTGACGGTGGCCGTGCAGGTGCCAGCCGACTACGCCGGGAGCGCGCAGGCGAAGATTCGGCAGTTCGGCGACCTCGAACGCGAGGAGTGGCAGAACGACGGCTCGTGGGTCGGCGTGCTCACGTTCCCCGCAGGAATGCAGAACGACTTCTACGACCTCGTCAACGAGCACACCAGCGGCGAGGCTGAGACCCAGATAATCAAGGACGAGGACGACCTTCAGACGCGCTGACGCAGCGAGAAATCGAAAGAGCGAGTTATCCCTTCTTGAAGCCGACCATGAAGCCGCCGGTGAAGCCGGCGCCGATGGACAGCGTCGAGATGATGCTGGACACCCACGACGGCGGTGTTCCGCCCTGTGCTGCCTCGCCGGTCTTGAGTACCCCGGCGCTCAGCCGGTCCCAGTCGACGCTGAGGATGCCGCGCGATTCGAGGAACTTGAACACCGCGAGCTCGATGCCGACGATGACGGCGATGAGCTTCGCGATCTTCTTGGCGGCGAAGCCCATCACGGCACCGATGACCGCGCCCGTACCGAGTTCGAGGCCGAGCTGTTGCGGGTCGAGACCTACTTCCATGGGCGCAAGTGGCTCATTGATAGGTTAAGACTCTTGTGGTCAACCGCAACCTTCTGTTGCGCTCGGTCGCGCGAGCGCTGTGGGCGCTCGCGCTCCCTCGCTGGCAAAACGTTGATGAAAAACACCGCAGAGCGAAGCTCTGACGAGTGTGCGGGCGTTCACGGTGCAACTACTCGTGCGTACCGCAGGACGACTCACAGACCAGCGGTTGATTCAAATGTGATGGGCACGTACGCGCGAGCATGGGCACCGCGGCATGGGCAATCGAGGTGAAGGCCCGGCGAGGCTAGCGTCGTCGGCGTGGACATCAGCGGTCGCCACGAGGAGTCCGGCGAGTACCTCATGGTGGCCGCGGCGGTCCACGCCACCGTCGGAACGAACCGGCTCGACGGCGTCGAGGGGATGGGCTTTGCCACCAGCCGGAATCCGCCGACGTTCGAGAACGCCGCGACGGTCGTCGCCGACGCGGTCGGGAAGCTGCCAGAGCCGCCCGAGGGTCCCGTGGTCGCCGAGCGCGGGGAGTTCTACGGCGAGCCGGAACTCACGGTCGAGCAGTATCTCGGCCCGAGCTTCAAGTACGTCGAGAGTATAGCAGAACGAGAGACAGTGCAGGCCGCACACCACGCCGCGTACGCCGCCCGAAAACTGTTCCTATGAGAGCGATAATCGCAAAGCGAGTCGACGACGGCACGCCAGACACCGAGGAGATCGAGGACCTCGCCCGCGCGGCGGGCTACGAGGTCGCCGGGACGTTCACACAATCCCGCACGGAGGACCCGGCCACGCAGGTCGGCGAGGGGAAGGCCGCCGAGATCGGACAGGCGGTCGCAGACACCGATGCCGGGGTCGTCATCTTCGACAACGAACTCGGTCCGTACCAGACGTACAACCTCGGCCAGCAGTTGCCCGAAGACACGCGTGTCATCGACCGCTTCCGGCTCATCCTCGAGATCTTCGGCCAGCGCGCACAGACCCGGAAGGCTCAGTTGCAGGTCGAACTCGCAGAACTCCGGTACGAACTCCCGCGAGCGGAGGCCAAGACCAGCCTCGCCAAGCGCGACGAGCGCCCGGGGTTCATGGGGCTGGGCGAGTACGACGAAAGCCGCGAGCAGGACATCAAGGACCAGATCTCGCGCATCAAGGACGAACTCGACGCCATCGCAAAGACGGAGGCCGACCGGCGCGACCGCCGGCGCGAGTCCGGCTTCGACCTCGTGGCGATGGCGGGCTACACCAACGCCGGGAAGTCCACGCTGATGCAGAGCCTCGCCGAGGACATCGAACTCGGCGAGAACGAGCAACTCCATCCCGACCTCGACACCACCGCGGAGGCCCAGGACAAGCTGTTCACCACGCTGGGCACCACGACCCGGAAGATGGACATGGAGCGCCGCGACGTATTGCTCACGGACACGGTCGGGTTCGTCAGCGACCTGCCCCACTGGCTGGTGGAGTCGTTCAAGTCGACCCTCGACGCGGTGTACTACGCCGACCTCGTGTTGCTCGTGGTCGACGTGAGCGAGCCAATCGACGAGATCCGCGAGAAGCTGGTGACCTGCCACGACACGCTCTACGAGCGCAACGAGGCACCCATCGTCACGGTGCTGAACAAGATAGACGCAGTCGGCGAGGCGGAACTCCGCGAGAAGATCGAGGCGCTGTCGGCGCTCGCGCCGAACCCTATCGCGGTCTCGGGCAAGGAACAGCTAAATCTGGCCGGCCTGCGAGAGCGCATCGACGACGAACTCCCCGACTGGGAGCGCGAGAAGCTGGTCCTCCCGATGACCGACGACACCATGAGCGTGGTGTCGTGGATCCACGACCACGCCCGGGTCGACGACGTGACCTACGCCGACGACGAGGTTGTCCTCGACTTCGAGGCCCGGCCCTCCATCGTCGAGCGGTCGCGCGCCAAGGCCGGGGAGCTGGCGAACGCCCCGTCGGCTTGACCCCGGTATTTTTGTCCGGCCGCCGAAACGTTCGGTCCATGTCCCAAGACCCGGCAGAGTGGTGGAACGAGGCGTACGAGGGCGACCCGCCGTGGGACACCGGCGAGCCACAGTCGGCGCTCGTCGGTCTCGCCGAGGCGGGCGAGATAGAGGGCCGCGTCCTCGACGCGGGGTGTGGCACCGGGACCGAGGCGCTGTATCTCGCCGAGCAAGGCCACGACGTGACTGGCGTAGACTTCTCGGAGCGGGCCGTCGAGCAAGCGCGGTCGAAGGCCCACGAGCGCGGGCTCGACGTGAATTTTCGCGTTGGCGACGCGCTCGACCTCGAACACTACCTCGACGCCGCTCTCGGCCGGTTCGATACGGTCGTCGACGTGGGGCTGTTCCACGCCTTGGAGGACGACCAGCGCGAGCGGTACGCCAACGGCGTCGCCGACGTGCTCGCAGTCGGCGGTCACGCGTTCGTCCTCTCGTTCGCGGAGGGTGCGCCAGAGGACTGGGGCCCGAACCCCGTCGCGGACGCGGACGTGCGCGAGGCGTTCGCGGGCGAGGAGTGGCGAGTCCGGGAACTCCGCGAGGAGCCGTTCGAGACGGTTCGCTCGGTTCCCGGGCTTCTCGCGGTGCTCGAACGGATCGAACTGTAACCGCCCCGCACCGCTACTGCACCGCCTCGCATCGCAGCCGCTACCGCCCCGCATCGCAACCGTACCGCATCGCTCCGCACCGCAACCGTACCGCATCGCTCCGCACCGCTACCGCACCGCACCGCACCGCAACCGCAAACGCCCCGATTTTTTGTCGGCCTCGCGCCCGCCGAACCGACAGGTAGCTATAATTACGGATTCGATGTATCCGGCGTGGGGGGACTCGAATGGGGGTAATAGAGACGGAGGGACTGACGAAACGTTACGGGAGCGTCAGCGCGGTCGAGGACCTCGACCTCACCGTCGAGGAGGGCGAGGTGTTTGGCTTCCTCGGCCCGAACGGCGCAGGCAAGTCCACGACCATCGACGTACTGCTCGACTTCGTGCGACCGACCGCGGGCACCGCGGAGGTGCTGGGCTACGACGCACAGGAGTCGCCGACCGCAATCCACCAGCGCGTGGGTATCCTGCCCGAGGGGTACGGCCTGTACGACCGACTCTCGGGCCGCAAGCACGTCGAGTTCATGATCGACTCGAAGGACGCGACCGACGACCCCGATCGAATACTCGAACTGGTCGGGCTCGAATCTGCCGACGCCGACCGCGCGGTCGGGGGTTACTCGAAGGGGATGGCCCAGCGCCTCGTACTCGGCATGGCGCTGGTCGGGGACCCCGACCTGCTCATCCTGGACGAACCCTCGACCGGCCTGGATCCGAACGGGGCGCGCGAGGTCCGCCGAATCGTCCGGGAACTCGCCGACGGCGGAACGACCGTATTCTTTTCCAGCCACGTGCTCGGGCAGGTCGAAGCGGTCTGCGACCGCGTGGGCATCATGCAGAACGGGCGACTCGTCGCCGAGGACTCCATCGAGGGGCTGCGCGACGCCGTGGGGACCGGGTCGAGCATCGAACTGGTCGTCGATAGCGTGCCGGAGAGGATCGAGTCGGTCGACATCGAGGGCGTCAGCGAGATCGTGGTCACCGACACGACCATCCGGGCGACCTGTCTCGACCCCGGCGCGAAGGTGGCCGTCCTCGACCGCGTCCGGTCGGAAGGAGCCACCGTGCGGGACCTGACGACCCGCGAGTCCTCACTGGAGGACCTGTTCGCCTCCTACACGGTCGACGGCACGAAGGAGACCGAGGACGAGGGGGTGACGGCGTGAGCTGGACGACCGTGGCTCGGAAGGACTTCGCGGACGCGGCCCGGTCGCGGATGCTGTGGGCCATCGTGGGGCTGTTCGCACTGCTGATGGGCGTCGCGGCGCTCGTCCCGGAACTCATCGACGTCGGCGGGCCGACGACCGGTTACGGCTTCGCCGCCGATCTCGCGGAGACGCTGGTGCCGGTGACCGCGCTCGTCGCGGCGTACCTCGCCGTGGCGGGCGAGCGCGAGTCCGGCAGCATCAAAGTCCTGCTCGGTGCGCCCCACTCCCGGGCGGACGTGACCCTCGGCAAACTGGTCGGGCGCGCGGCCGTGGTCGTCGTGGGCGTCTTCGCGGGCTTTCTCGTGGCCGGAATCGTCGCGCTGGTCGTCTACGGCGAGCTCGCCGCCGCGGAGTTCGTCTCGGTGGCGCTGCTGACCGCGGCGCTCGGGCTGGCGTTCGTCGGCATCGCGGTCGGCATCTCGGCCGCGACCGCGACCCGCTCGCGGGCGATGGCGCTCGCGGTGGGCGTCTTCTTCGTGTTCGCGCTCCTGTGGGATCTCCTCCCGCTCGCGTTGACCTACCTCCGGACTGGGAGTCTCGCGGCGCTGGGCGAATCGGTGCCGGCGTGGCAGGTCCTGATCGAGCAGCTCAACCCCTCGCGGGCGTTCCGCCAGCTCGTCGACGCCGCGCTCGGCGCGGAGGCCGACGCGCTGGCCGGTGGTGGCGGTGGCGGCGGTGGCGGGAACCCTTTCGAGACGCAGGTATCGGGTGAGACGCCGTTCTACCTCCGGGACTGGTTCATGGTCGTCATCCTCGGCGCGTGGGCGGTGGTGCCCGTCGTGCTGGGCCACCTGCGATTCCGCGATGCGGATCTGTAACTCCCGTTCTCGGGCGCGGAACTACAACTCGCGTTTCTCCTTCTCGACCACCCGGACGTTCTCGATGGCGGTGTCCGGGTACTGCCCTCCCTCGTCTTTCTTCGCGGCTTCGCCGCTCCGTTCCGAGGCGCTTCGCGCCTCGCTTTTCTCTGCAGCTTTCACCATGTCCCAGACCACGTTCAGCCCGGTCGTCACGCCCTCCAGCGCCTCCATCTCGCACCCCGTCTTGCCCGTGGTCTCGACCGCGACGTCGAGGGTTACGCGGTCCTCGCCCAACCCGAAGTCGGTCTCGACGTTGGTGATCGGGATCTGGTGGCACATCGGGATGGTCTCCCACGTGTGCTTGACCGCCTGCACCGCGCCGACCCGCCCCGTGGCGAGCACGTCGCCCTTGCTCACCTCGTCCTCACGGATGGCCGCGACAGTGGCCCGCTGGAGGCGGATCTCTCCGGAAGCGACCGCTCGGCGGGCGGTGTCGGGCTTGTCGCCAACGTCCACCATCTGGACGTCGCCCTGCTCGTCGGTGTGGGTGAGTTCGGCGTCGCGGTCCTCGGCGTCGTCCGCCTTCGCTTCGGAATCGCCGCGGTCACTCATCGTCGTCACCCCAGATGGCGCGCGGCAGCGCGTCCAGCAGGTCCGAGGCCAGCAGGCCGTCGTGGCGGTCGGCGAGCAACTCCCCGGCGCGCCCGTTGGCGTAGGCCGCCATGCACGCCGACTGGAACGGGTCGTGGGCCGCGAGCAGCCCCGCGAGCACACCCGCGAGCGTGTCGCCCGTGCCCCCGACGCGCATGCCGGGCGTGCCCGCTCGCGAGACCCGGGTGCGCTCGCCGTCCGAGACCACGTCCTCGGCCGCCTTCGCGACGACGACGTGGCCCAGTTCCGCGGCGAAGGACTCGATCTCGTCTGTGTACTCGCGGATAGGCTCACCTTCACCTATCTCGGGACCGCCCATCTTCGCGAGTTCCTTGCGGTTCGGTGTGCAGACGAGCGTGGCGTCGGTCTCTATTTCGGGCACTGCAGGTAGGGCATCGGCGTCGACCACTATCCGGCCCGAGAACTCTGTGAGGAAGCGCTTGGCCGCATCGAGAGTCTCCTCGGCGCTCCCGAGTCCGGGGCCAAGTACCACCACGTCGTCGTAGCTCTCGGCGGTCTCCACGAGGGCGGGCACCTGCTCGGGCGCGAGCCGGTCGCCCTCGTACGACTGGACGATGAGGTCCTCGGCGTACCCCTGAATCTGCGGGGCGACCGTCTCCGGCGCGGCGACGAACGAGAGGTCCGCGCCCGCCCGGAGCGCAGCCTGCGCGGCCAGCGCGGGCGCGCCGGTGTACGGCCCGCCGCCGATAACGTACGCCCGGGCGTCGACGGCCTCGGCTCCCCGCCGGACCGGGTGCATGTCGCCCGGCCCGAGGAACCGCTCAGCCGCCGGCGGGATGCCGATGTCCGCGACCGTCACTTCCGCTTCGAGCGAGTCGAGCCCCGGCTTCCCGTCGTGGAAGGTGACCACGCGGTCGGCCTCGACGGCGACGCCGTCTGCCGCTCCAGAGTCGGTGCCAGTCCCCGCGCCGGGTACCTCGCCCGTGTCGGCGTCCACGCCGGAGGGAACGTCCACCGCGACCACGGTGGCGTCGGCGTCGTTGATCGCCTCGGCTGCGGTGGCCTCGGGTTCCCGGAGCGCGCCCGCGACGCCCGTGCCGAGCATCGCGTCGACGACCACGTCGCAGTCCGGCAGTTCGAGGTCGCGGGAGTCCCCCACTTCTTCGGCGTCGTACTCGCCGCGCCGGAGGGCGTCCCAGTTCTCGCGGGCGATGTCGGTCCCGATGGCATCAGCGCGCCCGAGCAGGTGGACCGACGCGTCGTAGTCGTCCAGAAATCGGGCGGCAACGAAGGCGTCACCGCCGTTGTTCCCTCGCCCGGCGACGACGACCACGCGCGCGCCGGGGTCGGCGACCGCCCGGACTTCGCGGGCGACCGCGTTGCCGCTCGACTCCATCAACTGCTTGCGCAGGACGCCGAGCGCGGCCGCGTTGGCGTCGACCTGCGCCATCCGCTCTGCGGAAATCATGTCGAGGGGTTGGTCGGCGAGCGCGTTAAGTCCTGTCGTCGCCGGTCGTTCGGGGTCGCCGGTCGCTGCAGAGCCATCGACCACCTCGGGGACGGCCGATCAGCGTAGCGCGTCCAGGCTCCTGAACTGGTCGTCCTCCTCGATTTCGGAGGCGCGTATCCCCCCGTCGCGTCGTACGTAGCTGTACGCAGTCTCCGCACCGCTCGCCGAGAGGATCCGGAACTCGCCGTCGGTGAGTTCGACCGTGCAGCCGTCTTCGAGCGCCAGCCCCGCTTGTGTCCGCGATTCGAGGGCTTCCCGAAACGCCGCGCGTCGGGTCGGGTCGGCGTGCGGCGTGACGAACAGGTCGTCGAACCACCCCAGACAGTCGGTCGCGGAGTACGGCGACCCGTCTCCGGCGTCGGTCAGTCCGCCGGCGAACCAGCACGTCGCGCCAGCGCTGAGGCCCGCGAGGACGGTCCCGTCCCGGTACGCCTCTTGGAGTAGTCTGTCCACGCCGAATTCCCGCCAGCGGTCGAGCAACAGCGGAACGCTCCCGCCGCCGACGTACACAAGGTCTGCCCAGTCTACGTCTTCCTGAATTTTGGTACGGTCGACCGTCTCGTCGTGGAGGGTGAGGTGTCGCGTCCGGCACCCGAGCCGGTCGCCGTAGTACGCGTCGAACGCTTCGCAGTAGCCGGCCGCGTCGCCGCTCGCCGTCGGCACGAACAGCGCCGCGGGCGCGTCCGCGTCGGCTAACTCGCAGACGTGGCGGTCGATCGGTTCGGTTTCGGCATTCTTGATCTCACCGCCACCGATAGCGACGATTCGACTCATGTACTGTACTCGCGTGGGCGGTCGTCCGAGAAATAACTGTCTGTCGTCTGCTACTGTCTCCCAGTACTGATTCGACGGGGTCGTCTTATCGGTCCGTCGCTGCGGACGCCGCCGGAACTCGACGCCGTCGAAGGTGCTCGACTTGTAC
This sequence comes from Halorussus litoreus, assembly GCF_003382685.1. Lineage (GTDB taxonomy): Archaea > Halobacteriota > Halobacteria > Halobacteriales > Haladaptataceae > Halorussus > Halorussus litoreus. Next base: position 82,942 of record NZ_KZ859514.1, on the reverse strand, counting down.
GCGCTCGGTAATCGGCTCGACGCGGCCATCTCGGCAACCGTCGACCGGACGAGGACGCGCAAGCCGGGCGAGAACGAGACCGTCGGGCAGTTCCCGCGGCTCCGGCTTCGGACCCAGTTCCACCTCGACGAGGCGGTCGAACGCCACGCGGCCGACTGACCGGCGGACTCGATTGGCTACCGCCGGATGCGGAAGCCGTCCTCGCCTTCGTAATCGCCGTACTCGACTTCCACGTCGGCCACGTCGGCGGCGGGACTTCCCTCGTGGCACCACTCGACCATCTCCTCGACCGCGTCCTCGGAGCCCTCGAACGCCGCTTCGACTCTCCCGTCCGGGAGGTTCCGGACCCAGCCGTCGATGCCCAGTTCCGTCGCGGTGTCGCGGGTGTTCGCCCGGTAGTAGACGCCCTGTACGGTGCCGGAGACGAAGACGTGCGCGCGAACTCGGTCCTCGGAGTCGGCTGCCATGATTCTGGTCGCCGGTTCGGCGCGCTGTCTTAAGGTGGTTTGGATGGAGTACCCTTCGGGCCCAAGCTTCAATGCCGGTTCTCACGAGTGTCCCGTGGGGGACCATTGCATGACACCGAGCGCCATCCGCGACGGTGGCCAACAACGACAGGACGAGGAATCGAGCTCCGACCGACTCGCAGTCGGCGGTGTCGGCGACGCGGTCGCGCGCGACCGCATCGCCGACACCGCCTCGCCGTGAGGGCCGACCGATCATGTCCACGCAAACGCCAGATTCGACGACGGACAGGGACGTACGGGCACAGTCGCGGGCGGACGAGACCGCCGGTCGAGTCAGGCGACTCGCATCCGCGGTAGCCGGCGGGGCGCTCCTGACATTGGGAGCGAGGCGGCGGTCGCTCGCCGGGGCGGCGATGGCGGCTGCCGGCGGCTGGCTGCTGTATCGTAGCGTCCGCGGGCGGAGTCGAGAGAACCGGAAAATGGGGGCGGGCTCTGCGACCGACCGAGAGGAGTCCGCAACCGACCGAGAGAAATCCGCGACTGGTCGAGAGGAGTCCGCAACCGACCGAGAGGAGTCCGAGATCGACTCACCGTCGGTCGAGCGCTCCGTCACCGTCGGGAAGCCCGCCGACGAACTCCACGAGCGCTGGCGCGACCCGGAGACGCTGACGCGCGTCTTCGGCGACCGCGTCTCCGTGACCTCGGCGGGCGACGACCGCCTCCACTGGAGCCTCGACGGGCCGTTCGGCCAGTCCATCGAGTGGGACGCCGAGATCGTCGCGGACCGAACGGGCGAACTCCTTCGCTGGGAGTCGGTCGCGGGCGCGACGCTCCCCAGCGTCGGGTCGGTCGCCTTCCAACCGGCTCCGGGCGACCGCGGCACCGAGGTCACGCTCCGACTGGAGTTCTACCCGCCGGGTGGTCGAATCGGCGACGCCGCGATGGAGGCGCTTGGCGTCGTCCCGGAGTCGCTGGCGGGCACGGCGCTCGACCGGTTCAAGGGTCTCGCCGAGACGGGCGAGATCGCGACCATCGAACGCAACCCGTCGGGGCGTGGGTCCGGGGACGCAGTGTGAATCTTCGGACGACAATTCACGTCGCTCGCTCGTCACAGGCGGTGCGGACGAGTTCGGTCCGGTCCCGCGAGTCCTCGCCGACCGCGTGGCTTGGTGCCGTGACCTCGTAGACCGCCACGGTTTCGAGGTCGCCTTCGCGGTCGCGACTCCACTGCGAACAGAGGTGGTCCGCGAACGACGACAGCAGCCGCTCGTCGCCGCGGACGTTACTCAGGTACTTTCGCATTCGCGGCGACGAGTACGACCCCGCGAGCGCGTCGGGTCGCTCCCATCGGAGCTCCTCGCGCCCGAACGCGTCGACTCGTTCGCCGCTCGCGAGTTCGCCGGGAGCCACGTACCATCGGTCGTTCGCCGGGGGATGCGGTGCGAACATGGTCCAGCGCGGGTCCGCGTCCGCCACTGCCGCGGTGAGGTCTGACACCGCTGCGATGGGGTCCGCAACGCCGCCGTTGCCATCGGCCGTCGCACCGGTGCTGTCCGCCGTCGAACCAGTGCTGTCCGCCGTCGCACCGGCGTCATCGGTCACCGCCGGAACCGGAACGAGCCCCAACGCCGTCGCGTTGAACGCGAGGACGCCGACGAGCACGAGCGTAGCGACTGTCCGGGCGAGCGTTCCCCGGCACCGCCCGATTCTCGGCGGCAAGAAGTCGAGCGACCCTGCCGGGAGCCTGCTGTACAGCGGGGCGGCCGAACGAGATACTCCGTCTTTCAGGCGGGCTATCCGTCGATTTCCTCCAAGCGAGTCCCAGACGCCCTCGGGGAGAAACGGGAGCAGGGCGACGACGGAGACGAGCGGGAAAATTTCCAGCGACATCGTCAGCAGCATGCCGAGATGCATCCCCGCGAACGCGCCGACGAGCGCGATGCGCGTTCGCCCGGTCGTGAGCACGAGCAACGGGGAGGCCAGCAGCAGGCCGACCCACGCCCAGTTCGCGAGCCAGAGGACGGCCGGTAGCTCGCGGAGAGCCGGAGCGAGGAACACCGCGAAGTGGTCGAGACTGAGGATGACCGAGACGGCGTCGCCCGACATCCAGGCGTCGCTTCGGGCCTTCAGAATCGCGTTGACGCCGTACACGACGAGCACCTGCGAGAGCAGCGCGACGGTGCCGACGCTGACGATCCGCTCGCGAGCGATCCGTTCGCGGCCCGCCCCGCCGAGTTGGGCGTCGACCGACCACCGCTCGCCGACCGGGACGAACAGCGTCCAGAACAGCAGATGTTGCAACAGCGCGTCCGCGCCCGAGAGCACGTACGGGTTCCGAGCGTGGAGCGAGAGCAGCAGACACAGCGACACGCCCGTGGCGAACTTGGTCCGATAGCCGACCAGCAGCGCGAGCGCCGCGGCGAGTGCGACCGCGAACAGCAGCGCCTGGAACAGCGCCTCGCCCGAGCGAGCGTGAAGCGAAAGCCGGGCGAGCGTCGGGAACTGGTCGGCCAGAAGCGCCACCGGCAGAATGCCCTCGTCGGTGTAGAACGTCCGGAGGTTGCGCGCTCGCAACAGGAGGTCCAGAAGCAGGACCGCGCCGAGGCCGATGCGGAATGCGGCGAGCGACCGCGGGTCGACGCCGAAGCAGCGGTCAGAAAAACGACGGATGCGAGCGCGGGTCACACTCGCTCGCTCTCTCGCTCTCATGGAGGCTGCTGTGTGCGTCGAGCAGTCGAACTGATAGGTATCTTGTGGTCTCCGGCTGTATCTTTCCTCAGCCCCGCGTCCGGAGGTAGTGAAACACGTACGTCTGGGCGTACCCGGCGAACTTGCCGCCGAACTCCTCGCGGAGCGCGCGCGAAGTCTCCTCGTACGAGCCCTGCTCACAGTGGGGGTAGTGCTCGGCGACCGCGGTCTGGATCCACGTGTCGAGCGGGACCGCCTCCAGGTAGCCGAGCGCGAACAGGAGCACGCAGTCGGCCACCTTGTCGCCGACGCCGACGAACGCCTGCATCGCCTCGCGGGCGTCCTCGTAGTCGAGTCCCTGCACGTCGGCGGCCGTGGCCTCGCCCGAGGCGACCAGTTCCGCCGACCGCTGGACGTACGGCGCGCGGTAGCCCAGCCCCAGTTCGCGGAGCTCTGCCTCGGTCGCGGCCGCGAGACGTTCGGGCGTGGGGAAGGCGTGGTAAGTCTGACCGTCGGCCGTGACGGTCTCGCCGAACTCCCGGGCGAGCGCGGTCTGCATTCCGTGGATGCGCTCGACCCGCATCTGGGCCGAGCAGACGAACGAGACGAGACACGGGAAGAATGGGTCGTTCACCACCCGGAGCCCCGAGTAGGCCTCGCGGGCCTCCGCGAGCAGCGGGTCGTCGGGGACCGTGGCGAAGATCTCCGGGAGGTCGTCGTCGAGTCGCAGGCGCTCGACGAGCAGGTCCTCGGCGTCGGTGGTCGCCCCCCACTCGAGTAGTCCGTCGCGCTGACGCACGCGGACGACGTCGTTCTCGGCACTGTCGTCTCCTCCGTTCGCGCTCCTGCCACTTCCCGAGACGACCGTGTAGTACCACGCCGACCCGCCGGCGGGGTCGTCGCTCTCGTAAGCGCGACCGTCGTCGCGCCGCCAGACGAACGTCTGGCCGCTCTCGAGCGTCGCCTGCAGGTCGAAATTCCCCCGGAGGCCGGCCACCGGTATCGAGCCCGTTTCCATCGCGGGAGCGAAGGTGCTACGCGGGTGGAAGTCTTTCGAAACGAGGCTAAACTTGATACTGTTGGCCCTACAACGTCTATCCGACCATGAACTGCAGAGTTGTCGTGGAAGCCGCAGTCCCGGTCTACGACGTGGAGACGCCCGACGAGGCGGTACGCATCGCCATCTCCAAGACCGGCGAGTTGCTCAACCCCGACCTCAACTACGTCGAGATCAACATGGGCGAGCGCTCGTGTCCCCACTGCGGGGAGGAGCTCGACCCTGCGTTCATCGCCGCCGACGAGAGTCTCGTCGCGCTGGAGCTGGAGATGACGGTGTTCAACGTCGAGCGCGAGGAGCACGCCTCCCGCATCGCTCGCAAGGAGATCGGCCAGCTTCTGGAGAACATCCCGCTCACCGTCCTCGAAGTCGAGGTCATCGAGGACGAAGACGACGAGGACGAAGACGACGAGGAGTTCGAGTCCGAGAGCGACGACGGGAGCGAGGAGGTCGAGGCCAAAAGCGACGGCGACGACGAGGACGACGAGGTTCTCCCCGAGTTCGAGGACCTAATCGAGTAACTGGGCCTGCGCGTACGGGTCCAATCTACCCACGCGAGTCGTGGGGGGGGGGGGGGGCCCCCCGGGCCCCCCCCCCCCCCCCCCCGGGGGGGGGGGGGGGGCGCCCCCCGG